>JBPOIJ010000020.1:0-34714 GCA_052034585.1 Myxococcota bacterium
CGAGCTCGAGATGACCGGCCCGCGTCTCGACGCGATGCGCTTCCTCTCCCAGGCCACCTTCGGCGCGCGGCTCGGCGATGCGCAGTCGCTCATCGCCCTCGGCGGAAACGAAGCGTGGCTGCGTGATCAGTTCACCAAGAGCCCGGCGCCGATGCTCGCCACGGTGGAGGCGCTCGACCCTCCAACCTGGACCCCCAACACGACGACCAACACCAACCAGACCTTCCAAGCCGTCTTCTTCACTCGCGCCATCACCAGCGGCGCCCAGCTGCGGCTGCGGGTCGCCTTCGCCCTCTCGGAGATCTTCGTCATCTCCTTCCGCGGCTCGAACCTGGGCCGGCGCCCGGCGGGCTTCGCGAACTACCACGACCTGCTCACCCAGCACGCCTTCGGGAACTACCGCGACGTGCTCGGAGCAGTGAGCACCAACCCGATGATGGGGCTGTATCTCTCGAGCCTCCACAACGACAAGGCGAGCGCCAACTTCGTGCCCGACGAGAACTACGCGCGCGAGGTGATGCAGCTGTTCTCCATCGGGCTCTACGAGCTGAACGCCGACGGCACGCTCCAGCTCGACGCGACCGGCAAGCCGATCGAGACCTACACCCAAGACGACATCACCAACCTCGCGCGCGTCTTCACCGGCTGGAGCTGGAACTGCGGCACCCCGACGCCGACCGAGGCCTGCTTTCGGGGAGCGACCTCTGCCACGCCCGAGCGCCGCGACGTGCTGCCGATGCAGCCGAACCCCGCGCACCACAGCCCGGAGCCGAAGTCGTTCCTCGGCATCACCATTCCAGGCAACGCCACGCCCGAGCAGGCGATGGAGCGCGCGCTCAACCGGCTCGCCAACCACCACAACACCGGCCCCTTCATCGGCAAGCAGCTCATTCAACGGCTCGTCACCAGCAACCCGTCGAAGGGGTACGTCTCGCGGGTCACCAGGGCCTTCAACACCGGCAGCTACACCGACGCGCTGGGCGGCACCTTCGGCGGCGGCGTGCGGGGCGACCTCCAGGCCGTCATCGCCGCGGTGCTCCTCGACCCCGAAGCGCGGAGCCTCGAGGGAACGCAGAAGCTGCGAGAGCCCGTCCTCGCGCTCACCGCCTACCTCCGGGCGTTCCGCGGCGCGCCGCTCGCGAACGACGGCTCCACCACCTCGCTCTATCGAATCGCCAACACCGTGAGCCCGACGGCGCTGGGGCAGATGCCGTACTTCTCGCCGACGGTGTTCAACTTCTATCGGCCCGGCTTCTCCCCAGGGCAGACCGAGCTGAACGACGCGGGGCTGGTGGCGCCCGAGTTCCAGATCGCCAGCGAAGTGTCCGTCGCCGGCTACGCGAACTTCATGCGCTCGGCGCTCCTCGGTGGCGTCCCGGTGATCCCCACCGAGCTCCCCGACGGAGGAACGCTCGCCTACCCCATCAAGCCCGACTTCACACCCGAGCTCGCCCTCGCGCACGACTCCGACGCGCTGGTGCGCCGCGTCCGCTTCTTCCTCACCGGCGAGCGGATGAGCACCGCGACCTTCGACGCCATCAAGGCCGCCGTCGACCTCGAGCCACTGCCGGCGCCGCCCGCCGACGACTCGGTCCAGCGGCTCAACCGCGTTCGAATCGCCGTCTACCTCACCCTCATTTCCCCCGACTTCCTCGTTCAGTGACTGGAGCCATTCCCATGAAGATCTCTCGACGACTGTTCCTCAAGGGCACTTCGGCGGTCGGCTCGGCCGGCGCGCTCGGGTCCCTCTCCCTTCCCCTCTGGTCCGGCACGGCGGAGGCGGTCACCGATCACAAGGTGCTCGTCTGCGTCTTCCTCTACGGCGCCAACGACAGCGCCAACACCGTCATTCCGTACGACTCGGCGACCCACGCGGCGTACTTGAGGCTCCGCGGTGATGCGCGCGCGGGCACTGGGGTCGGCATGGCCCGGTCGCTCCTCACGCCCACCGCGCTCACCGGTGGCCAGCTCGCGCTCAACCCTTCGCTCGTGCGCCTCGCCGAGCTCTACAACTCGAGCAACTGCGCGGTGCTCGCGAACGTCGGGCCGCTCGTCGAACCGACCGTCAAGGCGGCGAACGGCACGCTGGTGAAGAAGTCGAACCCCGCCCTGCCCGCCGACCTGCCGCCCAAGCTGCGCTCGCACAACGACCAGCAGGCGTTCTGGCAGTCCTTCGGCGTCGAGGGTGCCGCGACCGGCTGGGGCGGCCGCATCGCCGACCTCTTCGTCCCGGACAACCCGCAGCCCATCTTCACCGGCATCTCCACCTTCGGGAACGCGCTCTTCCTCGCTGGCCAGCGCACGCTCTCGTACCAGGTGACCGGTGACGGGCCGCTCGCCTTCTCGACCCTCGGCACGCAAGCCGGGCTCTTCGGCCTCACCGTGGGCCAGGGACGGCAAGCGATGGCGAACCTGGTCATCGCCGATGGCGCGCCGCGAATGTTCGAGCGGGACCTGAACCGGCTCCGGCAACGCTCGGTCGAAGCCGAGGCCATCTTGTCCGACGCGCTCACGACCGCAGGCGACACCGCGCCGGCGACCGTCTTCCAGACCGAGGTCGGCCAGCAGCTGCGCATGGTGTTGCGGCTCATTCGCGCCGGAAAGGCGATGGGCCTCAAGCGGCAGATCTTCCACGTCGGGCTCGGCGGCTTCGACCACCACGACGGCCTCGTCGACTACACGACGAGCGGCGCGCCGGCAGCTGGCACCCAGGAGGCCTTGCTCGCCGACGTCGACACCGCACTCGGCGACTTCTGGGACGAGCTCGGCCGCACCGGGCTGCGCAACGAGGTCACCACCTTCACCGGCTCGGACTTCGGCCGCACCTATCAGCCCAACAACGACGGCAGCGACCACGGCTGGGGTGGGCATCACTTCGTGCTGGGCGGGAGCGTCTCGGGTGGCCGCGTGGTGGGGCGCTTCCCGCAGCCGCAAGACACCGACCCGGCGTGGCTCGCCAGAGGGGTGATGCTCCCGCAGATCTCGACCCAGCAGCTCGCCTTCACTCTGGGGCGGTGGTTCGGCGCGAGCCCGGCCGACCTCTCCGCGCGGCTGCCCGGCATCGACAACTTCGGCGTCGCTGGCTTCCCGAAGAACCTGGGCTTCATGCTCTGAGCCTCGCGGCGGACCTTCCTCGTTGATTCCGTCGCGCAGGTTGGCTCTCCTGCGCCTCGGTCCTCGAAGAAGGGCGGTCGCGATGTCCATCGAGACGAAGGTGCTCGCGGCCTGCCTCGGCAAGTCGGAGCGGGCTCCGCCGGTCAAGAAGGTGCTCGCAGCGTTGGGCATCGAGCGCATCCCTCCGCCGAAGAAGGAGCGCTGGAAGGGCTTCGGGAGCCCCGTCACGGTGCTCAACGGGTGGGCCCAGGTGCGGGTGCCGAGACAGGGCGTCACCCTCGAGTTCGACTTCCCGGAAGACCGTGAGGGCTTCACCGAGCGACCGCTCTCGCACAAAGGCCCTCGGTCGGTGACCCGCGTCGTCCTCCATGCCGCAGGCCGAGTCGACGGCAAGCGCTTCGACGCGTACCGAGCGCCGCTCCTGCTCGGGTGGACCCTCACCGAGCCGCTCGAGGCCCTCCGGAGCAAGGCGAAGGCGGAGCGCAAGGCCTACGCGCGGGGCCCAGGCAAGACGCCCGACTCGATTCGCCTCGGGAAGGTGTGCTTCGTCATCTACCGGAAGAAGGCGAACGGCTTCGCCGAGCGGGTGGTTCTCGAGCGGTGAGGTAGGCGCAGCTCACTCCGCGGTCGCGTCGGCAGCGCCGCGTTCATCGCAGCGACCCACCGCGCGGCGTGGCCTGGCTCGACCGTTCCCCCACGAGCGAGTGTGTCGGCGAAGCGCGCGACCGCCGGCCAGACTGCGCGCACGGTCTCATGGCTCGGAGCGACACGAACACCGACTCACCCTCGAGGACGTCGGGGTCACCCTCGCACGTCCGTTCCGTCGGAGCTCGCGATGGCCCACGGTGGCGCTTCTCCGAGCCGCACCATTCACGACTCGGGTTCCGCCGCTGCGGGTCGCGGTTCACCTTCGCCGGTCCACGGAGTAGGTCGTGCGCATGCGTCTCTCCCTCGTCCTTCTGCTCCTCGTCAGCGGCTGCTCCATCGTGAAGCACTCCATGGTTCGTGACGACTGGGCCACCACCGACAAGTCGAAGGTGAAGCGGCTGGTGGTGCTCGTGCAGCCCCTACCCGACGGCAACGAGAAGGCCGGCGAGCTCTTCGCCCGCATCGCCCGCCGCTACGTGAACATGAAGCGCGACTTCCTGGTGAAGCAGGAGAAGGTCGTCGCGACCGCGCCCGAGCTGGCCTCGCTCTGCGGTGGAGACGACGCCATCGAAGGCGTGCTCTCGCTGACGCCGGTGCTCACCAAGAAGGGCGAGGGCTTCGAGATCGAAGTGAAGGGCGCGCTGCGCCGCTGCGGAGACGGGCGCGAGGCGTGGACGGCGGAGGCCGGCGGCAGCTTCCCCTCGAAGGACGACCTGCTCGTCGAGGTGACGAAGACGTACGTGCAGGAGATTGGCCCCGAGGTGCAGCCCTACGTCGCGCCGGCGATGAACGTCCTCCGCCCGGTGCTCGACACCCTGCCCCAGCCGCTGCTCACCGATCAGGACCAAGACGAGAAGATCGGCCTGGTGGACTGAGTGCGCTTCATCGACCTCCGCAGCGACACGGTGACGCGGCCCACCGCGGGCATGCGCAAGGCGATGGCCGAGGCCGAGGTCGGCGACGACGTCTGGGGAGACGACCCGACGGTGCTGCGGCTGCAGGCGTCTGCGGCCGAGCGCTTCGGCTTCGAGGCGAGCCTCTTCTTCCCGTCGGGCACCCAGTCGAACCTGGCGGCGATGCTCACCTGGTGTCAGCGCGGTGACGAGGTGCTGCTCGGCGTCGAGGCGCACACCTTCGTTCACGAAGGCGGAGGCGCCGCCGCGCTCGGGTCGATTCACTCGCACGCGCTGGCGAACGAGGCCGATGGCTCCATCGACGCCGGGCTGATCCGTCGATCGATCAAGCCCAAGGACAACCACTACGCCCGCACCCGGCTGCTCGCGCTCGAGAACACCCTCGACGGAAAGGTGGTGCCGCAGGCGAAGCTCGAGGCGGCCTGTGCGGTCGCGGAGCAGCACGGGCTGTCGACGCACCTCGACGGCGCGCGGCTGATGAACGCGGTGGTGAAGACGGGCCGCTCACCCAAGGAGCTCACCGCGCCGTTCGACTCGGTCAGCCTCTGTCTGTCGAAGGGCCTCGGCGCCCCGGTCGGCTCGCTCCTCTTCGGCACCGCGGAGTTCATCGAGGGCGCACGCCGCTGGCGCAAGGTGCTCGGTGGCGGAATGCGACAGGTCGGCCTTCTCGCGGCGGCCGGTGCGTACGCGCTCGAGCACCACGTCGAGCGGCTCGCCGAAGATCACGCCCACGCCCAGCTCCTCGCCGCCGAGCTCAGCGAGGTGCCCGAGCTGGTGATTCACCCGGTGCAGACGAACATGGTGTGGCTCGAGCTGAACCCGCGCGTCGCTCCGGGCTTCATCGAGCGCCTCGCCAGGCACGGAGTGCTCGCCTCCGGTGACACCACGGTGCGAATGGTGACCCACCTCGACGTGAGTCGAGACGACACACTCGCCGCCGCCAAGGCCGTTCGCGCGGCCCTGCGCGGCTGATCGTCGTTCGTAAACTCAAGTGTTTCCGGCAGCGGCGAGCGTCAACTCGTTTGACGCCCGGGTGGAGCACCCATGCGCGTTGCGGAGCGCGGCTCGGCATCGCAGAGTGTGCCTCTCTCCTTGGAGCCACCTGCCATGTCCTCACGAATCAAGTTCACCAACCCCTCGTCGATCGACCGCATCAAGACCGGCCTCAAGGAATACGGCAGCGACGTGAAGGCCGACGCCAAGGAGATCGCGAGCGACCTCAAGACCTGGAAGCCGAAGGAGCTGGTGAAGGACCTCAAGAACGGCGCCTCGACGTTCGGTGCCGAGGCGGTGGGCGTCGCCGGCACCTTCGGGTTGCGCTACCCGGTCTCGACCTACGAGTTCCGCGTGTCGCCCGGCCTCGTTCGCGGCAGCCGCATCGAGGACCCGAAGGGCTACGAGAAGCTCAAGCAGCAGGGCATCAAGGCGCTGGTCGATCTCACCCTCGAGGGCACCAAGGACCTCACCGACGGCAAGGCAGCCGGCCTCAACGTGCTCAACGTGAAGATCCTCGACAACGACGCACCCACCATCGACCAGATGAAGCAGTTCCTCGACTTCGTCACCAAGCCCGAGAACTCGCCGGCCTACGTCCACTGCGAGGCGGGGAAGGGGCGGACGGGGGTCGCCACCGCGTGCTACCGCATGGCCGTCGAGGGGTGGCCTCCGGAGAAGGCGATTCACGAGGCGAACGCGTTCGGGTGCAAGCTGCCTGATCAGCTCGCCTTCCTCGAGAACTTCGGCGCCGAGCTCGCGGCCGGGCACCTCGCGGGCTACCCGAAGACGAAGTAAGCCTGCCCCCCAACAGACTGCCGACGCTTGGTCATCGCGCCGCTTTGATTCGTTTACCATTTACTCCTCGTGCTCGCCTAGGAGCCTGCTAACACGGGGCTCAGTTGATTCGAGCGTGGCGACGTGATCTGTCGTGGCGATGAGAGAACCGACGTCAGCCGAGATTCGAGCAGTGATCGTTCGGCTTCAAAGCGTGGGTCGGAACTACGACGAGATCGCCGAGCCACCGACCTCGGTTACGCGACTGTCAGTCGAGTTCTCCGCCTGCATCGAAAGACTGGTGAGGACGTGAAACCCAGGGCGCCTGCGGGGCGGGAACCCGAGTCCGATTCGCGGCAAGCTCAAGAACGACTGCGTGACCTTGTTGAGGCGATGCCAGACTCGACCGTTCGTGAGTTTTCCGAGGCTCTCGAGCGCACGGAGAAGCTCGAGATGAGTCGCCCGTCGGCAACGCGCTCTCAAGCGAATGGGGTACTCGCGAAAAGAGCTTCATCGCGGTAGAGCGCGACAGTCCGGAGAACACAGTCCGCAGAAGCGTCTTCGCGAGGTTGGTCAGCGCGATCGCGCAACGCCGGCTCGTCTTCATTGATGAGTCCTTCTTCAAAACGGGAATGCGACGAGAGCTCGGCTGGTCGCCGCGACGCGCAAGTTGTTGGAACGCGCCCCGTGAACAGCGGAAGACCATTTCCCTGCTGGGCGCCATCCGATGTCCGATGCAGCGAGCAGCCTCACCTGATGACACATCGCGGAAGCGTGGATGGGCCAGTCTTCCGACGCTTCGTGCGGAAGTGCCTCAGTCCCTTCCTTCGTCGCGGAGAGCTCGTAGTGATGGACAACCTCAACATGCACAAGTCGCTGTCGACACGACGACTCATCGAGGCAACTGGCGCGACGCCCGTCTACCTCCCGACGTACAGCCCAGAGCTGAACCCGATCGAGCTTCTCTAGGCGCACTTGAAGCGCGCGCTTCGGACCTCGCGGACGACGACCAAGACTCGTTGTGCAGGGCCGTGCGACGGCTGCGGCGTCGCGTGCCACACAGCCACATCCGAGGATGGTTCAAGCGCGCCCTCGGCTTCGCCGCTCAAATCAACTGATCACGGTGTTAAGCTCGCGCGAAATGGGGCCTTTCGACGTGCTCGTCGTTGTCGCAACCGACACCGAGCTTCAAGCCGTTGTCAGCGCCGCAGCAGCAGCAAGACAGCCGCCCAAAGCAAGACCAATTCACGGAGAGCATCGGACGTACACCGACCTAGGAATTATTGGCGGCACGCGCGTCGCGCTCGCTCGAGCGGAAATGGGGACCGCGACGGTTGGCGGATCCATGAGCACCATCAGTGCCGCAGTCACCGAGTTGAGACCCCGGTTCGTTCTGATGTGTGGAATCGCCTTCTCGACAAGAACTGAAGCCGTTCACCCGATCGGGCGCGTTCTCGTCTCGAAGCAGCTCATGCAGTACCAAGTCCAGCGAATTGGAACGTCACCCAGCGGCGAACGGGTATCCATTCCGCGAGGCGACCGCGTTTCCGCCTCGCCCAGAGTGATCAGCCGACTTCGTGCTCTCGCCGGGAGTGCGCAGTGGCAGGGCCAAGTCAGCTTCGGTCTTGTCCTGAGCGGCGACTACCTGATCGACAACAACGAGTTTCGTCAGGAGCTTCGCACTATCGAGCCAGAAGCGATCGGCGGCGAGATGGAGGGTTCTGGGCTCTACATCTCGGCGCAAGAGCACGGGTACGAGTGGTGCGTCATCAAGGCAGTCTGTGACTACGCCGATGGAGAAAAAGGGCGCGACAAGGAGCGGCGCCAACAAGTTGCAGCACAGAACGCAGCCGAGTTCACGATTGGAGCACTTGCCGCGGGCGGGTTCGCGCCAAAGAGGAACGGTCGAACAGCACTCATTGTTGGCGCGCTTAGTCTTGCGATTGCTGGCGCTGGAGCATGGATATTGGCAGCTCGAGAGCCGACCCCCACCGACAAGCTCACGTGCGCATACCAGTTCGAATGGCGCGGCCGACGCGAGCCTGGCGTGCGCCCGAACATTGCGTCGGCAGAACGCTGTATGTCGGAAGCTCTCGATGGCTGTTCACGCATCCTTGCTCGAGAACTCGGGCTCAACGCCGCCTCGCCCTCGTCAGTTGCGGTAGCTTCGGAATTCAGTTGCTTGGCTGTCTGGACTCCTGCCGAGGGCCCTATGCAAGCCCTCACGGTTCATCTCCCCGGGCTCGGCTTCAGGCTATCCCACTCTCCAATCAAGGCTCTGACCGGCTGCCCCGCAGATGACGGCATGTCCGCGCCGACTCCGGTCAACTTCGAGGTTACGAACAACGGTGATGAGAAGCGCACGGAGACCATCCTGAGCGTCGCGCCAGAGGCTCATCTGTATTCACCGTCGCTTGAGTGGAGACGCGATAGCAGCCGGTCGCTAGGCGCGAACGTCACGATCGGAAGTCAAAGCACAAGGACGGTTGGCTCTTTCCAACTCCGACTCCCTTGCGACCTGCCTCCAGGCGAGACGCTGCTCGCGACCGTTAAGATCACGAGCCCCACAACCGCAACCTGTGGACTCGTCATCTTTGACGCCCAGTCGCAGTCCATTCGATCAGTACGCTTGATGACCTGTTCGGGCTTCGGACATGAACTCGAGCGCGCGTGGGGCGACCCTGTTGCCGTGGAGAGGCGACGGCATCGAATCGACTCGCTCGCTTTGGTTCGAGGAACACGAAGGCGAATGACTCTATCAGGTGGTGAACACGGCGGAGCAGTCGTCGATTGGATGCCCTCCGAGGACGATTGGGGCCTAGCCGAAATGTCGCTCTCAGATGGCTGCACCTATCGCGAGGTACCCGAATCCACGACTGAGCCAAGACAGGCCGTCTTCGTCGGGGTTCGAGCAAATCGCGACGACACGAGGCTCCCGAGAGAGAGCGCGCAATAGCGCACCTGCTCCGAAGTCGAAGCCAGTTGGCTTGCGTGGCTGCGCTGTGGCGACAGGCTGAGAGCCTCGGGCTTCTCGGTCGATACTGATCAAGCGACCACTACGGCGGCCTCACGTCGTCGGCCTCTCCATCGCCAACCACGCCGGGCCGCGCGGCTCTCCCCACCCGTGCCCGCGAAGGCGACGAACCAGGCGATGACGCAGAGCACTGGGTTGGTGTCCCAGTAGTGCGTGGTGGCGAGGATCGCGACCAGCAGGTGCGGCGCGATCAGCCAGCCCAGCCAGTGGAAGACGCCGAACGGCCCGCCCACGAAGAGCAAGGTGATGCGGGGAAAGACGGCGAGCCCGATGAGGAGCAACACGGGGTAGTGGTGCGCCTGGAAGAAGTCCGGCTGCATACAGACTCCTCTCTGAGAGACAGCCTGGGTTCGTGCATCGGCGACGCCAGACGTGGATTCGAGCAGTTGCGGCGCACCGTGACGCAGCTTCTGCAGGGCTCAGCGCGACTGGCTCAATGAGCGGGCGAGCTCCAGGTCGAGCGCCATGCGACGCTCGGCTTCTTCGGCCTCGAGCTTCGCCGCGAGCTCCTCGATGGAGGGCTCGACCAGCCGGCGCCGCGGCTCGGGCGGCGAGCCACCGAAGAGCGCACGCAGCCCGGCGACCACCACCGCCACGACCGCCACCACCGCGAGCACCTTGAGCGCGATGACGCTCGCCTTGAGCGCCAGCCCGAGCGCGACCATGAGCAGCACCAGCGCAGGCGGGCCGAGAACGACGACCCCCAAGACGGCGAGGAGGACTTTCAACCAACCGGGCATCGAGTTCGAGCGCATCGTTGCTCCCAAGAGGTGTGACCTCCCGAGATACGCGCCGGGTCGGCGCCCATTGCAGCCCTCTCCGAACTGGCGAACTCCTCGTACAGTCGGTTGATTCGATACCGGTCTCGAGACCCAACCGAGCTCAGGGTTCGGGCCGGCGCGAGGCTCTCAACGCTGCCGCGATGCGCGCGCCCGGGCCCGAGCCGCGATCGTCGTCCATCGACAAGCCACAGCCGATCGCCCACGGCAGCCAGCCCACCACGCCCGCCGCCTCCGCGCGCTCGACGAGCACCTCCGCATAGAGCCGGCCGTTCACCTGCGCGTCGGTGGCGTCGAACTCCCCGATGATCACCGGCTGCACTGCCGCGGTGGCCTCGAAGTTGTCGACGAACTTCTCTGGCCCGTCGTACGGCAGGTACTCGTGCGCGGAGTAGATGACCCGACCTCCCGACAGCGGGCGATCGCGATAGCTGCGCACCGAGTGGGCCCAGTCGGGACCTCCTGCGACGATCAAGGCCTCGGGCGCGCGCTGCGAGAGCCGATCGACGAGGCGCTGGAAGGACGTGTGGAGGCGATCGAACGGCACCTCGTGCGGCTCGTTGATCAGATCGAAGAGCACGTTCGTTCGATTGGAGAACCGGCCAGACGCCGCGAGCCAGAACGCCTCGGTGGTGTTGCCCTCGCCGAACGTCGGCTCCTTCGAGATGTTGAGCTGGTAGGGCTCGGTCTTCATGCCCCGCTCCCACTGGAGGTCGAGCAGCACGTAGACGTTCCGTGCCGCCGCCGCGTCGATGACGTGTTCGACTCGGCGCACGTAGTCGTCATCGGAGAGGAACCACTCCTGGTTCACCGGCACTCGCACCACGTTCGCGTTCCAGCGCGCGGGGTCGACCAAGACGTCGAGCAGGCCGCTCCCGCCGTCGGCTTGCAGCTTCCAGGTTGCGCCTGTCGCGTCGAACTCGAACGAGCACACGTTCAGTCCACGCAGACGAACCTCGACGCCCATCGCGTCCTTGAGCGCCCGGCCCTCGAGGTGGAGCGGCGGAGGGGTGCGCGAGGGAGCGGTCGACGGTCTCGGTGGCGCGGCCCAATCGAGCGACGGTTCGGGAGGTCCACACGCGGCGAAGAGGAGAACGAGAGCGGCGCCGACGCGGGGCATGCGCACTCGACGATACCGCGGCCCGCGCGAGAAGAAATGCGGCCCCGACGACGTGGCTCGTTCAGCTCGACGAACCCGCACCCTCGAATCACCGAACGCAGCGCGCGCCATCGCGAGTACGCTCCTCGGGTGCGTTCCTCGATCCTCGTCTCGCTCGCGTTGCTGGGTTGCACCGAGGAGAAGGCCAGCTTGAGAGAGCTGCTCGACCGGCCCGACGCCGAGCTCTCCCTCACCTTCGGAGTGCGGCTCGCGATCGCCACCGTCGTCACCAAACCGACCGGGAAGTGCCCCCTCGTCTCCGGGCTCGAGGGCCTGGTGGACGGCGTGCCGGCCACCATCGTCGTGCGCGGCGGCAACACCGGCAGCTGGCTCGAGCCGAGGTGCGAGGCGCCTTCGGTGACGGTCGAGCGAATGCAACCCATGCAGCGTGGCGACGAGCATCGCTTCTCGTTGAAGGACCGCGCCGGAACGGTGAGCGCCGCGTTCCGCCGGGCGAGCGTCGAGAGCGACGTCGTCGAGCCCGCCGAGTATCCAGGTCCGGGCAAGCCCTGGCGCTTCTCCTGGCCAGGGATGCCACCCTCGAGCGCCGTGTTCGCGCCGCCGCTGGAGGAAGCCCGGGTGACCGGAGAGGACGGCGGCTTCACCGTCGAGGTGCCCGCGCGGCTCGGTGACAGCTGGTCGCTCGACCTCTTCCTCCCCGTCGACGTCGTCACCGACTGCTCGGTCCCTCGGTGCCGCGTCACCAGCGTCGACGGCTGGAGCTTCGAGCGCTCCGACGGCGGCGTGGCGCGAACCCGCCGAACCTTCGGAGGCGATTGAGCCGGACGCTGGGCGCACCCGAGCGGAAAATCGGAGAAAATCGGCCTCGTGCGAACTTTTTCCGCTCGATCGGCACTCGAGTCGTCACCCATGCGCCCGCTGCTCCTCGCACTGCTCGCCTCGACCTGTGCCCCGCCCCTCGCGCTCGAGGGCGCCCCGTGCCCCTGCGTCACCGGGTGGACTTGCTGTGAGTCCGCGTCGGTGTGCGTACGTGACGGTGCGAGCTGCCCCATCGTCCCGGGGCCAGCGGTCTCGACGACCTCCATCGAGCTCGGCCAGGACCGCCTTCACCACTTCACCAGCCCGAGCCCGGACGTCAGCTGGAGCATCGACGAAGGCGACGCGGGCGGCACCATCGACCAGAGCGGCCGCTACCGAGCCCCGTGGACGGTCGGCACCTATCACCTCACCGCGCGCGCCGGCGGAGGCGCCACCCGCATCACCGTCACCGTGCGCCCGCTCAAGCTCGCGACCCTCGCCGGCAGCTCCGGCGGCCCCTCGCGCATCCCAGTCGACGGCGTCGAGCAACTGGCCCGCCTCTCCCGGCCTCGCGAACTGGCTCGCCTCGGTGGCGCCCTCTACTTCTTCGACGACGACAACCTCCGCCGGGTGACGCTCGCCACCAAGGAGGTCGTGACCGTCATCCGCCGAGGGGAGCGCACCCTCACCGGCGGCGTGGGCGAGTACCACGCCTACGCTGGGCTCTCGAGCACCGGCACCTCGCTCCTCTTCCGGGAGCAGAATTGCGTGCGCGAGTACTTTCCAGACCGCGACGCCCTCGACACGTTCTGGTGCGCCCAGTTGGTCTTCGCGGTCGCGGGTGACGGTGCACGGCTCGTTCGCTTCGGTGGCCAGCCTCGGCGGCTCGTCGTCATCGACCGCGCCACCCGGCAGGAGGTCGAGCTGCCTGCGCCTCCGAACGGGTGGAGCGAGGTGCTGTCCCTCTCGCTCTTCGCCTCCACCCTCTGGGTGCTCGACAAGGGAGGTGACAGCCTCGTCGCCTTCGACCTCGACCAACCCGCCCAGCCCGGCACCATCATTCCGGCACCACCCAGCGAGCGCTTCATCGACCTCGACGCCGTGCACGATTCGGAGTTCGAGCCGCGCGCCTACGTGCTCTCCTCGACGGGAAGCGTGCGAGGCTTCAACCGGCTCGGTCGTCAGGTCGACGGTCCCCTCAGCCTCGGCCGCGCCCTCGCCTTCGCCAACGACGATTCCCCCTTCGACTTCTTCTACGTGCTGACGAGCGACTCGATTCGGCACACCGTGTTTCCCGTCGACGAGCTGCTGGCCGGCAAGCCCGCCCGTGATTTGGTCGAGGTCGACGGCGTCGGAGGAGAAGCGCGCCTGGTGGTCTTTCAGCAGCCGAAGGTCGCCATCCGCGGTGACGTCACCTGGATCGCCTCGGCCCTCCGCATTCGTCGCATCGCCCGCGACGGCACCACCACCTCGGTCTCGACCAACGGGGTCTACATCGACGATTTCACCGCCAACGACCGGCACCTCTACGTCTTCAACCTGAGCGACCAGCTGATGCGCCGTGCGCCGATCGGAGGCGGTGCGTGGGAAACCCTGACGTTCAAACCCAGCGGGCTGAGGTTCGCCTTCGTCGGAGCCCTCGCCGACGGCCGCATCGCCTTCATCGAAGACGACACGTTGGTCGGCTTCGTCGACCCGTCGACGGGTGAGGTGCCCGCCGCGCGCATTCCCCTGCCGCTCCTCGGCAACCTCGGCATCGACCCGGCCGGCGGGCTGTTCGGAGAGCTCCGCGGGCCGAGCAGCACTCGTTTCGTCGAGAGCGAGCTCTCGGGCGTGCAGCGGTTCGACTTCGGCACCGGGCGGTTGACTCGGGTGGGCCCCTCGGCGCTCACCATCACCAAGAACGGCATCGTCTCGCTGGCGACGTCGCTCGCGGCAGCCACCATCGAGCGCCAGTACGCCGTGTCCTCCACAGGCGAAGAGGTCTTCGTCAACGACGGCATGACGACGTGGAGATCCCTGGTCGGCAAGGCAGGCGCCCCCGTCGTGGGAACGGGCCCGCTCCCTGGCCGGGTGAACTCCATCGGCGCCATACGCACGTTCGAGAACGGCGACGTGCTCCTCTTCGACAACGCCGAGCACGTGGTGCTGGTGGTGGAATGAGCGCGAAGCCAGCGCCCAGCAACGTGGTGCCCCTGTTCGCGATGGACCATCGCGAAGACGACGCGCTCATGGCGCTCTCGCGTGAGCACCGGCAGGCCTTCGACGTGCTCATCGCCCGGCACCAGGGCGCGATGCTGAGAATCGCCGCGAAGTACCTCGGAGATGTCGCCGCCGCGCGAGACGCGTGTCAGGCGGCTTTCCTCGAGGTGTACCAGGCGCGCCACCGGTACCAGCCGCGCGGGCGCTTCGGCTTCTGGTTGCGCCGGGTGCTCTTGACCCACTGCCATCTGGCGACGCGGAAGACTCGCCTCTCCGAGCGGCGCGTGCCCGAGCCCGGCCCCTCGCCATCACAGCCCGACGACCTCATTCTCGCCGAGGAGCGCCGCCGCCTGGTGGAAGCGCACGTCTCGAAGCTCGGCGAGAAGCACCGAGAGGTGGTGGTGCTGCGCTACTCGGGAGAGCACCCGCTCGAGGAGATCGCCGAGATCCTCGAGGTTCCCCTCGGCACCGTGAAGAGCCGGCTGTTCGCCGCGATGTCCGCGCTCGCCGACGCGATGAAGGAGCAGCCATGAGCGACCCGCGCTTCGACGAGCTGGTGCGGCTGAGCGAAGGAGAAGTGACGACCCGCCGCGCCGCGGAGCTCGAGCGTGAGCTCGCGACCTCCGACGCCGTGCGCACCGAGAAGCAGCGCCTCGACGAGCTGGTGGCGTCGCTCTCGCGGCCGGCTCCGGGGCTCGAGGCGGTCGACCTTCGTGCCGGGCTGTGGGCGAGCGTCGACGCGCAGCCTGCCCAGCCAGTGAGACGACGCTTCCCTCGCTGGCTCCCAGTGGCCGCAGGGCTGCTGCTGATGCTGAGCGTCGCCGGGCTGTGGGTCCGTGACGACGGCGTGCGAGAGAAGGGAGGCTCCGGCAGCCTCGTGGGCTTCGAGGCCTTCGTCGTGCACGGCGACGAGGTGACGCCCCTCGGCGCGACGATGCACCGCGACGACGCGCTCGGCTTTGCCTACCGCAACCTCCCGGGGAGCAACGCGCGCCACCTCCTCCTCTACGGCGTCGACGAGCGCGGCGAGGTGTTCTGGTTCTACCCGGCGTGGACGGACCCGGCTCGGCCGCCCTCCGCGCTCCCCATCGAGACCTCGAACCTGACGGTGCGCTTGAGCGAAGCGGTGAGACATCCGCTCGTGCCTGGGCGCCTCGAGCTGCGCGCGGTGTTCCTCGAAGCGCCCGTCTCGGTGACCGATGCCGAAGCAGGGAAGCTGCCTCCCCATCACGCGGCGACGATGACGGTCGAGGTGCTGCCGTGACCGCCGTTCCCCTGCTGCTCGCCCTGGCAGCGCTCCCGGTGCACCGCTATGCGCTCGTCGTCGGGAGCAACACCGGTGAGGGCGTGCGCGCCGCGCCGCTGCGCTTCGCCGATGACGACGCCATCGCGATTCACGAGTTGCTCCTCGAAGCGGGCGTCGAGTCGGTGCTCCTCACCACCCCTGACGCCGACACGACTCGGCTCCACCCCGACACCAAGCCGCTCGCGCCCGCGACCCTCGATGCCTTGCGTGGCGCCTTCGCGGCCCAGCGCGCCTCGATGCTGCGCGCCCAGGAAGCCGGCGAGACGGTGGAGTGGCTCTTCGTCTTCAGCGGCCATGGCGACGTCGAGGCGGGCGTCGGCTTCCTGGGGCTCGAACGAGGGCGACTCACCCGCGAGGTGCTGCACGACGACCTCCTCTCCCGAGTGCCGGCCATCTACAGCCACGTCATTCTCGACGCCTGCCGCTCGGGCGCGCTCGTCGCCAGCAAGGGCCCCGGAGGACTTCGGCTCCCGATGCCCGCGGCGTTCGCGACCGACCCGACCTGGCCGGCGAACACCGGCTTCATCCTCTCCTCGTCGGCCGCGAAGGACAGCCACGAGTGGGAGCGGCTTGGCGCGGGCGTCTTCAGCTACGAGGTGCGCTCGGCCTTGCGCGGCGCCGGTGATGCCGACGGTGACGGCGCGGTCAGCTATGCCGAGCTCGGCGCCTTCCTCGAGACGGCCAACGGCGCCATCGACAACCCACGGCTCCGGCCCGAGTTCCTCACCGTGCCGCCGCGAGGGAAGCCAGGGTTGTCGGTCGCGGTGTTGACCTGGCCGACCGCGGGCCTCGAGACGTCGGTGAGCGAGCACGCGTACTTCGAGCGCGGAAACGGAGAGCGGCTGCTCGACCTCCACGCCGTCGAGGGCTCGACCGCGCGGCTGCACGTACCGAAGGAGCGGCCGCTCTTCTTCCGCTCGGCCGATGAGCGCAAGGAGTTCGAGGTCACCTCGGACACGGCGAGCGTCGCGGTGCTGGAAGGCAGGCCTGCCACGCCACGGAGCAAGGGCGCGGCCGATCGAGCACTCGAGCGGTTGTTCAGCGTGCCCTTCGGCGCGGCGACGGTGGAGCGCTACACCTCGACCTGGCAGCCGCCCGAGCTCAAGGCCCTCGAGATTGCGCAGCCGCCGCGCGCCGTCGTCATCGGCCGAACCGTCGCGGGGTGGACGGCGGTGGGTGGACTCGCGGTCGCCGCCGGCGGCTTCTTGCTCGCCTGGCAGCAGCAGGGGCAGGCGCCGCTCGACCAACGCATGCGTGTGCAACGAAACGACCTCATCACTGCCGGGAATGCGCTCGGCGTGGGTGGGCTCGCACTCGCAGGCGTGTCGGGCGCGGTCTGGATGGCGCTCACCGTGCTCTGGCAGCTCCCCACCTTCAGCGAAGAGAGAGGTTCCCCATGAGTCGACTCGTCCTCGGAGCGTTGGTCCTCGTGTCCGCCTGCGTGGAGGGCCCTGGTTCGAACGATCGACCCGACGGTGGCGCCGACGGTGGCGCCGACGGCGGGCCGAGCCTCGACGGGGCGGATGGAGGGTTGAGCGATGGCGGCGTGGCCGATGCCGGCCCTTCCTGCGTCCCGGCCGCCGAGCAGCTCGACTGGAAGCTCAAGTTCGTCTTCCTCGTCGACCAGAGCGGGTTGATGTGTCTGGTCGATCCACCTGGGTCGCAAGAAGCCACCGGCATGTGTGAGCAGGCCGCGGCGGCAGGAGCGTTCACGGGCGCCACCGTGCCGGGACGCGCGCGCTCTCTCATCCAGTTCCTGCAAACGAACGCGTTCAGACCCGACATGTCGGTGGCCATCGTGTCGTACTCCTCGCAGCCGCGGATTTCTCCCTTCGGAGGCGCCTTCGCAGGCGCCGAGAGCCAAGACCTGCTGAGTGCCGCGAGGTCGCTCCAAAGCAGCCTGGGGACGTTCGGGAATCTCCAAAGCGGGCTCGTGGCGACCCAGGAGCTCATCGAGAAGGACCTGCTCACGCTGAGTGACGGCGCTCGGCGTCGCACGCGGTACGTCGTGGTGGTGCTGTCCTCGGGAATTCCCTCGCCCCGCTGCAGCGCGAACGACTCGTTGATGCAGTACGCGACGCCATTGCGACCCGAGCTCGTCTGGGCCGACTCGGCGCAGATACCCTGCAATGAGGAACCACCGTTTGGGCCGCCTGACCTGTCGGTCTACCGCTTCAGGCCCGGCACCGACCTCAACCAGACCGCCCAGCTCGACGCACTGGCCGACCGTTTCCACCTCATGGAGCAGTGGTACGGCGTTCCCGCCATCTCGCTGCACACCCGGCTCGTCATCAGCGAGAGAGCGCTCAATGCCTGTGGCGCCTTCTGTGCCCAGCTGCTGCCGAACCGAATGACCATGTCCGAGCTGCGCAGCGTGGGGCGCTTCGTCCTGGGCAGCCTCGCGACCCGAACGGGCGGCACCTTCGTGGACCCAGGCGAACCGGCGAACCTCGACCTCTCCGAGTTCACCCGAATGCCGCCTGCGACGTTCTGCGACCACTGAGCCGGCTCGCGGAGCCCAGCGCTCGGCCACACCTTGCGCACGAGGACCTGCACCTGTGCGAGCCGTTGCACACCGGCCTCGCACGAAGCTCCCGAGTTCACTGGGGAAACGAGTGGCGAGCCGGTTGCGATGCCGGCGCGCACCATGAACGTCTTCCCCGGTCGAATTCCCCTCGCTCGTCACCTCGGTCTCTACGACGCCTTTCACCAGCACGGCGGCAACAAGCTGGTCCACACCCTCGCCTCGCCGTTCGTGTACCTGTCGGCGCTCACCCTCGTGCAGGTGCTGCTCCCTTCGGTGGTGGTGCCCTTCGTCGTCGTCTCGCTCGCGCTCCTCGCGCTGGCTGACTGGCGGGCGACCCTCGTCTACGGCGTCGGCATCGTGGCCGCGTGTGGCGTCGCGGTGGTGCTCAGTCAGCTGGTTCCTGCCGTCCCGCTCGTCCTCGGAGCGCTCGCGGTGCAAGGGCTCTCCTGGGCCTGCCTCATCTTCATCGGTCACGGGGTGTACGAGCCGCCCGTCGTCGTCGATGGAGCGCCCGTCAGCACCGGCGTCTACTTTCATCGTGGCTACAACCGGGCGCGCGACCTCGGCGTCGCGCCCAACGCCTTCGACGTCTTCGTGCAGTTCAGCATCGCTCCGCTGGCGCACACGAACGACCTGTTGTTCTCGCTCGGCCTGCGAAAGGACCTCCGTGACGCGATGGTCGTGGAACGCACGCAGGTGCTCGCGCGGTTGGCGGCCGGGCTCACGCCGTTCGAGGTCGAGCCGCGCGAGGTCGAGGCGCCGGCCACGCAGGAGTGAGTGAGTCCAGGCGCCTTCACTCCCGCGGGAGAAACCGGGCGAGGAGCTCGAGCGCGGGCGCGACGACCACGAGCGTGCCGACGAGGAACTGCGCCCACAGCGGCAGCTGCAGGAGCGGCAGGCCGACGACCTTCGGGAAGAACATGAGCGCGATCGACGCGACCGTCACGACGAGCGCGAGCCCACGCACGAGGGGATGACGCCAGCTCACGACCGCGCGTCTCCTCTCCCGCGGGCCGATGGAGACGCCGATGCGCCTGAACTGATCGTCATCATTTCCCCTTCGGTGCTGCACCCTTCCGCGAGGCGGCGGCTCTCAGCGCCCGGGAGGTCGCATGAAACCTGCGTTCTGGATTTGGGTGCTGCTCGCTCCGGTCTTCACTGGTGCGAGCATCGTTGCGCTGCTGATGATGCCGAGCCTGGCCGGCTCACTTGGGAAGTGGATCGTCATCGCCGCTGCGGCGAGCGCGGTCGTGGCGGCGCCAGCCAGCATCGCCATCGGGAAGGCGATGACCTGACGCAATGCGCGTCGACCGCGAGGCCGCTGCTCGGGCGAACCGAGCGACGCTCACACCTCGGCGACGTTGCCCGCGAAGAAGTTCTCGAGCACGTCCTTGTACTTCGTCTCGACGACCTTCCGCTTCAGCTTGAGGCTCGGCGTCAGATCACCCGCGTCGAGGGTCAGATCCTTCGGCAGAATCGCGAAGTTCTTGATCGACTCGTAGCTCGCCAGGCCCTTGTTCAAGTCCTGCACGAAGGGCTTGAGCAGCGCGTGGGTGCGCGGATCCTTCACGACCTCCTCGTACCCGCCGTTCACCCCGTTCGTCTTCGCCCAGTCCATGATGGCCTCCGGGTCGAGGGCGATCAGCATCACGCAGAAGTTCCGGTTGTTGCCGTGCACGAGCGCGTTCGACACGTACGGGCAGATCGCCTTGAACTTGCCCTCGATGTTCTGCGGCGCGACGTACTTGCCGCCCGAGGTCTTGATCAGGTCCTTCTTCCGGTCGGTGATCTTCAGCCGGCCGCCCGAGTCGAGCTCGCCGATGTCGCCAGTCAGGAGCCAGCCGTCCTTCAGGGTGGCCGCCGTCTCCTCGGGCTTGTTGTGGTACCCGCGCATGATCCCGCGGCCCTTGATGAGAATCTCTCCGTCCTCGGCGATCTTGAGCGTCGTGCCAGGCACTGCCGGGCCCACCGTGCCGAACGCGAACCCGGTCGGCCGGTTGACGAACGACGCGGCGCTCGACTCGGTGAGGCCGTACCCCTCGAGAATGAGAATGCCCGCGGCGTGGAAGAACTCCGCCATCTCACGCGACAGCGGCGCCGAGCCCGAGACGAAGTAGCGCAGCCGGCCACCGAACCGATCCTGCAGCTTCGAGAAGACCAGCTTGGTCGCGATGTTGTTCTTCATCGCGAGCATGCCGCCTGGTTCCTGGCCCTGCTGGCGGAGCTTCGAGACTTCCTTCCCCACCTCGAACGCCCACTTGAAGATGGAGTACTTGAGCCCGCCGCCCTTCTTCGCGCCCTCGACGACCTTGTTGTAGACCTTCTCGAAGATGCGAGGCACGGCCGCCACGAAGGTCGGCTTCACCTGCCCGAGGTTCTCGACGATCTTGTCCACCCGGCCGTCGATGGCGGTGTGGAAGCCGATGGCGAGCTGCGCCGACTCGAGCACCTTGCCGAACGAGTGCGCCAACGGCAGCCAGAGAAACTGCACGTCCTCCGGCACCAGGAGCTTCATCTCGTTGATGGCCTCGCCCTCGTAGACCCAACAGTCGTGGGTGAGGATGACGCCCTTGGGCTTGCCGGTGGTGCCCGAGGTGTAGATGAGCGTCGCGATGCCGTCGTTCTTCGCCTGCTTCGTCACCGCCTCGTAGTCCGCCTGGCTCGCCGCCTTGCCGAGGTTCTGCAGCTCCTCGAGGGTGATGACGAAGCCGTCACCGCTCGCCTTGCCGTCCATCACGACGACCTTCTTCAGCGTGGGCATCTGCGCCTTCACGCTCATCAGCTTCTTCACCTGCTCGTCATTCTCGGCGATGCAGTAGACCGTCGACGAGTCCGAGACGATGTACGCGCAGTCTTCCGCGAGGCTCGACGGGTAGATGGTGGTGGTCGCGCCCGCCGCGCAGAGAATGCCCAAGTCGGCGGCGACCCACTCGTAGCGAGTGCCAGCGAGGATCGCGACGCGCTGCTCCGCCTCGAGACCGAGCGACCGCAACCCCATCGCGATCTGCTTCACCTGCTCGCCGAACTCCTTCCACGAGACGGTCTTCCACCCGCTGCCGGCCGGGTACGAGAAGGCGGTGTTGTTCGGCGTCGACGCGATGCGGTTGAGCAGCACTTCGGGAATCGTCTGAAAGCCCATGATCAGCACCTCGAAGGGGTCGGAATCGGCGGGCAATCTACGGACCATCGCCCCGGCCGCAAGCCCTATTTCGAGGCGCAGCGAAGAACGTGCGGCTCCGAAGCACCCCGTGGACGCGCCCTTCGGGGCCAGTGACGAAAACGGCCGGCCCTCCTCGTGGAAGACCGGCCGCTCGAGACCGCGAGGCGAAGGCGCCGCTTACTTCCGGGCCGCCTGCTCCGCCGCGAGCTTCTCCTTGTGCTTCTTCATCATCTCGTCCTGCTCGTTGCGCGGCACGATGCCGTAGCGAGCGAACTCCATGGTGAAGTTGCCCTTGCCCTGGGTCGCCGAGCGGAGATCCGTCGAGTACCCGAACATGGTGTTGAGCGGCACCTCGGCGATGACGGTGACGTTGCCGTCGGCCGAGCTGGTCGTCTGAATGACGCCGCGGCGCTGGTTGATCTGCCCGACGACCGAGCCCTGGAAGTCCGTCGGGGCCTCGACCTCGACCTTCATGATCGGCTCGAGCACCACCGGCTTGGCGCGCTCGTAGCCTTCACGGAAGCCCATGATGGCGGCCGTCTTGAACGCCTGCTCGCTCGAGTCGACGTCGTGGTACTGGCCGTCGTTGATGACGCAGCGGACACCGACGACGGGGAAGCCGATGAGCGACCCCTTCTTGATGGCCTCGGTGAAGCCCTTGTCGCAGGCGGGAATGAACTCGCGCGGAATCGAGCCACCGACGATCTCGTTGACGAACTCGTACTGCTCGACGGCGTCCGACGGGAGCGGCTCCAGGAAGCCACAGACGCGGGCGAACTGACCCGAGCCACCGGTCTGCTTCTTGTGGGTGTACGCGAACTCGCCCTTCTGGGTGATGGTCTCGCGGTAGGCGACCTGCGGCTTGCCAGCGACGACCTCGCAGTTGTACTCGCGCTTCATCCGCTCCATGTAGATCTCCAGGTGGAGCTCGCCCATGCCGCTGATGATGGTCTGGGCCGACTCCTCGTCCTGGTGAACGCGGAAGGTGGGGTCTTCCTTGGTGAAGCGGTTGAGCGCCTTGGAGAAGTTCGTCTCGCCCGAGCGGTCCTTCGGAGTGACCGCGAGCGAGATGACCGCCGCCGGCACGTGCATCGAGGTGAGCGTCACGTTCAGCTTGCCGTCGGTGAACGTCTCGCCCGAGCTGCACTCGAGGCCGTAGAACGCGACGATGTCACCCGCCTGCGCCGACTGGAGCTCTTCTCGGTCGTCCGAGTGCATGCGGAACATGCGGGGCACGCGCGCCTTGCGCAGCTGCATCGAGGTGTTGACGATGGTGTCGCCGTTGTTCACCGAGCCCTGGTACACGCGCACGTAGGTGAGCTGGCCGAACTTGTCCTGGGTGAGCTTGAACGCCAGGCCGACGAAGGGCTTGCTGGGGTCGCTCTCGAGGACGATCTTCTTCTCCGCGTTCGCCTGGTCGAAGGCCTCGTTGACGACCTCCTTGGGGTTCGGGAGGTAGGAGCAGACGCCGTCGAGGAGCAGCTGCACGCCCTTGTTGCGGAAGGCCGAGCCGCACATCACCGGGGTCATCTTGAGGGCGAGGGTGGCGCGGCGAACGGCGGCGCGGAGCTCATCGTCGCTGACCGGCTCCTCGGCGAGGAACTTCTCGGCGAGCTGCTCGTCGACGTCGGCGATCTTCTCGATGATCTCCTGGCGGCGGGCCTTCACCTGGTCGACGTACTCGGCGGGCGGGGCCTCCTCGCGGATGTTCTCGCCGTTCTCGCCGTCGAAGTAGTACGCCTTGCCGTTGATGGCGTCGATGATGCCCTTGAACTTGTCCTCGGCGCCGATGGGGACCTGGAGCTTGACCGGGTGGTGCCCGAGCTTCTCCTTGAGCATCTCGGCGACGCGGTCGTAGTTCGCGCCCGGGTTGTCCATCTTGTTCACGTAGGCGATGCGCGGCACGCGGTACCGCTTCATCTGCCGGTCGACGGTGATGGACTGCGACTGCACGCCCTTGCCCGAGTCGAGCACGAGAATGGCGCCGTCGAGGACGCGGAGCGCGCGCTCCACCTCGATGGTGAAGTCGACGTGCCCGGGAGTGTCGATGATGTTGATGTTGTGGTCGGCGAGCTGCTCGTTCCAGCCCTTCCAGATGCAGTACGTCGCCGCGGACTGAATCGTGATGCCCTTCTCACGCTCGAGGTCCATCGAGTCCATCTTCGCGCCGACGCCGTCCTTGCCACGCACCTCGTGGATCGCGTGGATGCGGCCCGTGTAGAAGAGGATGCGCTCGGTCAGGGTCGTCTTGCCCGAGTCGATGTGCGCCGAGATGCCGATGTTGCGGATTCGTTCGAGAGGGATCTTCGCCATAGCGGCGCGGCCCCTACTGAAAGGTCTGCCGAAACACAAGCTTCGTGCGGCTGGTGATCAGCCGGCCGGGAGGATCAGGGCGGCCTGGTCAAGCGCGCGCCATCTCGGCGAGGGCGAGCCGCATCTCTTCCCAGATGGCGCCGAAGCTGAAGACCTCGGTGAGCGCGAGCAGCCGACGGGCCTTCTCGCGCGAGGGGTGGGTGGAGAGATAGGCGAACGAAGCCACCACTTCGGCAGCCGACTCGGGCACCGCTTCGGGCTCCTGGCGCCGGTACCAATCGAAGAACTGCTCAACGCGTCGACCCAACTGGCGGAGCATCACGTCGTCGTGCATGGCTTCCTCCTGGTGGAACCGCGATTCATCTGGTGCCGATTTATCGGCCTCGGAGTGAAGTCTGTGCGAGGTCGAGGTGAATTTCTCGTCACACGTGCGGCGGGCTGCGTCACCGACATGTCCGCCGATGTGCCGCTGGGTGCGATCGCCGGTTTGCACTCCGAGCCGCGGGCGCGGTTCTCACTCACGACGACGTACCGCTCGACGGTACGGTGACGCTCTCCATGAAACTCGTGTTCTCCATGAAACGCCCTCTCCTCCCCCTCGCCCTCATCGGCGCCCTCCTCCAAGCCTGTCCCACGCCCCCCGCACCCTGTGGCCCCACCACCTGCGAGGGCTGCTGCTCGGCCGGCGAATGCGTCACTCCCACCGCGTCGGAGTGCGGCCGAAACGGGAGCCAATGCACGACCTGCGGCCTCGGCAGCGCGTGCGTGGTGGGCGTCTGCACCCAGACTGGCCCGGGCGGAGGTGGCGAAGCAGGCGGTGGCTCCGCGGGTGGTCTCTCCGCGGGTGGCGCAGCGGGCGGAGACGCAGGTGGCTCCACGGGCGGCGGCTCCACGGGCGGCGGCTCCACGGCCGGCGGCTCCACGGGCGGCGGCTCGACGGCAGGCGGCTCGACGGCAGGCGGCTCGACAGCGGGCGGCTCAACGGCAGGCGGCTCCACGGCGGGCGGCTCCACGGCGGGCGGCTCCACGGCGGGCGGCTCGACGGCGGGCGGCTCGACGGCGGGCGGCTCGACGGCGGGCGGCTCGACGGCGGGCGGCTCCGGGGGCGGGAGCGTGCTCCCCGACGGCGGCGTTCCCCAATGTGCAGGCACCTTGATTCAGTGCGGGACGAGCTGCGTCGACCGCAACTCCGACTTGAACAACTGCGGGCGCTGCGGAGTCGCCTGCGGTCCAGGTCAGGTCTGCGGCAACGGCACCTGCCAGGCGCTCCCGACGGACTGCGTGGTGGCGGGCGGCTGCAACGCTCCGGGCTACAGCTGCGATCCCGTCACCCGCATGTGCTCGGCCGGCGGCTGCCGCGTCACCGCCGAGTGCCCGCTGGGAGCGACCTGCAACACCGCCTCGCGCACCTGCAGCTGCCCCAGCGGCCAGCACGCGTGCGGGCAGAGCTGCGTGCCGAACTCCGAGGTGACGAGCTGTGGCGCCACGTCCTGCGCGGTCTGTCCGAGCACCTCGACCACGCTCCCCGTCTGCACCATGCAGGGCGGCAGCTACGCGTGCGGTCAGACCTGCAACCTCGCGACGTGCACGCCGCCCGCCAACGCGGCCGCGACCTGCAACGGCACCAGCTGCGACTTCACCTGCAACTCGGGCTTCCTCAAGTGCGGCACCGGCTGCGGGGCGTGCTCCACGCCGGCGAACGCGTCTCCGGTGTGCAACGGCGCGGCCTGTGACTTCGCCTGCAACGCCGGCTTCCACCGCTGCGGGAGCCAGTGCCTGCCCAATGGTGACGTGAACTCCTGTGGCACGCGCTGCACGGCCTGTCCGGCGGCGCCGGGGAGCACCGCGACGTGCTTCTCCCCACCCTCGGGCCAGAACACCTGCGGGTGCGCGTCGGGCTCCTCCTTCTGCGGGACGACCTGCGTCGCACCGGCGCTCGCGACCTGCAGCGGGCACGGCACCTGCTCCGACACCGCCGGCGCGCCGGCCTGCACCTGCTCCATGGGCTACACCGGCACGACCTGCTCGACCTGCGCGACGGGCTACCAGGACAACGACGGCAACGGCACCTGCTTGCCCACCTGCGCCACCTTCACCCCGACGGCCTGCAACGGCCACGGCACCTGCGCCGACACGAGCGGGCTGGCGACCTGCACCTGCCAGACGGGCTACGCGGGCTCCCAGTGCGAGCGCTCGGCCTTCGTGAAGGTGGTGACGGGGTACTTCCATTCCTGCGGCCTGCGCTCGAACGGCGCGGTGGAGTGCTGGGGCTCGACGACGGCCGGCGCGACCAACGTGCCCGGCGGGCTGGTGGCCACCGACCTCGCCGCGGGTGACTACTTCACCTGCGCGCTCCGCTCGACGGGGTTGCCGGTGTGCTGGGGCTACGCCTCGGGCTTCATCAGCAACCCGGGAGGCTCGCCGATGGCGACGGCGCCGAACCTGCCGACGACTGGCTCCTACTCGGCCATCTACGCCGGAGACATGATGGCGTGTGCGGTGTCGCTCTCGGCCACCTCCGCGAACGCGACGTGCTTTGGGTACAACCTCCCGCCGGGCGCGTCCATCTCCGACGCGTTCTGGATCGGCGTCGGCGAGGCGGCCACCGCGCAGGTGCAGTACGCGAAGATCAGCTACGCGAACGGTGCGCTGACGACGTTCTCGGTGCCAGGGACTCCCCCGGCGACGCCCTCATTGGGCTACGCGCAGGTGAGCTGCGGCATCAACTACTGCTGCGCCATCGAGGAGAGCCGGACGGCGGCGGGCCAGCGGCTGCAAGGCGCGGTGCGCTGCTGGGGCACCTCGACCCTGTCGACGGTGACGGGCGCTCCGGCGTCGACGGCCCGGTTCGCGGCGGTGTCAGCAGGGAACACCGAGGCGTGCGCCATCAGGTCGACCCCGACGACGGCGGCGACCGATCTCCAGCTCACCTGCTGGGGTCAGCAGTCGAACGTCGTCCTCGCGCCTTCAGGGCAGTTCGTCGACGTGGCGGTGGCCTACGGCCACGGGTGTGCGGTCGCGACGACGGGAGAGATCCGCTGCTGGGGCAGCAACAGCAGCGGCGAAGCGCCGTCGTTCCGCAACTGAAGCGCCCGACGAACGAGGCGGGTCCTGTCGGCCCACGAAACGAAGGGTAGAGCCGAACACGTGGGCCTCAGGGCCCGCGGAGGATGACGCCGTTGGCGCCGACGGCCCAGACGTCGGTGGGCCCGGCGCCGAAGACGGCGTTGAGCTGCGAGTACGGGGTGACGGGGAGATTGCTCCAGCCGGTCCCGTCGAAGTGGAAGAGGCCGCGTCCGCTCGCCCAGACGTCGTTCGGCCCCGAGGCCCAGACGCCAGTGAAGAGCGCGGTGCCGAGGAGCGGCGCGGGCACGTTGGGCTCGAGCGCCCAGGCGGTGCCGTTCCACCGCCCGACGAGGCCGCTCTCGGTGACGGCGAAGACGTTGGTCGCGCTGGTGCCGAAGAGGCCGCGGACGATGCCGGTGAGGGGCCCGGGAGCGACCGTCGTCCACGCGGTGCCGTTCCAGCGCGCGGTGGTGCCGGCCCAGACGTCGTTGGCGGCGCTGCCCCAGAGCGCGTAGCCCTGGCCGACGCTGACGCCGGTGACGGGCGTCCAGGTGGAGCCGTTCCATCGCAGCAGGGTGGTGAGGCCGCTCACCCAGACGTCGTTGACCGAGCTGCCCCAGATGGCGCGCAAGGCCTGGGTGCTGTTGCTCGGCTGGGAGAGCCAGCTCGCGCCGGTCCACCGCAGCACGGTGCCGTTGTCTCCGACGGCCCAGACGTTGTTGGTGTTGAGGCCCCAGACGGCGTGGAGGTTGGCGGTGGTGCCGCTGGGCACCTCGGTCCACACGAAGCCGTTCCAGCGAACGATGGTGCCGGCGGCTCCGACGGCCCAGACGTTGTTGGGTTGGTTGCCCCAGACGCTCTCGAGGCGGTCGACCGGGCCGCGGGAGACGAGGCTCGCGGCGAGGCCGTTCCAGTGGAGGACGACGCCGGCGCCGGCGAACCAGACGTCGGTGCTGCTGGTGCCGCTGACGCAGCTGAGCGGCTGGGTGGTGCCGGTGGCGACGGGGAGCCAGCTCACTCCATTCCACTTCAGCACCACGCCTTGATCGCCCACGGCCCAGAGATCGGTGGGCCCGCTGCCCCAGAGGGCGTTGAGCCGTTGGGTGGTGCCGGTGGAGAGCGTCGTCCAGGAGGTGCCGTTGAAACGAATGATGGTGCCTCCGGAGCCGGCGGCGAAGACGTTGGAGGCGCTGGTGCCCCAGATGGCCTCGAGGGAGGCGCCGGTGCCGTGGGTGACGGGGCTCCAGACGGCGCCGTTCCAGCGCACGATGTTGCCGAGGGAGACGGCCCAGACGTCGGTGGGGCCGCTGCCCCAGACGCTGGTGAGGGTGCCGGTGAGCGGGGTCTGCATGACGGACCAGCGCACGCCGTCGAAGTGGAGCGTCTTGCCTTCGGTGCCGACCGCCCAGACGTCGGTGGCCGAGGAGCCCCAGAGGTCGAAGAGGTTGGTGGTGGTGGTGGGCGAGGCCGCGAGCGACCAGCGCAGCCCGTCGAAGTGGAGGAGGACGCCGCCGATGCCCGCCGCCCACGCGTCGGAGGGCCCGCTCGCCCAGACGGCGTAGAGGTTCTTCACGGTGGGGCTGGGGAAGGTGGTCCAGGTGGTGCCGTTCCAGTGGGTGATGGCGCCGCCTTCGCCGACGAGCCAGACGTCGGCGGAGCTGGTGCTCCAGCTCGAGTTCGCGAGGTGGAGAGGGGTGGGGTTCTGCAGGGTCCAGCCGCCGACGGAGGGCGCGCCGCCGCCGAGTCCGCCGGAGGATCCACCCGACGCGCCGCCGCCGAGTCCACCGGAGGATCCACCCGCTGCGCCGCCGCCGAGTCCACCGGAGCTGCCGCCCGCTGCGCCGCCGCCGAGTCCGCCGGAGCTGCCACCCGCCGCGCCGCCGCCGAGTCCACCCGAGCTCCCGCCCGCCGCGCCGCCCGAGGAACCACCAGCGTCACCGCCACCGACTCCGCCGGAGGATCCACCCGAGCTCCCGCCTGCCGCGCCGCCCGAGGAACCACCAGCGTCACCGCCAGCCGCGACGCCACCGGCGGTGCCACCCGCAGCGGAGCCTCCGGCGGTCGCGTCAACGCACGCTCCGGCAGTGCACTGCTGCGTGGCCGAGCAGCTCGTGCAGGCGGCTCCGGAGGCACCGCACGACGTCCTCGAGGGGACGCGGCAGAGGTCGCCGTCGCAGCAGCCTTCACAGGTCGAGGCGCTACAGCTGGTGCGGGTGGGGCCGCAGGTGCATCCAGCGGCGGCGATGAGGAGGACGGAGAGGAGTGCGCGCATCGTGGTGGAGGGTAGCAGTGGATGCGGCTGCGGCGATCTCCGGTGGTGAGGGCTTCGAGCGAAGGCGGTGGTCGGTCGTGCCTCCTGAAGCCTCGAGACGCGATGGCGACGAAGAATCCGCAACGCCCGTGCTCCCTCGAGGGTCCGCAGAGACGAAATTGAATGAGGGCGCCGGCCGGGGGCCGCCTCACAGCCATGTCAGGCCAGCGATGTTTTGGGTCAGGTGCCTGACGTAAGGGACCTGACGCCTGGCATCGCGCGCCTGACGGGAGAGAGCGCCCGCAGTTGAGAATGACCGCACTCGGTCAGGCCGGCGGACGACGCATGAGCGCGGGTGGTCAGCCCCGCATTGCCGAAGCTCGCCGGCTCACCGATTGACCCTGACCTCGCCCGGCGCCGTCCTTGCCCGCCTCCCTGCATTCGCGTTTTGTTCCTCTTCTGCGACGCGCAGCGACTGCCCGGGAGATCATCGACATGACGCGGCTCGGCCTGGCTGTCTTTTGCACCCTCGCGAGCGTGGCGATCGCCGGAAGCCCTCCCGTGCCGGGGCCTGCGCCGCACACGCTCTGCGCTGGGGCGTATCACTCCTGCGCGGTGTGGAAGGACGGCACGGTGCGCTGCTGGGGGCACGGCATCAAGGGGCAGACGGGAACTGGAGGCGACCACGGCAGGCCGGCGCCCGTGGCCGGCATCAGCGGCGCGGTCGAGGTGGCCTGCGGCGAGTGGTTCAGCTGTGCGCGGTTGCGCACGGGCGGCGTTCGGTGCTGGGGAGCGTTCGCGAGCCCCGAGGCCGTGGGCCGCATCGACGACGCGGTGAGCCTGAGCGCCTCCGACGCCGAGGCCTGTGTGCTGAGGCGCAGCGCTGCGGTTCAGTGCTGGCCCGGTGGCGAGCTCGTCAGCTCCAGGCTCTCGCCGGACGCGAAGCCGGGGCAGGTCACCACCGTCGTCGCCGACGGAGCGACGCAGGTCTCGCTCGGCTCCATCCACGGCTGCGCGCTCGTGGCCGACGGCGCGGTGAAGTGCTTCGGAGAGAACTTCACTGGCCAATGCGCCGCTCCGACCGAGAAGGGCTTCGTGGGGGTGGCGGCCGGCGGCTCCCACTCGTGCGCCTGGAAGGCCGATGGGAGCGCGGTCTGTTGGGGCAACAACGAGTACGGAGCGACGGGAGACGAGGTGCTCTCCCGCAGCCACCCTCCGATGCGGGTCAGCGGCCTGAAGGACGTGAAGTCGATGAGCGTCGGGCCGGGCTATTCGTGCGCCATCCGACGGGACGGGCAGGTCTGGTGTTGGGGCAACAACTCGTTCGGCCAGCGTGGGGTCGTCGAGGGCGCGGCGGCGTTTCAGCCGACGGTCGTGAAGGGCCTCGACCAGGTGGCGGAGCTGGCCGCTGGAGGACGACACCTGTGCGCGCGGCTCACGAGCGGCCGCATCGTGTGCTGGGGCGCGAACTTCTGGGGAGAGCTCGGGGGTGGCTCGGAGCCGAACGCCATCTCGGGAGCCCCGAGCGCCGTGCCACGTCCCATCGCCGAGTGAGGGCTGCGGGTGGGTCGACGACTGGGTGAGGGTCGTGAGATAAGCGAGCGACTGCGACGAACTGCGAAACTGGCCCCGTTCGCTGTCGGAGGAATGAGTGCGACTCGCCTGGCTCCTCGTGGTGACGGCGTGCGCTCCGAAACCGCCGGAACCCTGCACCCTCGTCGCCCTCCCGTCCGCCGTCATCGCGGGGAGTCCCGCGGTCGTCGAGTTCACGGGGAAGTGCCCTGCGTTCTCGATTCGAAACGCGCTCCGTCGCGAGCAGCTCATCGAGCCCAGCGAGTTCGGAGCCACGTCTGTTTCCTTCGCCAACCTGGCCCCAGGACTCTACGAGCTGGGTGACGGGGAGGGCTGGTTCCTGTCGTTCGTCGTGTACGAACCGCTCTCCACGGAGCCCGAGGTTCGAATCCCCGCGCGCTGCTTTCTCTTGGGCATGGTCGATGGCGGCTTCGGGTGTGGTGACCGCCGGTATGGACTCGATGCCGGGTTTGGTCCGCGCGAAGTCCCAGACGGAGGCTACGTGCCAGTCGACCAGTACTACCGTTCAGAAATCTACGGCTACTTCGAGCGCTGCGGTCGACCAATCATGCGGGGGTTCCGGAGCACCGTGCCCGATTCCGGCGTCCTGACGTCCGCGGCCTGTTCGAGCGGGGGCGTCTTCGCGCAGAGCTCGGCAAGTCATCTGACGAGAACTCAGGAAGATGGGGGCAGCCGGGTGGACGAATTGCCCTTTCCGACGACGGTGAGCGTCGCGATGCGTTTCGTTGGGGAGAGGCTCATGCTCTGGGGCGCTCGAGGTGACGAGCTTTTCGGACAGTACTGGTGCAAGACAGAGAGTGCGCTGGGTGAGCTCGTTTGCGCGAGGTATTTCAACAACGCCGTGCCCCAAGCCGCGGTGGGCTTCGACCTCCTTTTCTCCACCGGGACAGCGTTCGGACGCAACGTCGACTACCTCGGGAGTGACCCAGCGAACATGCGAGCCCTGCCGCCGTTCTTGAAGTCGACGGAGTCCTGTTACTCAGGCGGCCTCGAACTCGCGCAGTCCATCGGATTCCTGTTCGACTTCGATGACTACCAACTCTGCGTGCACGTCGACGAGGGCGGTGCGTATGGCGTCCGCAACGACGGGTCAGAGCTCCTCACAGGCGGCATTCTCGGGCCGTACCAGTGGGTGTCGCTCGGCAGTGGCTCCACGGTGCTCTACCGAATCCCGGGCCGGTAGGGCACGGTGCTCCGGCGCCACCGCCGCGTGCGAACGCGATGTTCCGCGCCTGAGACGGTGGCCGGGTGGCCGTAGAAGGTCACGCCGTGGCCGAGTTGGTCGTCGATGGTGAGGCAGGTGTGGCAGGCGTCGCGAGGCCGTCATCACCCGAGCGACTCGCGGTCGAGCTCGAGATCGCTGAGAGCTGGGCGACGACACCGTGGAGCTCGTCGAAGTCTCGGGTCTCCACGAGGAGGTGAAAGGACATCGCGACGGACATGGTGCGGGCTCTTGGGGGCAGCGAGCCGAGTCCGTCAAGGCCGCCAGAGCTTCAGCACGAGCGTGAGGGCTCTGCCGTACGCGGTCTCGGGCGGATCAAGCGGTGTGTGCTCCACGTTCTCGGGCGGGGTCTGCTCCACGTTCACGGGCGGGGGGCACCAGGACTCTCGGGCGCGGAGGGTGACGCGGCTGATGGAACTTCTCTGATTCGGTTGGCAGGCGGGTGGACCGAGCGCGTTGATCGCGTCGTCGAGGGCCGTGCGTTGCTCGGGAGTGATGGGGTGCTGCCGCCATGCCGACCAGACGGGGAAGACAGCGCCCCGCGCGCGCCGCCAGATGACGTCGTTCGAGTCGACGACGTACTGCTCCGAGACGTCGACGCCGCTGAGGGCGATCTCGATGCGCTCCGGGGCGCTCGGCCCGCAGCCAGCAAGGAGGCAGAGGATGGCGACGGCCCGACGCATGCCGGCACCGTCGCACGGAGCTCGGACGAGGCGCAACCTGCAGGCGCTCGCGACCGCCGGCCCCACGCTCTTCGACGAGCGAGACCGAGCGCGTTCAGCCGCCGTGCGCGGCTCGGGAGGGACGGCTCAGAGGGAAGGTGGTGGTTGGTCGTGCCTCCTGAAGCCTCGAGACGCGGTGGCGACGAGGAATCCGCAACGCCCGTGCTCCCTCGCGCGTCCGCGGAAAGGAAATTGAGTGAGCGCGCCGGGCGGGGGCCGCCTCCCAGTGATGTTCGGCGCGCGACGCTTTTCGTCAGGTGCCTGACGTAAGGGGCCTGACGTCCGGCGTAAGGCGCCTGACGAGACCGGGTGAAGGTCCGACGTCCGCACCTTCGTCGATCTCGCGGGCCAGACCGTCGACGCTCGCGACCGCCGGCACCACCTCTTCGACGACCGAGCCCCATCTCGCGGGCCAGGTGTGGCAGGCGTCGCGAGGCCGTCATCACCCGAGCGACTCGCGGTCGAGCTCGAGGTCGCAGAGAGCTGGACGACGACGCCGTGGAGTTCGTCGAAGTCTCGGGTCTCCACATCGCGCCGGACATGGTGGCTTTGGGGGAAGCGTGCCAGCAAGGAAATGGTGCGCGGCTCGGGAGTGACGGCTCAGAGGGAAGGCGGTGGTTGGTCGTGCCTCCTGAAGCCTCGAGATGCGGTGGCGACGAGGAATCCGCTGCGCCCGTGCTCCCTCGAGCGTCCGCGGAGACGAAATTGAGTGAGCGCGCCGGGCGGGGGCCGCCTCCCAGTGATGTTCGGCGCGCGACGCTTTTCGTCAGGTGCCTGACGTAAGGGGCCTGACGTCCGGCGTAAGGCGCCTGACGAGTCCGGCGTCCGCACCTTCGTCGATCTCACGGGCCCTCCGACGCTCGCGACCGCCGTCACCACGGTCGTCGACACCAGAGCCCAAGCGCAACGAGCAGACCGCGACGCTCGCGACCGCCGTCACCACGGAGCCTGAGCGTGAGGGCCAGACCGCCGACGCTCCCGACCGCCGTCACCCACAGTCTTCGACACCAGAACCTGAGCGTGAGGGCCAGACCGCCGACGCTCACGACGCCGGCACCCACAGTCTTCGACACCAGAACCTGAGCGTGAGGGCCAGACCGCCGACGCTCCCGACCGCCGGCACCACGGTCTTCGACACCAGAACCTGAGCGTGAGGGCCAGACCGCCGACGCTCACGACGCCGGCACCCACAGTCTTCGACACCAAAGCCTGAGCGTGAGGGCCAGACCGCCGACGCTCACGACGCCGGCACCACGGTCTTCGACTACCGAGCGCGACGGGGCCACGACCCGGAGCCGCCCACCAACGGCGTGCCTCGATCATCGTCAGCCGCCTTACGGTTTGAGTCAGGTGCCTGACGTAAGGGACCTGACGAAAAGCGTCGCTCGCCGAACATGGCTGTGAGGCGGCCCCCGCCGCGGCGCCCGTCTTCACTTTTTGGCGACGAATCGTGCTCGTCGCGTCGCGTCCTCGTAGATCTCCATTGACGCGTCGACTCCGACCGGCCCGCGACCACGGAGACCCGTCGCGTCTCGCGATTGACGCATCGACTCCGACCGCTCGCGACCACGGAGACCCGTCGCGTCTCGCGATTGACGCATCGACTCCGACCGCTCGTGACCACGGAGACCCGTCGCGTCTCGCGATTTGACCGACTCCGACCGGCCCGCAGTGGCGACGCGCGACCACGGAGTCCGACTCGCCCGGCTCCACCCGAGCTTCGGAGCAGCGGTGTGCCGCGAGAGGAACGCCCACTCGATCACCCAGGCGGATGGGACAGGAGCGCGGGCGAATTCTTCGTCACCATCGGCTCTCGAGGCTTCAGGACGCCACGACCAGTCACTGCCTTCCCACCGAGCAGCGGCGTCGACGCGTCGGCTCGAGGATCCGGGCTCGGCAAAGCTGGGAGGACTGGTGCCTCTCCACCTGCATCCTGATCATCCATCCCGGCGTCTCGCGCGTGGTGACCGCCCTTGCAAGCCCGCTCGCGGAGCGGCGTGCCGGCCTCGCCCAGCCTGAGCCGACCACTACCGGGCCTGCACAGACCAATCACCAGGGCTGAGCCGACCACCCATTGGGCCTGAGCCGACCACCCAAAGGGGCTGAGCCGACCAACCGCCTCAGCTCACCCGACCAACCACCGGGCCTGAGACGACCATCCCCCGGGCCAGCCCC
>JBPOIJ010000060.1:0-19223 GCA_052034585.1 Myxococcota bacterium
ATTCCCGCTGGCACCGCAGAGACCTTCTCATGGGGAAACAAGCACTCGGGCTCGCTCTTCGATCTCGTGCCTGGCACCGCCTACGAGGTCGAGCTGAGCCTGGTCGATCCCGACGGGGGCTCGACGACCCGCACGGTGATGGTCACCACGCGCACGCTCCCGACGGCCGGCACGAACGCGATGATTCGGCGCGTGACGCCAGCGACGATCTCGAGCGCGCTCTCGGCGGCGATGCCGGGCGACGTGATTCTCCTCGGCGACGGCACCTATTCGCCGATCACCATCAACCGCGACGGCTCGGCGAGCGGTCACATCTTCCTGCGAGCCGAGAACGCACAGCAGGCGATCGTCTCTGGTGAGGTTCGGCTCGACGGGCGCGCCTTCTGGGTCGTCGAGGGGCTCCGGGTGAACGCGCAGATCAAGTTCAACAACGCGCACGACATCGTCATCTCGCGCAACGTGATTCAGACGGCGGGCTCGGGCGTCGTCGCCTACGACACGACCACCGGCACCTCGGTCTTCAACATCACGGTGATCGACAACGACATCACCGGCTCGACCTCCTTCGCCGACGCGACGGTGGGCGCGAACGGAAACAACCTGGGCGAGGGCATCGAGCTCACCGGCGCGGGGCACGTGATCGCCTACAACCACGTGCGCGGCTTTCGCGACTGCATCTCCACACTCGAGGACGCGGCGGCGCACAACCAGGTGAGCGTCGACATCATCGGCAACGATCTCGAGGTCGGCGCAGACGACGCGATCGAGGCCGACTTCTCGATGGGGAACATGCGCATCCTGCGCAACCGAATCCGCAACTCCTTCGTCGGCATCTCCGGTCAGCCGACGCTCGGCGGGCCGATGTACGCGGTGCGGAACGTGATGTTCAACGTCATCTACTCGCCCTTCAAGCTGCATCGCGGGAGCGTGGGAGACGTCGCCTTCCACAACACCGTGGTGAAGACCGGTGACGCGCTCGGCATCTACTCGGGCGTCGCCTGGCATCGCTCGTACTTCCGCAACAACCTCTTCCTCGGCGGCGCCGGCTTCGGCACCTACGGAGGCTACGGCAACGGGAACGGGCGGATCCTCGATCTCGCGCAGTCGGGCATGGCTTGCTCGTACGACTACGATGGCTTCGGCTCGATCGGCGTGTCGTCGTTTCAAGGCCGAGTCGGAGCGGCGAGCTTCACCAGCCTCGCGACGCTGCGGAGCATGACGAGCGAGGTGCATGCGCAGCAGGTCGATCTGTCGATCTTCGCGCAGACCGTCACCTTCCCAGCTGGCGGACCCTTCCCCGAGAAGACGATGCCCGACTTGCGGCTCGCTCAGGCCTCCGCGGCGATCGACAACGGCACCGCCCTGCCGAGCGTGAACGACGGAGCGCTGGGCGCCGGACCTGATCTCGGCGCCTACGAGGCCGGGGCATCGCTCTCTCAGTACGGCCCGAGACCGATCGGCTTCGCTGGCGTGTGCGGGAACCACGCCCGCGAGGCGGCCGAAGGTTGCGACGACGGCAACACGCGCGCTGGAGATGGATGTTCGGCGAGCTGCGCACTCGAGAGCGGCTCGGCAGGCGGAGGCTCGGCCGGTGGCGGCTCGGCAGGCGGAGGCTCGGCAGGCGGCGGCTCGGCAGGCGGCGGCTCGGCAGGCGGTGGCTCGGCCGGCGGTGGCTCGGCCGGCGGTGGCTCCTCGGGCGGCGCTTCCGGTGGGAGCACCGTGGCCGGTGGGACTTCGGGAGCTGCCGGTGGAAGCTCGGCAGGCGGCGGCGCGGGTGGAGGCGGAGCGGCTGCGGCCGGTTGCGGGTGCTCCGGTGGCGCCCCGTTGCTGGTGCTGCCGCTCGCCGCACTCGCGCTGCTTCGTCGGAGGCGACGGTGAGGCAGGTCGCGATCGTCGTGGCCGCCCTGTCAGCCTGCAGCCCCGCGATCGAGTTGCTCGACGGAGGGCAGGGCGGAGGCTCTGCCGTGATCGCCGGCGGAGGCTCGGTCGCTGGCGGAACGAGCGCGGGCGGCTCGAGTGGTGGCAGCAGCGGCGGCGCGGCGGGCGGTACGGTGACGGCAGGGGGCTCGGCGGTCGTCGACGCGGGTTGCCCGGGCGTCGACGCCGGAGTCGCGACTGGAACGACGCGAATGCTCGCTCCTGGAACGACCCTCGTCTCCGTCTTGGCGCAGTCGGCCCCCGGCGATCGAGTGCTCGTCCAGGCTGGGAGCTACCCCAGTGAGACGCTCTCTCGCGCCTTCGCGACTGACGTCTTCGTCGAAGCGGCACCGGGCGCGGCGGCCGTCTTCCACGGGCTCCGCCTCTCGGGCGCGAGCGGCCTCACCTTTCGCGGGCTGCGCTTCGACGGCACGGTGAACCTCAACAACTCGCATCACGTCACCTTCGATCACGTCGATCTCGACGTCGGCGCCCAAGACATCTCGGGCCTCGAGCTCTTCAACTCCGCCGGCGCGACCCACGACGTGCGCGTCGTCGACAGCCGCATCGCCAACGGCGCCCGGACGATCTTCATGGGCGGCCGCTTCGGCATGGAGCCGACCTGGAACCACCACCTCGAGTTCCGCCGAAACGAGTTCATCTGCGGCACCCACAACTGCTTCCAGCTCTCTGGCGCGCGCGACACCATCATCGAGGACAACGACTTCCACGATCCCAAGGGCGCGGCGGTGCTCACCGCGGGCGCGACGCGGATCACCATCGCCCGCAACCGCATGCGTGGGCTCAAGAGCATGAACGCGCCGGCCATTCAGCTCGCCACTCCTGGTCGCGAGTGGGACAACTTCGCGGGCGTCGAGTTCATGATCTCGAGCGACATCACCGTCGCCAACAACCTGATCACCTCCTGGGGCGGCGCTGGCATCGAGCTGGACGCGGTGCGCGACGTGAAGATCGTCTTCAACACGGTCGTCGACGGCGTCGGGCTCCACACCTGGCGGAGAGCACCGCACGATCAAGCCGGCAACGTGATCCTCACCGGGAACGAGGCGCTTCAGCTCTGGAACAACATTCTCCCCAGCATTCAGCTCGACGCAGCCGATCCGCGGCCGATGGTGGAGATGAACAACTACGTGGGAACGGGCGGGGGCGGCATGGGGCTGATCACCGGTATGGTGCAGTTCGCCGATCAGCTCGACTTCGCGCCGGCCGCGGGGAGCCGCGCGATCGATGGCGCCACCTCGCGAGCGCTGACGCCGACCGTCGATCGCCGCAATCGACCCCGTGGCGCGCTGCCCGACATCGGCGCCTTCGAGCTGAACGCCCCCGCAGCGTGCCCCTGATCAGCTGCGAATCGGCCCGCCGACGAGCCCCTTGATGAGCTCGACCACCGTCGGGTCGCCCTTGTGGACGAAGCCCAAGACGCCGCATTCCTGGGCGCGCTGCTTGAGCCGATCGCCGTCGAGCTTCGAGTGGAGCACGAGCGGCACGTGACCGAGCCCGTTCTTCCGCATCACCTCGGTCACGACCGCGCCAGACAGCGACACCAGCTCGCTCTCGAGCAGCACGAGATCGGCGGGTGACTTCCTCAGCACCACCGCGACCATCATCGGGTTGTCGAGCGTCTGCGCCTCGTAGCCGGCCCGCTGCAGCACCGTTCGAGTGGCGTCGAGCGCAGCGTGATCGTCATCGACCACGAGGATGCGGCGCCGCGTCTCCTTGGCGGGCACGCTCGGCTTCTTCAGCACGACTCCGTTGCACAGCTCGGCGACCCAGGGCGCGAGTCGATCGAGCGGCAAGGCCACGTCGGTCGCTCCCACCTCGAGCGCGGCGCGTGGCATGCCCCACACGGCACAGGTATGCCGATCTTGCACCGCCGTTCGCGAGCCCATGCGCCGCATGCGGAGCAGCCCCTGCGCGCCGTCATCGCCCATGCCGGTGAGCAGCACGCCGATGCCTCGGCCCTTGAGCGCAGTGGCCATCGAGAAGAACAGGCTGTCGACCGAGGGCGAGATGAGCTGGCCGGGGGGAGGATCGAGCAGCTTCACCGTCAGGTTCTCGCGAACGAAGAGCTCCTTGCGGGGCGGGGCGACGCAGATGGTGCCCACCGAGAGCGGCATGTCGGCGGTGCCAGCCACCACGCGGCGGCGCGTCGAGTCTCCGAGGAAGCGCACGAAGCTCTCGAAGAAGTCCTCCGCCATGTGTTGCACGACGACGACGGGCAAGGGGAAGTTGGCGGGCAGCTCGGTGATGAACTTCGAGAGCGCCTTGGGCCCACCGGTCGATGCGCCGACGCCCAAGAGGAGCGGCGACTCGGTGGTGACGGGGATCGGCGGAATCGACGAGGCGGGCGTCTCGCGGTCCGACAGCCCTTCGTCGGCGAGCCGGCGGATCCGCTCGGCGAACTTCCGCACGTCGTCGGAGTCCTGGCCGAACACCGACGACTTGGGGACGAGCTCGAGCGCGCCGCGGCTGAGCGCTTCGTAGTTGTAGTCGATCGCCCCGCTCGAGCTGCGCTCGCTGATCACCACGATCGGCGTCGGGTGATCGCGCATGATCACCTCGATCGCCTTGAGCCCGCCCATGCCGGGCATCTGGAGATCCATCGTCACCAGATCGGGCGCGAGGTTTCGCACCAGCTCGATCGACTCTTCGCCCGTCTTCGCTTCCCCGACGACGCGGAGCCGCGGATCGAGCTCGAGGGTGCGCCGCAGCGTCTCGCGAGAGAGCGCCGAGTCGTCCACCACCAGGATGCGAATCGGCCGGGTGCTGTCCGAGCGGCGAGTCGTGGACATGGCGGCGCGTCAGTTGCGCGTGCAGGTGGTGTTGGGCCCCAGGAGGGTCACGTCATCGGGCGAGACGATCGACGAGGTGAGGGTACAACTTCCGCTGCCGGGAGTGTCGATTCGAATTCGGCCGCGACTGCCGCCTCCGCCACCGCCGCCTGGGCTATTGCCTCCGGAGTTGACGCCGTTGGTGCCGCCGTCTGGGCCAGTGGTGCCTGCGCCGCCAGGTCCCCCGTTGCCGCCGCAGCAGTTCCCGTTCGTGCCACCAGCCACCGGGTTGCTCGTCGTCAGGCTCCCAGGCCCTCCGGGGTTCCCGTCGGCCGTCGAGCTGTTCGTGCGCGTACCACCTTCGCCACCGCCGCCGCCGTTCGCGGTGAGCGCCCCGCGGAAGAGGAGCACGTCGTTCGCCTGGAAGAGGAGCGCTCCGCCCGATCCACCGCCGCTCGCCGCGCTTCCCCCGTCACCGCCAGAGCCGCCGAGCCCCGAGGCCGTCACGAAGCCGCCGTCGAAGATCTCGAGCCGGTTGCGCACGGTGAGCTGCAGCCCTCCGCCGCCGAGCCCCGGTTGATCGTTCGGCGCGCTCCAGCCCGTGCCGCCGCTGCACCCTCCTCGAAGGGGCGTGAGCTCGGGGTTGCCGTTGGGCAGGCCACCGTTGTGCGTTCCGATTCGGCCACCCGCGCCGCCGAGATCGAGGAACCCGCCGCCCCCGCCGCCTTCACGATCGCCGCCGCCGCTCCGCCCGATGCCGCCGTCACACCAGGCCGAGTCCGCGCCTGCGCCAGGAAAGCGCCCGTTGAGCGCCCGCGCGAAGAGCTGGCCCTGGATCCGAGCGTCGCCGTGAACGAGCAGCGCCACCGGCCGCTTGCCGACGAAGAAGACGCGCGCGCCCGGGTTGATGGTGAGCGCGGAGGTCGAGAAGGCGAGCACCTCCGGGCCGCCGCCGACCTGCTGCATCACGAGCGGACTCACCGTCGTGGGCCAGGGGCAGCTCGAGCTCGAGACCGGCCCGAAGCCGCCGTCGTCGGTCGAGGTCTGGAAGATGAAGTTGCACAGCCCTCCATCGGTGAGGAGGTTGTCGAACTGCATCGGCGTCGTCGGCCAGGGCGCCAGGGTGGGCTGAACGTTCGCGGCGCGCAGCTGGGGCTGGCACTCGCCGTTCGCGTAGCAGACGTTGCTCCCGCCGCAGTTGGTACCGACGAGTGAGAGGTCGACGGTGAAGTCGCAGCCCCCGTCGGCGCGGCACGCGTTCAGCGAGCGGTGGCACGGCGGAGGAACGCAGCCAGCGAAGGAGGGGACGCAGACGCCGCCGTCGGAGCAGGTGCCGGTGGAGGTGCACGACAGGCCGGGGCTGCACGACATGCCGTTCGGGCAGGGGTCGGGCGGAACGCAGACGCCCACGTCGTTGCAGACGCCGGCGTCGCAGAAGCTCATCGTCGGCCGGTTCTCGCGCAAGCAGCCGCCGTCGCCGAGGCAGGTGGCGGTGTCGCACTCTCCGGTGGGGAAGCAGGTGGCGACCGTGCAGCCGGGGCCGGCGTCTGGCTCGGTGCCGGCGTCGAAGCCTGCGTCGACGGTGCCGGCGTCTCGTGGGAGCGCGCGAAAGCGGAACTGAATGGCCTCGTCGAACGGCGGCGGCCCGAGGGTCAGCTCTTGCGGGGGCAGGGTGACGGCTGGGGTGCCGGTGCAGCCCGTCGTGGTGAACCCGCGCGCAGTGACTCGAACCCGGCCCGAGAAGGTGGGCGTCTCCGAGATCCCCACCTGGAGCGTCTCTCTCCCGTTCACGTCGGTGGTTCCGGTGAGCAGGGTGTTGGTGTCGAGCGACTGCGCGATCACCTCGACGCAGGTGATGCCCGAGTCTCGATCGAGGGTGATCTCCACTCGCGCGGCGCCGAGATATGTCGGCTTCTTGCAGCCCACCGACACGGCGCAGAGAAGACCGAAGACGAATCGGGTGCCGCGCATCGAGGTGACGATCGTAGCACTCCGGAAGGCGCTACAGGCGTGCAGCAAACCCGCGGGAAAATTCCCCTCGAGCGCGCAGGCCGTACAGTCCCACGTGAATGAAGAAAGACACGCGTCAGCTGGAGTTGCCGCTCTCTCCCAAGCTCCGGGTCATCGACGGGCTTGGACAACGCACCTACGAGCCGCTCGCTGATCGCGACTCGGTGGCGCGGGTGCTGATCGAAGCGGGCGCCGATCTGTTGCTGCGACGCATCTCCTCCGAGCGGGCCGAGGCGATCGAGCACGCGGTCGACGAGATCTTGAACCTCTTCGACAAGGTCGACGGCAACCCGATCCTCATGCCGGTGTTGAAACGAAAGCTCGACGATCTCGAGGCCCTCGTGCGAGAGACCCGGGAGAAGCGGGCGCAGCGGCGGCGCTGAAGGGAACCAACTCGTCTGCTGGTTTGATCAGTTCGGGGGCGGGACCTACCATCCCGACACGTCGTGTCACTCGAGACCTACGGCCGGTACCAGCTGCTGAAGAAGCTCGCCACGGGTGGCATGGCCCAGATCTACCTGGCGCGGCAGCTCGGCGTGCAGGGCTTCGAGAAGCTCTTGGTGGTGAAGCGCATTCTTCCCCACCTCGCCGAGAACGAAGACTTCATCACCATGTTCCTCGACGAGGCCCGCATCGCCGCGCGCCTCAACCACCCGAACGTGGTGCAGATCTTCGATCTCGGGCAGCAGGACGACACCTTCTACATCGCCATGGAATACATCCACGGTGAGGACGTGCGGAAGGTGTGGAAGCAGGCCGAGCGGCAGGGCACGCCGATTCCGATTCCGCTGATCTGCCGCATGGTGATCGAGGCGTGCTCGGGGCTCGACTACGCGCACAAGAAGACCGACCCGAGCGGGCGCCCGCTGAACATCGTGCACCGCGACATCTCTCCCCAGAACATCCTCGTGTCGTTCGAGGGCGGGGTGAAGGTGGTGGACTTCGGCATCGCGAAGGCGGCCGATCAGGCGACGGTGACGAAGTCGGGCGTGCTCAAGGGCAAGTACTCGTACATGTCGCCCGAGCAGGCCCAGGGCCAGCAGGTCGACGCGCGGACCGACGTGTTCGCGATCGGCGTCGTGCTCTACGAGCTGCTCACCGGCACGCGACTGTTCAAGCGCGCGAACGACATTCAGACGCTGAACGCGGTGACCGAGTGCAAGATCGAGGTGCCCTCGACGATCGACGAGCGGCTTCCGAAGGATCTCGACCCGATCGTCATGCGCGCGCTCGCGAAGGACAAGACCGCGCGCTACTCGGACGCGAGGGAGCTGCAGGCGGCGCTCGAGGACTGGCTGCTCAAGAACAAGATGCCGTCGAGCTCGGTGCAGCTTGCGGCCTTCATGCAAGACATCTACGCCGAGCGGCTCGCGCGGGAGGCCGAAGAAGGCCGGCTGATGTTCACCGAGTCTGGCTCGGAGCCGTCGCGCAGCGAGCCCGCCGACAAGGCGACTCCGAACGCGAACAAGCCGACGCGATCGATCAAGACGCCGACCGTCTCGAGGCAAGGGGTCTCGAAGTCGCGCCATGAGCTCACTCGGGCCGAGGGAGCGCGCTCGGGCCCGGTGTCGAAGCCGAACCCGGTCGAGCTCGGCGCCGAGGTGAAGCCTCCGCCGACCGAGAACAGCCTGCCCACGCAGCGCGGCGTCACCCGGAAGACGCCGATGCTGATCTTCGTCGGAGTGATCGCCGTCGCGGTGCTCCTCGGTGCGTACGCAGTGTTGCGTCCCACGAAGCCGCAGGTGTTCATCACCAGTGAGCCGACCGGCGCGCAGCTGCTCCTCGATGGGAAGCCGTTCGACTGCCGCACGCCGTGCACCTTGCCGGGGCTGACGGCCGGCGAGCACGAGGTGGAGGTGTTCAAGCCCGGCTTCAAGCGGGTCGTCTCCACGATCTCGGTGCCGAAGAGCGGCGATCTCTCGGTGCCCGTCACGCTCGAGAAGCAAGCGCCGGTGGTGAAGGAGATCGCGTTGGTGATCGGCTCCGAGCCGGCGGGCGCGGCGGTGGCGGTCGATGGAGTGAAGAAGGGCACGACGCCGCTGCAGATCACGGTGGCGGTCGGAGCGACGCCGACGATCTCGCTCGAGCTCGCGGGCCATCAAGGCGTGGCGGAGAAGCTCGAGCTGCCGAGTGATCAGACCAACGTCACCCGCACCTTCACCTTGAAGGCGCTCGAGGTCGCGGCGAAGGATCCCGTCGTCGAACCGGCGAAGAAGGATCCCATCGTGAAGAAGGAACCGATCAAGAAGGACCCGGTGGTGAAGAAGGAGCCCGAGGTCAAGCCGGCCGCGATGGGCACCGTGCGCTTCGTCGCCAATCCGTACGCGACGGTGGAGTGCCCTCCGTACAAGTTCGGCGACACCCCGTTCGGCGACAAGCAGCTGCCGGCTGGTGACTACAAGTGCACCTTCACCAACGCCGAGCTCGGCAAGTCGCAGACGAAGAACGTTCACCTCGAGCCGGGTGAAGTGCTCAAGGTGAAGGTCTCGTTCGTCGAGTGATCACTTCGCGAGCGCGTTGAGGGTGCCCAGTTCGGTGATCATCGCCGCGGGGAGATCGAGCCCACCTCGTCCCGTGTACGCGAAGTAGGTCCGCTCGGAGAGGCGATCGGCGCAGCGGCGCGCGAGCTCGGTCTTCGGGTTCTCACGAATGCAGGACTCGAGGGTGATCCATTCCAGCCGCCAGAGGGTGGGATCGGTGGTCGCGGCGCTCACCGTGCCCAGGAGCAGCAACGCCTCGGCGCGGCCCTTTCCATCAGCGTCACGGCGCAGCGCCTCTTGGAGGTACGCCGTCGCGCGCAGATGGCTGACGAGCCGGTTCTGATCGGGCGTGGGCGAGGTGGCGATCTGGGTGAGCTGCATGAGCGCGCGCGCCTTCGCGAGGAGCACCGCCGGCGACTGGTTGTTCACGTCGAACTTCTCGATCTCCCACGCCTTCGCTTCCTTGAGCCAATACGCCATCTGCCGGGTGACGAAGCCGGGCAGATCCTTGCGGGGCTGGTGCTTGGTGAGCAGCGCGACGGCGCGAGGCGCGTCATCCATGCCGACGATCGCGACGGTGAGCGCGAGTCGAATCGCTTCGGTCTGCTCGAAGGCCTCGGCGTCGTTCTTCGGCGCCTGGGCGAGGGCTTGGTCCCACTCGGCGAAGGCGGCGGTGAACTGCCGGGTCGAGGCGAGCAACGCGGCGCGCTCGAGTGGATTCGTGGGCAGGTTCTTCATCACCGGCGCCAGCTCGTCGGCGGCCGGTTCCCGAAGATGACAGCCGAAGCACAGCGCGGTGACCGAGCGCAGGCGGAACCGTGCGGCCTCGGCGTTCCCGAGCTCGAAGTCTTGCCGCGCGCTCGCGATCTCCTTCGCGAAGAGGCTGGCGACCGGCGCTGACGGAGCGGCCTTGGCCTTCGAGTTGGTGAAGAAGTGCTCGAGCGGCTTGAGCACGTCGAGCGACGCGCGGATCTGCGGCGCGTTGGCGGGATCGCGGAAGGCCGGCGCGGTGGCGAGGAGCGGCTGCAGGGTGATCACCGCTCCGCGAGCGGCCTGCATCGAGGGGCGAATCGTTGGATCCGGCGCAGTCAGCGTGAGCGACAGCAAGAGGACGAGCATGGGAGCCTCCTGTCCGTGGGCGGCTGAACTGCACTGGGTGGGCCAAGGTGCGCACTCGGAGCGGCGGAAGGCTCCGGTGCAGACGCTGCGTTCCTTCGATGGCGTGCGAAAGGTCAGCGCTTCGGTGGCATCGGAATGAACGCGCTCGTGGCGCGCACGTACTCCGCGTAGCCGGGACGATCTTTCATCATTCCCTCGAGCATCGAGACGCCGGACACGCGCACGAGCAGGAAGGTCATCAGCGCGGGGCTCGCGATCGTCCACCAGGCGCCGCTCGCGAGGCCGAAGAGCCCGAGGCCCCACCAGACGACGGCGTCTCCGAAGTAGTTCGGGTGCCGGGTGGTGCGCCACAGCCCGCTCGTCATCAGCTGGCCCTTGTTCGCCGGGTTCGCCTTGAAGCGCGCGAGCTGGAGATCGCCCAGAGACTCGAAGCCGACGCCGAGCAGCACGAGCCCGGTCGCGACGCCGTCGAGCCAGCCGAGCTGGGGCACGCGAACGGCGAACTGCACCGGCAACGAGATGAGCCACAGCAGCGTGCCCTGGAGGACGAAGACGATGAAGAAGCTCCGCCACCACCAGGCGTCGCCGTGACGCCGGCGCATGGCGACGTAGCGGGGATCTTCGCCGCGGCCGTGGTTGCGCCAGGTGAGGTAGCCCGCGAGCCGCAGGCCCCAGAGCGAGACGAGGCCGGTGACGAGCAGCCCACGCGGAGAAGCGCCTTCGTTCCAGAGCGCGATCCACGCGGTGAGCACGAAGCCCGCACCCCAGAAGAGGTCGACGATGCTCGAGTCGCGCAGGCGCAGCGAGAGGAGCCAGAGGAGGAGCATCGCGAGGGCGATCGCGACGGCGGTGAGGAGGAGCGTGCTCATCCGGCCTTGCGGAGCGGCTGCGGTTCGGTGGTGGCGAGCCAGGCGTCCATTCGTTCCCAGCGCGCTTGGAGCCAGGCGAGGCGCTCGTCGCGGCCGGGGGGAATCGAGGCGGCGCGCTCTCTCCAGAAGCGGATCTTCACCGTGCGGCCGACGAGCTCGCCGTTCCAGATCTCGTCGAAGTTGGAGAAGCCCTCGAGGCCGGCGTGGCCGACGAAGAGCACGTCACAGGGCGGCGGCGCGTCGAGGAGCGCGAGCACCCCGCCGGGGCGAGGGAGGAGGAGGTGGACGAGCCGCTCCGCGCGCTCTCGGGCGAGCGAATCGCCGGCGAGCCGTTCGAGGGAGCGGGCGCGCTTCTGGGCCGAGAAGCGGGTGCCCTCCGGGTAGAGGAGCACGCCCTGGTTGGGCTTCAGCTCGTGCTTGAGGGCGCGCACGGCGTCGATCTCCTTCGTCGAGTCGGAGCCGTCGCGGGCGACGAAGTGGTTCGGCAGCCAGTGCCCGGCGATGTCGAGGCAGGGGTCCGAGAGGAGCTCCTTCTTGAGCACGTACTTGAGCTCGAGCAGATGCCGGTTCGCGAGGAACGCCCCGGGAATGAGAGTGTCGACGATGCTCGAGTGGCGAATGAGCACGAGGAGCGGGCCTTCGCGCGCGAGCTCGTCGCCTTCGACCTGGAACGAAAGGCCGTAGAGGTGCTTCACGAAGAAGAGGTGCATCGCGACGTAGCGGCGCTGCACCGGCCACGTGTGCCGCTCGAGCGCGGAGGGGCGGCCGAGGCAGCACAGCCAGAGGAGGAGCAGCTGGAACAGCCCCACCGTCTCGGTGAAGAGGAACGAGAGGAGGAAGGCGAGGAGCCGGGCGCTCGGCAGGCGCGGCTTGCGACGGAGGAGATCGAAGAGCGCCGCGAGCACGAGGGCGGGCGGGGCGAGCGCCAGCGCCACCACGAAGCCCACCGTCACCGCGGGAATGGTGAGCGCGCGGCGGCTCCAGCGGCGGAGCACCGGTTCGGGGGTGGCCAGGGGCATCAGCTCTCAGTACGCAGCATCCCGAAGGATGTTGCGGCGATCCACCCGAGCCAGGCCGGGCCGGCGATCATCAGCAGCCTGGCCGCGTCGGCCGAGGCCCACTGGAAGGCGACCGGCACCGAGAGCACCCCTGAGGCCAGCGCGAGCCAGCGCAGCGTGCCCTTCTGGGCGAAGAAGGCGGCGATGAGGCCGACGCCGAGGCAGCCGTTGAAGGTGGCGTCGAGGAGGAGCGTGTAGCGGAGGAAGGCCTGGCCGATGGCCGGGTCGGTGTTGAGGGCGACCAGCGGCGCCGGCGTGCCCACCGCGTCGAGGAGCGCGCCCAGGCCGATGAAGACGCCGGAGAGGATCGCGGGCGCCGTGCGGAGCGAGGCCGCGAAGCCCGCCGCGAAGGCCGCGAGCGCGAGGAGGCCGAAGGTGAAGGCGAAGGAGGAGACCGCCGTGCGGATCGGGTACTGCGCGCAGCTCTCGAGCCAGCCGGGAATGTCGGCGGGGGAGTAGGGCGAGGTGAAGGGCTGGAGCGCGACGACGGCGATGACGTTGAGGGCGACGCCGACGAGGCCGGCGACTCCGATCGCGGTGCGACGTCCGAGCATGCCGGGGAGGGTACTGCCGGTTCGAAGGGTCGTCAGTGCGAAAGGCGCTTGACGTCAGGGGAGGGGCGACGTACGTGTGAGGAACAACTGGATATCGCGGGGTGGAGCAGCCAGGTAGCTCGTCGGGCTCATAACCCGAAGGTCGCAGGTTCAAATCCTGCCCCCGCAACTCAGTGGAAGCGCCGACTTAGCGACGATGCTGGGTCGGCGCTTCTGCTTTTCGGGCCACCTTCGGGCCACGAGTTCCCGACCGGGTTCCTCCAGCGGTCAATGGGATCGCCGGAGGGGCTGTTGACGTCTTGCTCGCCTACCACGAGGCCAGCATGGCGAAGCCGGTCAAGCACTACGGGAAGTGGCGCATTCGCTGGGTCGACGAGTTCGGCACACGGCGGAGCGAGGTCTTCGACAACCGGAACGATGCGCTGCTCGTGCTCCAGCGCAACGAGGTTGCGGCCGAAGAGGTTCGTCGGGGCCTCCGACTGGCCGCTCCGCCGAAGAAAACGGTGAACGAGCTCTGCGACTACTGGCTGAAGCACCGCACGCCGCTCAAGAAGAGTCCCAAGGACGACGAGAGCATCGTTCGCCGCCACATCAGGCCGGCGTTCGGCGAAGTGCTCTTGGCCGAATTCGGCGTGCAGCATGTTGACGCCTTCCGTGCCCAGCGGCTGGCCCTGGAGAAGAAGACCCTGAACAACGTCCTCACCTTGCTGCTCACGATGCTCCGGGCTGCCTGCGAACTGGGCTGGCTGTTGCGGGTGCCGAACATCAAGAAGCCCAAGGTGCGACTCTTCAACAAGGACTACCGCTACCTGAAGACTGGTGACGAGATTCGGCGGTTCCTTTTGGCGGCGAAAGAGGAGGGCGACGTCCCGTTCGCCATGTACTCGACGGCCGTGTACGCAGGGGCGAGAGCTGGTGAACTTGCTGCGCTCCGCTGGGAGGACGTGGACTTCACGCAGCGGCTCATCACGATTCAGCGGAGCTTCGATGGTCCGACCAAGGCGGAGGACCTCCGCTATGTGCCCATCGTCGATGCGCTGCTGCCCATCCTCAGAGACTGGAAGTTGCGCTGTCCGGGCAAGCTGCTCTTCCCCAACGAGGCAGGGGAGATGTACGGCCCGTCAGGCCGCATCTTCCAAGAGGTATTTCACCGAGTTCTGGACCGGGCGAGCTTCCCGAAGGTGAAGAAGCCTGTTGGCGGGTTCCGCAGGACCATCACCTTCCATGGGCTGCGCCACACCTTCGCCTCGCACTGGATGATGAACGGTGGAGACATCTTTCGGTTGCAGCGGGTGCTCGGGCACAAGTCGATGCAGATGACCGAGCGGTATTCCCACCTCGCCAAGGGCGCCTTCGCTAGCGACTACGGTCGGCTGGGGCCGGCGCTTGCGCTTGAGCCGGCGGAGGTAGTTGCGCTGCACGAGCATCGGGGCCAGGGCGGGTAGCTGCCTCCAGAGTTCTCGGGAAGCGCTGGAGGGGTGTCCGCTCGGCGTTGCCGGTTTGCTGCGCATGCTCGATCGCATTTCGCATCGGCGGTGCTGGCCCGGCCAGCGGAGAAGGTGATGCTCCCTCCCAAGAAGAGAACCTCGCAGTTCATCCAGCAGTTCGCAGGCCCGGGCGACGGGTCGAACGTCGTCTGCTTCAAATTCTGGCAGCTCAAGCACGCCATGGGCTGCCCGTTCGAGTGCAGCTACTGCTTCCTGCAGACCACGCCGTACTTCGTCTTCAACCGGGCCGCCCTCAAGGGGCAGGTGTACTCGAACATGGGCGTCATGTTGGAGGAGCTCGATGAGTGGCTGGCGGATCCGGTTCCGAAGATGCTCTTGGTGGGGGAGCTGCAGGACGGGCTCGCCTTCGAGGAGGCGCACCGAAAGGTCAACGGGGCGCCCCTGACGCACCTGCTCATTCCCCGCTTTGCAGCGCAGTCCCGACACCGGCTGGTCTTCCTCACCAAGTCCACTGCGGTCCGGTACGCCTTGGAACTGCCCCCGACGTCCCAGGTCGTCTTCTCGTGGAGCGTCAACGCCGAGTACGCAGCGGCCTCGTGGGAAAAAGGAACTCCTCTCCCGTCGGCCAGGCTGCAGGCGGCTCTGCGAATGCGGGCAGCCGGCTGGCCCGTGAGGTTCCGGCTCGATCCGATGGTGCCCTTCAGTTCGTGGCAGGCCGAGTACGGGGCGATCATCGACGAGATCAACAAGGTCAAGCCCGAGATGGTGACGCTTGGGGCACTCCGGGCGACGAGCCCGAAGAGCCTCCGGACGAACGCCATCAAGAACGGCAGGGACCCGAGCGTTTTCGACTACCTCACCGAAGAGCGGGACTCCTCGGGGTTCAAGTACCGCATTCCGTTCGAGACGCAGGTGGAGATGTTCAAGTTCGCCATTGAGCGCTTGGACGCAGAGATTGCCCCCGCCCTCTGCAAGGAGGACAGCCAAGTCTGGCGAAGGGTCGGCCTGAGGTTCGCCGGCTGCCATTGCTTGCTGGGCGCACAGGACTCGCTCGTGGGCGCCAGCGGCAAGACCCACGAGGCTGAGGGCTGAGCGGGGGCCCATGTCCTTCCTCCAGCGATTCGTGAGATCGCTGGAGGGGACTCGTCGGCAGCCCCAGCAGATGCTTCGAGTTGCGAGAGGCGAGTCAGCCCCGCCGCAAGGAGGCGCACATGGAAACGAACAGCCAGACAAACGCCGAGTCGGTCGACGAGAAGCTGTCTTACGAGCAGGTCGCCAGAGAACTCGGTGTTCCCAAGGCCACGCTCTACGCCTGGGTACACCGTCGACAGATTCCGTTCATCCGTCTGGGAAAGCGACTGATTCGGTTTAGCCGCCGCTCACTGGAGCAATGGGTCCACCAGCGCAGTGTTGAGGCCCGCCCGTAGCTGAAAGGAAGGACACGTGAACATCAAGACCATGAACGTGAGCATCGAGGTTGGGACAAACGCCTCGTTGGACGAACTGAGGGAGTGCATCGCAGCGCTTCAAGGCATGGCGGCCTTGAAGCGGCGTCGAAGTTCAAAGGGTCAATCACGGGCGCTGACAACGGACCCGAAGCCGAGCGCCCAGACGGCACCAGCTCCCGCCCAAGATTCCAATCTGCCGAACAACCAAACAGCGCTGCCGGCGCCGGTTCCCTTTGTTCCACAACTCGGTGCGCCCCCGCCGCACGTGTTCATCCCGGTTCCGTTCAAACCCGAGGCCGGTGAGATTCTCAATCCCACCGAGGGCAAGCTCGACTTCCCGAGGGAGCCTGTAAGGACCGCCTCTGGGGAGATGGTCTTGCCCGCTCCAGTTCCCGTCCGGGCGCCCGCAGTCAGAACCGGTGCTCCATTCGCTCCGGTGCCCGTTGCGGCCAAAGAGGTCAGTGGTCCCGCTCGTTGGGCGGCCACGCTGAAGCAGGACGGCCGTCAGTCATGAAAAAGAACTCGGCTGCAGGGAATGCACGGAGTGGCAAGGCGCCGAGACGTGACCACGACAACTACCCAACGCCTCTCGACTGTGCGATCGCCATCACCAAGCGTGTCGCAGAGGTCGTCGGCCCCAAGCGCTACCTCTACGAGCCAAGTGCGGGCGACGAGGCTTCGTTCGTGAAGGCGTTCAGGGTCGTCTACCCGACCGCCTCCATCACCGCCATCGACGTACGGCCAGAAGCGAGACTGCCTTGCATGGAGGCTGGCGCTCAGTGCTTCTACCAAGACGACTACTTCCACCACCTCGGCGTCGAGGGTGGCTTCATGGACCATTCGCTCATCGCCGGTAACCCGCCGTTCAGCATGGCCTTGGAGTTCGTGCTGGCCACGCTCGATGTCCTCCCTGTCGGAAGTCATCTGGCGTTCCTTCTGAATCTGCGGATGCACGCAGGCGTGGAACGGAACGAGCGGCTCTGGTCACGAAGGAACCTGCTGGCCTGGTTCGCACTCGCTCAACGCCCGCAATTCATCAAGAACGGTAGCGACAACAACGACTACGGCGTCTTCATCTGGGAGGGGGGCTACCAGGGGAACGCCATGACGCTCCCTTCGCTCAACTGGAAGCAGCCGAAGCCTCAGAAGCCCCAATCGTCAGGTCCGAGCCCGGCGCTTCCGTAATCGAGTTTCGCAGGACCCGGTGGTGAGGCCTCTCTTTGGCGGATGACCGGGCGTTGTGAATGCAGGACCGGCGGAGCGGTGATCCCTTTTCTTGGGTGATGGCTTCGCCGGGCAGTACCCATTCTCAGCCCTTCGGGGCCAATACACATCCCTTCGGGGACCCAATCCACGGCAGCACCGCAGTTGGGAAATAGCCGCTCAATCGAGCGGGCTCCTGTGGGCGTTCCCAGTGGGCGAACCACACCGCATGGCAGGAGCAGCACCTTCGTTCGGCTCGTCGTTCGACTCCTTGGCCGGTTGCAGCAGCTCGGCAGTGTCGGCGCCCTCGAAGGAGTCCTGTTCCCATCAGTCGGGGAACTGGTCGACGTCTATTCAAAATCAGAGGGACTGCGTCTCTCTGGGTTTCGACCTCGACCAGTTCCCCGTGCAGTTCCCTTGGAGGTCATTCATGTCGGAGCAGAACTTCAAGTCGTTCTTCTTCCCCGGCGGCGCCGAAGTGAAGGTGATGAGGGAAGTGGTGGCCGAACTCGAAGCTAAAGGGTTCGTCATCTTCATCGACGAGCGCTCCCGGTATGCGGCCTACGGCCACGAGCTACCAGGCTGCGCTGTTCACCAGGTGCCGTGCTCGATGTGCGGGTGCCCGAAGGCGGTCTCGAAGGTCGGATTCATCCATGACTTCACCTGGCACTTGTTCCACCCAGACCGCCCGGTCGGCGCCGATGAGGTCGTCCATCACAAGGTCCACCGGCTCGACAACCGCATCAAGAACCTCACGAAGCTCACCCGCTCTCAGCACGCCACCCACCACAACGAGAAGCGGCAGAAGTACGGCTTCAGGCAACGCTTCGAGTCCGGCGGTCTCTACCGTCCCCAGCAGCCGACGCAGGTGATGAACCGGCAGGACCTCAAGGCTGCGTACTCGCCTCCGGCACCCACGGTGAAGGTGCCCTCGCCCAGGGAGCGCCTTGCCGGCGTCGAGAAAGAACTCGCTGCCCGGTTCCAGGGGCTGTTCCAGGAGCTCAAGCACCTCGACAGCGGCACTCCCATTCCGAGGGCCAGCACTCGCTCCGACTGGAGGGCCCCGGACACCCGAAAGCTGGGGCTTCGAATGCCCCGGCTCCAATGCACTCCAAGCGAGGGTGCTGTTGTGCTGGCCGCCATCAAGCACTGGAACACCGAGAACCTCGTGCAGGCGGTCGCCGACGAGCTTCAGACGCCCGTCGAATTCATCCGGGAGTACTGGGGCCGGGTCACGGTCTCGGTCGCTCGGGAGCGCTGGGCCCGCCACCAGCGGCTTCCATTTGTCGGACGAAAGCGACTTCGGGATTGAAGCTTCCCACTCGCTCACGAACACCCTGAGCATTCGAACATGAAGAACGCACCTCGGAAGATCGGCAACACGAACGCAGTTGGCCTCGGACTGCGTTCCGGCCGGGCGACTCTGCTCAAGGGCGAGTCGCTCTCGGCCTACAAAGCGAACCTCCAGGCCTTCCTCGATGAGCTCCAGCCACGAACGCCAGCCGAGGTCGGCGTCGTTCACCGGCTGGCCGACCTTCGCTGGAAGCTCCGGCGTGCCGACCGCCACGAGCACCACCTGCTCGCCGAGGCCCAGGAGAAGCTGCTGGCCGAGAGCAGCGAGAGCAAGCACCTCGCCGTCGTCGAGCGGTGCCTCACGGCCATCGACGCCATGTTGATGGTGCTGCCGGCAGCGAAGACAACGAAGGTCGCTGTTGCTCAACAGCTCTTCGGACCACTGCGCCAGGTGGGCGAGATGCTCTCGGCAGTCGACTCGAAAAGGTCGCTGCCCTTCGGCGTGGTGACCGACTTCGCCCAGGCGCTCGAACGCATGGAACTCGTCACCGTTCCCGGAACCGACGTCGATGAGGACCTGCCGGCGGCTGTGCAACAAGTCGAGGTGACCGGCCGAGCGGTGCTGCAGGAACTCAAGCACCAGCGGTGCAGTCTCCAGAAGGACGTGCAGACCCTCGCTATCAAGCTGTCGGCGGCGGTGAAGTTGAACATCGCCACCACGAGGACGTTGGATCGCTACCGCACGGCCTTGGAGCGCAGCGTTGAGCGGGAGCTCGGCCTTCTTGCCGGCCTCCGAGCGAAGAAGGCCGGCGCACGTGAAGACCAGGGTGCAGTTCCGCAGGTGGAGCTGAAGGTCGTGCGGTAGCTTCGCCGTCGGAGGGCACGATGCCGAACGTCCGAGTGGTCGGCGTCGACTGGGCGACCGATCAAATCGGCGCGTAACCACGGGAATCGGGTTGTCGAGAGGCCGAGTCATTGCGATAACCAACGCGCCCCAGGGGTAGCGCTGCACGAACTCATCGTAGGCATTGA
>JBPOIJ010000054.1:0-7844 GCA_052034585.1 Myxococcota bacterium
CGCGGCGGCCTGAAGGCCGCGCTACCCATCACTTTCGCTCCACCGCCTGCCCGTTGATCAGATTGCCAAAAAATACTGCATTGGCAAACAAGCGGTTGGTGCCATACCAGAAACCCCGGAAATTGGGGTTGCCGGAAAAGCAGATGATACGTCCGTTGCCTACGCCGCCGACAACAATAGCCGCGGCGCCGGGCACCAGTTTCACCTGGCGTTCGTGCACGTAGCCGGCCAGCAACGCCGTATCGGAGAAAACAGCCGGCGTGGCATACGGGTTTTGCGCCGTTTCTACAAAAATGGTATCGCCCTGGAAGAAAGGAACATGATCGCGCGGGTAGCCGTAGCAAAGCGGGTTGCTGCGGTCCAGTTCGAGATCGAAAATAGCGCCCGGCAGGTTGAGCGCACCGCGATCTTCACCCAAACTGCCGTATGGCCGGCGTTCCCGCCCGCCGGGCTGTGGCGTATTCCGGAATTCGAGTCCCACCAAACCGGTATTTTTCAGCCAGCGCAGGCTGGCGCCCGTGCCAATAAGGGTGCCGCCGTTGTTGACGAACCCTCGGATTTTTTCCGCAGGTAGCGCGCTAAAATTGCCGTCCGGCAAAATAATCACGTTGTACTTGTCGAGGTCCAGGCTGCCGAGCCGGGTAGCATCCACCAGCAAAGGCGCGAGGCCGTAGCGGGTGTCGAGCAGATGCCATATTTCCCCGGCATCTGCGGCATTGGCGCCCCGGCCGGTCACCAGCACCACTTTGGGCGCCCGCAAAGTACTGAAATTGCTGCTGCCCAGGTCGGGGCCATCGGGCGTGAGCCCATTGCTTAAAACATGCACGCGCACATCTTCCGCGCCGCTTGTTTTCATTATATTAAAAATAGTGCCCGCGTCAGCCGCCTGTTTTTCCAGGGGGATGAGCAGGCTCCCGGCTTCGAATGCCCGGTTGTTTGCCGTAAAAGGCTTGGTTGCCACTTTCACCCGGATGCCAGTGCGGTGCAGCGCGGCGAGCAGGCGCGGCAGGTCGTAGGCCTGGCTTTCCACGGCCAAGGCATAAGCGTCGGGCCCGGGGGCGGGCACTGCAATACCCGGGAGTGCCGGTAATTCGGCCAGTACCGGCCCCATCCAGCGTGGCTGAAAAACGCGGCGGTCGGCGGTCGCCCAGGGCAATCCGAAAGCATCGGGCAGCGTCCAGGCGGAGATGTCGTAGAAAATACTGTCCCGGAAAGAGGTTTCCCGCTGAAATATGGCTTTGATCAGGCGGTAGGCCGGTTGTTCGAGCGGAATAACCCAGGCTTTGTTTTTCGAAAATGTTTGTCCGTTCAACCGGACCGTTTCGGTCATCGGATGCACGCGGATACGGTGCCGCAGGAGCAGCCGCAAAAACTCACGGGTTGGGCGGTCGTTTAAGGTGTCGCCGAAGAGGTAGGCGCGGGTGTCGTCGGTCCGGGCCTCGTCGAGGGATTTTTGGAAAAAATCGCGCAGGTAAGCATTTAACTCCATCCGCATGTCGCCCACAGCTTTCAGGGTGGATAGAGAGGTCAGCACGTGGTTGCGAATGGTATACGGGAAGGTGAGCAGGCCGTTTTCCGTTTCCTGTGCGCTGCCCCGGCTGCTGGCCTGCTCGAACAGGATGCCGATGCAGCCATTGACGTCGGGATAGGTGGAACCTTTGCCATAGTAGAAGTCGTCGAAATTTTCTTCTGAATAAAACAGCACCTTTTTTTCCGACAGGAAACGGGCGTGATAAGCGGCAATTTTAGCCGTCAGTGCCTGATTCTGCGCCGGCGTGAGGGGGTTTACTCGGCTGGGTACGCCGGGCTGAAAAAAGAACGTGGCGTTACTGCCCATTTCGTGGTGATCGGTGAGGGTGTTGGGCAGCCAGTCCTGGAAAATGGCCACGCGCCCGGCGCTTTCGGGTTGTTGCATGACGAGCCAGTCGCGGTTGAGGTCGAACCAATAGTGGTTGGTGCGGCCGCCCGGCCAGGGTTCATTGAATTCGTCGTGTGCAGGATCGGGCATCAGCGACTGGCTCCGGCGGCTGTTCACCCAGGAGGAAAACCGCTGAAGGCCGTCGGGGTTAAAACTGGGATCGAGCAGAATGACCGTATTTTTCAACAATTGTTCCACCTCGGGCGTTTGGCCAGCCGCCAGGTAATAGGCCACCAGCATGGCCGCGTGGCTGCCGCTGGCTTCGTTGCCGTGGATGGAATAGCCCATATAGGCTACTGCAGGCAGGGTGGCCGGGTCGGGCTTTGCCGCGACGGTCGGGTCGGCCCACTGGCGCCGTTGCCGGCGGATATCCTCGAGCCGGGCGTGGTTTTCCGGCGCCGTGATGGTCAGGCAGAGCATAGGCCGGTTTTCGTGCGAGCGGCCGTATTCCTGCAGCCGGATACGGGGATTCGCCCGCGCCAGTTCGCGCATATAGCCCGCGAGCTGGTCGTGCGACACGTGCCACTCGCCTACCTCGGCGCCGAGGTATTGCGCGGGCGTGGGCACGGCGGCGTTGTAGGCGATCTCGGGAAGATAATAGCGGAGCGTGGGTTTATCCTGGGCGGGCAGTGCGAGCGAAAGAAAACAAAAGGCAAAGGGCAAAAGACGGCCGGCGCGAATATTCATCGGTAAATTTTTGGGGGTAAAATAGGGAGTTTAGCCATTATAGCGCCCGTTCCACCCGTTCGGCGTACGCCCGCATCACCTTTTGTTGAAAATACAAGGGATGGTGTTTCGATACATAGCGCCGCGAGCGCAGGGCGCCGTCGAACGTCTGTTCGTCGAAGTGTTTGAATTTTCGCCGCCAGTAAGCCACTGTCAGGTGCATGGCCCGGGCATCGAGCCAGGCGCCCAGGCGGCCCTTTAATATCCATTCCAGCGCTTTTTTGAACGGGCCGCGCGCGTGCGGTAGTGTCGTTTCGTTGGGGCGCCAGGGGTGATTGGGTAAAAAATCTTTGGCCCAGCCATTGGTGGCTGCAAAACGCTCGTACCACTCCCGGCCATACAGCGGCAGCAGGGTAAGGGTTTCTGTGGCGGTGAAGAGGTTTTTATCCTCTATTTCCAAATGTTCGGTGTCGATAAAATAATTGACACAGAAGTACTTATGGGAGTTGAACAGAAACAGTTTTTTAAAAATAACCAGCAGCGTGCGCGCCAGCCAAAGCCGGCCCGGCCCCGTGATCAGGAAATAGTCGATGTCACCGTCGGGGGCCATGCAGTTTTTGGACAAAGAACCGGACACGAATACGGCCCGGATAAACGGAAAGGCGCCGATCAGCCGGGCGATCCGCCGGGCTACCGGCAGAAATTGTTCGGCGCGCCGGTTGTAATCGATCCGGCGGGGCACCCAGCCGGGCTGATCCTGGGTTTGATAATAAACGCCAAACTGGAACACAAGACCTTCCTGAACCAGCGCTTCCAGTTTTTCGGTAAATGCCTCCGGCGTCAGGCCGGGGCAGTTGGCATACCGGTATAGCTCTTCCCCATTCAGCGGATGCTGAAAAATTTCAAAATACCACAACGCGCTCAACAACGCGCGTTTGGCAGAACAGAGCGGTGGTACGACAGAAAGGGTGTTCATAGTGGTTTGGCGCCGGCAGTTTTGAACAACCCAAGGTAAAGGAGTTGGAAGCATACGACCAATGGTTTTGGCCGGGAATGGGAAAATTTGTCAAATGCGGACTTACTCAGTCCGGCGGTTTAACCATTCCAGCATCGCGTTATTGATGCGATTGCAGGTCTCATCATGGTCGGACCTGGTGATAATCCGGCTTACATTGTATTCTTGGTCCGCTTTGGCCAACTGCGCCAACAATAAGACGGCATCCGGAAAGAATTCTTCCAAGACCTCGAGGGCTTTACGGGTTTCCCCCGCTTTTATCAGTTCTTTAACCCGTTGCTTGTCCAGGATTGGCTCCGGTGGTATTAATTTACCTTCTTCGGAAAAAATTTCGTCCAACAGGTGTTTAACAGATACTTTAAGGTATGGTTTGTTGTCGCATTGCACTTCTTCGCGATCATTTTCCAGGAAATCTTTCAGTTTGTCAAAATCGTAATAATGAGGTTCCTGAAGGCGCTGACAGGCGTCACAATTACAGGGCACGAGTTTTTTCACCCTAAGTTGGGGGAATGACGCGTGTATGCCATCCAGATGGTGCGTGGCAATGCTCATGAGTTCCCGACGGCGTTTGCCGGTACCGCGCAACACAATTTCGCGGTTTCCGTACGTTTCTGTGACGAGCGCATAGCTGTCGCCGGATTGCAATACAGCGCCTTCGCGCCAGATGAACTGCTGGCCATGGGCAATCAGCCGGTGTACCTCCACGGCGAAGCGCGCAAAAATACCCCGTGGCATGAAGTCGTAGGAGTAGCGCACAGCCGGAGCGTTTTTCAGATCAGCGGCGTTGAGTGCCGGGATGTGGGCGGAATAGTCCGGTTGGGCAAAAGGTAATAACTCGGGCATGATATAGTCGTCCGATTCGCCCACACGGTAACACAGCTTGAAGCGGAGCATCAGAGCCAGGAGTTGCTCCCGTTTGTCAATGTATTCGTTGTCGGCCCAGATGCGGTGAATATCCTTTTTTTGAAAAAAACCGGGCCGGTCACCACTGTTGACTAACGGGCTATCGTATGCTTTAAAAACGGCATCGGTAGCCCACATCATGCGCAGGATCACCGTTTCACGCAGGGCGGCATCGTCCTGAAAGTGCAGAATAGCGCCCAGGTCGTGAAGGTAGGCGCTCAGAAAGAGTTGCCGTTCCCGTTCCTGAATGCCGCGCGCGGCACAGATGTCGTAATACCGTTCGAGCGAAATATACGAGCGGTTTTCCTGCTCGCGCACCCTTTCCAATTCCCGACGAATATCGTACCACGATCTGGGCAACGGCTGACCCACGTGCTCCAGTTCGCAAATCCGGCTTTTAAGCGTGTCGGTCACTTTTTGAGTAGCGGCCGTATTGCGGGCTGCTGCGTCTTCGCTTCGGTCATGTTCGGCCAAAGTGTCGAGATTAGCGGCCAACTGGTCTTTTAAAAATTCAAAACGGGCCTTCATGCCGCCGATATTCGGGTAGGGCGGGCGATTGTCGCTTTGATTTAAGACCACATACAGCGGGCTGCCTTCGCCATAGAGTTCGGCCATCTGGAGCCAATAGTCGAAGTCGGTATCCTGCTTGCGATTGTCGGCCAGTACAATATACAACGAGCGTTTCGTGAGGAAAAAGCGGTGCGTGCCGTGGTAGATTTGCTGCCCTCCGAAATCCCAGATATGGATATCGAAGGCCTTATCGCCGCTTCCGATGGACAGGGTTTCGACGGAAATGCCGCGCGTGCTTTCCTCTTTTTTGGGCAGTGGATGGCGTACATCCTTCATTTTCAGCGCCAACGAGGTTTTGCCTGCTCCGCTTTCACCGAGTATCAGTAACTTTGCCTCACGCAGGTAAACCGTCTTTTCCCGCGCCTGTTCGCGCAGGTAGTTGAGGATAGCGTCCTTACCCCGACTCACAATTTCGGGGGGCGGATCCGACAATTTTTTGTTGCCATACAGCCAGATATGGGTCAGACGACTGGTTGCACCGGGCGACAACGCCAGTTCGTGCAGCTTGTTTTCGCTCAAATCCAGGTACCGTAGATTCGACATGCCCGCTACCGGAGCACTGCTCAGCTTGTTCCCCCGCAAATTCAGCGCCTCGATCCTGCCCGGATCAAAACCTTCCAGGTTCCTGATTTTCGTCCATTGTTCATCGTTGAGCCCGGCACCTGCCAGATTGAGCCCGGCCAAATAGCCGTCGCGCAGGGCATATTGCAGCGGGTGCCCCTCGCGCACCGGCATCACAGACGAAACAAGGTCGTCGTCGAAGTGTCCTGCCCCCCTTAAGCCGCTACCAGATTAAAGTAGAGATTCTGGTTTTGGGATTCAAAGGCATGTGGGGTTAGGTAATTGAGGGAAGAATGAGGTCTGTCAAAATTATAGGTCTTAAACCACTTGCCCAAATAGTTATTGATTTCGTCCAGGGAGTTAAACCAGTGCAGGTTTAAGCACTCCGTTCTCAGCGTTCCGTTCAGGCGTTCAATAATACCGTTTTGTGTTGGTTTTCCAGGTTGGATAAATCGAAGTTCTATCTTGTTGCGCTCAGCCCACTCCTTGAGGTGTTGACTGATAAATTCCGGGCCATTGTCACAGCGGATATAAGCAGGCTTGCCGCGCTGGTCAATGATTTTATCCAATACGTCACTCAATTTGGTTGCTGTTATACTCCAGGCGGCCTCTACCCACAAATTTTTACGCGAGCGTTCATCGACAACATTGATCACCCGTACGCTTTGCTGTTGCTCCCCGATGACCCACTCACTCAAAAAATCCATGGCCCAGCCTTCATTGATGTGTTTTGGAGGCAGTAAGTCTTGATAAACCCGTTTAATACGTGGCTTTTTCGGGGTATGGTGCAAACTAAGTCCTCCCAGGCGATATAAGCGATAGGCGCGGCGCCAACTGATTCGCATCTTTTGGCAGCACATATAGGCATACATCAATCGAAAGCCCCAGCAGCGATGCTCCCGGCGGATTTTTTTCATCTGCTCTATGGCATTGGACTGTTTTAATTGCCGAACCTCCTCCGCTTTGTACTTCCGCCGTTCGTAAACACTGCTGCGCCGAAATTTCAACCACGAACAAACACTGCGCAGGCTTACCTCCGGAAATTGTCCCTGGATTTGGCCCACTAACTTTTCTTTTTGTTGTGGGCCGCAAACTTTTTTGCGATTTGCAGCGCCTCCGACACCACCTCATGTTTGAGTTGCAACTCCGCATACATTTTTTTCAACCGAAGGTTCTCTGCTTCCAATTCCCGAAGCCGCCGTTTCTCTTCGTGCTGCGATTCGTCCAACTCGTTTTTCCATTTGTAGTACGTGGCAGGGCTGATCTGCTGCTCTTCGCACAACTGCTCCACAGTCTTGTTCCCCTTCAGGTAAGCATCTATTACTGCTCGCCTTTGGCTCTCGTTAAATCGACTTTTTCTCATGTGTACCCTTTTTAAAGTGTGAAAGTTACGAGGTTTAACTTTCTCTACTTATTTTTGGTACCGCCTTGCGGGGGGCAGGACAGAAGCGCGGCGGGGCGGGATGGAGCTTGCGGCTCTGGCCGAGGATTTGTTCGATTTGGAAAATGATTGCGGGTTTCATAAAACAGGATCAAATACAAAGTTAACCAACTTCCTGTCATGAGGTATAATAACGGCTCGCCGGAATGGCGAGCCGTTATAGCACCTGCAACTGTATGTATAAGAGCGGCAGCGCCGTGAAATATTTGTAGCAATGGCCGGGCAACCAGGACAGGAGGTGCAGCGCACCGATAACATTATTCCCAATCGTGAACTGCTTCAAAAAATTCAAATACATATTCATCTTTAAAATCTACCTCGTTTTTCCGAAGTATATCCAAATATTCATTCTGAAAGGTTTTCTTTCGATGATGTTCTTCCTGCGTCAATACATACCGGGCAACTGTATCCAACTGCGAACGGGCATGCGTAAACGCTCCATACCCTTTTTGCCATTCAAATTTGAATCTGGAAAGATTATTCGATTTTATCCAGCTATTGCTCGATGTTTTGACTTCTTCCACCAAATCGGGAATCAGGTAATTAACATTATAACCGATAAAAAGGTGCATATGGTCGGGCATCGATCCAATCGCCAGCATTTTATGTTTGTGATGCTGCACAATTCCGGTGATGTACATCTCCAGTTCATTTTTCCATTCTTTTTTTATGAGGGCATTCCGGTTTTTTACCGCAAACACCAAATGGAAATAACATTGCGTGTAGGTATTGGCCATAGATAAATTGTTTTATTTTTAGAATGATCTTGA
>JBPOIJ010000001.1:0-116992 GCA_052034585.1 Myxococcota bacterium
CGTCGAGACCAAATTCTAGTAGGCCCCGAGCACCACTACGGTGCAAGGAGGCGACGTCTGCCAGAACGCCCCCGCCGTGACCTAGCCCGTCGAACTCCCCACCCAAACGCTGACCAACTACTTCCACGACTACGCTTTCAGCTCGGCCGGCAACTGCCGCTCGGGCCCCGGCGCCGACCGCGTCTATTCCATCAACGTCGCGGCAGGGCAGACCATCACCGCGCGCGCGACGCCCGACATGGCCGCCGACGTGGTGGTGAACATCGTCGAGGGCCCGGCAGCGAACTGCAACGCGACCCCGCGCATCACCTGCCTCGCCTCCGCCGACCGCGGCCTCGACGGCCAGGAAGACACCGCGACGTGGATGAACGGGACCGGCATGGCCAAGTCCGTCTTCGTGGTGATCTCGAACTACAAGACGGGGCCGATGACCTACGCCCTCGACGTCACCGTCCAGTAAGGCGCTCCTCGAGCCAGCAGGCGAGGTGGGCGCTCGACGCGAAGCCGAAGGCGTTGAGCGCTCCGTGGGTCGGCACCATGTCAGGCACCGTCAGCGCGGGAACGGCCGGCCAGTATTGGTTGGCCGCCCAGGCGAGCCCGAGGCCCATCGCGACCCACGGTGAGGCCGCCGCGAGCCGCAGCAGCGCGCGTACGAGGCCACGCCGCCGGTTGGACAAGCGCCACAGCCCAATGGCCACGCCCAACACGCCGAGCGACATGAGGAACGCGCCGCCCACCTGGAAGACGGCCGCGCGGGTGACGAAGCCCAACGCCACGACTGGCGGAGCGCCCATCACCAGCCACTGGCAGGCGCGATTCCAGCGCGAGCGGTCATCGTCGAGCAGCCGCTCGGTGAGGCCGAGCGTCGCCACGCCCGCGTAGGTGAAGTGGAGCGCGGTGAGCTTCACGATGGGCTCGGGAATGGCGAAGAGCGTCACCTCGAGCCGGGAGGCGACCAACGCGCCCACCGCCGTGAGCCCGAAGCCGGCCAGCCCGACGCGCACCAGCGAGCGAGCCCGGAGCGCCGACCCCAGCTCCCAAACGACGAGCAGCCCCCAGGGCGCGAGCCAGAGCGCTGCAGCCACGCCGGCGGGCGAGGCGAGTGACGAGGCCACCCCTGCGCTCACCACGAGCCACCCCAACAGCCCCTTGCGCAGGGCCATCGGCGTCACCACGCCCACCCCGGTGACGAGGGCGAGGTCCATCACCGGCACCATCCACTCGGCGAGCATCAGAGGAAGACGTGTTCCCGGTGTTCGCCGAAGACGGCCCGCATCGCGTCGGAGATCTCTCCCAGCGACGCCTCGGCCTTCACCGCGTCGGAGATGAGCGGAATCAGGTTCTCGTCGATCTTCTCCGAGCCGCGCTTGAGGGCGTCGAGCGCCCGTCGGGTCGCGTCCTGGCTCCGGGTCTTTCGAAGCTCGGCGAGCCGCGCGCGCTGATCGGCCTCCACCGAGTCGTCGACCCGCAAGAGCCCCTTCACCGGCGGCTCGGGCTGCTGGAACTTGTTCACCCCGACGACGACGCTCTCGTTGCGCTCGAGCGCGCGCTGCGCCTCGTAGGCCGCGTTCTGGATCTCCTGCTGCGGGAAGCCCTGCTCGATGGCGCGCACCATGCCGCCGAGATCGTCGATGCGCCTCAGGTAGTCGCTCGCCTTCGCCTCGAGCTCGTCGGTCAGGCGCTCGAGGTGCCAGCTGCCGCCGAGCGCGTCGATGGTGTCGGCCACGCCCGTCTCGTAGGCGATCACCTGCTGGGTGCGCAGCGCCAACTTCGCGGCGTCTTCCGTCGGGAGCGCGAGCGCCTCGTCCCAGCCGTTGGTGTGGAGCGACTGGGTCCCGCCGAGCACCGCGGCGAGCCCTTGAAGGGCGACCCGAACCACGTTCGTCATCGGCTGCTGCGCGGTCAGCGTCGAGCCAGCGGTCTGCGCGTGGAACCTCAGCATCATCGAGCGCGGGTCCTTGGCGCCGAAGCGCTCCTTCATCACCCGGGCCCACAGTCGCCGCGCTGCTCGGAACTTGGCGACCTCTTCCATGAAGTCGTTGTGCACGTTGAAGAAGAACGAGAGCCGGCCGGCGAACTCGTCGATCTCGAGGCCCGCCGCGCGCGCCGCTTCGACATAGGCGATGCCGTCGGCGAGGGTGAAGCCGATCTCCTGGGCCGCCGTCGAGCCTGCTTCCCGAATGTGGTACCCGCTGATGCTGATCGGGTTCCACTTGGGCACCCGTTTCGCGCAGAAGGCGAAGAGGTTGGTGATGAGCCGCAGGCTCGGGCCCGGCGGGTAGATGTAGGTGCCGCGGGCGATGTACTCCTTCAAGATGTCGTTCTGGACGGTGCCCTGGAGCGCGTCCATCGCGACGCCCTGCGACTCGCCCACCGCCGCGTAGAGCATGAGGAGGATCGGCGCGGTCGCGTTGATCGTCATCGAGGTGCTCACCTCGCCGAGCGGAATGCCGTCGAGCAGCACCTTCATGTCGCGCACCGAGCAGATCGACACCCCCACCTTCCCCACCTCGCCGCGCGCGCGCGGGGAGTCGGCGTCGAAGCCCATCTGCGTCGGGAGATCGAACGCGACCGAGAGCCCCGTCTGCCCGGCCTTCAGGAGCGCGTGGTAGCGCTGGTTGGAGTCCTTCGCGCTGGCGAAGCCGGCGTACTGCCGCATCGTCCAGAAGCGGCCGCGGTACATCGTGGGCTGCACGCCTCGGGTGAAGGGGTACTCGCCGGGGAAGCCGATCGTCTCGAGCGCGGCTTCGGGCGTCCCTTCCGGGCCGTCGATCGGGGTGCGCTCGATGCCGCTCGAGGTCAGGAAGGAAGGCCGTCGCTCAGGGCCCTTCGTCTTCGCCTTCTCGTAGGTCTTCACCAGCCAGCGGGACTTCTCGGTGCGCCAGTCAGCCATGCGCCCGAGGGTTAGCACTTCGCCTGCACGGAGGCACCGCGAACACGAGCCCGCCCTCACCTGGCGGCAACGTGCTGCTCAAGACGCGCGAGATCAACGAGAAGAAGGCCACGCCGGGCGAGGGCTGGACGCTCGAGATCGGCAACGACGTCGCTCGCGCCATCAAGTACGTCAGCCACCTCGAGCAGTTGAGGACCCAGGGCCAGACCGTACCGAAGGATCCCAAGCCGCTCTGAGCGCGGGGGCCCTCGCGTCCTCCTGGCGACTCGTGCAAGAACGCCCGGACGATGAACATCGACGGCATTCGACGGGCGCTGACGGCGGCGGCACGCGACGGGAAGGTCGACACTCAGGAGCTCGACCGGTTGATGCTCCAGGTCCGCGACGCGGGCGGCATCTCGGCGAGCGAGCGGGCGGCGCTCCTCAAGGCCGCAGACGGCTTCGATGACGCGACCAAGCAGCGGCTGATGAGCCACCTCGCGGCGATGGGTCAGACGAACGCCTGGGTGAACCTCGAAGCCAAGGGCCAGGTGGCCAGCATCGACGGCCGCTACGCGAACCTCACCCTCACGGTGCCAGGCCTCTCGGCGCGGGTCGGCCTCTTCGACAACGCCTTCGCGCTCAAGGGCAAAGCGAAGGCCGACGGCACGCTCCAGCTCACCATCGACGGCCAGAAGCTGTCGGTGCCGGTGAAGGCCGGCGAGGGCCCGCAGCAGCTCCTCGCGAAGGTGAAGGCGCAGCTCCCCGCGTCGTTCGCGGGCGTGGTGTTGGGCGGCGACGTGCAGCCGTACGATCCCGCGTCCTTCTCGGGAACCGCCGCGCGCAAGGCCGACCCCGCCGCGCACCTGATGCTCTACAAACCGAGCGCCTTGGGCCTCAAGCCAGGCGAGAAGCCCATGCGGGTGGTGGTGACCGGCTACGGCGCCTTCATGGGCATCACCGACAACCCGTCGGCGAACATGGCCCAGAAGCTCGCAGAGCGTGGCGTGAAGGGCGCGATCGTCGAGTACCGCCGCCTCGACGTGACACCCGCGGCAGTGGAGAGCTTCATCGCCGAGATGCGCAAGGCTCCGCCCGACGTGATCCTCTCGATGGGGGTCACCGGCGGCCAGGCGCAGGTCGAGGAACGGCCCGAGAATCACCTCGGCGCTGCCGAAGACGGCAACGGGCAGCAGATGGCCGATCGCAAGGTGCGCGAGGGCGGGCCCGACGAGCTCAAGACCGATCTCCCGGTCGACGCGATCGACTGGGCGCTCCAAGGTTTCGGGGCACAGCGCGGCGTCTTCACCAGCGCGTCGGACCCCACCTACCAGCCCGATCGCAGCGCGTACCTGTGCAACTTCCTCGGGTACAACCTCGCCTCGGAGTTCGGCACCACCCCGAAGACGACCGCCGGCTTCATGCACATCAACACTTCGACCTCGCCGGATCAGATGGGCGCGGTGCTCGACGCCATCACCGCCAAGCAACTCGAGGCGCGGCGCGCTGGCTTCCCGCACTCCTGATCAGCGCTTCTTGGCGTCGTCCCAGGCCTGGCTGACTCGATTCACGATGCCCTTGGCGCGCTCGTAGGCCGCCTTCGCGCGAGGGTCGGCCGAGGCGAGCCGGGTCTCGAGCAACGACTCGACCGACGGCGGGGAACTGGCGCGCACGAGCTCGTCGAGGGTCGACAAGCCCTGGAGCGGCCGGCCACGAATCGCGCGCAGCAGCTCGTCCACCTCGACCGCTGGCGGAGGCCCCGAACGCTCGACCGTCTCGGGCCCGTGCTCGTAGGCCGGTCGGAAGAGAAGGGCCAGGCGGGCGAAGAAGAGCGCCTCGTGGAAGGGCACCTCCTCGGCGAAGGTGAGCGGGAAGCGCCCGAGCCGCGACCGATCGAGCAGCCAGGCCGACGGGTGCACCGCCCCGGCCCTCAGCCACTGCGGCAGGGAGAAGCGCGGTCGAACGCTGGGAGCCACCGCCCACGCCTCGGTGCCCTGGCTGAGCCGATCGACGAGCGCCGACAGGTGCATCGAGGTGAACAGCTCGCCGGCCGAGGCGAAGGCGAGGTACTGGCCGCGGGCGGCGAGGAGGCCCTGGTTGCGCTGGGCCGCGGCTGAGGTCGCTTCGACGAGGGCCACCGAGACGTTGGCGCGCAGCCGGGCACGCTCGAGGAGCTTCTCGGCCTGGCCCGTGGGCAGCCCGGTTCCCAGCACGAGCTCGAGCGGGCGACGTCGCTGGCCGAGGAGCGACGCGATGGTGCCGGTCAGGCCCGGCTCGTCGTCGCCCGTCACCACCACGCTGACGAGGCCATCGACGCGATCGGGAACCGAGGGTTCGACTCCGCGCTCGGCCGTCACCAAGAAGCGCTCGACCGCTGCCGAAGGGTTGAGCTGCTCGAGGAGCTGGCGCAGCGCGGCCTCGGTCTCGGCCGCGAGCCCACTCGACCGAAACCCGCTCACCACCGCGTCGCGAGCGCGAACCCGGTACCCGGCCTGACGAAGCCAGCCGTCGATCTCCCCCTCCGACGAGCCACGGTCCCGTGTTCCACCGGTGAGGCTCGTCACGATCCCGCTCGCGCTCGCGGCGTTGGCGAAGGAGAGGACGAGCTCGGCCTCGGGCGCGGCGCTGGAGATGGCGTCGAGCGCCGCCCGAGCATCTCCGGTGAGGAGGCCGTCGAACGCGATGACGACTTGGGGACGAAAGGCGCCGAGGTCGGAGAACGACGGCGGGTCGACGAGCACGGTGCACCCGTTCGCTTCCAACGCGTGGACGAGCGACGGATCACTCGAGAGGAGCGCGACCCGGCGCTTGGTGCCGCAGCGACGGGCGACCAAGGCTCGCAGATCGGCCGCGGTCTGACCGCTCACTCCGCTCACGCGGTGGCTGCCGGTCGCGGGCGAGGCTCGGCGTCGTTCGTCTGGGTGCGCGGCTCGAGAGACCAGGCGTGCTCCGGGCGCAGCAAGCCGAAGGCCGACGGGTTCGGCGCGACGACCAACGACTTCGAGGCGGCGTGGGGCCGGGCGTCGCCCGACCACCCGGTGGCGGTGACGACGTGGGCGCCTTCGCCCAAGCCGAGCCGGGGAAACGACAGCCGCACCGTCGCCTGGCCAGTGAGGGCTCCGGCCGCGAACTGGGTCTTGAAGAGCGAGACGCCCGCGACCGTCGCGACCTCGACCGAGACCTCCGGGTGCGCGTTCGCGGCGACCTCGAGATCGATGAGCACGTCGACCGAGCTCTCGGCCGAGAACGCAGACGGCTGCGCACCCGCGGCGTCACGCAGCCGAAGCTCGACGACTCGCACCGGAGGTGGCGCTTCGGGCGGCGGCGCCTGCACGTTCGGCAGCGCCAGCCCAGGCGCGGAGAGCGCGGAGTGCCCGGTTCGTTCGCCTTCGGCTTCCGCAGCGGCGATGGCCTGCCGGTACGCGCCGACGACCTGCCGAGGGTCGCCCACCATGCGAGTGCGGCCGCCGTCGATCCACACCGCGCTGTCACACCAGCTCTCGATGCGCCCGAGATCGTGCGTCACGAAGAGGATCGTCTTCCCCGACTGGCGGAACTCGTTCATCTTGGCCGACGACTTGCGCGAGAAGTGCTCGTCACCGACCGAGAGGATCTCGTCGATGATCAAGATCTCGGGCTCGACGTGGGTCGCGACGGCGAAGGCGAGCCGCATGAACATGCCGCTCGAGTAGGTGCGCACCGGCTCGTCGATGAAGTCGCCCAGCTCGGCGAACTCGATGATCTGCTCGACGCGGCTCTTCACCTCCGAGCGCGACATGCCGAGGATGATGCCGTTGATGAGAATGTTCTCGCGACCGGTGAAGTCGGGGTGGAACCCGGCGCCGAGCTCGAGCAGCGCCGAGATGCGGCCGTTCACCGAGACGCTCCCGCTCGTCGGCGAATAGATGCCGGTGATGATCTTGAGCAGGGTGCTCTTGCCCGAGCCGTTGCGGCCGACGATGCCCATCGTCGAGCCCTTGGGCACGGTGAGGTTGACGCCCTTGAGGGCCTCGATGTGGGTCCCCGGCTCGACGACCTTCCGCTGCCCCTTGAGCAGGCGCACCAGCTCGCTCTTGAGGGTGGTGATCTCGTTGCGCCGGTTGCGCTTCAGGAAGCTCTTGGTGATTCCCTGGAGGACGATCGCGTCGCTCATCGTCACACCAGCTCCGCGAACTCTTCCCGCCGGCGCTCGAACACCGCCGACGAGAACCAGAGGATGACGAACGTCACCACGGCGACGGTCGCGAGCGGCTGCCAGGCCGGGCTCTGGTGGTTCACGAAGATGTCGCGCCACGCCACGACGAGGGCGGCCATCGGGTTCGCCGTCACCACCGTTCGCACCTCCTCGGCGCTCAGCGACAGCCCGAAGCGGTTGAGCCCGTTCAGCTCCTCGAGCCCCCAGAGCACCGGCGTGAGGAAGAACGCGAGCTGTACGACGTTCGCGGCGATGTGCTGCAGATCGCGAAACGCGACGTTCAGCGCCGAGAGCAGATAGGTGAGCGACAGCGTGAAGAGAGACTGCAACACCACGAGCAGCGGCGTGAAGACGACGTGCCAGGTCGGCCAGATGCCGTAGGCGGCGCCGAGCAGGAAGAGCAGCGGAATCGAGAGCAGGAAGTTGATGAGGTTCGTCAGCACCACGTAGGCCGGCAGCACCTGCGCGGGGAACCGCACCTTCGTGAGCAGGTCCTTGCGATCGCTCACCGCCGTCGTGCCCCCGAGCACCGACGACGAGAAGAAGATCCACGGGAGCAGGCCCGAGAACAAGAAGTACGGGTACGAGGCTCGCTGGCTCTTCAGCAGCACCGAGAAGACGAGGCCGTAGACGGCCATCGACAAGGTTGGGTTGAGGAACGTCCAGAGGAAGCCCAGCACCGAGGCGCGATAGCGAGCGCGGAGCTCCCGCATCGACAGCGCCCAGAGCAGGGCCCGGTATTGGTAGAGCTCTTTGAGGTTCCTCAGCATTCGGCGCTGGGCGCATAACGCAGAGCCGCTGGCGCGACAACCGTCGGAGGTCGTTTCGTTCAGCGGGCTCGCGGCTTGCGCGGTGCCTTGGCCGCCGGCTTCTTCGGTGCCGCCGGCGACGCGGCCTTGGTGGAGAGCACGGGCTGCTTGGCGCGCGCTCGCTCCTCGGCGAGCTGCTCTTCGAGAACGCCGACGCGATCTCTCAGGCGAATCACCTCGGCCGACAGCTGCGCAAAGCCGTCGCGCACGTGCGCGTTGAAGGATACCTGCCGCGCGAGGGTCTCGTTGATGAAGAGCTGCCCCGCCGAGCGAAAGAGCTGCTTGGCGAGGACGACGGCACGCCCCGACAGGCCATCACGGTGGGTCTCGATCGGCAGCCCACGCGTCGCGTCGACGTGCTCTCCCATCGCGTCGATCGCGAAGGCGAAGGCGTCGACCGGCGGTTCCTGCCCTTCCTCGAGGCCCGCGTCCTCCGAGGGCATCGCCAGCCCACGAGCGGAGAGCCGGTCCTTCACGACCTCGATCAACTTCCGGGTCGTCACGTCCTTGCCGAAGAGCTTCATGACCGCCTCTCTTTGCGAATTCGTTCGACCGCGTCCAGCCAGCGCGCGATGACGGTGTCCCACCGGTGGCGGTGGGCGTACTGGCGTGCCTTGGCGGCGAGGCCCTTTCGTCTCGCGCCGACGGAGCGCACGGCCTCGATGAAGGAGCGCTCGTCGTCGTAGCCCGCGCCCGCCTTGCTGCGCTCGAGCTGCCCTCGCACCACCGCGCCCTGGGTGTTGCCGATGAGTGGCGCCCCCGCCGCGAAGGCCTCGAGGGCGAGGAGCGAGAGGCTCTCGTAGCGGCTCGGCACCACTACCGCGAGCGCGCCGGCCAGCGCGTCCCACTTCGTCTGCTCGGCGACCCTGCCGAGGGCGACGACGCGCTTGCCCTTCGGCTGCAGCTCACCCGAGCCGGCGAGCACCAGCGTCGGAGCGTCGTGGAACTCGCGCACCATCGCCTGGTGGAACTGGAGCAGCTCCGACACGCCCTTCCCTGCCTCCATTCGCCCGACGTAGAGCAGGTAGGGCCCGGTGACGCCGCTCTCGGCGCGAAACCGCTCGGCGTCACCGTCGAGCGCATCGACCCCGACGCCGACGACCGATCGCGGCGCCGCGTTGGGGAACCGCGCTTCGATGAGGGCGATCTCCTCGGGCGTGTTGCAGAGCAAGCGGCGCGGGGTGCTGAACGCATCGGCGTAGAGCTTGAAGTCGAGCGGCGGCTCGTCGTGCGCCGTGGGAACGAGCAGCGCCCGATCGGCGAGGAGCGGCAACCCGAGCACCGCCGGCTGATAGAGCGCGGTGAAGAAGGCGACGGCGTCGAAGCGGCCACGTTCCTGCAGCAGGGTCTCGAGCAGCGCGGGCACGCACGGGCCTTGATCGGCGATCCACCTCGCCTCGTTCACCAGATCCTGCGCGCGGCCGAACAGGCGATCCGACAGGCGATTGAACGGGCGAATGTTGCGGAAGCGGGTCGTCGGGAACCGCCGCACCCGGAGCGGGCCATCGCGGCTCTCGCCCGGCTCGAGCTCGTTCTTCCAAGACAGATGATCGGTCGCGCAGGTGGTGAAGACCTCGATGGACGCGTGCTTGGCGAGGCGGAGCGCCACCTGCCGAGCATGGGCCTCGGCGCCGCCGACGATCGCCTCGCCGAACCGCTGCACGACGAACGCGACCCGGGGCGTGCTCGGTCGTCGCGAGGGAGGCCGCGGCGCGGAGACTGGGAGCGCCGCGTCGAGTCCACGAATCACTGCCGCGAGGGAAAACGCTTCGACCCGCTCCCGCTGCCCGGCGATGACGTCGGCACGCAGCACCTCGTCGGTGGCCAAGGTGTGCGCGACCTCCGCGAGCGCGGCGAAGTGCTTCTCGTCGAAGGTGACGCCCTGCCCGCCCATCGTCTCGGGAACGCCCGCGGCACCGAAGGCCATCACCGGCACTTCGCTCGCGAACGCCTCGAGCAAGGGAACGCCGACGCCCTCGTGCTCGCTCATCGAGACGAAGACGGAGGCCGAGCGATAGGCCGCGACCAACTGCGCATGAGTGACGCGCCCGAGGAAGGTGACCCCGCCCAGGTCCTTCGCCCGCCGCGCGAGGGCCTTGAACCGAGCGTGCCCCGCATCGAACCCGCCTGCGACGACGAGCTGCGCGGTCGGGGCGATCCGCCTGAGCTCGGCATGGAGCGCGAGCACGTCTTCCACCCGCTTGTGCGGCACGACTCGGCCGACGCTCAAGAGCCGTGGCGCGCCGAGCCTCGAGAGCTTCTCGAGCAGCGCCCGATTGGCGAGCGCACTGGCGAACCGCTCGGCCTCGACGAGGAGCGGAACCACCTTCACGTTCCGATGCCCCGACGCCTCGAGCTCGCGCGCGTTGAACTGCGACACGCCGATCGACAGCTCGACGTGCGGCGCGAGCGCGGTGAGCTGGGCGCGGCCGGTGATCAGCGCCTCCTCGAGCCGGGTACCTGGGTAGAAGCGGGCGGGCGTGACGTTGTGAAAGACGACGCCGCGCCGACACCTCAGGTGGAGCACCTTCGCGACGAGCCCCGACGCGATGCCGTGGTGGTAGAGCACGAAGTCGTCGGCGGCCGGTCGGAGCGCCTCGGCCGGGCGGACGATCGCCTCGTAGCCACGCTCCACTTCACCCGCGAAGACGTCGCCCAGCACACCGAGGTGTCGAAGAGCGCGCTGGTAGGCGATCGCGGCGGCGCCCATCGCGTCTCCCGGCCGAAACGTCGGCACCAGCTGATGCACCCTGAAGGACCGCACGCGGCGGCGCTGTAGCCGACCGGTCCGCGACCGTCACCCTTCGTCGCCTTCTTCCGACCTCGGCGCCCGAGGGTCGACTCACACGAACTTGCTGCTCGATTTGCGTTCGTGAACCTAGGCTCCGCGCATGCCCAACGTCCTCGCGATCATCAGCAAGGCCCAGTTCGAAGCGGCGCACCCGCGCGCGACAGAAGGCGACGAGCTCGGCTTCGCTCGATACGCGAGCACCCACGCGGCCCTGAGCCCGTTGACGGGGGGAGGGAGTCTCTTCCTCGTCACGGTACGCCCTCCGGACGAGCGGCTGTGGCTGATCGGCGAGCTCGTCGAACCCACGCACGACGGCAAGGCGTGGAAGAGCAGCCCTTCGACGGTGCGCGTGCGCGACATCACCGCCCTCATTCCCCGGCTCCGCTTCAGCAACGGAAAGGGCCTGTCGCCGAAGAAGGGCGCGCTCGGCATGAGCCTGCAGACGCCGCGGCAGCTCACCGACGACGACACCGACCTGCTCCGCGGGAGCGCCGCGTCCACGCCTGCGACGAAGCGGCGGGCGCCGGTCGCCTCGACGCCCGCCCCACCGCGACCTTCCGAGCCGATCGCTCCAGCACCGGCTGAGGCGCTCACCCTCACCGACGTGCTCGGCGAGTGGCGACGCACCCGCGCTCCCGAGCTCGAGGAGCTGATCGACACGCTCTCGAGGCACTTCGTGCGTGCCTGGCCCGAGCTCGATCCCGAGGCTGACGACTACGACGCGCAATGGAACGAGCGCGCGAAGGTGCTGAGTCCCGAGAACCTCCCGACGCTCATCCCTGGGCTCTGGAGTGATCCCAAAGGCGCGATCCCTCTTCGCGTGCGCCAGCTCCTCGAGCTGGGCGCCGACCCACGGCTGGGCGAAGGCCTGCTGAAGATGGTCGACGAGCCGCCGTTCACGGCCTCGAGCAACTTCTCGACGTGGACGGTGCTCTTCAAGGCGCTCCCGTCGATGGTCGATCGGCGCGCCGCCAAGCGCCTCGAGGCCCGCACGCGCAAGAAGGGAGGCGACTCGCAGTTCTGGCCGAAGCTGAACGGGTGGATCCGCGCGGTCCTGGAGGAGCTCCCCGAGCCTGCGGCGCTCGACAGGGCCCAGGCAACGAGCGTCGCGAAGCGGCTCAAGCAGGCCAAGGCGCTCGCGTCTGGGCCGATCCCAGCCGCCGTCGCCCCCGTCGCGAAGAAGAAGCAGGAGCCGACCGCCTTCCCGACCGTCACGGCGGCGCTCGAGGCCGCGATCACCGCGACGCAGGCCACTCGGTATCTCGACGCGCTCGAGCCGCTCCGCCAGGCGTGGGCCAACACCCGCGAGCAAGCGCTCGTCGAGTGCCTGAGTCGGCTCGACACGCTCGGCAGCCAGCAGCACGAGCGGTTCGACCTCGGAAAGGCGACGGAGCTCCAGGCCGCCTGGTTGGACGCGGCGAGGACCTACGACGCGCGACGAGTGACTCCGCTGCTCGCTTCCCTCTTCACCAACACCCGCTCCGACGCCGAGGAGCGCCTCAAGGCGATGGCCGACTGGCCCGCGGATCCCCGAGTCGCCACCCAGCTCGTCGGCGTCATCAAGAACAGCCACGGCTACCTCGGCGCGCGCGCGATGATCTGGAAGCTCGTCTACGAGCTGCTCGTCGCTCACGCCGACCCGCGGTTCGCCACGACGCTCGAGGAGAACGCCAAGCGCCTCGAGCTCGCGAACCTCGCGTTCGATCGCAACCGCGCGGAGCGGCCGCACGCCCTCGCCACCATCGCGCCCTATCTCGAGCGAGCGCGCGCGCAGATCGCGCTCACCCCGAACGAGAAGGCGCTCCTCACGACACTGCGAGACGCGATCGGCCGCGCCGAGTCGTCGAAGAAGGCGAGCGCGAGTCCGGACAAGGCGCTGGCGTTACTCCAGGCGATCGCCGACGCCCCCGACGACCCGACACCACGGCTCGTGTACGCCGACTTCCTCGCCGAGCGGGGCGATCCCCGCGCCGAGTTCATCAACCTCTCGCTCGCGCTCGCTCGGGGCGAGAAGGTGAAGGGCACCTACGAGGCCTGCGCGAAGAAGCTCGGCATTCTCAAGCAGCTCCCGAACTACCACCTGGGTCTGCAGGTGAAGGCGGCGACGGGCCAACCACAGTTCGCGGACGACGCCGCGCGCGACGCCTGGCTCGACGACGTCAACTGGGCCTCGGTGCGCGAGCTCTCCGCCGGTGATTCCTCGAGCGACGCCGACCCGCCGTCGATCGCTCAGTTGGTGGAGCGAGCGCCGCTCTACGCCCTCACCCACCTCCACGCGAAGGGCACCACCATCGCAGCGGCTGCGCGACGCGACTTCCCGTGGAGGATCGAACGGCTGAGCCTCTACGACTCGAAGCTTCCGTCCGATCTGAAGGCCGGAGCATTTCCCGCGCTCCACACCGTCGTTCCGTCGATGTGGAACCTCCCGGCGCCAGGGTTCTTCACCAACCCGCTCTTCATCGACACGCGCACCATCGAGCTTGCCCAGATGAACACCTGGGGTGAGCTTCCCATCGACGTCTTCATCGTCGACGGGGCGACCCTTCCGAAGCTCGAGCGCATCACGGTTCGAACCGCGGCGATGGACTTCGAGGTCGCCTTCGCGAACGGTCAGGCAGACGTCGTGTTCATCCTCCGGTCTCTCCCCGGCCCCACCGACACCTATTTCCTCTCGACCCTCGCGCGGCTGGAGAAGGTACCGGCGAAGCTCGTGCGATCACTCCGGCTCGAGCCGAAGCCGGAAGACCACCCAGTGAACGAGAAGGCGCTCGCGCTGGCCAGAGCGGCGGTGAAGCACCTGCGAGGCTGAACCTCAGAGCGCGGCGGAGATCGCCCGGAGTGCCTCGTCATCGAGCCCGACGAAGGCGGCGCCGAACCCGTCATTCGTGACATGGGTGACTCGCGCGAAGGTGCTCACCACGATCGCGTCCTTCCCCGGCGAGAACTGCACGTGAACGGTGGCCTGGGTGGGTGGCGTCGTGCGCGCCCGAATGAAGATGCCACCGGACGAGAGATCGCTGGCGTAGTCGAAGGCCGCGTTTCCGTCGGTGGAGGACTGGTGCTGCACCAGGAAGCGAACCGGCCTCCGTCCCGCGACGCGACGATCAGGCCCGGCGCTGCTCGAGTCGAATTGAGCGTTCCTCGACATGGCGCAGGACCATCTCCGATCTGGTCACGCCGACGCAATGAGGTATGGCCCCTCGCGTGACGCGGCCCGCCGCCCTCGACGCTTCACTCTGGGACGAGCCCATCACCGGCATCGCGCTGTACACCCGGCAGCTCCATCGGGCGCTGAGTGGCCGCTGCGAGCTCGAGCGTTGGGGAGCGAGAACGTCGGGAGAGGTGCCTCGGGGCCGACGCTCGCGCACCGGGTGGACTCTCACCACCCTTCCGCACGAGCTCGCGACCCGGCGGCCGCGGTTGTTTCATGCCCTCGCCAACTTCAACTTGCCGATCCAGCGGGTGCCGGGCGTTCCCTTCGTGCTCACGGTGCACGATCTCGTGCCGATCCTGTTGCCGGAGACGGTGTCGACCGCCTTTCGTTGGCAGTTTCGGCTCTGGCTCGCGCGCGCATGCACGGTGGCGGAGCAGATCATCTGCGTCTCCGACGTCGCGAAGCGCAGCCTGCTCGACGAGGTGTCGATCGATGAACGGAAGGTCACCACGATTCATCACGGGCTCGAGCACGTCGAAGAGGTGAGCCCGCCCGACGCCACCACGGTGAAGTGGCTCGACGCGCTGGGGCTCCCCGACCCCTTCGTCCTCTACGCGGGCGCACTCGACGCGAGGAAGAACGTCGAGCTCGTGTTGCGGGCGATGGAGCGGCTGTTCGACGGAGGGCGGAAGGCGACGCTCGTGCTCGCTGGGCAGCGCTGGTTCGGCAGCGGGCCGATCGAGAAGGAGATCCTCCGGCTCAAGGAGCGAGGCGTCGACGTGCGGCCGCTCGGCTACCTCGAGGACTCGGTCTTCTACGCACTGATGAAGCGCGCGGGCGTGTTCGTCTTTCCGTCTCGCTACGAGGGCTTCGGGTTGCCGCCGCTCGAGGCGATGCGGCTCGGCGTTCCGACGATCGTGTCCAGCGCGGGGTCGCTCCCCGAGGTGTGCGGTGACGGGGCGCTCCAGGTGCACGTCGACGATGAGCGCGGCCTGGCCGACACGCTCGAGCGGCTGCTCACGAATCCCACCGATCGCCAGACCCTGGGCGCGCGCGGACGGAGGCAGGCACTTCGGTACTCGTGGAAGGACACCGCGACGAAGACGCTGGAGATCTACCGGCGGGTCGCAGGCTGAGTGGAGGCTCGGCGCCGCGTGAGTCGGAAGCCCTGGCTCGGCGCTACGTGAGTCGAAACCCGAGCGGTGACTCAGATCTTCCGCTTCTTGTGGGTTCGCGGCCGGGCGTGATCGAGCAGCGAGAGATAGTCGATGTCGCGTGACGGCGGCGGCGCCGGAGGCGCACCCAGCGACGCTGCGCGCTTGGTGAACGCCGCGATGATGTCGGGCACCGGTCGCACCACCTGAAGCATCGCCTGCGGCCCCTGGAGCGCCTCGGCGAGGCTCTGCGCGACCTGCCCGATGGGGAGCCCGCGCCGAATCAGGTCCTGCAGCGAGTTCGACAGCGTGAGCAGGTTGTGTCCGGCCGACTGCACGAGCTCGACCATCACCTTCAGCACCGAGCCGGCCCCGAGGTGCCCGTCGGCCATCAACACGAGCGCGGCCTGGAAGTAGTTGAAGATGGGCACCGTGCGCGGCCCGTAGCTCGCGAACGACGCTGGCGTGGTGAGCCGATCGAGGTTGATGAAGATGCGGCGCACCGGATCGGCCTTGGGAATGCGCTCCCACGTCTCCATCACCTTGAGAATGTCGTCTTCGTACACCTCGGCGGCTTCGAGCACCTGGTGCACCACGGGCTCGCTGACCCGACGCGCGACCATGTCGGCATAGAGCGAATAGATGAAGGCGTCGGCTTCGGCGTCGTCACCGAAGAGCACTTCCTCGGCGTCGGCCGGCGCGTTCGCCCGGCTCTTCAGCAGCACCGGCAGCTTGTAGCCCACCTGTCCCCGCAGGGCCTTGAAGCGCCCGCGCACGAGGTTGCGGAGGTTGTCTTTCAGCACGAGTTCGTCGAACTCCACCCCGTCGAGCTTCAGCTTCTCGGCCAGCACCGCGCGCATCTGGGTCGGGCTGCCGGAGATGATGCAGAGCTTCGAGTCGCCCGAGGCCCTCAGCTCACGAATCAGCGCCGCCGCACCGGGAATCGACTTCTTCTCGTGCGCCTTCTGGAGCGCCGTCTTCACCAATTGGCGGAGCGTGTCGAACTCGGTCTGCAGGTAGGTCTTGTCCAGATCCCACCGGTAGATCTTCTTCGGCGGCAGCGGGTCGATGCGATCGGGGAGCGTCACGGAGAGTCGGGTTGTACGCCGCTCGGCACGGTCCGCCAAGCAGGGTGCTCACCGATGGACGAACGGGCAGCGTCGCGTCGTCGGCGCTCCGCAGCCGTCATGACTCGTAGTCCTCGAGCTCGACGAAGTCCGGTCCGACGAAGCCCTCCTCCGACATCGCCTCCGCGCGCTCTCGGTCGATCAGCACCGGCGAGGGAAACTCTTGGACGCGGAAGACGCGGAAGGTCCGATCGAGGCGGCCGGTGTCGATGACGAACTTCTTCAGCTCGACGATCGTCGTCTTGCGCATCGCGCTGAACCGAGGGCCGCTCCGCTCGAGATCGAGCACCGCCTGGGCCGGACAGGGGTTGACGATGCGGTAGTCTTCGGTCGCGAGCCGCCCGCGCTGGTCCAGAATGCGCACCGGCAGGTACTCCAGGTGAGCGAGCCGCTGGCGCTGCAAGAATGCAACGAGCCGCGCCGAGCAGACCTTCACCGAGTCGAGGTTCGACAGATCGTCGACGAAGGTGGTGCTCTTCGGCCGCTTCGAGACGCGAAACTGCGCCTGTGGCGAGAAGCCCTCGCGCATGGAGACCCCGCGTCCAAGCAGCCTCGCGCGCTCGACGTTCTCGATCGAGTCGAGCCCAACCGCGCCGACCGGGGCCGCGCTCTCCCAGATCACGAAGTCCATCGTGTGGCCTCAGCTCTTCGGGAGCTGCTCCTGGATCGCCTTCGACAGGTCCGAGTTCACCGCCTTCGCCGCGACCTTCCCCGCGTTGGTGATCGCCCGCGCCTTCGAGCGCCCGTGCGCCTTGATGAAGAGCTTGTCGAACCCGAGGATCGGCGCGCCGCCGTACTGCTCCCAGTCGGTGACCTCCTTGATCCGCTCGATGCCGCCGGAGAGGAACGCCAGGCCGGCCCGCCACATCAGCTTCTCCTTGTAGGCGTACTTGGCGAGCTCGACGATCGTCTCCGAGACGCCCTCGAGCATCTTGAGGCAGACGTTCCCGACGAAGCCGTCGCAGACCACCACGTCGGCGGTGCCCTTGGGAATGTCGACGCCTTCGACGTTGCCGATGAAGCGCAGCCCCTTGATCCCGGTGAGCTTCTGGTTCGCTTCGACGACGCGCGCGGGCCCCTTGCTCGCTTCGGTGCCGTTCGAGAGCAGCGCCACCGTCGGGTCCGGGTTCTTCGAGATGATCCGCGCGTAGGCCGAACCCATCACCGCGAAGGCGACGAGATCGTCTGCCGAGGCGTCCACGGTCGCGCCGACGTCGAGGATCAAGCTGAACGGGTCGTTCTTCTCTCCGCGAGAAGTCGCCGTCGGGTACACGGTCGCGAGCGCGGCACGGCGCACGCCGGGAATGAGCTTGAAGGTGCGCGCACACGCCAGCACGCCGGCGCCGGTGTTGCCCGCCGAGACCATCGCGTCGGCCTCTCCATCGCGCACCAACTGGGCCGCCACCAGCACCGAGCACTTCGGCCTCGTGTCGAGGGCCGCCGACGGCTTCTCGTGCATCGCCACGAAGTCGGGCGCGTGGTGAATGGCCAGCCGCTCGGCGGTGTACTTCACCTTGGTGAGCGCCTCGTCGATCTGCGCACGATCGCCGACGAGCAGAGCGTGCACGTGCGGCGAGTCGAGGGTCAGCTGAGCCGCGCCCTTCACCACTTCGAAGGGGCCGTGATCGCTGCCCATGACGTCGAAGGCGATGGTGACGGGGGCGTGCTGGGTCATAGGGGCGGCACCATACCTCCGCCCCGGTCCGGCCGAACGACGGCGAGGCTCCGGCGGAGAGAGAGTGCCGCCGCAGCGCGTCGGGTCTACTCCTTCGCTTCGTTCCCCGAGCTGCGCTCGATGCAGCCCTTGGTGAGCGTGTACTGGTAGGTGCCCAGCTCGTCGCGCCAGTACTCACCGACGTACGGCCAGTAGAGCTGATCGTCGGACACGGCGACCGACCACTTGTAGTCCTTGACGATCTGCTTGTTGCCGCCCGCGCCGAGCAGCTCCTGGAGGAACTCCTTCTCGCGGTCGGTGGTCTCGAACTTGATGCGCAGGCCGTTGGCGCGGAGCGTCTTGAGCTGCCCGTTCTCGAAGTCGAGCTTGCCCTTCGCCATGATGCCGGCCTTCTTGATCAGCTGCTCGCGTTGCGCCTTGAGCGCCTCGATCAGCGACTTGGAGAGGTTCGAGTACTTGAACGCGTCGGACTTCCCGCCGAACCCGTCGATCTCCCCTTCGAGCTCGCCGATCGAGTCGACCGTCTTCTTCAGGTCCTTGTCGGTGAGCGCGAGGTTCAAGATGCGCTCGAGGATCTCGTCGACGCTCCCCTTCTTCACCAGGCCCGCCTTGTTCTTCTTCCGCACCTCGTCGAGCACCGTGAAGTACTCGGTGGCCTCCATGTCCTTCGAGACGAGGCTCTCGAGCTCTTCCTGCACCGGCCCGTAGATGTTCTCGAAGTCCTCGATGATCGAGAGCGCCTCGCGGTAGCGGCAGTTCTCGAAATACACGACCGCCTTCAAGATGAGCGCCTCGGGGAAGTACTCGTCGCGGAAGAACGGGCTCGAGAGGGTGATCAGGTTGCCGAGCGCGTTCTCGTACTTGCCGATGCGGTAGTTCGCCCAGCTCGACTCGAAGAGCGACTCGAGCCACTGCGGCCCGCCGCGCTCGACCTTCTGCAGATAGAAGATCGCGTAGCGGTTCTGCCGCGCGCCGTAGTGGGTACGAGCGAGCTGCATGAAGGCGAGCTCACGGAGGTTCTTCAGGTTGCGCGCCTCCGCCGTCTCGCCCCGGCCCTCTTCGGAGCGGGTCGCGCGAATCACTTCCTTCATCGACTCGAGCGCCGCCTCGAGCTTGTTCTCCCGGAAGTAGGCGAGGCCCTCGAGGTACTTCGCCTTCGGGTAGAACGGGTCACCCTTGGGGATCTGCAGGCACAGCCGCTTCACCTCGTCGAACGCCTTGTCGGCCTCTCCCTTGCGATCGGCCTCGTCGTTCGCCTTGCCGTAGACGAAGTTGTAGCGCGCGAGCAGGTAGCGGAACTCGTTGCGGAAGCGCTCGGGGAACTCGTAGTTCGCGTACTTCGCGATCTCGTCGAGCACGACCGTCTCGTTCGTCGTCTTGCGGGCGATGAAGAACAGCCACTCGAGCGAGCTCTTGAAGAACTTGTTCTTGTCGCTGCCGCGGCCGAGCACCTTCGAGAACATGCTCAAGGACGAGTTGTCGAGCCCGAGCTTGTAGAGCGACTTGCCGAGCCAGTACTCGGCCTCGACCTGCATGCCGCCCATCTTCGGGTCCTGGGTGATCTCGAAGAACGCGAGCGCAGCGGGCTCGAAGGCGTCGGCCTTGAACTGGGAGATCGCCGCGTCCATTCGTTGGCGATCGCCGGTCTTGCCGGAGACGTCGACCGCGTCGAACGACATCGCCGCGCCCTTGTCGTCCTTCGGCGGCGGAGGCGGCTTCTTCTTGGTCTCGACGGGCTTGGAGAGATCGAGCCCCTCGGCCGGCAGCTCGACCTCTGGCTGCGGCGTCTCGTCGGGCTTCTTCTCTTCCGGAGGCGGCTTCTTCTTTCCTCCCGTCGGGCCCTTCTTCGGTGGCTTCTTCTTGCCCCCGCCGAGATCGAGCCCTTCGAAGCTCATCTGGGCCGAGGCCGGGACCGCCAGGGCGACGCTCAACACCACGGACAGTGCGCGCAGGAGTCTCATCTCACTTCTCCTGGAAGACGGTGGGCAGGAAGATCGAGAAGCCGAACTCGACCATCAGCTGGTTTCGGAGCGAGCCGTTCGGCTGCCCGTCGGCGTTCGTCCCGACCCCGTTCTCGTAATAGATGTTGTCCCGCAGCTCGGTGCGAATGGTGAGGAACTTGTTGAGGAAGAAGCGGAACCCCAAGCCCAGGTTCCCGCCGATGCCGAGCGCGCCGTTCGGGCCGTAGAGGACCAGCGAAGGCCCGGCGAGCGCGTACATGTTGAACGACAGCATGCGCTCGGCCGAGAGCGACAACTTCCCGTAGATGGGCGCCCACTGGAAGTCGATGCTCGCCAGCACGGTGTTGAGGCCGTAGGCGACGTTCGCCGAGCTGCGCGTGCCGTTGGACTCGAGCTGGGTGGTGAGCTCCTCGAGGGTGGGGCTGCGACACGACGGCGGCGTGGTCGCGGTGCCGGAGGTGCAGATCTGCGCGGCGCCCGAGATGAGCGAGAGGTTGTAGCCACCGCGCGCCGACACCGCGATCGACTCGGTGAAGTGGTAGGTGAGCGCGGCCCCGAAGAAGAGCTTGCTGAAGAACGCGTCGCGCACCGACAGGCCGATGCCCGGCGAGACCTCGAAGCGCCCGTCCATGAGGAAGAGGTGGCCGGACACTGGAGGAATTCGCTCACGCAGCGGACCCGAGGCGTCCTTGTCGGCTTCCGAGACGTCTCCTGCCTCTTCTTCGCTCTTCTGCGCCAGCGCAGGGAGCGCCGCGAGCAACGCGAGCAACAACCACCAACGAGCGAGGGCGCGCATCACTCGGCCTCCCGGTAGGTGGACTTGAAGGGAATGAAGAGCGAGACGCCCGCGGTGAGCATCATCAGGTTCTGGAGCACTCCCTTGGTGCTGCCCGTCGGGGTGTCGACGTAGCTCGTGTTCACCAAGCCGAGGTTCACCGCGATGAAGTCCTTGGCGACGAAGCGCAGGCCGACGCCGAGATCGAAGGCCGGGCTGATCGGCCGCGGCTGCATGGTGAAGGGATCTTGAGTGCCGGTGCGCTCGGTGAAGACGACGCCCGCGCCGCCAATGAGGTAGCCGTCGAGGTGGAGGATCGAGTTGAAGAAGGAGACCTTGCCGTAGAGCGGGCTCCACTCGAGATCGCCCATCACGCTCCAGTACGGCACCGAGCTGAAGATGCGGCTCTGCAGGGTGCGCGTCGCCTGGCGAACGTCGTCGCTGCGGAACGTCTGAATGATCGAGCCGCGCACCGCGATGGCGAGCGTGTCGGACGGGTAGAAGGCGAGCCGGAGTTGGCCGCCGAGCCGCCCGTAGAACGGATCGTTCACGTTGAGCTGCACCGCCGGAGAGAGCTCGAAGCGGCCGCGCTTGATGTACAGCTTGCGCTGCACGCTCTTCACCCGGTCGTCTTGGGTGACGTCTCGCTCGACCGCCGGCTGATCACTGCTCCGCAGCGGCTTGCGCGTTTCCTCCTTTGCCTTGTCGGTCTTCTTCGGCGTGTCGGCCGTGAGATCGAGCTCGTCCTTCGGAGCGTCCTTCTTCTTGTCGTCTTTTTTGGTGGCGTCTTCGGTGAGATCGAGCCCGTCCGCTTGCGCGAAGGCCCGCTCCGAAGACACGACCAGCAGCAGGGCCGCCGCTGCCGTCAGGTATCGATGAACCGCCATGTTCGTTTGACTCTCCGCGAATTCTTCCCGACGCCACTTACGAGGCAGCGGGCCCCTTGCCGAAACGAGCGGGGCGCACTCTACCTTGCGATCGGTTCCTGTGAAGCCTCGATCTCGTCAAGTCGTGTGTTACGGTGCCGCGCCGCTGGAGCGAAGGGGCTGCGAGGAAACGAATGTCGAAGGTCACACGTCTGAAGCACCTCATCTTCTTCGGGTTCGCGACGGCGCTGAGCGCGTGTCCTCCCCGAGGTGACTTGAACCGCCCGTGCCAGATGCCGCGACGAACCGACGCCGGCATCGTCTTTCTCACGGAGAAAGAAGTTCGCGCCCGCACCGGCACCGCCTCGAACGCGACTCGCGACTTCCTTGCCTTCGGCTCGCTCGATTGTGACGGGCTGCTCTGCGTGCGTGACGCGACCTACGTGACCGACGCTGGAGACAACGACATCGCCACCGGGTACTGCTCGGAGCCCTGCAACCCGGGGATCGCCTGCCCGTCGTACGATCAGCAGCTCGACGAGCGCGGCGACACCAAGCTCACCTGCCGCGCGCTGCTCCTCGACGAGCAGACGCTCGAGGCGATCAACCAGGACCCCGCCGCGCGCGGCCTCAACAACAACGTGAAGACGCCCTTCTTCTGTGCGCGTGGCACGACGCCCGACGCCGGAATGTGACTTCGACGCCTTCACCCTGAGCCCCGGGTAGGACAGTTCGTGACATCGACCGGAAGGCGCATGCGCGCTCATCCGCCGTCTGCCTGATGAACCGAAAGCCAGAGCACGGGAGGATATGGCCTGTGCCTCGCAATAGATCGTCTTGGCCGCTGGTTCGTAGAACCAGGGCGCGGCGGGTGGTGTCAGGGCGAGAACACGAACGGTTTCGGAGGCTTCAATGAACAGGACAGGCATTTTCTTGGCGGTGGCAGGGGTGCTTGCCCTGCTCGCACTCGTGGTTGGGCTTCCGCGCACGAGCGGACCGTCGACCACTCCCGTGGTCGAAACGCCCATCGTCACCCCGCAACAGCAGACCGCCAGCAACGGCAGCCTCAGCCTGACGACCCGCCTCTCGCACCCCTTCGTCAACGTCGGCTCGAACGACGTCTTCTTGGCGGCCGACATCAAGGCCGTCGAGGTGCCTGGCAAGACGCGCTCGCCGGTGAACCTCGCGCTGGTGATCGATCGCTCCGGCTCGATGAGCGGCTTCAAGTTGAACCAGGCCAAACAAGCGGCCCGGCAGCTCGTGTCCCAGCTGCGGCCCGAAGATCGGCTCTCGATCGTCCACTACGGCAGTGACGTGAAGGCGATGGAGGGCGTCTACGCCACGCCCGAGAACCGCGATCGCCTGCTCGCGTACATCGACGGCATCTGGGACGACGGCGGCACCAACATCGCCGCGGGCCTCACCACCGGCCGCGATCTGCTGCTGCGCGCGAAGAGCGACTTCAAGGTGAACCGCATCGTGTTGATCAGCGACGGCCAGCCCACCGAGGGCGTCACCGAGCACGCGGCGCTGGTGCAGATCGCCCGCGACATTCGCATGGCCGGCGCGTCGGTCTCGAGCATCGGCGTGGGCACCGACTTCAACGAGCAGCTGATGGAGTCGTTCGCCGAGGTCGGCGCCGGCGCCTACGCCTACCTGCAGGACGCCGCCCAGCTCGAGCAGATCTTCCAGAAGGATCTCAACGCCGCCTCGACCCAGGTCGCGCGCAACGTGACCCTCACCGTGAAGGTGCCGGCTGGCGCGACGCTCGTCCGCACCCTCGGCTACACCCCGATCGCGCGCTCCTCGTCGGGCAACGACGAGCTCGTCACCCTGGCGCTGCCCGACTTCGCTGCCGGCGCGACCGAGCGGGTGGTGATCGAGTTCGCGGTCAACGGGCAGAAGGACGGCCAGGTGCTCGACGTGAGCCAGCTGAGCCTCGCCTACACCGATCTCCTCGCCAGCCAGCCCGTCACCACCAACGCCTTCGTGCGCTCGACCGTCTCTGGCGACTCGCGCCTGGTGGAGACGAAGCAAGACGGTGAGGCGCTCGTCTTCGCAGCGCGCGCCCAGGCCGGCGCCAACACGCAGGCGGCCGTCGATGCGCTCCGTCGCGGCGATCGCGGCCAGGCGCTCCAGTTCTTCGAGGCGAACAAGCGCATCTTGAACGAGTCGAGCAAGGCTGCAGGCGCGCCCGCCGTCGGCAAGGACCTCGCCGAGCAGGAAGAGCTCATCGACGGCCTCAACCAGGCCAACGACGAGGGCGCGATCAACTCCTACTCGAAGCAGGCGCGGAAGAAGGCGCGCCTCGACTTCGGCCTCTTCGGCTCGACCTACTAAGTCGTTCTCCTCTCCCACGGAAACTCTGACGCCCATGTCCTCGACCGCCGTCGTTCAGCTGCAGCAGCGCGATGTCTTCGAACGAAACGTGACGCGGTCGCTCCTGGCGGGCGCCGGAGCGGGCGTGGTGGCCTGGCTCACCGCCAAGCTGCAGGTGCCGGTGCCCCTGTCCTTCCTGGCCATCGCCTCGATGGGCCTGGCGTGCGTACGAGGAGACAAGCTCGATCGGCTGCTCTTGATGGGCGCCTCGGTGTTGTTGCCCGCCCTCCCCTGGCTCTTCGGCTTCACCCAGGGGTGGACGGTGGGGCTCGCGGGAGCGGTCGCGGGCGCGGTCGTGGTGAAGTCGCGGCTGTCCGAGTACGGCGAGGAAGGTTCGGTGGGCAGCTCCCGGCCGGGCGTCGCGCACTACGTCGCCACCGCTGGCGCGACCGCGGGGCTCTCGGTCGCTGGGCTCAAGGTCGCCGAGATTCTCTCTTCGCGAATGACCGACGCAGCGACGCCGATGCTGCTCAACGCCGCGGTGAGCGGAACGATCATCGCGCTCTTCGCGGGCCTGGGCTCGCTCGCCTCGCACGTCGCGCTCAAGGCCGACCCGGTGGAGGCGCGGGGCGACGAGGTGCTCCCCACCCTCCAGGGCGAGTTCGCCGAGCAGCTCACCAAGGCGATGGGGCTGTACCGACAGTGCGGCCGCCAGCTCGCGGAGCTGCCCCGAGAGCCGGCGCGGGAAGAGCTGGCGCGCACCGTCAGCAAGCTCACCAAGGACGGGGTCGATCTCGCGGGCGAGTGGGCGGGCGTCGAAGCCCAGCTGCACGACGACGCGCACCGCAACCTCGAGAAGGAGATCGCCGAGCTCACCGACTCCGCCAACAAGGCGCGTGACGCGGTCGCCAAGAAGCAGCTCGAGCTCGCCGCGTCGTCGCTCCAGGAAGAGCTGGAGCGGCTCGGTGAGATGAAGCTCAAGCGGGAACGGGTGCTCGCGAAGCTCAAGTCGCAGATCGCGCTCCTCGAGCGGGCCCGGGTCGCCCTCATCGGCATGCGGAGCTCGCACGCCACCGTCCGCGCCGCCGAGATGTCGGCCGTCGCCCGCAAGCTGAACGCGCTCGCGACCGCCCAGGCCGACGAGGCCAAGCTCGCCCACGCGGTCGCCACCAACGCCGAGATCGCCGCCATCGAGACCCGCAAGGCCGACGCCGCGACCCAGGCGCAGCTGAGCGCCACGAAGGAGCAGCCCACCGCCGCCGAGCCCATGCAGCCGGTCGTGGCCATCAGCGACGCCAACCCGACCGACGTCTTCCCCGCGCCCGACAAGGTGAAGAACTGACAGGTCGACTCCGCCGATCACCGCTCTCTTACGAGGTGCGAGCGGCGGCTTGCGAGGCGACCGCTCCCGGCATGCGCTGCTCAGGCGAGCCAGTCGAGCACCTGAATGAGCGCGACGAGTGGCACGAGGGGAACGTCGACCGACTTCTTCTCGAGCTGGAGCACGACGCGATCGCCGCGACGGTGCACCTCGAAGAGCCCCTTCCAGCGAGCCCCGGCTGGCTCGAACTCGACGCGGTGCGGCTGCTCGTCTCTCACCCCTGCTTCCCAGAGGCGGCGGCCGAGCCCTTCGAGGATTCGTGCGATCTCCCGCGCGTCTCTCAGCGACAGCTCACAGGGTCGACCGTCGGGTTTCACCCTCCAGCACCTTCAGCTCGACCGACCGCTCCGCCGGCGCGATGACGAGGGAACCGCGAACGACCATCCACACGAAGACGTCGGAGTGCATGGGTGGGCCGACGGTGGGTGCGCCGTCATCTGACGCGCCTCGAAGCCCACGCCGCAGCGAGTGCACCGGGCGAATCGGGTGATCGCAGAAACTGCGTCGCGGCTCGGGCGTTTCCGCGGAGTTCTGCTGGCACACGCACTGCTCGTCGATACACCACGCCCATGGACACTCCGGCCCGAGACCTGAAGCCGGCGTGGCACGCGTTGTCGGCCGACGACGTCGCCGCGACGCTCGAGGTGAGCCCCTCGCAAGGGCTGAGCGGTCGCCAGGTGCAGGAGCGCCTCGGGCGGTACGGACCCAACGCGCTCCCCGAAGCCAAGACGCGGTCGCTCCTCGCGGTCTTCGGCGGCCAGTTCAAGAGCCCGCTCATCTACCTCCTCTTCGCGGCGGCCGGTGTGGCGCTCGCGCTCGGGCACTCGCAAGACGCGATCGTGATCTTCGTCGTCGTGCTCCTCAACGCCTTCATCGGCGCCTTTCAGGAGGGCCGGGCCGAGCGATCGTTGGCGGCACTTCGCCGCCTCGCCTCGCACAAGGCGCGGCTGGTGCGTGACGGTGCAGAGCTGATCGTCGAGGCCAAGGAGGTGGTGCCAGGTGACGTGCTCGTCCTCGAGGCGGGTGACGCGGTGGCAGCCGACGCGCGGGTGATCGAGGCCGCCTCGCTCCAGGTCTCCGAAGCGGCGCTCACCGGAGAGTCGGTTCCGGTGCCGAAGTTCGTGGCCGGCGTGCCGCCAGAGACGACGCTCCCCGAGCGGAGCGATCTCGTCTTCGCCGGCACCCACGTCACCGCCGGGCGCGCCAAGGCGCTGGTGGTCGCGACCGGGCAGGAGAGCGAGATCGGCCACATCGCCCGCATGGCCGAGACGGCGGGGATCTCGAAGACGCCGCTCGAGCGGCGAGTCGATCAGTTTGGCAAAGCCATCATCTGGGTCGCGCTCGGGCTCTTCGTCCTCGTCAACCTCATCGGCTTGCTCCGTGGGCTCCCCTGGGCGGAGATCTTGATGGTCGCGATCAGCCAGGTGGTGGGAATGATCCCCGAGGGGCTGCCGGTGGCGATGACGATCGCGCTGGCCGTCGGGGTGCAACGAATGGCGAAGCGCAACGCGGTCGTTCGACGCCTCGCGGCGGTCGAGACGCTCGGGTCGACCACCATCATCTGCAGCGACAAGACCGGAACCCTGACGCGCAACGAGATGACGGTGACGCACCTGGAGGTCGCCGGGCGGTCGATCGACGTCTCGGGCACCGGCTTCTCTCCCGACGGGCGCCTCACCGAGGGAGGCCGAGCGGTCGAGGCGCTCACCGACGTCGCGCTCCGAGAGCTGCTCGAGGCGGGCGTGCTCTGCAACGACGCGAAGCTCGAGCCGCCGACCAACGGCGAGTCCGCGTGGAGACCGATCGGCGACCCGACCGAGATCGCGCTGGTGGCCCTCGCGCACAAAGCCGATCTCGCGCCAGACGAGATTCGTTCCCGGCTGCCGCGCAAGGCCGAGCTGCCCTTCGACCCGGCGCTCAAGTTGATGGCGACGCAGCACCAGACGCCGACCGGCACCCGAGTGCTCCTCAAGGGCGCTCCCGAAGAGCTGTTGATGCTCTGTGCGTTCGAGCGACGCGGTGGGCGTGACGAGCCGCTCTCGGCGGAGCGCCGGCTCGAGCTGGAGCAGGCGGTGAACCGGCTCACCCGGCGAGCGCTCCGGGTGCTGGCGATCGCGACGGTCGAGGGCGGGATCATCGACGGGCGCGTCGGCTTCGAGCTCTTCCGTGGCAAGGCGTGCCTGCTCGGGCTCGTCGGGCAGATCGACCCTCCGCGCATCGAGGTGAAGGACGCGGTGGCGCGCTGTCTCGCAGCCGGCGTGCGCCCGGTGATGGTGACTGGCGATCACAAGGTGACTGGGCAGGCGATCGCCGCCGAGCTGGGCATCGCGGGCCAGGCGGACGCGGCGCTCGATGGCAAGGAGCTCGAGGCGCTCAGCGACGCCGCGCTCGCGGAACGGATCGACTCGGTTCGCGTCTTCGCCCGGGTGCAGCCGGCCCAGAAGCTCCGCATCGTCGATGCCTACCAACGTCGCGGCGAAGTGGTGGCGATGACGGGAGACGGGGTGAACGACGCGCCCGCGCTGGTGAAGGCCGACGTCGGGGTCGCGATGGGGCGCAGCGGCACCGAGGTCGCCAAGGAGGCTGCGAAGATCGTGCTGGCTGACGACAACTTCGCCACCATCGTGGCCGCCGTCGAAGAAGGGCGCGTCGTCTATCGCAACATCAAGAAGGCGGTGTTGCTCCTCTTCTCCACCTCGGCCGCCGAGGTGCTCGTCCTCCTGATCGCGATGGTGGCCGGCTTCCCACCGCCGTTCGCCGCGGTGCAGATCCTCTGGAACAACCTGGTGACCGAGGGCCTCATCACCGTCAACCTCATCATGGAGCCGGCCGAGGGCGACGAGATGCGGCGCCGCCCGATTCCTCCCGACGAGCCGCTGCTGACGCGCACCTTGCTGACGCGAATCGCGTTCATGACTCCGGCGATCGTCGCCTCGACGCTCGGCTGGTTCATGTACCGGACCTGGAGCGGCGTTCCGGCGGCGCAGGTGCAGAGCGAGGCCTTCACGCTCCTCGCGCTGTGCGAGTGGTTCAACGTGCTCAACTGCCGCTCGGAGTGGCGCTCGGCGCTCAACCTGACCGTCTTCACCAACCGCTGGCTCGTCGGTGGGCTGATCGTCGGCAACCTCCTGCAGCTCACGGTCATCTTCTGGGGCCCGGTCGGCCGCATCTTCCACACGGTGCCCTTCGAGCTGCCGACCGCGATCGCGCTGGGCGCCGTCGCGAGCCTGGTGCTCTGGGTCGAGGAGGCCCGGAAGTGGTTCGTCCGTCGGAGAGAGCGCGCGGTGGCTCAGCCCCTCGCGAGCAAGGCCTGAGCGCCCTCGAACGCGTGCGTCACGTTCCGTGCAGCCCAGGCCCGACGTTCAATTCCACCGGCGCTGGAGCGCCCCCACCGTCGCGTCGGCCAGGTTCGCCGCCGCCTGTGGCCCAGGCCCGGTGATGATCTCGAGGCCCGCCTTCTTCGCCGTGACGACGCGTGACATGTTGGCGACGTCCTTGAGCACGTGGGTCTCGCCTCCAGCCGCCTCGAGCGCGCGGTGGGTGTTCACGTCGTGGGTGAACTGGATCTCCTTGCGACCCGTCATTCCGACGTAGCCCTCGAACGGCGGGAGCGAGGCGGTCTCGATGCCCTTGTTGAGCGGCTCGCGCTTGCCGTTCACTTCGACGTCGACGGCGGCGAGCAGCGTGGGCCCGTGACACAGCCCGATGATCGGCAGCTTCTCGTCGACGGCCTTGTTCATCATCGAGGCGATGTTGGGGTTCGCGGTGAGCTTGGACCCGCCGCGCCCATCGGGCATGCCGACCGCGACGTCTTCGTTGAAGCCCAGCCCGCCGGCCATGTAGACGGCGCCGAAGTTCTTCGGGTCGAACTTCGAGGCAGGCGCCGCGTTGCCGAGGAGCTCTCGAGCCAGCTCTCCCGCTCGACCGGCTGGATCGATTCGCTCGGGAGTGCCGAAGCCGCTCATGTGCGAGGCGACACCCAGGCTGTCGCGCTGAATGGCGACTGGACGGCCCTCGGGCGTGAAGATCTGCACCGCATAGCCCTGGTCCTTCATCTTGACGGCCCAGTCCATCAGCTCCTGCCACTGCGCCCCGTGCGAGCTCGCGATCGCGGCGATGCTCTTCTCGCGCGGCGCCTTCGGCGTCAGCTCGGCGGGTGGCAGGCGTGCCTCGATCGTCTCGAGGGCGTCGTCGAGCGAGACCGAGCCGTTCTCCACCCCGAAGGCGCGCTTGAGCAAGGTGCGCTCCTGCGAGTCGAGGTTGCCGGTGTTGGCGCCCTGCCGAACGGGCGTGTCCCACAGGCCCTGCATCGGCAGCATCGAGAAGTAGGCCTTCCGATCGGCTTGGGTGAGCGTGCCCGCCTGCGCCTTCGCCAGCATCGAGTCGAGCGCCTTCGCGTCGGCCGTGAGCTTGGGCCCATTGAGCGCACCCAAGAGCTCGGTCTCGACGGGCCGGCTCAAGCGGAGCAGCGGCTGACCCCAGTCGTCGCTCTTGATGTGGTGCTCGGGATCCATGCCGTACTTCTTGATGTACGCCGCGCGCACCGAACCGACCTGCTCTGGACTCATGCCCGAGAAGAGCTGCTTGGCGCGGTCGACCCGGGTGGCGTCGTTGTCGATCAGCACGCCCGAGCGATCTTTCGCGATGCCATGGAGCACCTCGGCCATCTGCTTCGGGTCCTTCGAGGCGCGCGCCGCGTCGACGGCCTTGGCCGACACCGGGAACGGACCATTGCCCTGCACCGCGCTCGGCGACACCTTCGCTGGGGCCACCGTGGGCCGAGCCTTCGAGGGCTTCGCGAGCCAGCCCGTCGCGGTCGGGGCGCGTTCGGCGGCGCGTTGCGGCTTGGGCTCACTGCGGGGCTGCGAGACGGTGGGAGCGGTCGTTCGGCGAATCGTCGTCATGGGGGCCTCGGGGGTCGATGAAGTCTGTCGTGGGTATCGACCCATGGCGAGGGGGCGTGCGCAGCGGTGGCCATGATTGTCGCGACAGGCACGCTGGGTGGCGCGACCGGCCTTCTCGGCCCGCGCTCGACGAAGGTTGACAACCCATCAGAGGTCCCGAAGAAGCCGCAGACGTTCGATGCGCGGCGTCCTCCTGCAGCTTGGCTGTTGCTTCCTCCTCGGCTGCCCGTCGGCGAAGGACGAGGTCGTGGTGTTCGCCGCGTCGAGCCTGCAGGACGTCTTCCCTCGGCTCACCAGCGAGTTTCAGCGCACGCACCCGGGCGTCGGCGTGAGCGTGAGCTTCGCCGGCAGCCAGGAGCTGCGCACCCAGCTCGAGCACGGCGCCAAGGCCGACGTCTTCGTCTCGGCGGATCGCACGCACATGGCCGCGCTGGAGGCCGCGGGGTTGGTGGAGCCTCCGAGGATCGTGGCGAGGAACGAGCTGGTGGTGGTCGTCTCGGAGGAAGCGGCGCGGCGGGTGACCTCGCTCGAGCAGCTCCCCACGCTCGAGCGCATCGCGATCGGAGGGCCCGACGTGCCGGTGGGCCGCTACACGAAGCAGCTCCTCGAACAGCTCGGCACGAAGTTCGGGCCTGACTTCGTCTCATCGGTGGAGGCGAAGATCGTCTCGAGGGAGCTCAGCGCCCGGCAGGTGCTCGCGCGAGTGTCGCTGGGGGAAGCCGAAGCAGGGGTCGTCTACCGCACCGACGTGCTCAGCCCCTCGACCCACGTGCAGATCGTTCCCTTGCCTCCGGGCGTTCGCGTCGAGGCGGACTACCCGGTCGCGGTGCTCGGGGCCGCGCCGCACCTCGCTCGCGCGCGGCAGTGGCGTGACTTTCTCTTCACCGACGAAGCGCTGCGCGTCTTCTCCGAGCGAGGCTTCCTCGTGGGTGGGTCGCCGTGACTCGCGAACGCCGGGAGCGGGTGCTGCTGATCGCGTTGGGAGCCCTGCTCGCGGCGTACCTCGTGATGCCCGTCGCGGTGTTGATCGTGAGCAGCACGCGCACCTTCACCGAGGGCATCGGTCACCCGCTCGTCTGGCCGGCGTTGCGGCTGAGCCTGCTGACGACGACGCTGAGCCTCGTCGTGATCGTCGGCCTGGGCACTCCGCTGAGCTGGCTCATCGCCCGAAGCACGGCTCGTTGGGCCCGAATGCTCGAGACGGTGCTGCAGCTGCCAGTGGTGGTTCCGCCGGCGGTCGCGGGCGTCGCTTTGCTGCTCACCTTCGGTCGCCGTGGGCTCCTCGGCGCGTTGATGGGGCCCGACGGCTGGGCGCCCACCTTCACGACGGCCGCAGTGGTGATGGCCGAGATCTTCGTCGCGGCGCCCTTCTTCCTCCAGGCGGCGGTCAGCGCCTTCCGGCAGCTCGACGACGGGGTGCTGCTGGTGGCGCAGACCTTGGGCGCATCGCCAGTGCGGGTGCTGCTTCGGGTCGCGGTGCCGATGGCGGGCCCGGGGCTCGTCTCGGGCGCGGCGATGAGCTGGGCACGGGGCCTGGGCGAGTTCGGTGCCACCTTGATGTTCGCGGGGAACCTCGAAGGCCGAACCCAGACGCTCCCGCTCGCGATCTACACCGCGCTGGAGACGGACCTCCGGGTCGCGCAGTCGCTCTCGGTGGTGCTGATCGTCTTCGCCCTCGTGCTCCTCGTCGTGGTGCGGGCCCTGATGAAGTCGCTGGGGGGCGAGCGATGAGTACGCTGGAGATCTCGGTGAAGGCCTCGGTCGGCGCGCTCGAGCTCGAGGTCTCTCTCCCTTCCTTTTCGGGCACGCTCGCGCTCGTCGGGCCGAACGGCGCTGGGAAGTCGACGCTGCTCTCGATGCTGCTCGGGGTGCGGCGGCCGAGGTCGGGACGAATCGTGGTGGGCGAGGCGGTGTTGTTCGACTCGGCGCGCGGCCTCGACATGCCGATCGAGACGCGACGGCTCGCGTGGGTGCCGCAGGATTCCGGGTTGTTTCCGCACCTGAGCGTGCGAGGCAACGTCGAGTTCGCGGTGGACTCGGCGAGGACGGAGGCGGAGCGCACCTCGCGGGCGAATCGGGCGAACGAGCTCATCGAAGAGCTCGAGCTCGGCGGGCTGACGAATCGGAGGATCTCCACGCTCTCGGGAGGTGAACGCCAGCGGGTGGCGCTCGCCCGCGCGCTCACCGCTGAACCGCGAGCGCTGTTGCTCGATGAGCCGCTCGCCGCGCTCGACGTCGAGTCGCGAGAAGACGTTCGCCAATTCCTCGCTCGATGGCTCGAGCGCCTCACCATTCCGTCGGTGGTGGTGACGCACGACCCGGCAGACGCACGCATGCTCGGCCGGACGATCGCCGTCCTCGAGCGGGGAAAGGTGACGGTCCGGGGCAGCTGGGACGACGTGTCGCGCTCGACCTCGGGCTTCGCCGCGGCGTTCGGGGTGGGCGCTCCGAGTCCCCGAGCCGGTTGAGGGAGCCGTCGGCCATCGACCCTCGAACGATCGGACAGCGGCTCAGGTCTTCGCGCGCTGAAGCGCCTGACCGAAGGCCTCGAGCCTCGGCGCGTAGCGAGTGCGGAGCGCCTCAACCGTCTCCACTGACGCAGCCTCGACCGAGCCCGAACGAAACGGAGGCGACGGATCGTACTCGAGCGCCAACTGAATTCGCTGCGCCGCCTCGGGACCGGCGAGCTCGGCGGCGACGGTGAGCGCGAAGTCGATGCCGGCGGTCACCCCGCCCCCGGTGATGAGATTTCCATCACGCACGACGCGCGCCTTCACCGGCGTCGCCCCCACCAAGCCAAGGAGGTGGTGATACGCCCAATGCGTGGTCGCCTGCTTTCCGCGGAGCAGCCCGGCGGCCCCGAGCAGAAACGCTCCCGTGCACACGCTCGTCACGTACTTCGCCTGCGCGGCCTGGCGACGAACGAACTCCGCCGTCTCGGCGTCGTCGATCGCCTGCTCGACGCCGAACCCACCCGGCACGCAGAGGAGCTCGACCGGTGGACACTCGGCGAACGTCGTCGTCGGCACCAGCGAGAGCCCACAGTCGGACGGAACCGGCTCGCGCGTCTTCGCCGCCAGCACGGTCGTCGCCCCCGGCACCCGATGGAGCACCTGCAACGGCCCGGTGAAGTCGAGCTGGGTCAGCCCAGGGAAGAGGACGAACCCGAGCTTCACAGACTGGCGAGCGCGACGCGGTAGAGCGCGCGATAGCCCATGCGCGGCGCCGGCTCGAAGCGATCGGCGTGGAAGAGGTCCTTGAGCACCCGCGCGCCCTCGGCCGTCTCCTTCATCGCGAGCAACACCTTCTCGAGCTCGCTCACCGCCGCAGCGCCCATCGACATCGAGACCGCCACCCCGTCGTTCGGCGACTCGTCCGTCACTGCCAACGCGCGGAAGGCGCCCTCGTGTCCCGGCCACAGCTCCGCCACCCCGCCCAGCTCCTGGCCCTTCGCGGGAGCGAACACACTGGTGACGTCGACGCTGCCTTTGGCGACGAGCTCGAGCGCGGCGCGGTAGTTCCCCACGAAGTCCTGCTTGAAGAAGAGCTTCGCGGGGTCGTGGCCTTGATCGCGCAGCCACGCCATCGGCAACAGATAGCCACCGACGGAGTCACGATCGCTCCACACCGCGCTGGTGCCCTGGAGCGTGTCCTTGGTGACGTTCGCGTCCTTCCGGCAGAGCAGCACCGCGCGGTAGGTCGAGGCCCCGTCGCGAACGCCGCGAACGAGCACCCGCACGCCCATCGCCTCGATGCGCGCGCAGACGAACGGTGGCGCCCAGGCTGCGTCGACCTTCCCGCCGAGCAGATCCTTCGCCAGCGTCTCGTAGGAGGTGGGGATGACGACCTCCGCCGGCTTGCCGAGCGCCTGGCTCAGGTAGGCCTGGAGCGCGGCGGCCTTGCCCTGCACCTCTCCCAGCGTCTGGGGAATCGCGAACCGAATGCTCGTTCGTGCCTTGGGAGTGGTCGCCATCACGCCTCCGCCGTCAACTTCTTCACGTCGTCATCCGCAAGCCCGAAGGTGCTCTGAAGGAGCTCGAGCACCCGCAGCTCGGCCTTGCCTGGCGCGCCGTCAGCGTTCGCGATGCGCACCGCCAGCTGGTACGCCTTCCTGCGCTGAGCCCGGGTGGTGAGCCCGCGCGCGAGGAGCGCGAGCCGCTTGGGGAGCCCATCGGAGGCCAGGTTGGTGATCGCGTTCTTGAGCGCCGTCTCGGCGGTGACCCGATCGATCTCACGAAAGACGGGATCGCCCGCGAGGTTCTCGAACATCGCCATCAGCTCGGCCTCACGCACCACGCCGTCGGCGGCACCCACCAGCACCATCGTCTCGGTGTACAGCTGCTCCGGCGGCTCGCCGAGCACCTCGGCCAGCGACTCACCACGCTGCACGACGTCGATCACCCGCTGCACCTCGTCCTCCGAGATGCCGAGCGCCGCTTGAATCGTCTTGAGCAGGCCGAGCTCTTCTCGGGACGCCTTGCGATCGGCGAAGGCGACGCTGCTGGCGAGGCCGAAGGCGAGCAGCCGGTTCCGATGCTCCGGGAGCCGATCGCGCAGGCTCCCGAGCACGTCTTCGAGCTGCCGCGCGCCCGCCAGGCGACGCACGCTCGACTCCACCAGCTCGTTGAGCGCCTCGGCGCTGGTGCCCTCGAACTCGGGCCGCTCGATGACCCGGGCGATGAGCACGCGAAGCTCGACCGGATCGACGTGGCCATCGGCGCTCGCCGCCAACAACATCGTCTCGATCAACGCCGCGTTGCGGTCCGCGCGGGACCGTTCGATCAGTTCACGTGCCATGGTGTTCCCCCCGGTCGCCGACCTTCAACGGCACCAGCGACTCCGTCTTCAGCTGGAAACGCGCCGGCGCCTCTTCGGTCGGAGCCGACCACAGCTGCTTGTCCAGCAAGTGCGAGACGTGCAGGTTCCCCATCGCCGAGACGATGCTGCTCTTCACGTTGGGAATGTCCTTCGCGAGCTCTTCGACGAGCCGCTTCACCCGCTGCCGCTGGAGGTTCTCCTGAGAGCCGCAGAGATCGCACGGAATGATGGGGAACTTCGAGAGCTGGGCGAAGCGGGCGATGTCGCTCTCGTTCGCGTAGCAGAGCGGGCGAATCACCGTGTTCCGCCCGTCGTCGCTGTGGAGCAGAGGCGGCATGGTGGCCGAAGCGCCCGCGAAGAAGAGGTTCAGCAGATAGGTGTGGATGAGATCGTCGCGGTGGTGCCCGAGCGCGATCTTGTTGCAGCCGAGATCGACGGCGGCGTTGTAGAGAATGCCGCGGCGCAGCCGGCTGCAGAGCGAGCACTGGGTCTGCCCGGGCTTCAGCTTGTCGAGGACGATGGAGTACGTGTCTTCCTTCAGCATTCGGTACGCGTAGCCGTTCTCGCGTAGCCAGCCCTCGAGGAGATGCCCTGGGTAGCCCGGGTGGCCTTGATCGAGGTTCACCGCGACGAGCTCGAAGTGCACCGGGGCGCGCCGGCGCAGCTGCTCGAGGCCGTGCAGCATCGTGTACGAGTCCTTGCCGCCCGACAGACACACCATGACCCGATCGCCCTCGGCGATGAGGTTCCAGTCGGCCACGGCCTTGCCCATGGCGGACACGATGGTTTTTTCCAGTCTCTCGAGCTCGGTCATGGCTCTGCCCTGGGGTGCGCCGCGCGCGTAGCGCAATCCCACGCCCGTTGCTAGTCGCGTGCCCGCCTCGGGTGAACGGAGAAGCCCTCGCGTTTCTTTGCGTGCCTTCGCGCGCTCGGGTGTCTTCTGAGCGTGAAGCCGTCAGTGGTTCGTCGTCGGGTGGTCGAGGGGGCCCTGCTCCTTCGGCAAGGTGAGGACTTCGCGGCGCTCGAGCCGGTGCTGGTCGAGGTGCTCGAGGGCGTGGCGCCGACTGCTGAGCTGTTCCGACGGCTCAAGATCCTGCCTGCCTCGCCGCCGGTCGTGCGCACGCTGCTCCAGGCCGTCGCGAAGTCGATGCCGGAGGAGTGGAAGGAGACCTCGTCGTGGAACGAGGCGCTCGACGAGCTGCTCTTCACCCTCCCGAAGCCCTCGATGCTGGCGCCTCTTCTCGCGAGTGTGGGAGAGCCAGTGCGGACCAACCTCTGGTTCGCCTTGTCTCGCGCTGAGGTGACACTCTCGGACGCCCCTGACGACGCCCAGCTCGAAGCGATCGCCTCGTCGGTCCTCGAGGAGCGGAGCGACTTCTGTCTCGGTGCGCGGGTCGGGCACCAATCTCCCTGCTCGGTCGAGGTGCTCGGGTCGAACCCGCACTGGACGAGGGCGGTGCAGGCCGCGCTCACCCGCCTGCTCGCCCGCACCGACTCGATTGGCCACCTCGAGGTCGTCGAGCCCCTTCTTCCCACGCTCGCGCCCGAGGTGGTGTTGCGAATCGCGACGCGGGTGAGTGGGGGCACCGACTCGGATCTCCTGGTGAACGACCTCGTCGAGCGACAGTCGCTCGAGGCCCTCGAGAGAGCCTTCTCGAAGTCGCTCTCCGACGAACCCTCCCTGCCGTTGGCGCGCGCGCTCGGGGAGCGCCTCTCCCGGGAAGGCCGGCCCTGGCCCGAAGCGCTGGTGCCGCGAACGTCGGTCGAGGACTTCACGACGGGTCCAGTGTGGAAGGTCATTCTTCCCCGACTCGAGATCGGCGCGCGCGATCGGCTGCTCGCTGCGCAGTTCCCGCTCGATGGCGCGTTCTTCCGTGAGTACGCGACCCCAGGACTCTACGCGGCCCTCGAGGCGTGGGCGCGACGCGCGCTCCAGCCATGGCTGACCGTCAGCCGGCAGCTCCGCCCTCCGTTGAGCGACGACGCCGTGCGCATCGTCGAGCACTTCCTCGACACGCCGACCTCCGACGGTCCGCTCTACGAGGTGTCGCAGTACCTCCCGTTCGGCCGCCTCCTCTCGCGCGCCAAGACGAACCCAGAGCTGGTGGGACGAGTGATCGCCCGATTGTCGGAGCGAGGCCTGTCCGACGACGACTTCTTCGACGCGCTCGAGACCTTCCCGTTGCCCGCCGACGCGCTGGCGCAGCGGTTGATGCAACGGCCGTGGTCGCCGCGCGTGCGTCCCCTCGCCGAGCGGCTCCCGCCGAGCCCGCATCGAACGTTCCTGACGGGCTCCGAGCTCAGCCGCTTCGTCGACGCGCCCGAGTTCGCCGCCCTGCGCCAGACGCTCGGCAAGTCGAGCGAGACCGTCGTTCGGCCTTCGACCTCCGACGGAATGCGCGCGGCCCTGTGGTTTCGGCCTGCGCTCGCCGAGTACTTGCCGAAGACCTTGGCGGCGACTGACGCGGTGCTGGCGCGGCTCGACGCCGGTGCGCTCACCGAGCGGGAGCAGACACTCTTGCGCGACGCGCTCCTCGGTCGTCCTGCGCGAGAGGCGGCGCTCCCCCACGTCGAACCAGTCCTCGGCCTCAAACGGGAGGCTCAGCGCGCGCGTGAGTGGCTCGACGGAGGGGCCGAACAAGGGCTCCCGAAGGTCATCGCCTGGGTCGAGGCGGCGCTCGGCAAACCGAAGCTGCGCGAGCTCGCGCTCCAGATCGTCAGCCGGCACCCCAAGGTCTTCTCCAGGGCGACGAAGGCCGCCAACCTCGAGGGCTCGGCGGCAGCGGTCGCGCGGGCAGTTCACTCGGCTTCGGAGGCAGGCGTCGACTCCGCGCTCCTCGACGAGGCGCTCGAGGTCTGGAGGCGGACGCGTCATGGAGGACTCGGGCTCGCCCTCACGGAGGTGATGGACGTGCGGAGCGAGGCGACCTTCCAGGCGCTGATGGCCAAGAGCGAGCGCGGATTCCAGGCCGCGTGGATCGCCGCGGTGCAGGGTGGCGAACTGCGCGCAGCTGCCGACGCCATGCAGCGACGAACGACGACCCAGCACCTCCTCGACCGAATCTACCGGCTCTCGCTCGTTGCCAATGGACACCCCGCAGTGGGCGCCGCCCTCGTGCAGCTGGTCGAGTCCGGGGCGCTCGAAGGCGCGAAGAGCCGATATCTCGCACCGAACCTCGTCGACGCGCTGGCGCGGCACGGTGACGAGAACACCCTGAAGGCGATCGGCGCGTGGGGCGAGACCCGCTTGTCGTCGGCCGGCAAGGTGGCGCTCGGCGAGAAGCTCACCAGGCCTGAAAGCGACGAGGCCGAGGCCCTGGTGAAGCGGCTCGCTCCGCTCCCGAGACGCACGAGCCCTCGCCTCCCGAAGGAGCGCGACCTCGTGGAGGCGTGGCTCGACGGCGGGGAGAAGGCGCCCTGGCTCGAGGCGCTCTTCGCTCCCAAGCCGAAGACCGAGGCGCTCGCGGTGGCCGCCGACAAGCTGCTGGAGGCCGGTGATCGACGCGGCGAGCTGCTCGTGGCGTGGTCGAAGGGTGACGAGGCCCAAGCGACGAAGCTCCTCACCAAGTGGGCGACGACCTGGGCGGGCCCGCTCTCGGCGCTCGCGCGGGTTCACGAGCTCGGGTTCTCGGGGCCGGCGGTGGTGACGCACTTCGTTCCCGGCCGAAAGATGGCCAAGTCACAGGAGTGGCTCGACGCGATTGCGTGTCCACAGCTTCGGGCGATCACCCACCTCGCGTTTCCTCGCGCGAGCCGTCACATGCTCTCGATGATCGAAGAAGCGGCGAAACATCGACTTCGCGTGGTCTGCGTTCCAGCGGCGAGCAAGGCCAAGGCCGAGGCGATCACCAAGGGAACGTCGGTGCGCGTGGTGACGGTGTTTCACGCCAAGGCGTTCTTCGCCGAGACGACGGTGCTTCCTCCCAGGTGAGAGGAGGAACGGAGGACGCGAACGCCGGTAGCCCTCCTCATCGGTTGTTGCTAGTCGACCCGCGTGCCGATTCCCGAAGTCGCCGTCGACGTCACCCGCTCGTCTCACCTCGAAGAAGTGCAGGCCGCGACCGCCTCCGTGCGCGAGCTGGCCATCGACGTGGAAGCGGACTCCATGCATCACTTCCGCGCGAGCCTGTGCTTCGTGCAGGTCGGCACCGACGCGCGCATCTTCCTGCTCGACACGCTCGTGCCCGAGGTGAAGGTCGCGGCCCTCGCCGAGCTCTTCGCCGACCCGAACCGAACGAAGATCTTCCACGCCGCCGGCGGCGATCTCCAGTACCTCGCCGAGGCCGGCATTCGGGTGAGCGGTCTCTTCGACACCCACCGCGCGGCGACGCTCCTCAACTGGCCGAAGGTGGGCCTGGGCGATCTGGTGAAGGAGAAGCTCGGCGCGACGCTGATGAAGGAGCACCAGCAAGCGGACTTCTCGGTTCGCCCGCTCCCGCCCGAGCTGCGCGCCTACATCGCCGACGACGTGCGCTACCTCACCGAGCTCGGACGAATCGTTCGCAAGGCCTGCGTCGACGCCGACGTGCTCGAGGAAGTGCTGCTCGACTGCGATCGAATGTGCGCCGAGGCGCAGGTGCGGCCCGATCTCGCGAACGTCGAGCTGAAGATCCCCACCCAGGGCCTCAACCCGAAGCAGCAGGTCCTCGCCAAGGCGATCGCCAAGAAGCTGCACGCGCTGCGGCTCACCCTCGCGGAGCAGGAAGATCTCCCGATGGGGCGCGTCCTCTCGAACACCGCGCTCGGCGAGCTGGCGGCGAAGGCGCCCACCCAGGCCAAGGAGATCGCGCGCATCAAGAACGTGCGTGGTCAGTTCGCCCGCGAGCATGGGGAGCAGGTCGTCGCCCTCGTCCGCGAGTGCATCGAGGCGCAGCGGGCCGGGGCCCTCGACGCCGAAGACGCCGAGAAGCGTGAGCGCGAGCCGGGGAAACGTCGGCGAGTCGAGGCGCTGCTGGCCTTCCGGAAGGACGCGGCCGCCACGCGGAAGGTCACCGGCTCGGTCGTGCTCTCGAACCCGCTCGTGGAGGAGATCGCGTCGCTCAACCCGCGAGAGGTGGAGGCCCTCGGCACGCTCCGGTTCTTCGGCGCCAAGCGGCTCGCGCTCTACGGGCGGGGGATCATCGCGACGCTCGACGCCGTTCGGTGATGTTCGCGCTGCTCCTCGGGTGCTTCGTCGTCGGCGCGGTGCTCCGCCGGATTCCCTCGGTGCCCGCCGCCTTCATTCGCCGGCTCAACCAGGTCGTGCTCGCGGTTTTTCTTCCGGCGCTGGTGCTGAGGACGGTGCACGCAGTCGAGTTTCAGGCGCGGTACGTCGTGGCAGCCGCGGTGCTCTGGGCGCTCTTTGGGCTGGCGGCCGCGGTCGCGGTGTTGGCGGTGAAGCGCGGCTGGGCGTCACGGGAGGTCGCGGGCGCGGCGGCGCTCAGCACCGGCCTCGGCAACACCGCCTTCATCGGAGTGCCGTTGGTCGAGGCGCTCGCTGGTCCGACGGCGGTGGGCGCCGCGGCGATGATCGATCAGCTCGGCAGCTTCCTCGTCTTCGCGGTCGGCGCGGTGCCCTTCGCGATGACGATCGGCGGAGCTGGCGCCAACGTTCGCACCGTCCTCCGTCGCATCGTCACCTTTCCTCCCTTTCTCGCCCTCGCAGCGGCGATCGCGCTTCGGCCGGTCGCCTTTCCGGAGGTGATGGAGACGACGCTCGGGCTCCTGTCCAAGCTGCTCACCCCGACCGCGCTCGTCTGCGTCGGGTGGCAGCTCGAGTGGAGCGGTCTTCGCGGGAACGCGAAGGTGGTGGCGCTGGGGTTGGGCTGGAAGCTCTTCGCCGCGCCTGCGGTGATGCTGCTCGTGTTGCTGCTCGTGGGCGGCCCGTACGGATTGCTCGAGCACGTCGCGGTGGCGCAGGCGGCGATGGCGCCGATGGTGACCGCGGCGGTGCTCGCGGCGGAGAACCGGCTGGCGGCGCCGATCTCCGCGGCGCTCGCGGCGGTCGGAGCGGTGCTCTCGTTCGCGACGGTGCCGCTGTGGTTCACGCTCGCGCAACGTGTGCTCGCCTGACACCGCAATCGCGCACCGCTTCACTTTCTTGAATGTCTCGTTCACCGTAAAAACCACAGTTTTTCGCTCGTCTTAGGAAAGTCCGCTGGGTGAGCGGGCCGACGCGGCGTCCTCGTATGCGGTCCGAGTCGACAGTCGCGAGCGAACTCGGTTCCTCGGCATGTTCCTCGTCACCACCGGACCTCGCGGCTCTGTGGTGCTGCGACGACTGCCTTCGCTTGGGCGCTTGGATTCGACCTCGAGCGGCTGGGCTCGCCGAGGGAACCGGCGGAGCGAGATTCACGTTCGAGGCGGCCGCCGTTCCTTGCCGCCGAACCACGCCCGCGGCCCAGCCTTGATCGACGCCAGCCCGCGCAAGTCGTTTCGTTCAGGCCACGGCGGCGCTGAGCCAGTTGGATCAGGCCCGGCGCCGAGTGATCAGCGCAGGGTGAAGACGGTCACCCGTGACGCCGAGGTGAAGAGCAGCACGATGTGCGTGCCCTGCGCCGAGTCGACCCGAATCGCCTTGAAGCTCTGCTGGAGCACCGTCTGCTGCGTCGCCGGAACGAGCGAGCGCGCATTCCACCCATCGAGGAGCGTGTTCACCTGCCCAGGCGTCAACACCGCGCCGAGGGTGCCGGCGACGTTGGCCTGCTGCATCCACCCGCGGGCGGCGAGGTCGACGGTGACGTTGCGGTTGTCGAACAGGCCGTAGGCCGAGAAGGAGACGCTCTTCCCCGACGGCGGGATGATGGCGGCGAGCGCCTGGGTGAGCGCGGTGAGATCGTCGGGCGAAGCGAACAGCGCGGGCACCTGATGCGGCAGGCCGCAGCGGCTCACCTGGCGGTAGGTTCCGCAGGCGCCGAAGTCGGTCGTGCCGATCGGCGTCGCCTCGAGGCAGGCCTTCACCTCGGGCGTGCAGCTCGCAGCCGGCCACACCTCGTACGGGTCGCCGGTCGTGAGCGCGATCTTTCGCACGGCGGCCGACAGCGTCGCGGTCTTGGTTCGGAGCGTTCCCGTTGGCGCGGTCGCTTTGAACTGCACCCGCTTGGCGTTGGTGGCCGGAGCGTCGAGGGCCGACACCAGCGCATCGAAGGAGAAGTCGACGTCGTACTCTCCCTGGACGGCGCGCTCCGCGAACTGCGCCTGGTTCGACACCGAGCTCAGCACGGACGAGGCGGTGCGCGCGAAGCCTCGATAGGTCAGGCCACCACGGGCGAAGACGGGCGACACCTCGGGCCGAACCACGATGCGGGTCGAGCCGCTGATGCCGACGAAGCGCGGCTCGAGATCGAGGCCCACCGTCACCGGCCGGGTGGAGCCGACCGGCGTCACGTTCACGAGCAGCTTGAGACCGGAGAGCACGGTGTTGAGCTCGGAGCGCGAGTCGACCGACACCTCGAACGCGCGCGGCCCCACCACCGTCGCCTGGCCGAAGGCGTCGTCGGGGACGAAGGAGAAGACCTCGGAGAGGTCCTTGTTCGTCGTCGCGCTCAACACCCAGCGCGTCTCGCTGCCCACCTGCCGCGGCTCGAGCACCGCCTTCGCCGTCACCGTCAAACCGGAGCCGGTGCCCTTCACGTTCGCCAGCTCGGCGTCCGCGACCGCCTCGAAGTCGTCGTCGAACGCCTCGTTCACCGAAGAAGCCCCGACGCCGCAGCCCAACAACCCCACCACCCCGAGCGCCATCAATCGCATGGCGCGCTCCTATAGTGTGCGACACGACCCGACAAGACCGAAGGCAACTGCCTGAAACCGCGGAGCTTCTAGAACAAGCACCTCACGCGCACGAGCCACACGGGGTTCCAGGTGCCGCAGTTCGTTCCCGACTCGGCGACGCTGTAGTTGGTCGCGCCGCCACCCGTTCGAAAAAGCATCATCTGGGTGAAGGGCGCTGGGTTGGCGTACGAGTAGCCGGCGCAGTCGGTGAACTGGCTCCAGTTGGCGGTGCAGGTGAGGCCCGACCACGCGTTGCCCGGACAGCTGAACTGCCCGCCGCATTGGAACCACCACACCCCGCTCGAGTCCTCAGCCGTCCCAAACCCGTGTGCCTGACAGAGCGAATTCGCGGTGTGGCTGCCGGAGCCGTGGCTGGCGCAGTTCATCTCGACGGTGCGCACCCGGTTCACGCAGCCGCCGTTGGTGTTGCAGGCGAGATCGACGCTCCCGCATGGGGTGTTGACGGGCAGTGGCGATGAGGTGTCGACGCAGACCGAGGCGCCGGTCGTGCACGAGGTGATTCCGGAGACGCAGGCGTTCGGGTTCGTGGCGCAGCTCATCCCAGCGGTGCACGACACGCAGCGCCCGTACTGGCAGACCAAGTTCGTTCCGCAGGTCGTACCGTCAGGCAGGTTCGTGGTGGGGTTGCAGACCGGGCTGCCAGTCGCGCAGTTCGTCACTCCGTTCGCACACGGGTAGCTGACCGGCGTGCACGCGGCGTTCTCGGTGCAGGCGATGCACGCGCCCGCGTTGCAGACCTGGTTCGTGCCGCAGGAAGTGCCGGGGGGCCGGTTCGCCGCGGAGTCGATGCAGGCGAGGGTGCCCGTGGTGCAGCTCGTGACGCCCACCTTGCATGCGGTCGGGTTCATGCTGCACGCGGCCCCAGCCGCACAGGCGACACAGCTGCCGGCGTTGCACACCAGGTCGGTTCCGCAGCTCGTCCCGGCTGGCGTGTTGGCCGTCGAGTTCACGCACGTCTGGGTCCCAGTCGCGCAGCTCGTCACGCCCGCCTTGCAGCGGTTGGGGTTGGTGGAGCAGGCGCTCCCGGCGGTGCACGAGACGCAGGCTCCAGCGCGGCAGACCTGGCTTGTGCCACAGCCGGTCCCGTCGGGCGTGTTCGCTGCCGAGTCGACGCAGGTCTGGACGCCGGTCGCACAGCTGGTGACGCCCTGCTTGCAGCGAGTGGGGTTCGTCGTGCACGGGTCGCCGGCGCGACAGGCGGCACACTGGCCCGCGTTGCACACCCGATCGGTCCCGCAAGTCGTGCCTGCGGGAGCGTTCGTCGAGGAGTCGACACAGCTCGCGGCGCCCGTCGCGCAGCTGAGGACGCCCACCTTGCAGACCTGGGGGTTCGCGTTGCAGGCCATTCCGGCGACGCACGCGACGCAGGCGCCGATGGCGTCACACACCTGATCGACTCCGCACGAGGCGCCCGCGCGGGCGTAGCCGTTCTCGACGCAGCGCGGAGGCTCGGCGCAGCTGACGATGCCGACTCGGCAGCGAACGGGAATGCACGGCTCACCAGCGACGCAGGTTCCACCGTCCGGCCAGAAGGTCGTGCCGCCAGCCGAACCACCCGCCGCCTCGCCGCCCCCAGGCCCGCCGCCGCCACCCCCGCTCTCACCTCCCGCCACCCCGCCGCCAGTCCCACCGCCCGCGCCGCCACCGGTTGCTCGCCCACCCGCGGTGGCGCAGTCGGTTCGGCAGACGCCGTCGGAGCAGCAGGTGCCGCTGAGGCACTCTCCCGCGTCGGAGCACGCGGAGAAGCGCAGCTCCGACGGATCGAGGCAGCCGGCCGACGCCACGCCGAGGAGCAGCACGCAACGCCACTGGTGAGTCACCACGCTCCTCCAGGTCAGGCGGGCCTCGCAGCGCGCCCTGGTCAAGTCGACCACAACCACACGCTCAGGCCTCCACACATCAGCGCAGCCACCAACCCAACCACTGCGCCGACGAGACCGCCATTGGCCCGATCCGCGAAGGCCTTGGCCTCACCCAGGGTGACGGACGTGCCCACGAGGCCGTCGGGAGCGACGACGCGCACCGCCTGGTACTTCGCCCGCGCCTCGAAGGAGACCGCGAGCGACACGGCCGCCGCTCCCGCGAGGAGCCCGGCGCCGATGGAGGTCCCCAGCGCCCAGCCATCGACGGTGCGGGAGGCCGTGACCGGAGGCTCGACCACCGCTGCCGACGGCGTGAGGGTGACCGCCACGTTGTGGTTGGGCTCAGGAGCTCGCGTCGTCTCGGGGGGCTTCATCTTCGCGGCGAGTTCGCGCGCGAAGGCGTCGAGCTCGGCAGGTGGGCGGGTGAGCTCGAGCGTCGAGAGGGTGAAGTCGGCGCTCGTGAGACTTGCGGCGGCACCGGGTTGGTAGGCCTCGACGCGAACGACGAACTCGTTCGAGAGCTTGCCGATGTCGACGGCCACCGTCACCGAACCAGGCGCGAAGGCGTCGGCCAGCCGCTGACCGCAGGTCGGATCCGCCCCGCAGGCACGTGGCTTGAGACCGGCGGCCCCCAACCGCTTCCCGGTCTCCTCGAGCGACTCGACCTCGAGCCCGCGAGCGACGAGCGCCGCTCGCACCAGCTCGAGAACGGCGGGCGCGGCAGCCTTGGTGCCAGCTCGCTCGCTGAACCCAGTGACGTGGACGACCGGAGCCGCCGTGAGGACCGCGAGCGCGCTGACGAACGAGCCGAACATCGCTGCGTAGTTGACCACACCTGGCGGCGCGTGGGTTCGTCCTGCGACGCCCGAGGCGAGCTTTCGGCCTGGGTGGAACCGTCAGCGCGGGTGCCTGAGCTCACGCTCGAAGTCGTCGAGCGCCTCGCTCGCCTTCTTGAGCTCGCTGGCAGCGCCTGCCTGCTCGACGAGTGTGCGTGAGCGCTCGAGGTAGCGCTTGAGCAACGGGTCGGGGCGAGTCTGGCGGCCGAGCTGCGACTCGAGACCTGCCAGCCTCAGCTCGAGCGAGGCCTTCGTCAGCGCGGGCCGCTTGGCAGGAGGTCGCCGCCCAGGGTCGAGCGGGCGCACCTCGGGCACGATCTCCGGGCGCGGGTTCGACAGCGCGATGGCCGCATCGGGAGCGCTCACCGCCCCTGCGTCGAGTGAGTGCGCCCCCTCGACCTCGGGCGGAGGCGCCTCGAGGCCCGCCTGGCCGAGCGCGTCGGCGTGCGCTCCGTCGCCGCGACCGTCGGGAGAGTCGGCGAGGACGGTCGGCCGGTCGACGATCGTCTCTCGGGTCGCGCGGGAGAACGCCCAGAAGAGCAGCCCGCCAACCACCGCGGCGATGGCGGCAGCGATCGCCATCGAGGGCACCGTGCGTCGCGACGGTGAGCCATCGATCGGCGCGAGCTCGCCCACGGTGTCGTGGACGAGCGCCGGAGGGACGAGGGGAGAGACGAGGGGCGGGGCGGGCGCGTTTCCGGTCGTGACGGCGGGTGCGCGAGCCGGGAGGGGCGCGGCGGAGGACTCGGCGCCGGGCAGCTCGATCGTCCGAAGCACCGCGAGCACCGCATCGCAGCTCGGGGGTCGTGCAGCTGGTTCCTTGGCGAGCATCTGGGCGACGAGCGCCTCGAGCCGTGGAGGGACGTCGGGCCGGAAGTGGGAGACGAGCGGCGGCTCGAGCTCGACCTGGTTCCGCATGATGTGGAGCGAGTTGGTGCCGCCGATGGGCCGCTGCCCGGTCAGCATCTCGAAGAGGATGATGCCCAGCGCGTAGACGTCGGTGCGGGCGTCGACTGGCGCGCCCTTCACGACCTCGGGAGCCATGTACTGCGGCGTTCCCATCAGGTCGCCACGGGTGCGAGTGACGCCGGGGCTGGTGAGCAGCTTCGCGATCCCGAAGTCGAGCACCTTGATGAACGGCGCGCCGCGCGTCGGGCGCACGAGGAAGATGTTCTGGGGCTTGAGGTCGCGGTGGATGATGGAGGCCTCGTGGGCCGCGGCGACGGCGTCGAGCAGCTCGGCGAAGAAAGCGAGCGCGACTCGCAGCTCGAGCGGGGCTTCCTTCTTGAGGTAGGCGTCGAACGAGCTGCCCTCGAGGAACTCCATGATGAAGTACGGCGCGCCGTCCTCGAGCTGGCCAAAGCCGAAGATGTCGACGATGCCGCGGTGCCGCACCTCGTTGACCGCCCGTGCCTCGGCGATGAAACGATCGATGAGCGTCGGGTCGCTCGTCAGGTGCGCGTGGAGCACCTTGATCGCCGCCCGCTTCCCGATCACCGGGTGCACGCCCTCGTACACCGCGCCCATCGCTCCAGAGCCGAGCCGCGCGACTACCTTGTATTCGCCGACGACCGAGCCGACGAGCCCGTGGCTCATGGGGTGGCATTCTCGTCGCGAGGTGTCACTGCGGCAACGAGGGAAACTCGGCTCAGAGCGAGAAGGCCTGACCGGCCTTGGCGGCCTCGAGGAGCCGCCCGAAGAGGGTCTCGGCGATCTTCGGCTCGGCGAGCGACTCGCACGTCAGGTAGAGGACGGCCGAGGTGCCAGTGAGGACGAACTGGCCGAAGAAGCCACCGTCCTTCGCGCGGGAGACGCTCGACCACAGCGTCTTCTTGGAGCTGCCGTCGACGACCGGGGGCTCGAGCTCTTCGACCTTCGCCGCGTCTTCGGCGGAGCGGATCGCGGCCTTCGTCGCCGCGGAACGAAGGCGGGTATCGGTCTCGGCCCAGCCGGTGAGCAGGGTGCCGACGACCTCGACCTCGGGCTTCTGGAGGACGAGCCGCGTCTCGTTCCCGAAGTGGGTCCACCCCGGCGACAGCTGGAACGCGAATTCGCCGGCAGCGAGGGTCGTCGGTTGGTCGATCTTCACGAGGCGCTGCCTAGCACGGGTTGCCCAGTTCGACTCACTTCGTCGGCGGTAACGCGTAGGTGACGACCGCGTGCGCACAGGGCGCGTCGTCGGAGGCCGAATGGAGCGAGACCTCTCCGACCGCGAGCGCCTTGCCGAGCTTGAGCATCGAGGCCTTGGCGACGAGCGCCTCCGGGCGCGGCTTGCGCAGGAAGTTGATCGAGAGGTTGGTCGTCACCGCGAGCGCCACTTCGCCGAGCGCGGACAGCACCAACGCGTACATCGCCGTGTCGGCGAGCGACATCATCGTCGGTCCGGAGATCGTCCCACCCGGCCGCAGCTGGGCCGTTCGGTACTCGAGCGAGAGCACGGCGTGCACTCCGTCGGCCGAGATCACCTTCGGAATCTGCGTCTCCGCGAACTCGCGCGCGAGGAAGGCCTCGATCTCCTGCGGTGACATGCCCATTGCGGGAGCGACCGTACTCCATGCTTGGTACAAGGCGGCATGCCGACCGAGCAGGAGCGCGCCCACTTCTTCGCGCAGGTGAACGACGCCCACGACGCCTTCACGCGGCGCTTTCCCGGAGACGGTGGCCGGCGGCAACCGACCCACGTCGTCTACGGCGGCATGCACCTCTTCACCGCGGAGACGCCGCGCAAGCTCGGCCAGCTCGCCCAGACGCAGCTGACCACCTTCGCCCCCGACCCCCAGCGCCTCGCCGAGATCTTCGAGCTCGAACCGACCATCGCGAGCGAGGTCTTCGCCAAGGTGAACGACAAGCTGCGCGCCGAGCCCATCGAGGACTACCGCCTCGACTCCGAAGATGGCTACGGCCACCGGAGCGACCAGGACGAGGACGAGCACGCCACCACTGCGGGTCGCCAGACGCGCCGCCTCTTTCGGGAAGGCACCCCGCCACCCTTCTTCGGGCTGCGCCTCAAGCCGTTGTCGAAGGAGCTGGCGCCGCGCGCGCTCCGGACGCTGGAGCGCTTCCTCGATGGACTCACCGATGGAGACGAGCGCGCGGTTCCACGCGGCTTGCTGATCACCCTCCCCAAGGTGACGAGCCCCGCGCAGCTCACCGCGCTCGCCGACCTCCTCGACGTCATCGAACGGGAGCGACGCCTCGAGCCGGGGACCTTTCGCCTCGAGGCGATGATCGAGTCCGGCCCGGGGCTCCTCGACGCAGACGGCCGGTGCTCGCTCGCCGCCTTTCCCCGAGCTGCGAAGGGCCGGCTCTTCGCGGCGCACCTCGGCGCCTACGACTACACCGCCTCGCTCGACGTCGCGGCGCCTGCGCAGTCACTCACCCACGCGGCCTGTGATCACCTCCGCCAGCTGATGAAGCTCGCCTTCGCCGGCACCGGTGTCTTCCTCTCCGACGGAGCGACGACCCTCCTCCCACTCGCGCCCCACAAGGGCACCCCGCTCACGAGCGCGCAGCACGCAGAGAACGAACGAGCCGTTCACCAGGCCTGGAGAGCCCACTTCGCCAACGTGCGACACGCGCTGAACCAGGGCTTCTACCAGGGGTGGGATCTGCACCCGGGTCAGCTCGTGCCGCGCTACGTCGCGACCTACGCGTTCTTCCTCGAGCACCGCGAGGCGATGACGAAACGGCTGGCCAACTTCATCGCCCAGCTCGGCCAGGCCACCAGCGTCGGCACGAGCTTCGATGACGCGGCCACCGGTCAGGGCCTGCTCAACTTCTTCCTCCGAGGCGCGAGCTGCGGCGCGTTCGGAGCGCGCGAGCTGTCAGCGACCGGCCTCACCCGCGCCGAGCTCGAGCTGCGCGACTTCAGGGCGGTCGTCCGCGCCCGTCACCCATGAGGCAGTCGCCGAAGCCGCTCCACCGCCTGCCCTTCTCTGCCCGCGCGAGGCCGTCAGCCCTTGAGCGGCCCGGCGGCGTCCACCTTCGCGATGACGGCGGCGGTGATGTCCTCGGCGGTCGACCAGGCCACTGCACCCTTCTCCAGCACCGCCTCGACCTTCTTCGCCTTGGCGATCTCGGCGATGGCCGGCTTGGCCCGATCGAGGAGCTGCCGTCGCAGGTCGTTGCGCTTCTGTTCGAGCTGGTTGAGCAGCTCGCGCTTCTTGTCCTCGGGCTGCGCCTTGGCCTCGGCCCATGTCTTTTCGAGCGCTTTCGCGGCGTCGGCGCCGACCTTGCTCTTGTCGAGCAGTTGAGGTGTATCGAGTAACGCAAAGGTCGCCATATGGACCTCTCCTACCCCTTCTGCTGAGGTTGAGGAATGCCCAACGTTTCTGGCCCGACTGGTCCCCGCCCGCTGACTGGCACGAGCGCGACGTCGACGACTGCTCCGACGACCCCGACTGAATCGACCAGCTCGGTGACGACCCCCACCTCGACTGGCTGGGCGAGCGGCAGCGGCGTGCGCGGCTCCGTCGATGCCTCCATCACCACCCCGACGCCGAGCACGGCCGATCTGCTGGCGACCGCGCCCAACCCGGTGCGTGACGCGATCAACGCGAACATCGATCGCTTCAACTCGCGCATCGAGACCGCGCTCGGCCACGACGCGATGAGCATCGCCCGTGGGCGCACGCCGGTTCGCGAAGGCCAGCCGCTCACCGAGGCACAGCTCAACGAGCTCCAGAGCGCCACCTCCGATTTCCTCAAGGGCATGCCGATCGGCGCGCTCTCACCCGAGGTCGCCGCGGGCATTCAAGATCGCATGCGGGCGGCCGGCATGGACACCCGTGACGTCGCCAGCATGAAGGTCGGCGATCTCGGCGGGCTGGCGGGCGACGTGGTGAAGGACCTGCTCAAGGATCTGAAGAGCGACTCGCCCGCGGCGTACTACGGGCTCGCTGGCGCGGCGGCGGTGGCGGCCGGTCACGCGGCCTGGACCGGTGGGAGCGCGAAGCTCCAGAGCCTCGGCATCAAGCCCGAGGTGAAGGCGAAGTTCTTCGACGATCAGCTCGAGGTGAAGCTGCGCGGCGACTGGCAGGCGCACTTCAAGGACTTCAAGCCGTCGGTGGGCGTTCAGTACAACTACCGCAGCGAAGACTTCCGGCTCTCGGCCTACGCCAACGCGAACGCGTCGGGGCTCCAGAACGTGGGCGGGAGCGTCGTCTACCAGCCGAGCGACAACTTCCGGCTCTCTGCGGGCATCGATCACAACTTCCAGACGAACCGCACCACCGCGAACGCGGAAGCGGCCTGGCGGGTGCGCCAAGACGTCGATCTCGCGCTCTCCGCGAGCCACGACAGCCAGGGTGAGAGCCGCGTCGGCGTGGGCGTGCGCGTGCGCTTCTGACGGCTCCTGACGTCACAGGTCTGTAGCACCCTCGGAACTCCGCGTCGGCTGACAGACTTGTCGTGGTGCCGTCAGAGTGGCTCAGCTAGCGTGCGCGCCCATTCGTGATCGGCAGAGCTCCGCTCGGCAACGAAGCGAGTCTCGCCGAGGGGAGGTGCCGATGGCTTCGAGGTTTCGAGACGTTCAGCGCACGATCAACCCGCCTCAACTGGCGCCGAGCCTGAGCGCCGGCTCCGACGCGGGGTGCCATGGTTGGCTCGGCTCTTGAAGTTTTCGGGCGAGTGGAGGCACTTGACCCGGCGATGAGGCGCCTACGACGAGGAGGGATCGGGCTCGCGCTGGTGGCGTTGAGCGGCTGCGTGACGTTCTATCAGCCGCAGCTCGCGCTCCAGCGCCCCGTCGCGGTCGACCCTCAGCAGCCCACCAACTTCACCGCCACCCGCGTGCTGGTGCGCTGTCACCCCGCCGAAGGAGTCGAAGCCGACGTGCTCTGCCGCAACGTGCGCAGCTCGCTGTCGAAGCAGGGGGCGAAGGTGACGACCGAGATCGTGCGCCCCAACGCCCGCGCGCCGGAGTCGAAAGAAGCCACCGAGGCGCCTCAGTACGTCATCGACATCACCTCGAAGCTGCTCGATCACTCCGAGAACTTCCTCCTCAACGTGCTCTTCGCAGTGTCGTTCACCCTGGTGCCGAGCTGGGAGGAGTGGACGTTCTCCCAAGACGTGCGGGTGCGCGACGCGACCGGCTTCGTGCTCGCCCAGCAGTCGTTTCAGGAGCGCTTCGTCGAGACGGTGGGGCTCGGCATCTGGGGCATCAACGCCATCGTCGATCTGCTGATTCGCCCCAAGGACGAGCAGGTCACCGGAGACGGCGCCAAGGCGGAGTTCACCCGCGACCTCCACGCCCACCTCGCCCAGCTGCTCCACAACGCGCGAGTGCGCGCGCGGGTGATGAACAGCTTCGAGCCCGAGCCGAGCGCCGAAGCCGCGAAGGGCACCGCACCATGAGGACGGCGGGCGTGATCATGGTGCTGCTGGGCGGCTCGTGCGCGGGCGTGTTCGACCCGATCCTCTTTCAGTCCAAGACCGAGCGGCGAAACATGGACTGCCTCCGGTTGAGTCAGGAAGAGGGCGCCGAGCGCTACCCCGGGCAGATCCCTCCCAAGGGCGGCCGCGCGCTCGCCGGTTTTCAGCCCGACGTGATGGCCTGCAGCACCCGCTACCTGCAGCCGGCCGATCGCAACGCGCGAGACGAGGCGATCCTCTCGACGCTGTCGCTGCAGGTGACCGAGCTCGTCGAGTCGGCTGGGGCCTTGGCGCCGCGCAGCGCGCGCTGGCACGTCGACGCGTTCTACCCGTCGCTGGCCGTCGCCCAGAAGATCGCGGTGACGGCGCGCACCACCCTGGCCGAGCGGGGCTTCTCGGTGTCCGATCGAGTGCCGACCCTCGCCGCCGGAGACGTCGCGGTGCTGGCGTCGCTGCCCCCGAGCGAGGCGTACCGCACCGCCTGCGCGCGATCGTTCGAGACGAAGGTGCTCGGGCCCGACGAGCTCTTCTTGGGCTTGATGATCGTCGATGCGCGGGAGACCCGGCTCCACGCGGGCCTCTGTGAAGGCGGCGTGTGGAGGTGGCTGCCGTGAGAGCCCTCGCCTTCCTCTGCGTCCTCGCGCCGCTCGCCGCGCTCGCCGACGAGCAGCCGGACCTCGCGGAGCGTCAGGCCGAGCTGCTGCGCGCGGAGATCGCCAACCAGATTCAGCTGCAGGCCGCCGAGCTGCTCGACGAGCTCGTGCTCGGGTGGACGAAAGAGCCGCCCTTCGAGACCGCCTCGCCGACGGTGCTCGCGGGCCTCAGCGTGCCGGTCTCGCTCGGCACCGGGCTCGAGGCTTACCTCGAGAACCACTTCGCCGGGCTGGTGGTGAAGAACCCGGGCGCGCGCGTGCAGCTCGTGCACTGCCCGGCGTGCTCGGCCTGGGTCGTCCATTCCGGCGCCAAGGGCACGGTGGTGAGCCGCGGCTTCGACGACCCCGAGGCGCTCGCCCAGGCTGGCGTCACCTCGGGCGCGAAGCACGCCGTCTTCCTCGACTTCGAGACCGAGGGCGCCTCGCTCGTGTTGCGCGCGCGAATCACCACCCTGGACGCGAGCCTCAAGATCGTCGCGGCGAAGACGCTCACGACCTCCACCGCAGTGCCGGCGCTCCTGCGCGACAACGAGCGGCTCAAGAGCGTGGCCGAGACCCGCAAGGAATACCTCGAGGTGCTGGGCGGGCGGGGGCTCCTCGTCTTTCCCGTGCGCGTCGCGGTGCGCACCTTCGCGCCCGGGTTCAACAGCACGGCGATCTCGACCCCGTTTCTCTGGGTGATGGGTGGCGCCGAGGCAGCCTTCAGCCAGGGCCGCGCGTGGACGGCGAGCCTCAACCTCGGCTTCACCTGGCTCCCCTCGGCGCACGTCGGCGTCATGGCGCAGGGCCGGGTGTCGCGCCTGCTCACCGGCTCGAGCACCTCGCTCACCTGGCCCGATCTCTACCTCTTCGTCGGCGGAGGCGTCTTCTTCGTGCAGGGCCGCTCGGCGCTCATCTTCCGAGAGTCGACGCCCACCATCGACGAGATCCTCAACATCAACCAGAACAACGAGCCGCGCACGACGCTCGGCATGTTCACGACCGGGCTCGAGCTGCGGGTGAAGAACCGCATCGGCATCGGCGCCTACCTCGAGACGTACCCGTCGGTGACGAACACCGACAACATCGGCACCTACCTGCAGCTCATCTTCAACTTCCAGTCGTTCGGGGTGGAGGTGTCGTTTTGCTTCTGACCCGCGCCACGCTCTGGCTGGCCCTGCTCTCGTCGGTGCCGGCGATGGCCCAGCGCGAGGCGACCCGTGGCGCCCTCTCCCGGCTCGAGGAGTTGATGCCGCGCCGGCTCAACGACGGCGTCTTGGCGATGAAGGACCTGTCGCCGGTGCTGGTGGTGAGCACCCAGCCGGCCTTCGAGCAGACGCGGGCGGCGTACCCGGCAGCGGCCCTCTCCTCGCTGGCGCGCGTGTTCGGCGTCGGCGCGCTCCGGGCCTGCGAGGCGTGCATGGCCCAGCGCCTCATGGTGGAGGACGGGCGGCTCGAGCAGTACTCGACCAGCCTGTCGGTGCCCGATCTGGTGAGGCTCGACGAGGTCACGCGCGGCACCTCGGCGCGGGCGGTGACGGCGGTCTGGCTCGACGAGACGCTCGAAGGCGTCGCGGTGCGGCTGGTCGACCTGCGCAACGGGCGCATCCTCCTCGCCGAGAACGTCGATCAGCACCTCAGCGCGCAGGTGGCGTCTCGCGAGACGGTGACGATGGCGCAGGAGATCGAGCGCCGCAGCCGGGGAGACGCGCTCACCCACACCTTCATCGATCTCGGCCTGCTGCCCCAACAGCACATCTCGCTCGACTGGCTCGAGCAGTGGGGGCCCGACAACTGCAACCTCTCGGGGTTCACCCTCTCGATCTTCGACCCGGTCGCCGGGCTGGGGGTCTCCTACTTCCGCGTGATCCCCATCGCGCTCAACCTGATGGTGGGCGCGAAGTTCATCATGAGCGTGCCGAACGCGATCATCGCGGCCATCAGCGGCCAGGGGGCGAACTCGCTGCTCGGCGATCAGTCGTTCAACGGCGCTCTGCAGCTGAGGCTGCCGCTCTTCCGCACCAACTACGCGCTGTTCGCCTCGGTCTCGACCAACGGCCGGGTGGCGTTCGGCATCTCCCTGCTCAACTTCACGCTGCTCCCGGTGCTGCCATGAAGCGACTCGTCCCCTTCTTCGCCGTCGTCGCGTTGGCCGCGTGCACCTCGCGAAACTACACGTACTACCTCATCGAACCGACGGTGAAGAAGACGACCACCCTCAAGGAAGACGACACGCTGGTGCGGCCCTTCGGGTACGGCTCGACGACGGTGATGAAGGTGCGGTGGAACGACGGCAAGGTGCTCACCGAGGTCGACGTGCCGGTGCTCGCGAGCGGCCAGCGCATCGTGGTGGAGCACGGGGCGGGCAACTCCGGCATCAAGACGATCGCGCCGATGCGGGTGGTGCCGCCGCCGCCGACCAAGGCCGACGCCTCGCTGGTCGAGGCCTACCGAGCCCGCGGCCTCAAGGTGGACGAAGACGCGCCCGAGGTGAGCCTCACCCGCGCCCAGTCGCTCATGCAGGAGGCGACCAAGGCCGGCAACTACGCGCTCGCGCTCGAGTGGTGCGAGACGGTGCTCGCTCGCTACAAGTCGCACCCGGAGTTCCTCCGCGCCAAGGCCTCGCTGCTCCTGATGATGGGCGAGCGCGACAAGGCGATCGAGATCTACGAGGCGGCGGAGGCGGTCGAGAGCGACCCGGCGGTGCGGAAGAAGCTCGAAGAACTTCGGAAGCAGCAACCTTGAGCCCGACGAGGGCGCAGTCGAACTGACGAGTCACGGAGGTCAATCGTGCAGCTGATCGGAATTGCGGTGCTCGCCTTCATCGTGTGGTTCGGGTTCTCGGATCGAGACTCGACCCGCGCGGTCTCGGCGTTCGACTTTCACGCGCTGGTGATGGTGGTGGTGGGCTCGGCGTCGGCGGTGCTGCTGTCGTCGAGCGCGAGGAACGCCTTGCGCACCGTCTTGGCGCTCAAGGAGCTGGTGCCCGGCCTGCGTCGGTTCCACGCCACGACCGAAGAGATGGAGCGCGAACGAGAAGAGCTCTGCTCGCTGTGGAAGAACGGGCAGCGCAGCGCGGCGGTGGCGCTGGCCGAGAAGAGCCAGTTCTCGTCGACCAAGCACACGCTCGAGCTGTTGCTCCAGCGCGCCCCCGAGGCGGCGAGCGCGAAGGTCTTCACCGAGCTGCGCCACGACGAGATCTCCGACTGGCAGCCGGCGATCAACAACTGGGAGATGCTCTCGAAGCTCGGCCCCGCCTTCGGCATGGTGGGCACGATCACCGGCATGATCCAGCTGTTCAAGAACATGTCGTCGGAGAACCTGAACATCGGCGCCGCGATGTCGCTCGCGCTGCTCGCCACCCTCTACGGTGTCGCCTTCGGCGCGGGCATCGCGGGGCCCATCGGCCACTTCTGGAACGGGCTGCTCGACGAGCGCCTCGGCCTGCTCGAGCGGTGCGAGAAGAGCGTCAACGAACTCGTGATGCGCGGCTCGGGAGCCTGACGATGAAACGTCGCGTCCCCAACCGGGAGGAGAGCTGGCTCCTCAGCTACGCCGACCTGATCACCAACCTCCTGCTCTTCTTCGTGGTGCTGCTGACCGCCGCGAACCTGAGCAAGGGCCGCATGCAGCAGATCGCCAAGTCGCTCTCCGGCGCCGAGATGCCCGCCTCGCTCGAGTCGATCCGCAAGGAGATCGATCAGCGCATCGCGGCGCAGAACCTGAAGGACCTGGTCTCGACGTCGGTCACCAACGACGGGCTGGAGATCTCGCTCAACTCCGGCCTGGTGTTCGACTCTGGGAAGGCCGTCATTCGCCCCGAGATGGAAGGCGCGGTGAGCGGCATGTTGAAGACGCTCGAGCCCTACGGCACGCGCTATTCCTTCGCAGTGGAAGGGCACACCGACGCCAACCCGGTGATCGGCGGCGGCACCTTCCAGAGCAACTGGGACCTCGCGGCCATGCGCGCCATCGTGGTGCGCGAGCGGCTCGAGGGGGTGGGGATTCCGCGCAACCGCATTCGCGTGGAAGGCTACGCCGACACCAAGCCGCTTCCGTCCGAGCAGCTCCAGGGACTCACGGTGGACGAGAAGAACGCCCGGCTCCGCCGCGTGGTGGTGAGGATCTACTGATGCGACCGATCTTGCTCTCGTCGTTGCTCGCCGTCGCCGCGCTCGCCCAGACGCCGCCGCCTGGCCTCCCGAACCCGACGCCGCCTGCGCCGGTGGTGAACCAGCCTCCGCCGACGCCGCCGAGCCGCACCATTCCGCCGCAGATCATCCTCGAGGTGCGCGAGCTCGAGCGGCAGTTCGATCAGGCGCTCCTTCGCGACTGTGCGCCCGAGCGCTGCTCGTCGAAGGGCTGCGTCTACCGCGAGCACCTGGCGGTCGATCTCCCCGCGAACACGACGTCGCTGCCTGGCCTGGGCGCGAACGAAGGCCCGGGCACCGTCGCCGCCCAGCTCTACCTCACCCAGGCCCGCTGCGAGTTCACCCACGAGAAGTCGATTCCCCAGCGTGACGTCGAGGCGCTCGCCCGCAGACTCGAGCAGCGGCTGTCGAAGGGCTTCTTGCGAGTCACCGTCAGCCGGCAGGTGCTCGAGCCGATCTCTCCCTCGCTCGCCGAGTCGCCTCCGCCGAAGGAAGACAAGCCGCCCGAGAAGAAGGAAGAGCCGAAGGTCGAGGCCGCGCCAGCGCCCCCGCCCAAGTGGGACGCTGAGGTCGCGCTCCGTGAGCTCTGGCAGGCGCTCCTGCCGCACTTCAGCTGGATGATCGCCGTCTTCCTCGCCACCCTCGCGACGATGGTCATCATCTGGGCCGCGCGCCGGCTCGGGAAGGAGTCGCTCGAAGAGAAGGCGATGCTCGCCCAGCTCAGCGCCGCGCCGCCGAAGCCCGACGAGGCGACGACGCCGGCGAGCACCGAAGCCCCGAAGGACGCCGACGCCGACTTCGTGAAGGAACAGCAGGACGCCTGGGCCAAGCGCATCGCCGACACGCCCCTGGAGAAGGACGACGCGCTGGTCGGCCACCTGATGCGCGAGTGGCTGCGGCAGGGTGAGTTTCCGCTGCTCGCCAAGGCGACGGTGCTCTTCGGCGATCGGCTCTCGCTCGCCTTCCAGAGCGACGCGGCGCTGGCTCCGCGCAAGGCCGAGCTCGCCCAGTTCCTCAAGGCGATGGACGTGGCGAACCTGCCGAGCGACGCGCAGTTCTTCCGCACCTTGAACCAGAACGCGGTGGCGGCCTCGATCCTCGCGCAGCCCGACACCGAGGTGTACCGGAGCTTCCAAGACGAGTTCGGCAGCTCGGCGCTCGTGCAGATGATCGAGAAGCTGCCGCCTCGCCAAGGCGCGCTCTTGTTCGCGCTCGCGCCGCTCGATCGTCAGGAAGAGGTCGCGCGCTCGTTGCCCTACCCGCTCAAGGTGGGCGTGGCGCACCAGCTGCTCCAGTCGAACCGGAGCTCGAAGCAGGAACGGGCCGCGCTCTTCGACGCCGTCGGCAACGCGCGCGAGGGCAAGCCGCTCAAGAACGGGCACGCTCACGCGATCCCCGACGTGGTCGATCAAGGCCAGGAGTTCGACGCCGCGGGCGCGCTGTCCGTCCTGCTCGGCCACCTGGAGGACGCCGATCGCAAGCAGCTCTTCGAGCAGGCGCTCTCGGGTGACGGCTTCCCCGGGTGGTACGAGAACATTCTGTCGCCTCAGATGCTGCTGCGGGTACCCAAGGAGCAGCGCGCCGATCTGCTCCTCGAGGTGGACGTGAAGGGGCTCGCGGCGTGGCTGTCGCTCCAGCCGATGGCCCGACGAGAGGCGTTGGTGGGGCAGCTGTCGACCTCGGTGCAGACCGCGCTGACGTCGAGCATGACGTTCGGCAGCCGCACCGAGCAGCTCGAGCTCGCGCACCGAGGCCAGGGCGAGCTGGTGGCCTCGGTCAAGCGCCGCATCGCGCGGGGAACCCTGTCCTTCCCGGAGCTCGTCAACTGATGGGCTCGGCGCGCGCCAGACTGCGGGTCCTCACCTTCGCGTGGGTGCTCGCGTCGGCGTGCAACTTCGACCCGTACTCGGGCTTGCCGGTCGGCTGCGGGAAGGTGCCGCTCGTCGACATCAACGCGGGCTTCACCATCGCCGACGCCTCCTGGTTCCAGGACGAGCAGACGATGTTCGTCTTCTACCGGGTCGACGCCGAGCAGGGCATCGGCCCGGACTCGGTCATCGAGCTCACCTACCGCACCGACGAGCTCGTCGTGCCGTGGACGCCGCTCGCCGAGTTCACCACCGTTCACCGGCACGAGAGCGTCGACTGCGGAGAGAAGTCGCGTTGTGGGAGCACGAGCGTGCGCGTCACCAAGCCGCCGCGCGAAGTGCGGCTGCGCATGCGGTACCACAAGAACGGCAGCCTGAGCCTCGACGCCAACACCGTCTTCAACGCCATCGGCGACGGGCCGATCCACCTCATTCGCAGCCTCGTCGTCTACGGCGTCTTCGACGAGACGAACACCCACGTGCAGTGGCGGTCGCGAAACCAGTTCCCCACCATTCGCAACGAGCTGGCGACCGATCTCGGGCTGCGACGGCACTTCGAGGTGAGCGACGCCACCCATGGCCTGTTGCCCGAGCTGCCGACCGACAACGCCTACGGGTACGCGGCGTCGCCGATCTGCCCGGTCGACTTCCTCGACCTCGGCTGGCCGAGGCGCGAGACCGACGCGCGCGCCTTCTTCGAGGAGAGCGCGCTGCCCTTCGCCGCCTCGACCGCGAGCAGCGTCTGCGCGAACGCGACCGTCACCGACGCCATCGGCGCGTTCGTCACCACCGCCTTCGCCCGCAAGAACCCCGAGGTGAAGGGCGGCTTCCCCGCGCTGCGCAGCCCGATTCGCACCAACATCGCCATTCCCGTCGTGATGCGCGTCTGCAACCGGGTCATCGCGCAAGATCACCTCGACATGCAGCGCCAGCGCCTGCTGATCGAGCAGGGCGCGACCGAGATCTGCCTCGACGAGGCGGCGGCTCCGGGCTTCGCCAACCGGGTCACGTCCCTCTTGAAGACGCGCATCGACGCCGAGCGGCTCCGGGCCGAAGACATGGTGCTCACCATCGCGATCCACCACGACGACACGACCGGGGCGCTCCAGAAGACGATCGAGACCGCGCTCGAGCAGACCCTGGTGCCGGAGCGGGAGAAGAGCTCGCCCAAGGTGAGCGGGGCCTTCATCCTCGACAGCTTCGGCTACCGAATGACGTCGGCGGCGGTGAAGCAGATGGTGCTCTGGTGCCCTTCGCGAATGATCAGCATGTTCGAGATCGATCGGGTGCCGGACTCGTCGACGCGCGACTGCCCGCTGCTCCCCGACCAGCCCGATCTGGTGCTGGGGCCGTTCAAGCTCAACCAGCTGCCGATCATGCCGACGCGCGAGCAGTACCTGAACTTCGTGAAGAAGTACTCGGTGGCCCAGGCGGGCGCGATGAAGACCCTCACCTTCCTCGCTCCGGAGCGGAGCGCGGTCTCGAGCAACGTCTCGATCGGCGAGTTCGGCCTGGCGACGCGGTTCAACAACGAGCTGATCAGCGCCCGGCCCGAAGACGCCTTCTCGTTCTGCCCGAGCGACGATCTCGGGGTCGCGCGGATCATCGTGGTGCCGGTCGGCGCGCCAGACGGAACGGTGGTGCCGCTCCAGACGCTCCCGCAACTGCACGCGTCGATGCCGTTCCAGCTCTACGCCCTGGGCATCGCCTGGGAGTCGCCCTTTCTCCTGCGGGCCCAGTACACCTCGAGCGTGGCGGCGAGCGCGACGATCGCCGGCTTCACCATTCCCTTCGGCATCGCGAGCGCGAACGAGAAGTTCCTCGGGAACGAGCAGTGGAAGCGCGAGGTCTTTCCGCTCGGCGACGCGCTGACCCAGTGCACCCGCTTCTGTCACCACCCGACCTTCGACTCGGCCGGGGTCTATCAGCCGCTCCAGGCGTTCGACGTCGCGTTCGCCGACCAGTGCTATCGACCCAAGTTTCCAGTTCCACCTGGGGGAGGGTTCCCCAGTGATCCTTGAGCTCGCGTTCGCGTGCCTCCTCGGCGCCGCGCCGATCGACGGCGGGGTGATCGCGCCGACGGATCCGGTCGTCGACACCTCGATCGAGCGCTATCGAACTCCGCTCGAGGCGTTGACCGATCACGCCATCGGCGAGGCGTCTCGCTCGGTGCGCTTCGACTGGCGCCGCTCGCGGGTCGGCTTCGGGCTCACCAGCGCGAGCCTGCTGGAGCTCAACAACTACTCGAGCTTTCGGCTGGGCGGCTTCGTACGCAAGGCCATCGGCAACGTGATGCTCGAGGCGGCGGTGACCTACGTCTTCGTCTTCGGCTCGGAGGCGAGCGAACGGCTCTCGCTGACGCCGTATCGGCAGTTCGGTCGTCCCCACCGGGTCGAGGTCGACGTGAACGTTGGCTACGCGATCGCCGAGGGCGTGGTGACGCCACGAGTGGGAATGATCCCCGCGGCGCAGCTCGTGCTCTCGGCCAACGCGGGGGTGCGGTACCTCTTCTACCCGGGCGCGTTCGCCAAGATCCCCACCCTCGAGCTCTTCGGCACGCTCTTCGCGCCGCGCATCTCCGACGCGGAGGTCACCAACCTCGAGTTCCGGCGGCTCCCGGCGATGCAGATCGACCGCGCTCGTTACGCGCTGCTGACGGGGCTCTCGCTCGACGTGTACTTCCGGCCCGGCCTCTCGGTGACACCGCGGGTGATGATGGCGCTCCCCGTCTTCAGCGGCATTCAGGGCGCTGGCCTGGGCTGGTGGTGGGAGCTCTCGCTCGCGCTCGGAGCTGCGCTGTGATCGCCGGAGTGCTGGCGCTGGTGATCGCTGCCGAGCCGGCCCCGCCCGAGCCGTTGCCGCGCCAGACCGTCGTCTTCTACAACGCGCGCCTCGCGCAACGGCAGAAGCGCCCCCGCGAAGTGCTCGCGCTCTGGCTCCTGCGCAACGGGCTCACCGATCTCGGGTATTCGCCCGACTTCGACGGCCCCTTCCGCTCGGTGGTGTGGGCCGCGACGGGCGCGATCGGCATCTGCCAAGACGGCTTCCCCACCGACGAGGACGAGGGCGGCGCGGGGCTGTGGCCGCTCGGGCTCCACAACTATCTGCTGACGGGGAAACAGCCCGACGAGCTGCCGTCGCCCTTCGAGGCCTACGACGTCGGGCGGCAGCAGCGCCTCATCTCGCTGTCCGACGTGCTCGATCGCGAAGAGCTGGAGTCGGTGACCTTCTCGCAGACCGCGTGTCTGTGGCCCCGGCTCGCGATGATCGAGTACGGGCTCAACCCCTTGGCCGATCTCGACGATCGGCTCGTCACGGGGCCGCTGCTGCGTCGGCTCCTGGTGCGGGCGCTCAAGACGGTCAGGCGAGATCGGGTCACCTCGGTGGCCGCGATCGAGGCGCGGCTGTTCGATCTCGATCTCTCCCTCACGGAGCTGCGCAAGCGGAGCAGCAAGGAAGCCGCCGCCGAGGCCGCCGCCGACGTTCGCGGCATGAACATGTCGGAGGGCGCTGCGAGGCAGGCGGCGAGGAAGACGATGCGCGCGCTGCAGGAGCCGGCCCAGGTCGCCTTCCTGCGCCGCACGCTGCGCTGGGAACCAGCCGAGTGGCTCACCCTCAGCCGAACGCGCCGGGAGTTCCTCTTCGTCAACGCCAGGCCGCACGCCGACGATCCCTTCGCGCTGCGCGATCTCACCATCGGCCTCGTCGACGCGCTGATCGCCGCGAACCAGGGCGCCGAGCTGCAGGGCTTCCTCGCCGCGCTCGACTCGGAGGCCGACCGCGAGCTCGTCACCGAGGGCGCGCGGGGCGAACGGCTGCTCGCGCTCGACGACGACTCGCAGTTCCGCGAGCGCTCGGTGATCTCCCTGCGCCGGGGCGTGCGGCAGCTCGAGCGGGGTGAGCTCGCGAACTCGCTGCGCAGCTTCGCCTTCGCGCTCGCGCACTCGGACACCTCGAGAGCCTCGAGCACCGTGCACCCGCTGGCGCGCCGCTGGTTGTCGTACGTGCTCGCTCGCTACGAGACGAACGGCGAGGCGCTGGCGACGCTGAAGACGCTGGTGCCGCGCCAGGACTTCAACCCGATCATCGAAGACCTCGTCTGGGCGGCCGCGCTGAGGGCCGACGGCACCTCGTTCGATCGGCTCGCCAAGGTGGCGCAGCGCGGGGGCTCGTTCGACGAGAAGGTGCGGCGCCTCGGCCTCCTCGCCCACGGCAAGCCGGCCGATCTCGTCGCCGAGCTCAAGGCCGCAGGCCAAGACGGGCCGTGGGAGACCAACCGCTTCATCAAGCAGCTCGTCGACACCCTCGAGCGCGAGGAAGCAGACGTTCGACGCGCGAACCGGTCGCTCCTCGAGCAGGTGCTGCCGGTGCTCGACGCGATCGCCGACGCCCCGGCCGCGGCGAAGACCACCGAACGGCAAGCCCGCGAGCTGGGCGGGCGGGTGCAGGCCTTGCTCGAGGCGATGGGGGCTCCAAAGCGTCCCGGCGACGACGTGCGCGCCATCGATCTCGCGCACGCGGCCTTCGCTGGCTCGCTCCGCCTCGCGCCCGCCGATCCGCTCCCCTGGCCCTTCCTCGAACCGGAGGTCGAAGCGCCGCCCGCGTTCTCCCCCTTCCTCCTCGTCCCAATCGAGTGGCGCGACGAAGCCGGCCAGCTCGTCTTCGGCTGGAGGATCACCGAGTGAACCGGCGGGAACTGCGCGCGGCGATGAAGCGGCAACGGGACGAGACCCGCGCCCGAATGCGCGCGCTCGAGGCCGAGGCGAACGCTGCGCTGGCGAACAACCCGGCCATTCGACGAGCGAAGCGGCGCCGGCGAATCAAGCAGGCGATCACGATCGCGGTGCTGCTGTTGCTCCTGCTCTTGATCCGCTGCGACGGTCCACCCGGAGAAGCGCCGCCCGTCACCAAGGCCGTCGTCGATGCGGGGGTCGAGGTGAAGAAGCCTCCGGTGAAGCTCGCGAAGCGACCGAAGGTGCCGGTCAAGTCGAAGGCGGTCGAGCGGCCCGGCTTCGAGCCGCCCGATCGAGCCCCGGCGCGGTGGGTCGACGAGTTCAGGCTGCAAGTGGCGGCGCGGAGCCCCCGGCTCGCCTCCTGCTTCAACGGCACCGATCGGCCAGGCGCGCTTCGGTGGACGGCGCTCGTGTCTCGTCAGACCGGCGCGGTGGGCGACTTCGACTTCGAGGCGATGGGCAACGCCGGCCTCTCTCGCGATCAGCTCGAGTGCCTCACCGACGTGCTCTCGAGCCCCGGCTATCGGCTCGACACCGAGACGGAAGAGGGCCTGCCGGAACGGGTCAGCCTTGTGCTCGAGTTCTGACGCACGCGAGCGGCTGTGCGACGCTGCCCACATGAACCTGCTGCTCGCGATGGTCCTCGCGGGGACGCCGATGGCCGAGCCCGCTCCACTCACCGACGTTCCCACCAAGGGCGCGTCAGCAGCGGCCTTCGCCCCCAAGGGCTGGACCGTCGAGGCGGCGCTCGAGGGCGAGCTCAATCAGGACGCCAAGAAGGACCTCGTCGTCGTGCTGCTCCAGGACGGCAAGGTCGACCAACCGCGCGCGCTGCTCTGGCTGCACGGCGTCGACGGGGGCTATCAGCTCGTCGCCCTCAACACCGCGCTCCTCGCCTGCTTCAGCTGCCTTGGCATGAAGGGAGGCGTCGCCGCGCCGGAGATCAGGATCGCCAAGCGCGTCGTCAGCGTCGCTCAGTTCGGCGGCTCGCGGGAGTACTACGGCACGAACCATCGGTTCCGCCTCGAGGGCAAGGAGCCCAAGCTGATCGGTCTCGACCGCTCGAGCGGTGACGGCTTGACCGGCGCGAGCTCGAGCGTCAGCACCAACTTCCTCACCGGCGTCACCATCACCGAGACGGTGCCCCCGGCGGCAGACGCCGAGGGGAAGCCGCTCGACGGAAGACCGACGAAGAAGACGACGCGCCAGAAACCGACGGCGCTCCAGTCGTTCCGCGACGTCGTGGGATACGGAGCACGCTGATGAGGCGTCGAGTGAGCTGGGCCCTCGCAGCGGCGTCGGTCAGCTGTGCGCTCCTCCGGCCGACCTACGACGAGCAAGTCAGGGGCGCGACGCTCGCGGCTCGCGACGAGCTGCTCGAGTTCTCGAAGTGCTCGTCCCATCGCGCCGGAACCTGCGCGAACGACCCGACCCTTCGCTTCGTCGAGTCGTCGAACGGCTTCGTCTGGGCCCAGAGCTGGCACGACGCCAACGGTCGACAAGTCGCGGCGCGCTCGGGGAACTGCGTCTCGAGGGGCCCGGAGCTCGGAGGGGTGCCTCGGTGCGCCGTGCCCGAAGACGGCGGGCTCGATCTCTGCGAGGTCGCGCTCGGCGGGCTCGTCGTCACCGGGGCGACGGTGATGGACTGGCCCGACGGAGGGCCTCGCGAACGCTCCTGTCCAACCGGTCGCCACGTCTTCGACTTTGGGCACTTCGCGCTCGCCCTCGAGTTCGGGGTCGACTCACGAGGGCCGCTCACCGTGCGCGTCGACCGAATCGACGACGGCTCTTCGCTTCGAGAGGTTCACGACGACGCGTCCGGGCCACCACTCTCGGTCGGCCAGCCGCTCAGCTCGCTCCGCCTCGCGCTCGAGCGTGCGGGCGGCCCTCGAGCGATCGTCGACCTCGCCATCGCGCTCCGCTACGAGCTCGCGCCCGACGCCGGCGGCTGACTCTCACGGCAGCGCGCGATCGAGGATGTCGGGGCGCAGATCGTTCACCTGGCCCCAGGTCGCGTTGAGCCGATCGAGGCCGGGCGGCAGCGCCATGGTGTTCAGGTGCACGCCGAAGTCGAAGCGCAGCACGTCGAAGTTGAAGTACGGCAACAAGAGCCGCAGCCCGAAGCCGGCGGTGTGCTGCAACACCGGCGTCGAGTCGAACGCGGAGCCCACGTCGTAGAAGAGGACGAAGCCGACGAAGGTGCCCAGGACGAAGCTGAGCGGCGCGGTGCGGTACTCGACGTTCGCGAGCAGCAGGTTTCTGCCGGTGAACTGCTCCGCGAAGGTGCCCCGGAGCCCCTGCGAGCCACCCAGCAGCACCTGTCGGTTGTTGAGATCGTTCCACCGCGCGTCGAGGAGCACTCGCGTCACGAAGCGCCCACCGAAGAACTGCGGCGAGTAGTTGAGCAGCTGCGCCGCGAAGCGTTCGTTCACCGTCGTGGTGCCAGGCCTGAGCCGCGCGCCTCCAGACGCGGCGAGCACGAGGAGATCGTCGCCCGCGTAGAGGCTGTAGCGCCCCGCCGCGCCCACCTCGAGGAAGTGCTGGGTGGTGAGCGGTGAGGGGAACGCCCAGCGCGCACCCGCGGTGAACCGGAAGCCGAGCTGGAGATCTTCCGAGAGCACGAAGGTGTCGAGGTTCTTCAGCACCCGGTAGTCGTTGGTGAACGCGGTCGCGATCGCCTCGAGGTACGCGGCGTTCTCGGAGCGCGGCAGGTACGACCGGGTCAGCCAGTCGCCCTGCTCGTCGGTGAGCTTCGACTCCTTCATCGGCACGTAGCGGCGCACGTAGGCACCGAGGTCGACGGTGAGATCGACCTTCACCGCGCTGCCCAGCCGGCGGGTCACGATCGCGTCGAGCCCCAACTCGGTCTGATCGAACTGGAAGGGCACTCGCTCGGTGCCGCTCGCGTCGGGGTACGGCAGCTGCCACACGCTCGCACCTCGAAAGATGCGCCGCTTGCGCACGTTCCACGCGGCGTCGACGAGGAAGCCCCACGGCTGATCGAGGGTGATGATCGGGTAGCCGGTGATCACCTCGCCCACGCTGCCTTCCACCGCCCCCGTCTGCCGGTTGAAGACCAGGTTCGCCGCTTCCGAGAAGCTCCAGCGCGAGCCGAAGAGCCGCCGCTCGGTGAACGACTGGCCGACCGCGAAGGTGTCGAGCCGGAGCGTCGTGTCGAGCGAGAGCCGCTGCCCCCAGCCATTGAAGTTCACCTCGACGAGGGTGAGCTGGAGGAACTGGAGCAAGGTGCCGATGAGGGTGAAGGAGTTCGAGAGCCGCAGGCTCCACTTGTCTTGGGTGACGACGAGCACGTCGACGTGGCCGTCGCGCGAGACGATCGGCACCACCTTGGCGACCGAGAGAATGAAGATGCGGCGCAGGTTTCGTTCGGTCTCGAGCGCGCGGCGGGCGTCCCAGGGTTCTCCCGGCGTGAGCAGCACCTCGCGGCGCACGACCTGATCGCGCGTCTTGAGGTGGAGCACGTCGAACAGCTTCGGGTTGGACTCGGGGAAGATCTCCTCGCGCTCGATGAAGATCTCGCCGATCAGCTTCCCGTCGGGGGCTGGGTCGATGCGCGCGTCACGACGCTTGAGGCCCCATTGAACGAGCTGCTCCTCGGGGCCTTGCACCGAAGGCGCTCCCGGGGAGGCGGCGAGCGTCGCGAGCAGCGGCCAGAGCATCACCCGATGCCGCCCGTCCTCTCGACCTCGCTCGAGCCAACCCGGCGCTGCGGCATCGACCCAAGTGTACTCCGGGGTGCGCTCCGTTCCTCGCCGGAAGCGCCCCGTCGGTCACCGTCGGTTGGTTGGCCGAACCACGTCACGCAGCCGCTGGACGACGACGATCTTCGCCGCTGCGATCGCGCAGGCGTCACAGAGGTGCCCGCCCGCCGCGCCGGCCATGAGGTAGCGAACCTCGAGCTCCGTCTTCCCGCACATCGAACAGTGAAGGCGGGGCTGCGGCGAACGAGCGAGGGCGAGGGCGGGCAACATGGAACACCTCCAGGAGTGCGCGGGCGAGGCTACCAAGCGGCCCTCGGCGGAGCCGCCGTTCAGGCAGGCCGAGCGCCGTCGACCGGAGCCCTTCAGGAAGGTGGCAGAGCGGCCGGGTCGCCGTTACGACGCCGCGCCATGCGCTGGGAGTACCTCGCCTTCGACGCCGTCGTCCTCCTGCCGGTCCTCGTGCTCAGCCTCCGCCGGTCGACCTTCTTTCTTCCTCGCTGGCCCGCGGCCTTCGCGGCGCTGACCCTCACCGCGATTCCGTTCCTCGTCTGGGACGCGGTGGTGACCGGCCGGCACTGGTGGTTCAACGATCGATACCTGCTGGGGCCGAGGCTCGGGCCGCTCCCGATCGAAGAGGTGCTCTTCTTCGTCGCGATGCCGTTCGCCTGCCTCTTCTCCTGGCGAACGCTCTTCTGGAAGGCGGACGCGTCGAAGCTCCCCGTCGTCGCCGTGGTGCCCTGGTTGCTCCTGCTGCCGCTCGGGCTCGCGGGCTGGCTCTTCGGTTGGCCCGAGTACACCTCGCTGGCGATCGGCGCGGTCGGGCTCTCGGCGGTCGTCGACCTCGCGCTCGGTGGTGGCCTCGTGCGCACGCCACGCTTTCTCGCGTTCCTCGTCTTCGTGCTGGTGCTGACGGCTGGCTTCAACGGCTACCTCACCTGGCGGCCGATCGTTCAGTACGACCCGCGCTACCAACTCGACCTGCGCGTCCTCACGACGCCAGTGGAAGACTTCATCTACGGGCTGGCGTTGGTGGTCTCGACGTCAGCGATCTTCGAGCGCCTCAGCAGGGGCACCGGGCCTTCCTGGCTCGAGCGCTTCATCGAACGGCGGCTCGGCGGCTATCGCCACCCCGTCGTGGTGCCCGACCCAGCGCAGCCCTTGCAGCTCGAACAGCCGGTGAAGGTGCTGGTGATCGGCGGAGGCATCGCGGGGCTCTCGGCGGCGACGGTGCTCGCCGAGCGTGGCTTCTCCGTCGTGCTGCGTGAGCGCAACACGTACCTCGGCGGCAAGGTCGGCGCCTGGAAGGAATCGGTCGGCGGCGAAGCCACCACCATCGAGCACGGCTTTCACGCCTTCTTCCGGCAGTACTTCAACCTCAACCGGCTGCTCGCGCGGGTGGGAGTGAGCCGGCATTTCAGGGCGATCGACGACTACGTCATCATCGGCAAGGACGGCACCCGCATTCACTTCAAGGACGTCGCCACCACGCCGGTGCTCAACCTGCTCTCGCTCGCGCAGCAGGGCATCGTGCCGTGGGGCGATCTCCTGCTGAACCCCAAGGTGCACAAGCTCGAGGCGCTCCTCCAATACGATCGACCGCACACCTTCGCCGAGTTCGACACCGTGTCGTTCGCGGAGTTCGCCGAGGGCGCGCGACTGCCCGATCGGCTCCGGCTCTCGTTCAACACCTTCGCCCGGGCCTTCTTCGCCGAAGAGCACAAGATGTCGATGGCCGAGCTGATTCGCGGCTTTCACTTCTACTACCTGAGCAACGACGCCGGCCTGCTCTACGACTTCCTCGAAGACGACGCCGAGAAGACGTTCCTCACGCCGTTTCGTCAGTGGCTCACCGGGCGAGGAGCGACGTTCCGGCTGGGCGAGCCGGTGAAGTCGCTCGAGCGCGTGAGCGGAGGCCTCGAGGTCGACGGCGTGACGTATGCGCAGGTGGTGCTGGCGACCGACGTGCTCGGCGCGAAGGCGATCCTCTCGTCATCGAAGTCGATCGAGCAGCACGCCCCGCGGCTCTTCAGCCAGGCGCAGGCGCTCAAGGCCTCGCAGCGGTACGCCGTGCTGCGAGTGTGGATCGATCGGGAAGCTGGCGAGGGGCTGCCCGTCTTCGTCATCACCGATCGCGAGCGGGTGCTCGACGCGGTGACCTTCAACCATCACTTCCAACGGGAGGCGAGGCAGTGGGCGGCGGAGCATCGCGGGGCGGTGCTCGAGCTCCACTGCTACGCGGTGCCCGATTCGGTGAAGGACGAGGAGATCGAGCCGCTGATGATGAAGGAGCTCGGCGATCGGCTCCCGGCACTCGCCGGTGTCACTCCGCGCAAGCGTCACCTCCAGGTGCGCAGCGACTTCACCGCGTTTCATCTGGGGCTTCGTGCGAACCGGCCTGGCGTCGAGACCGAGCTGCCGGAGCTGGTGCTCGCAGGTGACTGGGTCGCGCTCGATCAACCGGCGATGCTCATGGAGGCGGCGTGCGTCTCCGGGCTGATGGCGGCCAACGCGATCCTCCGCCGTCACGGCCTGCGTGCCGAGCTCGTCGAGTCGGTTCCTCCGAAGGGAATCCTCGCGTCGGTGGCCGAGCTGCGCCGAAACCGCGCTCAGAAGCGCTGAAGCCGCCAGCGCACGAGGTCTCCGAGCAGATCGACGTCGTCGCGTCTTCGGGCGAGCGCCTGCGCCGAGCGAACGAAGGACTCCCGTGGATCGGCCGTGCGCACCTCGTTCCAGACCTGCTCCCACTCGGAGAAGAAGCGGTGGGTGACCGAGCCCTCCGTCACTTCACGGCGGAGCGCGCGCGGCAAGACGTCTCGAAACTGCCACGGCGAGAAGCCCCGGGCGGCGGCGGTGTGGAAGACCAGCGCTTCGCGAACGACTCCCGAGTCGACTGCGTCGGTTCCCCTCTTTCGCAGGACGAAGAAGGCCGCGAGGTGGCCCTCGACGTCGGTGCTCCCTTCCAGACAGACCCCGCCTTCCTTCAGCGCGGGCGCGACCTGGCGATGGAGGTCGTCCGCGGCCTCCTTGGTGAGCCCTCGCGCGACGTTCGCGACGCGAACCACCAACGCGCCTCGTGCCGGGAGCCGCTCCACCCCACCCTGCTCGAACCGGAGCGAGGGGTACGCCAGCCTGGCCTCTTCGACACGCAGCGCATCGAGCTCGAGCCCGAGCACGGCGTGGTTCGGAAACGCCTCGGCCAGCTCGGAGGTGGTGACGGCCGAGACGCCGAACCCGACGTCGACGAAGCCGCCTTCGCACGCGAGGAGCGGTCGCTCTCCGAGCGCGAGGTACCGATCGAACGCGCGGAGCCTGCCCGGACGAGTTCTCGCTCTCAGGGCTGAAGGCGAACGGAGAACGCCTTCGTGGCGACCGGGGCCGTCACGGCCGTCGACGAGGGAATGAGCCGCGCCCGCATCGAGAACGAACCGTCGAGCTGGAGCCCGTCACGATCGGCCAGCTTCACTGGCGACGTCCACGTCTTGCTCTGGCCGGCCGCGAGGGTGACCGAGGTGAGCGCCATCGTGCAGGCCCGATCGTCGGACAGGCGCTTCACCACCAGGCCGCTCGCGGAGAGGACCTCCATCTCGAACTGGCAGCCAGTGCGGAACTGCCACGTCTGGCTGGTGGTGCTGCCGTTGGTGACGGTGAAGGTCGCCTGCGCGACGGCCGTCTCTTCGTTCGTCGGGCACGGGTAGGTGATGCACCGAATCGTGTTGGGCTTCGAGACGTAGCTCGTCTTGTCGAGGGTGACGGTGGCAGTGACGCTGCCGTTCGCAGGGACGCGGCGGCCGTCGACGGTGCCGGTCTTCAGGAAGAAGCGCTCGCCGGTGCCGGTGCGGAAGGCGACCACCCCGACGTTCGCAGCGAAGGTGAGCTCGGTGAACGCAGGCGGCGCGCAGAGCGCGGTGCGGCTGGGGATCTGCTCGATCGAGATGGTGCGGGTGTCGGAGAAGGACCCAGCCGGCGTGACGGTGGCCGACCCCGTCGCGCTCCGCTTGAGGCGCGCGCCCGTGCACTCCTGGGTCCCCATCGTCCAGGTCGTCGAGGCATAGCCAAACCGCAGCCACGCTCGCCACGCCTTGCCCGAGGCGTCCCACTGCATGAGGGTGTTCGCCGAGGTGTCGCTCACGCCGACCCAGGTGTTCGCCGCGAGCAGGCCCTGCACTTCGGCCATGCCGTTGGCGACCGACGCGAGGCGAACCGTTCGGTTCGAGGTCGACGACTCGTAGGTCCAGGTGTTGCCGGTCGAGAGCGGGAACCAGACCGACGCCTTGCTCGAGGAGGTCAGCTCGCTCTCGGAGGTCGTCGCCGTCTCGTCGCTGTCGACGTCGCTGGAGTCGACCAGCGTCTGTGCGTCAGGACCACACGCTGCGAAGAACGCCACCACTGCCACACTGCACGCACGCTTGAACATGACCGGCCTCCCCACGACTCGAACCGAGCGAATGCGGGGTTCCCATGCATCAAAACCCACACTGTCGTCAAGTGTAGGTCTCGCCGTCTCTCTCCCTATGCGTCGACGATCGCCATGGTGCACCGGGAGATGCAGACGAGCTTGCCGGCTTCGTCGGTGAGGCGAATTTCCCAGACGTGGGTCGAGCGGCCGAGGTGGAGCGGAACCGCGGTGCCCGTCACGAGGCCTTCGCGTTTTCCGCGCACGTGGTTCGCGTTGATCTCGAGCCCGACCGCGCCGCGACCAGACTCGTAGACGTTCATCCACGCGCCGAGGCTGGCGAGGGTCTCGGCGAGGGCGACGCTCGCACCGCCGTGGAGGAGCCCGAAGGGCTGATGCACCCGCTTCTCCACCGGCATGGTGCCGACGACCCGCTCCTTCGAGATCTCGACGAGCTTGATGCCGAGGTGCTCGCTCAGCGTGCCCTTCGACGCTTCCATCATCACGTCCAGCTCAGTGCCCATGCCGGAGTGACTACATCGAGGCGAGCAGCTTCTCCAATGCATCGACGGGGAGGTTCAGCGCGCGGCCCTTGGTGACGAGCTCGCCGAGGAGCAGCTTCGACTGCGGAGCCACCTTGGTGAAGTGCACCCGCGCGTACGTCTCGGCGTCGAACGGGGCGAAGGGCGGTGCAGCGCGCGCAGCGAGCCCGATCAGCCACGAGCGGGTGGTGAGGCTGGGGCCGAAGGGAATCGGCCGCGCGAGGACGCGAGCCGTCACCGCGAGGGCCTGGGCGCTGGCAGCCGCCGAGAGCGATGGGTCCTTCGCGAGGGCGGCGAACGACCAGCCGTGCTGCTCGAGCGCGCGAATCGTCACCAAGAGGCCGGCAGTGAAGAAGATCACCTCGGTCTCGAGGCCCTGTCGTTTCGCCGCCGGCAACGCTCCACGACGCAGCGTCGTCACCACGGTCTCGACCAGCTCGGGTGGGCCGTCGAAGGCGCACGGTGAGAACGGCGGGAACCAGTACGCGTAGCCTCGGTCCTGCACCGGGTCGGTCGGAGACAACGGTGTCGCGAAGCTGATGAAGCCGATGAGCCCGCGCACGAGCTTCGCCTCGGCGATCCCCAAGCGGAGCAGCCGGGCGCGATCCTCCAGGCCCGGCTGGAGGCCGACGACGATGGCGCCGTCGAAGCCGGGCACGATCGAGCGGAGCCAGTCACTCTCCAGCGCATCCGACGGCACGGTGATGACGACGAGCTCGAAGCGACGCGAGCCGAGCTCGCTCACGACGTCACCGACCGAGAAGGACACCGGCTTCGCGCGCCCGAGGAGCCCGAGCTGGGTGAGCGCGACCGGGTGCACTTTCTGGGGCGTTCGAACCGCGAAGGTGACCTCGGCGCCGGCGAGCGAGAGGTGGCGCGCGAAGACCTGGCCGACTGCTCCCGCTCCGACGACGAGCGCTCTCACTGGCCGAGCTGGAGCTTGACGGTGAGCGAGATCAGCCGCCCGTTCGCGCCGCCGAGCTCGTGACGGTAGGCGACGTCGACGCCGCTCCCGTCCGAGAACCAGCCCACTCCGCCTGAGACGTAGTGGTGGTTTTGAATGCCGTCGTACTGGTAGCCCGCGCGCACTGGGACCGTCATCGCGATCAACCACTCGAGCCCACCGTGGTACGCGAAGCGCGGGCTCGGTTGGTTGAAGTCGGCGCGGAGATCGAACACCGGCGTGAGCTGGTTGAAGAACAGCCCGCTCACCGAGGCGACGAAGTAGCGCGTGATGTCCTTGTTGAAGTTGTAGATGAGGTTGTGACCGGAGACACCGATCGAGAGGAACGGCACCGGCTTGATGAGCAAGCCCGCGTTCATCGTGATCGAGTTCGTGTTGCTCGCGCCGACGAGCACGTGATGCCGACCGGTGACGCCGAGGAAGATCCACTCTCCGAGCGCATAGGAGAGCGCCAGCGTGGTGATGTGCGCCCAGCGCCGCTCGAGCCCACCGAAGGTGGCGAAGTGGTAGCTCAGCCCCGCAGCCAACGGGTTGGTCGAGTCCGCGAGGGCGACGCTGCCGAAGCCCATGCCGTTGGGAATGTCCCAGGAGCCCGACGCCTCGATCTGATAGCGCCGGTAGGCGGAGAGGCCGGCCGGGTTGCCGCCGATCGTCTCGGCGCCGTAGCCCATCGACTCGTAGGCGCCGCCCATCGCGATGTTTCGCGAGTGCATCAGATCGCGGAGATCGGGCCCCTCGACCGCCGGCAGCTCCGAGTCCTGTGCTGCGGCGCGAAGGGCGAGGAGCGAGAGGGCGAGGGTGAGGGAGCGCAACATCGTCGAAGCAGGTTGTACAACGCGTGAGGACGCCGTCGAATTCTCACCTGGTTCGAGGCCGACGAACGGGCAGTCCGGAGACGGGTTCGTCAGGTCCTCCCTTCGTTCCGCCATGAGTAGCCGCACGAGCGGCACTGCTTCGCAGCCGGCGTGCGAGCGAGCTTCGAACACTTGGGGCACGTGTTGATGATCACGGCAGTGGATCGCCGAAGGCGCTCCAGGAGCGCGCGCACAAACTCCTCGGCTCCGTGCGCGAGGAGTGCGAGCGCAGCCGCGTCCTCGACGTCCCAGCGTGGCTCACCGCGGAAGTTCATCAGCGAGGCTCCTGCAGCCATTCGCTCTGCTGGGGTGAGGTGGTCCCGGTAGTACCGCCACAGATATCGAACCGTCTCGTTCTGATCGAGAAGTCGACTCTCGGTTCGCGTATTCGGCGGCCCCCATCCGAGAGCATCGTCTTCGGTGTGGCGGTCGGAGTCGGCCGCCTCGATGCGTTGCTTCTGATACCAGAGCACCTGCCTCAGCCAATTCGAGTCTGCGTCCCCTTCCAGTGCGGTCGCGACATTCATCGCCTCGTCGAAGCGCTCGAGCCGCCGCAGAACGTCAACGAGAGCCAGCCTCGTCGACAGCCTGTTCGCTCGTGCCTGAGGCCAGTCTCCGACTTCGGCAGCGATGGCAGCCGAGAGACGCGCAGCCGCGAGCTGGCGGCATTCGCGCGCTGCTCGCTGGTCTCCCGCGTCATCAAGAACCCATGCGGCTCTGAGCGTAGAGCGCGCGGAGATTGAGAGAGCGCCAGCTTCGGCAGCCAGTGCTGCTTCGGCGAGAAAGGAGTTCGCCAACTCCGGGTGCTTCGGGTTCGACACGATCGACGCGTACGAAGCCGAGCCCAAGACCGAGCGCACTGCCTCGGGAAGTTGCGACAAGTCGGCCCAACACGCTTGGCAACTCGGGCAACGCTGGACCCACTGCGCAATCGTCGCTCGAAGCATCGCTCCTGGCCGCCCGTCGAGATCCGCGCCCTCGAGGACCGACACGCTCCGAATCACGTCGTGAGTGCTGGTCGCTCCGCAACTCGCACATTCCACGGTGTCGAGGGCCGAGGTGGTCATGGCGTCATGAAACACTGCACTCGGCGCTGACGCCATCGCCCGGCTGCCCGCCCATTCGCCGCAGATCGTCGATGCAGGCCCCCGAGAGCGAGGTATGAAGACCGGCCATGCGTTCGCTGATCGCCGCCCTCGTCCTCTCGTACGTGATGCCCACGTACTCGATCCTCCGCCGCTACGCGGGCACCCGCGACGATCTCACCCTCACCAGCCTCAAGGTCGAGGGGACGGCTGCCGTCGCGCCAGCGATCGCCCGTGAAACGGCGTCGGCCCTCGGCAGCAGCTGGACCTCCGGCGACCTCGCCCTCACCAGCGCGCTCAGCATCAAGTACCCCGGCCGCTGCCTGCTCGAGCTGGGCTCCTACGAGAGCCAGAAGACGATCGTCGTCGCCAGCTCGAACGGAAAGCGCCGCGCTGAAGGCCCCGAGCTGCTCGCCGCGCAGGTCGCCTTGGACGAGCTGTGCGCCCTCTTTGCCCTCAAGAGCGCAGGCGAGGGCGAGACACGTGCCGCGATCGAGCGCCACCTCGCCGCCCTCAAGATCGACACCAAGCTCGTCTCGCACGCGCGGTTCCTCGGCCAGCTCACCTTCGCCATCGGCAACCGCACCGACGGCAACCCGCAGTACTGGGTCTATCGAGATCGCACGCCACCCGACCGGTTCCTGCCTGCGCGCATCCGCTTCACCGACGACAAGGGCAACCAGTGGGACGTGCGCTTCATCGACTACAGCTCGGCGTCGGTCGCCGATTGGCTGCCGCGCGTCGTCGAGGTCTACAAGGGCCAGGAGTTGCACCTGCGCCTCACCGCGCTCACCGCCGACACCCGCGCCGATCTCGAGAAGACGAAGTTCTGAGCCTCCCGTGAGCACAAGGTGACGCAGACGCTCTTCGACGAGCCCGTGCGCTACGCGGCGGTCGCGGTGGGCCGGCCCGTTCGCGGCGAGTTCACCTACTCGATTCCTCCCGAACTCGAGGGCCTCCTCGCTCCCGGACTGCGAGTGAAGATCCCGTTTGGGCGCTCGACGATCCTCGGCTTCTTCCTCGGGCCAGCGCCGGCGCCCAGCGAGGACGTGCGGCGAAAGGTGAAGCCGATCACCTCGGTGCTCGAGCGTGAACCCGCCCTGACGCCCGACGTCGTCGAACTCTGCCGCTTCGCTGCCCAGCACTATCGCTACCCGCTCGGTGAAGTGCTCCGCGCCACCCTGCCCCCAGGCCTCGCGAAGCCGAAGGAAGAACGCGCCGCCAAACCCGACGTCGTGCACTTCGCCCGCGCCATCGAAGGGGCCGATCCCGCGGCGTTGCATCGCGCCCCGGCCCAGCAGGCGACCCTCTCGTACCTGCTCGCGGTCGGAGGACGGGCTCCGGTCGACGAGGTGGCTCACGCGATTCCGGGCGCCCGCGAACACCTGCGCGCCTTGGTGAAGAAGCAGCTCGTCGCCGTCGAGACCGAAGCGGTGAAACGAACCGTGGCCGCGGGGCTCGCCGCAGGTCGACCCGAGCGGCTCACCGAGGAACAGGCCGCCGCCGTCTCCGAGCTCGAAGCGCTGCTCGAGACCGCGTCGTTCTCGCCGGTGCTCCTGCGCGGCGTCACCGGAAGCGGGAAGACCGAGGTCTACCTTCGCATCGTCGAGAAGGCCCTCGCGGGAGATCACGGCGCGCTCATTCTCGTTCCAGAGATCGCGCTCACCCCGCAGCTCGTCGGGCGCTTCAAGAGCCGCTTCGGCCAGCGCGTCGCGGTGCTCCACTCGGCGCTGACCGACACCGAGCGCCTGCGTGCCTGGCAGCAGCTGCGCAGCGGCGAGGTGAAGATCGCGGTCGGCGTTCGCTCGGCGATCTGGGCCCCGGTCGCCGATCTGCGCGTCATCGTCGTCGACGAAGAGCACGACCCTTCGTTCAAGCAAGACGAGAAGCTGCGCTACCACGCCCGCGATCTGGCGGTGATGCGCGCGAGCCAGGCGAAGTGTCTGGTGGTGCTCGGCAGCGCCACGCCCTCCCTCGAGACGCTGGAGAACGCCCGCCGTGGGCGCTACCGGCTGATCCAGCTCACCAGGCGCGTCGACGATCGGCCGATGCCGGCGCTGCACCTCATCGACCTTCGGCTCGAGCGGCCGAAGACGCCCGAGGCCCGCGACACCGAACCGCCGATGCTCTCGGCCCCGCTTCGCCAGGCGATGCAGGAGACCCTCGACAAGGGCCAACAGACCATCCTCTTCCTCAACCGGCGCGGGCACGCGACCTTCGTCACCTGCGAGGTCTGCGGGCAGAACCTCAAGTGCTCCGATTGCGACGTGTGTCTCACGGCCTATCGCTCGAGCGGACGGGTGCAGTGCAACTACTGCGGCAAGGGCCACCCGCTGCCGGTCCATTGCCCGGAATGTCGCGGGCCGCTGCTCCAGCTCGGGGTCGGCACCGAACGCATCGAAGCGGAGGTCGCCGAGGCGTTTCCTTCGGCGCGCGTCGGCCGGCTCGATCGTGACGCGGTCACCACCAACGAACGACTCACCGATCTGCTCGCCAGCTTCGCGCGACGCGAGCTCGACATCCTCATCGGCACCCAGATGGTCGCCAAGGGACACGACTTTCCCGGAGTGACCCTCGTCGCGGTCGTGCTCGCCGACACCGCGCTGTCACTGCCCGACTTCCGCGCCGCTGAGCGAACGTTCCACCTGCTCACCCAGGTCGCGGGGCGCGCGGGCCGAGGTGCGGATCCCGGGCGCGTGCTGGTGCAGACGTACAACCCCGACGCGCTCCCCATCGCCGCGATGCTGAAGAACGACTTCGACGGGTTCGCCGAGACCGAGCTGGGACGACGCAAGGCGCTCCAGTGGCCGCCAGCGTCACGAATGGCCGCAGTGCGCATCGAGGCCGATCACGCCGAGCTCTGCGCGAAGACGGCTCAGCGGCTCGCCACCCTCACCGCGCGCGCACTTCCTCCTCCGTCACACGGCGTTCGGCTGCTCGGGCCCGCGCCCGCTCCGATCGCTCGCATCAAGGGGAAGACCCGCTGGCAGGTGGTGCTCAAGGGGCCGACGCATCAGTCGCTCGCCGGACCGCTCGACGCGGTGGAACGCGCGCTCGAGGAGGTGCCGTCGCAGGTGAAGGTGAGCATCGACGTCGATCCGAGCGCGATGCTGTAGCCACCGGTTCGAGCGCTAGAGACAGACCCGCTGCCGTCCCCACGACGTGCAGGTCCCCGACACGCCCCAGTCGAAGACGCCCTTGCAGTCTCCATCGCCCTCGCACACGGGAAGACAGCGCCCGTCGGGGCCGGCGTTGATCCAACCCTTCTCACAGCGCGGCCTCGCGAGCGGGTGGCCCTGAAGGCAGGCGAGCAGTCGCAGGCAGTCGGGGTATTGGAAGCAGGCCGAGCGCGGCTCCCAGTTGCCCCACGGAATGGAGGCGCGGCCCGCGAGCGAGGCCTCACAGGTCTTGATTCGGCGGTCGACGCGGTCGATCCAGTTCGTGGCTGCTGGCGGGCGGGACGGGGCGGTGATCTCGAGGGTTGGGCTCGGCGCGACCGCGGCCCAATCGACCACGAGCCGACGCTCGATGGGCGTGGCGTTCTGCTGAACGTCGTCGATCGCCAGGAGCCCGACCACCTGGCGCTCCCCGCGCCTCACCGGGAGCACCGCCGAGACCGACTCCTCGGTCGCCAGGAGCTGTTGCTCGCCGCGGCGTCCCTCGATGAAGCGAATGCCGTAGTAGCGCTCCTCGGTCTTCCCTCGATCACAGCGCACCCGGAGCCACTCGCGCACCTGCTTGGTCTCGCACCGCGCGGCGGTGCTGCCCTTCACGAGGTTCTCCGTCACCTCACTCCACTCGGCGGGCGAAGGGAGCGGGCTCGCCAGCTTCGGCGCCTCGGGCTGCACGAACGCCTCGTTCACCGCCTTCGCGACGGCGGCGATGCCCTTGGTGGTGAGGTGGAGATCGCCGAGGAGGAACGCGCCAGGCTCGGCCGCAGTGAGCGCCGGCTCGACGTCGACCGCCCGCAGACCCTTTCGCTGCGCCGCGCCGACCAGGGCACGGTTCAGCTCGAGCGTTCCGCGCAGATCCTTCTTCCGGGCGCCGTACTTCACCGCCTCCTCCGCGCTCACCTGAACGTCGAGCGGCAAGACCACCAGGGTGACGTCTCGCTCGCGACCGAGCGCGACCAGCTCGTCGAGGAGCGCTTCACCGAGCGTCTCCTCCGCGGGCGGGACTGGCAGCTCCCACCGCAGCCGCTCGAGCTCTGCGTAGGTCTTCTTCAAGGCCTGCGCTCGCACCGCCGTCTCGAGCTCGGCCTTGCGTCGCAGCTCGGCGAGCTTGCGCTTGTGGAGCGCCGCCTTCTCGAGCAGCTCTGCGGTGACGGTGATCGAGCGCGCCATCTCGCTGCCGGTGTCGCGAACCACGTCGCCCACCTGCTTGCTCAAGACGGCGTCGGCGAAGGCATCTCCGCGGAAGCTGAACGGGGCGACGTCGGTCGTCAGCTCGTCGAGCGCGTCGATGCTCCTCTCCTCGGAGCTCGCCTTCTCCCGGAGCGCCGCGGTCGGATCGCTGATGGCGGCTGGCCGGTCGCCCCGCGCCGTTCGTTTCGTCTGCTCCTTCTCGCTCGCGGTCAGCAGATCCCGCCAGGAGCCTTCACTCGCGGTCCCTTCGTCCAACCCTGGCGCCGGGAGACGAAAGTCGGCCAGCGCCTCCGAGTCGCCCCTCACCCGCTGTCGCTCGAGGTCGAACTTCCGCCAGGCGAAGACGAGGTGCGATTGAGAGTTGAGCCAGCGTCGTCCAGGAAAGGCGCGACCCGACGCGGGGAGGTTCTCCTTGCGCACCGCCCAGCCGACCCAGACCGCGTGGCGAGAGACGTTGGAGTGCTCGAGCTCGAAGAAGTCGTTCGCGACGTTGAAGACGAGCACCACGCCAGCCTTCGGACGTTCGGCGAGGAGGGCGCGCGCCACCGAGAGGTACTCCTTGGGGCCGTAGGTCGGCACTCCCGCGTTGAGCACCTGACGCCCCGAGACGCGCGCCAGCTCGGCGGGAAACGTCTCGGCGTCTTCGACTCCGAGCCCGAACACCTGCGAGTCACCGACGACGATCAGCTCGCCGTCCCTCGGGGCTGGCCACTCTTCACCCCGAAAGCCGCGCGAGTTCGTGTGAATCGTGGTGGGCGGGTTTCCCGTGAAGGCGAGGCGTTCGGTCGCGTTCGGCTCGAGGCGCGCGCCGAGCTCTGGATCGGGCAGATAGAAGTTCACGTGCGGAAAGGCGAAGTCGTCGCGCACTCGAAACGCCAGCTCCGCGAGCACCAAGCCGAGGAAGAGACCGAGCAGCACCTTGAGGCCAGCGCGAGCGAGACGAGCCATCGATGGACTCCAGAGCCTGCCTCTTCGTCGACGCCGTTGGAACGCCGAGGGGCTCGGTCCAGTTCCCACGACAGCCGGTTTTTCGACAGGGCGGCACGCCTGTAGCAACGTGTGGTGGTCATGGCTCCGCCGGTCCTCCTCGTCGCCGACGATCTCTCCACCATCGCGGCCGTGAAGCGCGTGCTGGGGAAGGAAGGGTACGAGACGATTCTCGCCACCAGCGCCGCCGACGCCGTCATCGCCTGGGGCCACCACCTCCCCGGCCTGGTGGTGGTGCAGCCGAGCGTCGAGTCGGGCCGTGGCGCCGTCCTCCTCGAGGAGATTCGACAACACCCGGACGCCCAGCTTCTCCGCGTCGTGTTGCTGGGCGAGTCGATTCCAGGCTTCGCCTTCTTCGTCGAGCCGCTGCCGATCGACCCCGAGCACTTCTCACAGACGATTCAGCGCGAGATCCGTGGCCCGGCTGACGCGTCGGAGTGGACGCTCACCGAGCCGAGCACCGACACCTCTCCCGTCCCTCTGCCGCAGCCGCTCGACGAGGCCGAGCCCTGGCGCGCCACCCGCCCGTCGGAAGGGCTCCCAGACGAGCTGCCGCCACAGACCCAGGAGCTCATCGAGACGCCGGGCCCCACGGCGCCGCCGATCGCCGCAGACGGCACCTGGGAGCTCCCGCCCGAACCGGAGCTGCCGCCCGGCGTTCAGGCCTCTCCGTCGGCGATGGTGCGGCTCTTCGGCGATCTCCCCAGCATCGAGGACGAGATCCACCGCGACGTCGAAGCGGAGGCCATGGCGTCGGTCGAGTCGTCGCTCCCGCCCATGGGGACGACCGACGAAGACCTCCAGCGGCTCGAGGACGAGGTGCGCGCCGAGGCTGCCCGGCGACGCGCGCTGCGGGAGGGCCACCCCGTCAACCTCACCCCCGAGCCCGATCGCGCCTTCACGCCGCCGAGCGTGACGATGATGGCGCCCGAGGTCGAGCCGCCGCCCGTCACCCCGGCCGACGATCGCGAGACGTCCTTCGCCGACGTCTCGACCACCCCTCCCGACGGGAGCCCCGACCCGACCCGGGAGGCCGAAGCCGCCGCCGCCCTTCACGCCCAGCTCGACGCCGCGAAGGCGAAGGAGAGCCTGTCACGCGCCGAGGCGATCGCCCTCGAGGCCCGCGCCATCTCCAACGCGCAGCGCCAGGCCGACGACGCCGAACGCCGCCGCGCCGAGGCCGAGCTCGACGCGCTCAAACGACGCGCCGAGCACACCGAAGCCATGGTGCGCCGCGAGCGGGAGCTCCGCGCGGTCGCCGAAGAGGAGTTCGACAAGCTCAAGGAGAGCGCTGGGTCGCACGAGCTGCGGGTCGGTGAGCTCGAGCAGAGCCTCACCGAGAAGAGCGCGCTCCTCTCCGGAGCCCACCGCCGCCTCGAAGAGGTCGAGCACGCCCTCGAGGTCGCCAGCACCGCTGCTGCCGAACGGGAGGCCGAGCGGGAGTCGCTGCTCGCCAGCCTCACCCACGAGCAGGAAGCCGCCCGCGCCGCCGAAGTCACCACCACCGCCCAGGCGCGCCATCTCTCCGAGGCGAAGGCCCAGCTCGTGGGCGCTTCCCAACGACTCGAGGAGCTCGCCTCCCAGCTCGAGACCGAACGGGAGAAGAGCACGCGCCTCGAGGCGGCCCGCGGCGATCTCCACGAGAAGCTCGAGCGCGCGGTCGCCCAGGCGGTCGAGTCCACCGGCGAGGCCACTGCGGCGAAGCAGCTGATGACCGAGCTCGAGGGCGCCCTGAAGCTCAGCCGCAGCGAGCTGGAGTCGGTGCGCACCGATCTCGACGAGACCCGCAAGAAGCTCGAGGTCATCGGGGTCGAGCACGAGCACGCGTCCGAAGAGCTGAAGCAGCTGCGCGCCGAGCGCGCGCGACTCACAACCTCCGAGCAGACGCTGGTCCAGACGATCGCCCGCCTCGAGACCGAGCTGACGACCGAGCGCGCCCAGAAGTCGGCGCTGAGCGTCGACCTCACCTCGATGAAGGAAGGCCTCGAGCAGCAGCGCGCCCGCGCCGACGAAGCCGAGGCCCTCGCCCAGCTCACCACCGAGCGGCTCAAGGCCCTCGAGCACCGGCAGGTGATGAACCTCGCCCTGCCTGGCCGGCGGGCGCTCGGGGTGCCTCGGCACGGAACCGTGGCGCTCGAGCAGCTCGCCAACGTGGTGAGCACCATCGCGCTCGCCCAGGCCGACGTGCGCCTCGAGCTGGGCGTGCGCGGGGGCACCCGCACCATCTGGTTCAAGAAGGGGGCGATCAACGGCGCCGAGTCGTCCTTCGACTACGAGTCCCTCATCGATCGGGCCCGCCGCGACGGGTTGATCGACGCCCGCCAGGAGGGAGAGCTCCGGCTCCTCCGCACCGCGACGGCTTCCGAGCAGCTCGACGCGCTCAAGGCGCGTGGCTTCGTGCGCGAGATCGAGACCGTGCCGCTCCTCCAGCGCGCGACCGAGGCCATCGCGCTCGAGGCCTTCTCCGAAGAGCAGACCCAGTACCGGCTCTCCGACGAGCCCCCCGCGACCTCGGTGCTCCTCGTCGCCGTGCCGCGCGCCACCCTGCCGTTGCTCGCCGAGGCGCTCCGTCGCGCGGTCCCTGCCGATGCGCTGCTCGAGACGCTCGGAGGCGGTGAGGCCATCTGCGTCGCCACCGACGCCGACCTCGACGTGCGCACCTTGGGCTTCGCGGACAAGGAGCGGAAGATGCTCTCCTGGGTCGACGGTGAGGCCTCGGTGGAGGATCTCGCGCTCGCGTCGGGCCTCAAGCAGGAGCAGAGCCTGCGCACGCTCGTCGTGGCGAAGCTGCTCGGCCTCATCGAAGTGCGCGCCCCCGAGAAGCCGTCGGCTGCGATCTCGGGCGATCTCGACATTCGCCGCCTCGACGCCAAGTACGACGAGGTGCAGGACGCCGACTACTTCACCATCTTGGGCCTCACCCGCAGCGCCTCGAGCGACGAGGTGCAGCGCGCCTTCCGCCGCCTGGCTGAGGAGTTCGATCCCATCAAGTACACCGGCCACCCCGACGCCTCGCTCCAGCAGCGCGCCCAGGTCGTCTCCTCGCTGATCGAGGAGGCCGCCAAGGCCCTGGAAGACGAGCGCCGCCGCGCCGAGTACGCCCGGCACCTCCTCGACTAACCCCGCTTGGCCAGATGCGGCATTGGGCGTTAGATATGGATCAATGGTGCGCGAAATCCTGGTGTGGCCCCACCCCACCCTGAAGAAGAAGGCCGAGCCGGTCGCGGTGGTGGACGAGTCCATTCGTCAGCTGATCAAGGATCTGTTCGAGTCGATGTACGCGGCCGACGGGGTGGGCTTGGCGGCCCCGCAGATCGGCGTCCTCAAGAACGTCATCGTGCTCGACACCACGCCGCGGCAGCCCGACGCGAAGCCAGTGGCGATGGTGAACCCCGAGATCCTCACCTACGAGGGAAAGGTCGACTACAAGGAAGGGTGCCTGTCGATCCCCGGTGAGGCGGAAGACGTCGAGCGCGCGGCGAAGGTGACGGTGCGCTTCCTCGACGAGCAGGGCCAGGAACAGACGATCTCGTGCGAGGGGCTGCTGGCGATCGCGGTGCAGCACGAGACCGATCACCTCAAGGGCACGATGTTCGTCGATCACATCTCGAGCCTGAAGCGAGAGCTGATCCGCAAACGAATGAAGAAGCTCCAGGCGGCGCAGGAAGCAGACAAGAAGGCCGCCGCAACCGAGTCGAAGAAGGCCGCCGCGCGCTGAATCGAGCCCTCGAGCTCAGCGTTCGCGCCCAAGCCCGTTCAGGAACGTTCGCGCCGCCGTTCGGAGCGCCTCGAGGAACGTCGAGCCACGCTCGGGCTGAAAGGCCGTCGCCGAGGTCGTCAGGGCCAACAAGCACTGCTCGGCCACCATCGCGCCACCCAGCCGGCGTTCGAGCTCGGCCTGGAGCGGCCGGAGGGACGGCTTGCCTTCTGATTCCTGCCGGAGCGTGACGGCGAGCGCGTCGACGAGGAGCGAGCGATCGTCTTCCCATTCCTGCGCCATCGCGCTCACGAGGGCCTCGACCACGGTCGCGAGGGGTGTCTTGGCCGGCAACGCCTGGAGCGCCTCGGTGATGCGCGCCTCGTGACGGCTCATGTAGTCGAGCAGCACGTCTTCCTTGGTGGGGAAGTGGAAATAGAAGGCGGTGCGGCTCACCCCGGCGACGAGGGTGATGTCGTCGACCCGCGCGGCGCGAAAGCCGTCGCGTTTGAAGATGGTGATCGAGGCGTCGTAGAGGCGTTGGCGGGTGGCGTCGCGCTGGCGATCGCGGGTCGTCTCGTTGAGCTTCGAATCGTCCATCTCGGACCTCCTCGACGCAGTCTCCCACCCTGAATTCAGACCGCCTCGACTTTCCGACATGAGCCGACGATCGTCGAGCGGTCACCGTCGGCGCAGCTTCTTGGGCACCCCTCGCTGCGGGCAGAGGTCCTTCACGACGCAGCGGTGGCACTCCGGCCTGAGCGCATCGCAGACCCGCCGCCCGTGCCAGATGATCAGCTGGTGGGCCTGGAACCAGGTCTCCTCGGGAAAGAGCTTGCGGAGATCGGCCTCGACCGCGTCGGGCTTCTTCTGGCGCGAGAGCCCGAGGCGCTTCGCCAACCGGAGGATGTGGGTGTCGACGGGGAAGGCTCGCTCGCCGCCCAGGTGAATGGTGACGACGCCCGCCGTCTTGTTGCCGACGCCCGGCAGCTCGGCGAGCGCGGCGCGGCTGGTCGGCACCTCGCCTCCGTGCTCTTCGATCAACACCTTGCCGAGCTTCACCAGCGCCTTCGACTTGTTGCGAAAGAGGCCGACCGTGCGCAGGTACCGCTCGAGCGTCTTCGGCGTGGTGGCGGCGAACTCGGCGGCGGTACGGAAGTCTCGGAACAGCTCGGGCGTGACGAGGTTCACCCGCTTGTCGGTCGTCTGTGCCGAGAGGATGACGGCAACGAGGAGCTCGAGCGGCGTCTGGTAGTCGAGCTCGATCTCCGCTTCGGGCATCGCGGCCGAGAGCCGCTGGAAGATCGCGAGCGCACGCGCGCGTCTCTCGGCGACCCGCTCGGCGGCCACGGCTACTCCAGCACCTTGCGAGGAATGTGCGCACCGAGCCGGGTCAGCAGCTCGTAGTGAATCGTCTGCGCCCAGCCGGCGAGCAGCTCGGCGGAGATCGTCTCGTCGCCGTCACGGCCCAGCAGGGTCGCGGTCAAGGGCCGCTCGTCGCTCACCGCGGCCGTCACGTCGACGATGAGGTGGTTCATCATCACGCGGCCAAGCACCGGGCAGCGCTTCCCGTTCACCAGCACGTGCGCCTTCCCCGAGGCGAGCCGCGGGTAGCCGTCCCAGTAGCCGACCGGCAGCACTGCGACGCGCGTTGGAGCCTGACACCGCCAGGTGCACCCGTAGCCGACGAAGCTCCCAGCCGGCAGCCACTTCACGACCTGGCTCGGGCACTTCCAGCTGAGCACCGGAGTCAGCGCCGGCAGCGAGCCCAACACCACCTTCGCCGACAGCCGCGTCTCGGTTGAGGGCCAGAGGCCGTAGAGGCTGATGCCCACTCGTGCGACGTCGAAGCGCGAGGGCGGCAACACCAGGGCCGCAGCGCTGGCGGCGAAGTGTCGCGAGGTCGTCGCCGAGAGCCCGAGCCGTTCCTGGAGCGCCTCGAAGCCGAGCTCGAAGACCTCGAGCTGGGTGCTCGCGTACGACTGCTCGGTGACGTCCTCGGTGTTGGCGAAGTGGCTCAACACGCCCGCGACCTCGAGCACGTCCTTCGCAGTGCCCATCGCGTCGGCCGCTCCCATGCGCAGCTGCTCGAGGGTGAAGCCTTCGCGGCCCAGCCCGGTGTCGAGGTGCACGTGGACGCGGGCGCTCAGGCGCCGAGCGCGGAGGATCGGAATGGCGTCTTCGTACGAGCGATCGGCCACCACCACCTCGATGCCCTGCTCGGCGAGGGTGCAGAGCTCCTCCGGAGCGACCGCGCCAATCACCAGCACTGGGCGGCGGATCGCGTTGGTCTCGAGCTCGAGCTGCCGCACCGCGAGGCCTTCACCGGGCGTGATGACGTAGAGGGCGTCGGCGGCCGCGTGGGCGAGGGGCAGGATCTCGGAGAAGCCGTGGCCGTAGGCATTGCCCTTGAGCACCGCGCCGATCTTTCGGGTTGGGCCGGCGACGGCGCGAAACGCTGCGACGTTCGCCCGAAAGGCCGAGGCCGAGAGCTCGATCCGCGACGAGAGCGCTCCGGGAATGGGGACCGGCATGGGCGCGGCGTACCCCGAAACCCGCTCGCGATCGATCGTCCTGACCGCGCCTTCCGGGTGTCGGAGTCACGACCACAGCGCGGCAGGCGCGAACGGGCGGAGGCGACACGGCGCTGGTAGGGTTGGAGCGTCCGATGCGCGTCAGCGTGCTCCTCCTCCTCTTCGCCGGCGGCTGTGCGAGTGCGCCCGTCGAGCGGCTCGATCCGGCCGAGGTGTTGGGTGCACCCCGCGTCGATCCCGCGCCGCGCCTCGATCCCCAGGCGTCGAAGGCGCTGCTCGAGCGGCTGCAACACTTCGTGGAATCGGGGGAGCGCGTTCGCCAAGAGGTGCCTCGCGGCGCACCAATGCCCGCGGCCCACGCACAGGCCTGGCTGCGGGTGTTGGACGACGTCGACCTGCTGACCGGGCCCTCTTCGACGCCGCTCGACGTGGTGCGCGCGCGACTCTGGCTGCAGACGGCGCTCGAAGCCGACGGCGCCCGGTTTGGAGACGTGCCCGACCTCGTCGCTGGCCGAGCGCAGCGCACGGTGGCCAGCCTGACGATGAAGTTGATCGCGACGTCACGAGGAAACCGGCCGCTCCACGCGAACGTGGCGACCTTCACCTGGCCCGTCGAGCCCGTCGTCGTGACCAGCGGCTACGGCCATCGAACGCACCCGATCCACGGTGACTATCGCTTTCACGCCGGGGTCGATCTCGAAACCGCACGGGCGCAGCCGGTCACCGCCGCAGGGCCCGGCATCGTCGCCTTCGCCGGGTGGAACGCGGGCCACGGCAAGCAGGTCGAGGTGCAGCACGATGCGCACCTCTCGTCGCGCTACAGCCACCTCACGGCCTGGGCCGTCCAACCAGGGGAAACGGTGAAGCGCGGCGATCTCCTCGGCTGGGCGGGGAAGACGGGCACGGCGACCGGCATTCACCTCCACTTCGAGCTGCGGCGCGACGGCGAGTCGATCGATCCCGAAGACGAGCTCCCCCGCCCCAACGCCATCATGGTGGCCCGGTGAGCTCGGTGGTGAGCGCGCTCGTCTCGCGCGCCTTTCGCACCGCCCCCGTCTCGAACGCGAACGCCGCCATCGACGCGGTGAGGCTCGAGCAAGAAGCCCTGGGCTTCCAGCCGTTCAGCTACGAGCTCTTCGTTCCTCGCGCGAACGCCGACGAGTTCTTCCTCTCCAGCGTGCTGCCGAAGCTCGTCGCCTTCCTCCACGACAAGGGCTACCGGAGTGGCCGCGCCCCGGGGCTCTTCGTCTCCCTCTTCACCCCCGAGGGGCTCCACTTCATCGAGGCGGGTGCGGTGCTCGAGGTCCTCGGCGGCTTCAAGCAGCTCGGCGTCGACGAGCTCTTTCGCCGCTACGGCACCGGGGGAAGCGGAGAGCCGAAGCGGTTGGGCCCGTGACCCGAGCGCGCACGAGCGAGGCCCCAACGAAAAAGAGCCCCGCGCTTTCGCACGGAGCTCTCGACGCGCAGCACCAGCACCGCTCAGAGCGTGTCCTTCAGCTCCTTCGCCGGCCGGAAGCCGATGGTCTTGGTCGCCTTGAGCTTCATGAGCTCGTTGGTCTGCGGGTTGCGAATGCGGCGCGCCTTGCGGGTGCGGATCGACCAGGTTCCGAAGCCCGGGTAGCTGAAGCGGGCGTCGGCCTTGACCGCCTTGCCGATGTTGTCGAACACCACGTCCATCAAGTGGGCCGCGTCCTTCTTCGTCAACCGCGTCTGCAGCGCCACAGCCTCGACCAACTCTGCCTTCGTCATGTGCTCCCTCCCGAGTCGCAGCCGCCGCTGCGAGGGGCGCGGAAATATCAAAACAAAATCAAAGACGTCAATCACTTACAATGCGGTGAAATTCAGAATTTCATGTCTGATCAGAGAAGCACGACCGGCGATCAGCGCGCCCCGCCAACCACGCGGGAACAGCGAGCGTTCTACCAGATCGGCGATCGGCGCAAGGGCCCGATCGATCGGCTCCTGATCGCGCTCGTCGTCGCGACGTTCGGGTGCGTGAAGATCCCACCTCCACGACTGGCCGCCGCGCCGCCGGTCGAGCGATGGGTCGACGCCTATGCGCCGGCCGAGGGCGACGGCGGCGTGATGGCGGCGCTGAAGGTGCTCCCGCCGAGGCTCAGCGGCGTCGTCCACGTGCGCAGCGGCTTGTATCGCGGCCCCTTCGAGCTGGACGACGGCGCGGTGCTCATCGGCCACGGCGAGGTCGTGCTCTTCCTCGAAGGCGAGGGAACGGTGGCGACCGCGGGTGGGCGGGCGCGCCTCGAGCAGGTCTCGTTTCAGGGCGGCTCGATCGGGCTGGCCGTCGCCGGACGGGCGCAGGTCGAGAAGGCGCACTTCTCGGGTCAGCGCACTGCGGCGCTCACCGTCGTCGACGGCGGGCTGAGTGGAGCCGGCCTCGAGGTCGACTCACGCAGCCCGGGGAACGTCGGCATCGACGCCATCGACGCCCAGGTGCTGCTCGACCGCGTCACCTTCCGAGGGACGATGGCGCACGGCGTTCGCAGCAACCGCTCGGTGCTCACCGTGAGCCAGCTCCGGAGCGAAGGCCCGGCCAACGCGCTCCAGGTGGTCCGGGGCAGCCTCGAGGCGACCGGCCTGCGCATCGCTGGCGGCGCAGGGCCGGCGATCTCGCTCGGAGAGACGACCGCCAGCCTTCGCGACGTCGAGACGACGGGGCACGAGTACGGACTCCTGGCCGCGGGCGGGGCCGTGACCGTCGCGCGGTTTCTCTCGCGAGGTGCGGTGGTGGCAGGGCTCGGCTTCTTCAGGGGAACGGTGAGCCTCAGCGACGTCCGCGTCCATCGGGCCGGCAGCGGCGGAGGCCTCCAGCTCCTCGACGCCACCAGCACCATTCACTCCGCCTCGGTCGACGACGCCCACGGAACCGGCGTGCTCGTTCGGCAAGGCAAGGCCACCATCACCCGCCTCGAGGCCCACCTCATTCGCGGCGACCCGACCTCGAGCGGCACGCTGCTCGCTGGCGACGCCGTGCAGGTGCGCGACGCGACGGTCGAGCTCGGGCGGCTCGAGGCCTCGGAGGTCGACGGCGCCGCGCTCTCGGCGACCAACTTCTCCAAGGCGACCGCGACCGAGATCGTCATCGACGGCGCCGCCACTGCGGGCATCGTCGCCGAGCGCCGAAGTCGGGTCGTCGCGACCACCGTTCGGGCGAAGGCCGTGCGCGGTGCCGTGCTCGCCGCCTTCGAGGAAGGGCAGCTCGAGGTGAAGCGGCTCGAAGCCTCCGACGCCGAGACGCCAGCCTGGGCCGACTGCCTCGAGGGCGCGCTGATTCGCATCGACTCCACCGATCGCTCCGTGGAGTGGCAGCGCTGCGTGCGCGGGCCACCCAGCCCCTAGTCGAGAGGGGTCGCGTGCCGTTCGAGGAAGCGCAGCACCGGCGCATAGACGTCGTGTGGCGCGTCGCGGCCGACCAGGAGATCGCCGTGCCCGTACTCGACCTCGCACCCGAAGGCCTTGCCGACCAACACGAGCTCCTTGTCGTGCGCGCGCAGCTCGGTGAAGAACTTCTGGGTCGAGTGCAGCGGCGCCAGCTTGTCCTCGCTGCCGCCCACCACCATCGTCGGCACGTCTTCGAGCTCGAGCGACGGCGTGCGCAGATCTTCCCCAGTGACCGAGCTCGTGAAGCGATCGGTGCGGATCCACTCCTCGAGCTGGGTCATCACCCCGCGCCAGAGATCGGCCATCACGTTCGCCATCAAGAAGCGCTGCTCGACCGCTTCGATGTTCTCCAGCACCGCGGTGAGCGAGGCCACCCTGGGCGCGGGCAGCCGTCCAGCGAAGGGCGAGAACAGCGTCGAGAACAGCCGCGCCGGGAACTTGCCCGCCACCGCGAGGCGCCGCGCCAGCGCGAGCGAACGAATGAAGAACTTCGTCGGGCGGAAGAAGAGCGGGCTGCCGATGGTGACCCGCGCCGCGATCTGGCCCTTGCCCGCCCGCGCCGAGGCGAGCATGCCGACGATGCCTCCCAGCGAGTGGCCGACCCACAAGACCTGCGGCTGGCCGGTGTGCGTTCGCACGAAGTCGAGCACCGCAGGCACGTCGAGATCGACGTAGTCGTCGATGGTGGCCTCGACGAACGCTGGATCCGGAGGCACCGAGCGACCCGCGCCACGGCAGTCCATGCTGAAGACGTGAAAGCCCGCGTCCGCCAAGGCCTTCGCGAAGTGTGACGCACCGCGGAATTCGAAGATGGCGTGGTTGTTTCCCAGACCATGGCAGAGCACGACCGGCTGGGCGAAGCGAACGGTCTGGGGCTTGCGTTCCCACACCGACAACGTCCACCCGTCGGCCGTCGTGACCCGTCGAAGGGTCGGTCGATCGGGAAGGTGCAAGGCGACGCGCGCCGCCGCGACCCACAGCACGATCAAGGCAACGGCCACCAGGGTGATGATCAGCAGCGTCATGGCGAAGGGGGCTGGTATGGTGGCGCAGGCATGAAGCTGCGTGACTTGATGTTCGTCCTGCCGAACCTGTTCACGGTGTCGTCCATCTTCTGCGGCTTCTACGCGATGACCCTGTGCACCGGCGAGGCCGGGCCCACCCAGCTCTATCAGGCCGCGCTGGCGATCTTCTTCGGCATCTTCTTCGACGGGTTCGACGGCCGGGTCGCGCGCCTCACCAAGACCCAGAGCCTCTTCGGCCAGGAGCTCGATTCTCTCGCCGACGTCATCACCTTCGGCGCGGCGCCGGCGTTGCTCATCTACAAGTGGGCGCTCCAGCCGCTGGGCATCGCTGGCCTCGGGGGTGCATTCCTCTTCGCTGCCTGCGGCGCGCTCCGCCTGGCTCGCTTCAACGTGCTGGCGATTCGCTCGCCCCATGGTGGCGGCTCGCGCTTCTTCGTCGGCATGCCGATTCCCTTCGCGGCCTGTGGCCTCATCTCGATGGTGATCGCCTTCCAGGCCGCGCGCGGCGGCGCCCTGCCCGAGGCGTACCGCTGGCCCGTCTTCGGCGTGGTGGTCTTCCTCGCGCTGTTGATGGTGTCGACGGTTCGCTACCGCACCTTCAAGGATCTCAAGCTCTCCAAGCGCTCGATGCTCGTGCTGGCCTTCATCCTCGCGGGCGGCGTCTTCATCGCGACTCGCGTGCACCCGGCGACCGTCATCGTCGCCTACTTCGGGCTGTACCTCGTCTCGGGCTTGATCGAGTCGGTGGTGCTCTTGCGCAAGCACCTGATCGAGAAGAAGGCCGCCGCGCTCGCCGCCGTCATCGACGAAGACGACGAGCCCGAGTCCGAAGACGACGTGGACGAGCAAGAAGTGCTGTAAGTCGTCGCTCGTGCGCATCGAGACGCTCTGCACCGGAGACGAGCTGCTCACCGGCCTCACCGCCGACACCAACAGCACCTTCTTTCAACGCGAGCTGCTCGAGCGCTGCGGGCTGACGGTGAGCCGCTCGACGGTGGTGGGCGACGTCGAGGCCGAGCTGGTCGAGGCCTTCCGCTCGCTCGCCGCGCGCTGCGACGTGGTGCTGGTCTCCGGCGGGCTGGGGCCGACGACGGACGACATCACCGTCGCCTGCGCCGCGAAGGCCTTCGGGCTCGAGGTGGTGGAAGCGCCGAGCGTGCTCGAGCACATTCGCAAGCGCTTCGAGGCCCGTCGAGTTCAGCTCACCGAGAACAACCGGCTCCAGGCGCGGGTGCCGAAAGGGAGCGAGGTGGAGCTCAACACCGAGGGCTCCGCGCCACTCATCGTCACCCGCCACGGCCGCTGCACCTTCTTCTTCGTGCCGGGCGTGCCGCGCGAATACCGCCACCTCGTCGGCAGCTTCGTGGTGCCGCGCCTCGCCGCGATGACGACGCGCACCGAGGTAACCCGCCTGCGAGTGCTCAAGACGATGGGCATTCCCGAATCGCACCTCGACATGCGGATTCGGCCCATCCTCTCCAACCACCCCCAGGTCACCTTCGGGTACCGAACCCACGCGCCCGAGAATCACCTGAAGCTGCTCGTGACCGCGCCCGACGACGCGAGCGCCCAGAAGGCCCTCGCAGCGGCAGAGACCGACGCGCGAGCGATTCTCGGGGACGCGATCTTCGGCGTCGACGACGAGCGGTTGCCGCAGGTGCTCGGGGAGGCGTTGCTCGCGCGGAAGCTCACCCTCGCCGTCGCGGAGTCGTGCACGGGTGGACTGATCAGCGCCGCGTGCACCGAGATCTCCGGGGCGAGCGAGTGGTTCTTGGGCGGCGCAGCGACCTACGCGGTGTCGGCGAAGTCGATCTGGGCGGGGGTCGACCCGCAGCTCGTGGCGCGGCACGGCGTCGTCTCCTCCGAGGTGGCCACGGCGATGGCCGAGGGCGTCCGCTCGGTGCTCGGCAGCGGCTGCGGGCTCTCGGTCACCGGCTACGCGGGCCCAACCGGAGGTGACGAGGCGAACCCCGTGGGCACCGTCTTCATCGGCGTCGCGACGCCCTCGACCACCGACGTCGAGCGACACCACTTCGGCGGAGATCGGTCGCGCGTTCGGTCCTTCGCCGCCGCCACCGCCCTCGACGCGTTGCGGCGCCGCTTGCTCGCTTCGCGGATCGGCTAAGAAGCCTGCGGCAACCAAGTAGGTGTCGAACTCACTCTCGAACCAGGAGTCTCCATGTACCGGCTCGCATCGCTTCTCGTCGTCGTCGCCTCCTTTGCCTTCGCGCAGGTCACCGTCACCGGGAAAGATGGGAAGACGGTGAAGGTCGGCGTCGGTGGCGGGGTCGAGGTTCAGAACGGAAAGAAGACGGTGAAGGTCGGCACTGGCGGCAGCACCGTCGACGTTCAGTCCGGAGACAAGTCGGTGAAGGTCGACTCCACCGGCAGCGGCGTCGACGTGAAGACGGGCAACAACGCGGTCAAGGTGAACACCGGCGCGGTCGACGATGGTGATGACGGTGACGATGCCGCCGCCGCCGGCAAGGGCTGGGTCGTTCAGGGTCAGGGCCGCACCGAGTCGCACGCGTGCAAGGCGGGAGAAGACGTGACCCTCGACGGCCAGGGCCACACCATCACCCTCACCGGCCAGTGCCGTCACCTCGTCGTCAATGGGCAGGGCTCGAAGGTGGTGACTGACTTCGCCGAGAGCATCACCCTCAACGGCATGAACAACACCGCGAGCTGGAAGGCTGGCCCGACCAAGAAGGGCCCGAAGCTCTCCCTCTCGGGCATGGGCAACGCCGCGCCGCAGCTCAAGTGAGCGATCGATTCGCCGGCGCTCGGTTCGGCTGAGCGTCGGCTGGATCCTAGAGCGGGAAGCCCAGGCCCACCTTGAGCCCCGGGTAGCCGAGCTCGACCCGCAGGGTGAGCGCCTCGGTCAGATCGTACATGATGCCCAGGGCGCCCACCGGCACGGGCACGATGCCGAGCGCGCCGGTGCAGACGTTCCCCCAACACCAATCGCCGAAGCGCAGCTCGATCGCGATGCCGAGCTTCAGGTAGCCGGCGAACTTCGGAGAGAAGTGGAGCGCCCACAGCGCCTCGACGGGAATGGCCAGCCCGAGGCCCCAGGTGAGCCGACTGATGGCGTAGAGATCGGCGCCGACTTCGATGCTGACCGAGTCGTTGATCGAGGGCACGAAGCCGTCGTGGAGAATGGGCTGCAGGTAGCGACCTCCCACGCTCAGCGGAAAGCCGCCGTAGCCCCAGTAGATGGCCGGCAAGCCGACGAACAACGAGATCATCGGGTGACGGCGCTTCGGGCTCGCGTCGGAAAGTGAGCCCGGGCCGCGGAGGCTGGGGTCGAGGCCAGCACCGCTCGATGCGGGCTTCTCGTCGTCGGCGAACGCCGGAGCAGCAGTGAAGGAGGCCAGCGAGAGGACTGCGAAGAGAACGGTCGCGCGCATGGAGACTCCCGGAGCGTGAAGGGCCGCAGTAGATCTCAGGTCGATGACCGACTCAATGAAACCTCGCCGACTCTTCGTCGCTGGCGCCACCGGGGCCGTGGGCAAGACCGTGCTGATGCTGGGCGCGAAGGCCAAGGTCGAGCTGGTGCCAATCGTTCGCCCCAAGAGCGCGGGCGCGATCGATCACCCCTCGAAGCGCGTGCTCGAGCTGAGCGATCCGTCACTGCCGGCGGCGATGGACGGCTGCACCACCGTGCTCCAGCTCATCGGCACCATGCGCAAGCGGTTCTCGACGGGCGACACCTACGAAGCGAGCGACATCGGCACCACCCGGCTCCTCGTCGACGCGGCGAAGAAGGCCGGCGTCGATCACCTCGTGCTGCTCTCGTCGGTCGGCGCAGGGCGGCCCTTCGGCGCGTACCTGAAGGCCAAGGCCGAGGCCGAGCGCCTCGTTCGCGAGAGCGGGCTCGCCTTCTCCATCTTTCGCCCCTCGGCCTTCGAAGATCGTGAAGGCCAGTCGATGCCGGCGATGAAGGCGATCACCTCGGTGCTCGGGCTCGACGCGTACCGGCCGATCAGCTTGGCGGAGCTGGCCTCGGGCATTCTCCACGTCGCGCGCACGCGCGAGCCGCTCGGGGTGCTGGAAGGGCGCAGCTTGTGGAAGGTCGTCGAGGCCGCCGCCGCGCTGCGCTGACCATCAGCCCATCGAGATTCGGCTGCGCTTGGGCTTGCTCGGCGCGACCGGCATCGCGGAGGCTTCGAAGCGCCCTCCCCCCGCGTCCTGCGCGCGCTTGAGCGCCTGGGTCGCGTCCTTCACCAGCCCTCCGAAGCTCACCGTCGCCTTGGGATCGAGGGAGGGATCGAAGGTCGCCACTCCGCACGACGCGGTGCCCTTGGCGAAGGCGTTGAGCCCACCCAGGCGCTGCACCACCCGCTCGGCGACGATCAACGCGCCGTCTCGAGCCGTGTGCGGGAGGAAGAGCAGGTACTTGTCCTCGGCGAAGGGCATCGCCACGTCGATGTCGCGCAACAGCTCGCTCACCGCGTTCAGCGCCTCGCTGCGAATCGCCGAGCGCTGGAACTCGGGGCTCGACTCCTTGGCGAGGAAGCGATCGAGGTGATCGAGCGCGACGATCAGCATCGTCACCGGGTACGCGTAGCGCTTCGAGCGCTTCACCTCGAGGAGCATGTACTTCTTGAAGAACGTCTCGTCGGCGGTGTTCACCCCGGGGCCCTTGGCCTTCGGGAGGGGGCTCGGTGGCGGCGTGTGCTTCGCCTTCTCCAACTCGGCGACCAGCTCGATCACCTTGTGCCGCAGCTCGCGCAGCTTGAGCGCCGACCTCACCGCGTTGAGCACCGCGGGCCGCTTCACCGGACCGTTCAGGAAACAATCGGCGTTCGCGGCGGTCGCCCGCTCGAGCGAGTTCTCTTCGTCGGGTGGGTAGACCAACACGATGCACAGCTCGGGGATCAGCTTGCGCGCCTGCGCGGCCAACACCTCGCCGTCGAACGCTCCCGAGACCGACGCGATGAGCACGTCGGGTGGCCGGTTGCGAACGAGGGTCACCGCCTCGTCGAGGTAGTGAACGACCTGCACCTCGGCGCGCTGTTCGAGGAACTTGCGCAGAGCGTTGGAGATCGGGGCCGAGGGCTCGGCGACCAGCACGCGCGGGAGCTTCATGGGCTCCTCAGACCTCCAGCACTTCCTTTTCCTTCTTGGCCACCACGTCGTCGATCTGCGCGATGCCGGCGTCGGTCTCTTTCTGCACCTTCTCCTGCGCGCGCTTGTTGTCGTCCTCGGTGATCTTCTTGTCCTTGAGCAGGGTCTTGAGCTTCTCGTTGGCGTCGCGGCGCTCGTTGCGCACCGCCACCTTGTGCTCCTCGCCCTTGGCCTTGACGTCCTTGGCGATCTCCTTGCGGCGCTGCTCGGTGAGCGGAGGGATCGGCAGGCGAATGATCTCGCCGTCGTTCTGCGGGGTGAGCCCCAAGTTCGCCTCGTGAATCGCCTTCTCGATGTCCTTCAAGATCGACTTGTCCCACGGCTTGACGGTGATGAGCCGCGCCTCGGGAACGGCGATGGCGGCGCACTGCGAGACGGGCGTCGGAGTGCCGTAGAAGTTCACCCGAACTGGGTCGAGCATCGCCGCGTTCGCCCGGCCGGTGCGGATCTTCGTCATCTGGTTCTTGAGGCCGTCGATCGACTTCTTGATCCCGTCCGACAGGCTCTTCACCACGTCGTCATGCGCAGCCATGTGTTGCTCCTTGGTGAGGCGAGTGAATCAGGCGAACTGGGTCTCGGCGTGCCCGACGATGGTGCCGATCTCTCCGGGCTTGAGCACCGCGCGCTCGATGTTGCCGGTGGCGGTCATGTCGAAGACGACGATGGGCAGCTTGTTGTCCATGCAGAGCGAGATGGCGGTCGAGTCCATCACGTTCAGGTTCTTCTGCAGCACGTCCATGTAGGTGAGCGTGCGGTAGCGCTTGGCGCTGGGGTTCTTCTTCGGGTCGGAGTCGTAGACGCCATCGACCTTCGTCGCCTTGAGGATCACGTCGGCGTTGATCTCCATCGCCCGGAGCGAGGCGGCGGTGTCGGTGGTGAAGTACGGGTTGCCGGTGCCGGCCGCGAAGATGACGATGCGCTCCTTCTCGAGGTGGCGCACCGCGCGGCGGCGAATGTAGGGCTCGGCGATCTGCTCCATCTTGATGGCCGAGAGCACCCGCGTCTGGCCGCCGAGCTGCTCGAGGGCGTCCTGCATGGCGAGGCTGTTGATGCAGGTGGCGAGCATGCCCATGTAGTCCGCGCTCGCTCGGTCCATCCCGCGGGTCGCGCCCTGCACGCCGCGGAAGATGTTGCCGCCGCCGATGACGAGCGCGACCTGCACGCCCGCCTTCTGGAGGTTCAACACCTGCTCGGCGATGGTGGTGAGGACGCCCGGGTTGATGCCGTACTTGTCGTCGCCCATCAGCGCTTCGCCGGACAGCTTCAGCAAGACGCGTTTGTATCCGCCGCTGCTCTTCTTCGAGGCGCTCATGGCGGAGACGGGCTTGTAGCCTTGCGCCGGCCCGTTGGGGAACGAGAAACGTCGAGCGCCCTCGCCTCTTCCGCCCACACGTCGTCGATGACGTCGACCACCGCCTTCACCCGTGGCACCGAGCGCAGCGCCTCGTGCATCACCAGGTAGAGCGGGAACGCCGGCATCGCGGGGAGCGGCGCCTCGATGCGAACGAGGCCGCGCACGCGGGCCTGACCGAGGGTGGTGATCATCGCGCCGATGCCGGCCTCGACCGCTGCGCACATCGCCAGGTAGTCGTTGGTGATCATCACTCGAGGGCACGGGAGCTGGGCCATCGCCTGGGCGAGCGTGGGCAGCTCGTCGCTCCAGCCGATGACGGGCACTCGATCGAGGCGCGGCCGCGCGGGGAGCCGGCGGGCGAGGTCCTTGCTGCCGTAGAGGCTCGGCTCCATCTCGAAGAGCTTTCGCGCGACGAGGGGGCCGGTCTCCGGAACCGAGCTCCGCAACGCGAGATCGGCTTCGTGCGCGGCGAGATCGCGCACCCGCACCTCGGCGAGCAGCTCGACCACGATCTTCGGGTGCCTCACCCGCAGCCGCTTGATGAGCGTGGGCCCGTAGTCGACCGCGAGGCCGGGCGCACAGGTGAGCCGCACTCGCCCTTCGGGTGCCGCCTCGAGCCCCGCCAGGGTGGCCCCTGCTTCTCGCATCGACGCCCCCATCGCCATCGCCCACGGCCGGAGCCGCTGCGCCGCGTGGGTGGGGGTGAGCCCGCCTCGATTGCGATCGAACAGGCGGTGCCCGACGACCCGCTCGAGTTCGGCGATGCGTCGCGACATGGTGGCCTGCCCGACACGCACGTCCCTCGCGGCGGCGGTGAAGCTGCCGTGCTCGAGGGCCGCGAGGAAGAGGCGCACGTCGTCCCACGATGCATTCGAGAATGGATGATTCGCCCTCATCATCGGCCGATCATCACCGATTCTGAATGCGTCTTCACGCCTCGAGTGCGAGGGCCGGTGACCGCTCCACCTGGCACGGCTCGGTCGAAGGGTGCGCTCGCGCCAGTCATCCAATGGTGAATGGCTTGCCCCCGTTCTTCGCCAGTTTCATCGAATTCTGCATGCGTACAGTCCTCCGCATGAACGAGCTCCCCCGAATCGCCTCCGCCGGCGCCGTCCTCCTCCTCACCTCCGCCTGTGTCTTGACCACCCACCCCACGAAGTCCGCGCGCATCGAGAGCCCCCGCAGGCCGGCGAGCTGGTCGGACGCGCTCAGCGGCTCCACCACGCTCGAGTGGGAGAGCGTCGTCAGCGGGCGCTGGCGCGTTCCCCGGAGCGGAATGATCAACCTCGAGCGCCCCGAGGCGAAGGGCCTGAAGGACGAGGACATGGACATCGTCTTGCCGGTCAACGTGCTCCGTCACCCCGAGCGGGGGACCTTCATCATCGACACTGGCGTCTCCGAGAGCCTGAAGGCGGGCGAAGGCGGTGCAGTGACGTTCCCGTTGTCGACCTGGATCGGGAGCGTGAAGAGCGAAGAGTCGCTGAAGTCGATCCTCGCGAGGCAGCCGGCCCCGCTCGCGGGCGTCTTCTACACCCACCTCCACCCGGACCACGTCTTGGGCACCCTCGACGTTCCGAAGGGCACGCCGCTCTACACTGGGCCGGGCGAGACGACGCCGACCTCGTTCTCGAACGCCTTCCTGCGCGGCACCTACGAGCGCCTCTTCGCGGGCCAGGAGCCGACCACCGAGCTCGACGTCTCCGCGGGCGTGGCCATCGGCGGAGTGAAGCACGCCATCGACTTCTTCGGCGACGGCTCGCTCTGGGTCATCGCCTCACCGGGCCACACGCCGGGCAGCCTCGCCTTCGTCGCCAACACCACCAAGGGGCCGGTGCTCTTCACTGGCGACACCTCGCACACCCGCTGGGGCTGGGAGCACCAGGTCGAGCCCGGTTCCTACACGGCGGATCACTCGCAGAACCGTGACTCGCTCGCGCAGCTGGCGTCGATTGCGAAGGAGCTGCCGGCCCTCACCGTGCTCGCGAGCCACGAAGCCGAGCCGGCCGGGCCCTTGGCGCAGTGACCTCCGCTCGAAACGACTCGGGGCTCCGCGATCGCTCGTGGAGCCCCGTCGTGCTGCGTGAAGTCGAAGCTCGACTCAGGCCTGGCCGAGCGTCTTCGCGACTTCAGCGGCGAGATCGTCCTTCTTCTTCTCGATGCCCTCACCGACCTCGAAGCGCACCGCCTTGACGATCTTCAGCTCGGCGCCGACCTGCTTGCCGCACTCGGCGATGAGATCACGAACGCGCTTCTTGTCGTCCTTGATCGACGTCTGATCGACGAGACAGAAGGTGTCGTAGAACTTGTTCAGCTTGCCCTCGATGATCATCGGCCAGCGCTCTTCAGGGGGCGGCTTCTTGTTCGGGTTGCGGATCTCGCCGGGCGCCGGAGGAGGCGGGTTGCGGATCTCCTCGCGGTAGATCTCCTTCTCCTTGGTGACGACGTCGGCGGGAACGAACTCGCGCGAGACCCACTTCGGGTTCATCGCGGCCATCTGCATCGCGAGCTCTTTGGCGAGCGCGGCGACCTCGGGCTTGTCCGAGCCCGACAGCTGCACCATCGAGGCGATGCGGCTGTTGGCGTGGAGGTAGGAGCCGATCGCGCCCGCGCCCTCGATCGCCAGCCGCTCGAACCGCCGCGGGGTGATCTTCTCGCCGATGGTGGCGACCTTCTCGGTGATCGCGTCCTTCACCTTCTTGCCGTCGGTCCACGCCTGCTCGAGCAGGTTGTCGATCGAGGTCGGCGCGTGACGGCCGATGTGAGCGGTGAGGCCGGCGAGCAGCTTCACGAACTCGTCGTTGCGGGCCACGAAGTCGGTCTCGCTGTTGAGCTCGACCATCACGCCCACCTTGCCGCTCACCTCGATGCCGACGAGCCCTTCGGCGGCCACCCGGTCGCCCTTGCTCGCTGCCTTCGAGATGCCCTTCTTGCGGAGCCACTCCTCGGCCTTGGCGAAGTCGCCAGCCGACTCGGCGAGCGCCTTCTTGCAGTCCATCATCCCCGCGCCGGTCTTCTCGCGGAGGTCCTTCACCATCTGCGCGCTGATCTCAGCCATGTTCGTTTCTCGGTTCGAAGTGGAGAGGGATCACTCGGCGGCAGCGGCCGGAGCAGCCTCGGCAGCAGCGGGCGTCTCTTCGGCGGCACCCTCACCGGCGGCGGCGCCACCCTTCATCTCGACGACCGGGCCACGGCCATCACGGCGCGGGGCGCGGCGGCGCTCACCACCACGATCGTCGTCACGGCCACGGCCTTCGGAGCGGCGGCGGCTCTCTTCGGCGTCACGCTCGGCCGCGCCCGAGGCACGGTACCGCGCACCACCCTCGACGCAGGCGTCGGCGATCTTGCCGGTGAAGAGCTTGATCGAGCGGATCGCGTCGTCGTTGCCGGGGATCACGTAGTCGATGCCCTCGGGATCGCAGTTGGTGTCGACGAGGCCGATGACGGGAATGCCGAGCCGGTTGGCCTCGTGCACCGCGATCGCTTCCTTCTTCGGGTCGATCACGAAGACCGCGCCCGGCAGGCGAGCCAGCTGCTTCACGCCGCCCAGGTTCTTCTCGAGCTTCTCGCGCTCACGCTCCAGCGCCGCCACTTCCTTCTTCGGGAGCCGGTCGAAGGTGCCGTCTTCCTTCATCGTCTCGAGCGACTTCAGGCGATCGATGCCCTGCTTGATGGTCTTGAAGTTGGTGAGGGTGCCGCCGAGCCAGCGGTTGGTCACGAAGTACTGACCGGCGCGGGTGGCCTCTTCACGGACCACGTCCTGCGCCTGCTTCTTGGTGCCCACGAAGAGCACCGCGCCGCCACGGGCGGTCACGTCGGAGACGAAGCGGAGCGCCGCGCGGGCGAGGCCGACCGTCTTCTGGAGGTCGATGATGTAGATGCCGTTGCGCGCGCCGAAGATGTACGGCTTCATCTTGGGGTTCCAGCGCTTGGTCTGGTGACCGAAGTGGACTCCGGCCTCGAGCATCTGGCGCATGGTGATGCCGGTCGCGCCCGGCACGCCCTGCGAGTCAGCGGCGGTCTGCTGTTGCGTCTCTGCGTTCATCGGTTCGTCTCGACTTTCTGTGTGCGGCGAAGGGCCGCTGGGTTGGTTCCTCCACGCCCGTTCGGTGAAACCTCGACGCTTCTCCGGCCTCCCGGAGCACCCGACGTCGAGACTGCGGGCGTGTGTGTGATTGGGCTTCGCTCCACCTGACGGCTGTGGAGTGGGTCGCGCCTAGCACCGGAAAATCGGGCCTGCAAGCGCGCGAACTTCCCGTACACTCGGGGCGTGGCGCCCTTGATCATCACCCTCGGTCTCGGGCTCGCGCATGGGGGCTTCCTCGCGCAGAACCCCCTGATCCCCTTGGGCCCTCGCACCGGAGCCTGGGAGCAGCAGTTCGGGGCGGTGAGCGCGGCCGACCCTTCCGGGGTGCTCGTCGTCTGGGTCGATCGGCGGTTCGGCATCGAAGACGTGGTGATGGGTGCGCGGTTCGACGCCCAAGGCACCAACCTCGACCCGAACGGGCTCTTGATCAGCGAGCGCGGCGCCCGCTCTCCGAGCGTGATCGCGATGGGGGCTGGCCGCTTCGTCGTCGCCTACAGCCAAAGCGAGCAGATCTACCTGCGCGAGGTCGAGCTCTCGACCGGCCTCGCGGCGACCGCCCGGCGCCTGGACGTTGGAGTCGAGCCGTATCTGTCGAGGAGCAACGCTGGCAAGGTGATCAGCTCGTGGTGGAGCGGCGGGTCGATCGTCGTCAACACCTTCGGCGCCGATCTGCTCACCGCGTACGGCGCGACCTTGCGGCTGGGCAGCGGTCTCCCCTACGGCCTGCGCTCCGTCTCGGGGCCAGTCAACGCCGAGGGGTTTCGCCTCGCCTTCGTCGACGTCACCGGCACCACGCGCATCACCGACCTCCCGCTGCTGGGAGACGCCGACGGAGGCCCACCGAGCGACGGAGGCCTCGTGCTCGATGGCGGGTTCCGCTTCGACGGTGGGGTGGTCTGGCCCACGACCGGCCGCAATGGGACTGGGGCGGTCTTCGCCGGCGCGGCGGGCAGGAGAGATCTGCTCTACGTGCCGGCGGGTAACACCATCGCCGAGGTGCCGCTGCCGACCTCGAATTCGTCTCGCATCTCGCTCGTCACGAGCGCCGGGCTGCTGGGCTACGCCGCGCAGGGAGGTCCGTACGGCGATCTCGGGATCAGCCTGGGGATCTTCGGCTCCCTACCGCGCGTGGACCCACGGGCGCGGTACGACATCGAGCTCGTTCGCGCCGACGCTGGCGTCTGGCTCTTCGGGAGTCGTGACCAGGAGCTCTTCGTCGAGTTCCTCCGCGACGATCTCGGCGTGACCGATGGAGGCTGGACCCTCGTCTCCTCCGCGCCGGCGGCTCACCACGAGCTGAAGCTGTGCCCGTTGGGCGCAGCCGGGTTGGTGCTCTGGACGCAGGCCGATCTGGTGAACCTCACCCAGGTCTACGGGCAACGCATCGACGCGACCGGTGCGCAGCTCGGTGCGCCCTTTGCCCTCGGCGGAAATGCGGAGGCCTTCGCACCTCGCTGCGCGACCGGAGCCGGTCACTGGCTGGTGACCTGGAGCGGCGGCAACGTGGCGAGCGCGCGGTTCGTCGAAGCCGACGGCACCCTCGGGGCGTCGCAGCCCCTCGCCGTTGCGGGGCGACGAACGCGCGACACTGCGCCGGCCTTCGATGGAGCCCGGTTCCGGGTGGCGATCTCCTCGCACGGAGAAGGTGACGACGACGTGGTGCTCGCGACCGAGACCGGGGGAACGTGGGCGATCACGCCCATCGATACCAGCACCGCCAGCGATGCCCACCCAGCCCTCGCCTACCACTCGAGCGGAGCGGGCCTCGCCGTCTGGCAGCGCGCCGCTCCCCTCCTCGATGGTGTCGTCTACGCGGCGCACCTCGCACCAGACGGCGGAGTCGGGCCGTCGTTTCGGCTCTCGCCGGCAGGGAAGGCCGCCGTCGATCCGACGGTCGTCTCCATTCCAACTGGCACCTACGCCTTCGCCTTCAGCGACTACCACCAGGTCTCGGTTGGAACGGTCGAGCCTGGCTCGACGATCGCGGCGGTGCTGTCCGTGCCGCCCGCGGGTCCCGCCGGAGCGCCAGGAGGCTATGCCCTCTTCCCGACGAGCCGCAGCGCGCTCTTCGTCCTCTCGACCTCCACGACACGGACGGTGATCGCACACTCGGTGACGAGCGCGGCGTCCATCGTGCAGCTCTCGGCACCAGTCACCGTGTCGCTCGGCGACGAGCTGACGGCCGACCCGACGGTGGCGAAGGTGGGCACCGATCTCCTCTTCGTCTTCGGGCAGCGGAACCCAGCGGCGAACGAGCTCCAGGCGCAGCTTCGCGTGCATCGGCCCGAGGCGATCGGCGCGGCGTGCGTGGCTGACTGGCAGTGCGCCTCGGAGCTGTGCGGCCTCAATGGGAGCGGGCCGAGCTGCGTCGGAGTGGGCGGCGGTGCAGCTGGGGGTGGTGCGGCGGGTGGAACGGCGGGCGGCGGTGCCGCGGGCGGCGGTGCCGCGGGCGGTGGAACGGCAGGCGGCGAAACGGCGGGCGGCGGTGCAGCGGGCGGCGGGTCGGCGGGCGGCGATTCCGGAGGGATTGCGGGGGGCTCGAGCGGGGGCACTCAGACCTCGCGCAGCTACGCGATCGGGTGCGGGTGCAGCACGAGCGACTCGTCGGTGATGGCGAGCCTGATGTTCGCCTTGGCGCTCGCTCGTCGACGCCCGCTCAGGCGCGATCGAACACGAGCGGGAGCGTGATTCGTGACGGCCGGCTGCGCCGCTTGAATCGCCACGCTCGGACGAGCCGCGCGATCGACGTCACCAGCCGCTGATCCCGCGGCCGAAGCGTGTTCGACAGCAGCGCGAGCCGACGAACGGAGCCAGCCGCGGTGACCTCGAGCCGGAAGCTACAGAACCCCGCCGCGTCGACGCCGTCCCACGCACCAATCGCCGCCGAGAGTTCGTCGACTCGCTCGGTCAGCTCGGAGACGGTGACCGGCCCCTCGATGAAGGGCCGCGGCTGAACGAACCAGCCATGAATGACCAGCCGCCCCTCGCGCGGGTCCATCGAGCCGTCGACCCGTCGCACCGCGTGCGGAATGCGCGGATCGAAGACGGTCAGCCGGTTGAACCTCGGCTCGATCGCCTCGAGCAGCTCCGGCTCTTCCTGTTCACGCACCGACTGAAACCCGCTCCAGAAGTCGAGCACGTCGTCGCGAAGCAGCAGCGTCTCGCCGCCGCGGAACGTGCGTCGTTCCCACGGCGTCAACGAGAAGACGAAGGCCCAGTGCCCATGCGGGAGATCGCCATGGAGCCGCTGCTCACAGCCGTTGACGTAACAGCTCATCCACGGTGGCGAGACGTCGTGACAGCCCAGCGTTCTCCGACCCCACCAGACGAGCCGTTGATGAAAGGCGTCGTAGAGCTTCTTGGGAAAGTAGAGATACGCCGGCGTTCGGAGCGCGGTGTACTGCCCCGGCACGTTCCACAGATCCCACACGAAGCGATCGCCGCGCGTCCCTCTGGGGTCGTCGAAGCGGCCCTCGAAGTGGCGACGGAGCGCCTTGGCCTCTGGAGCAAAGCGGTCGACGATCAGCGCGCGGCGAGCAACCATCGCCGCCTTCTACGCCCTTCACCGCCGAGTGCCTTCCCGATTCACGAAGTCGGTCCAGCGCGGCTCCACGTCTCCGGGTGACAGCCCACTGCCGAGCGCGAACGCCTCGTCGGCGGACACCGTGCGCGCGGCGAGCCCTCGAACCAGCTCTCGCACGGCCGCCGGCCCACGCAGCGCGACCACGAAGTCGACCATGCGATGGCTCTGGTAGTAGCTCGCGATCGAGAGTCGCTCGTCGGCGGTGTAGGGAAAGGCGAAGACCATCGCCTCGAACGGCAGGTGGCTCGAGCGCAACCAGCGCGGCAGATCGAGGCTGCTCGTGCGCCACCACGACTCCTCCGCCACGTGCATCGCGAGGCCTTCGTGCAGCCACATCGGCTTGGGAATCCCCAAGGTGTTGAGCGCGAAGTGGGTGTACTCGTGCACCACCGTCTCTCCGAGCGTCGTCTCGCCAACCGACGCATCGGCGCTCACGTGGAGCTTCCCGTCGAAGTAGCCCACCGTCTGCTTGTTGACGCAGGCGACCCGCTGGAGCTGGGGAGTGTCGAAGTACACGATCGTCACCGGCGGCGGAGCGTTGGGCGGCCAGTCGATCCACGTCGAGGTGGCGCTCCTCGCAAACTGGAGCCGCTCCGCCACGATCGCGAGCGTCCTCCCGTCGAGCCGAGGATCCGCGAGCAGCTGCGCCTCCCCGACGGTGCGGGGTTCGAAGCTGGCGAGCAGCGAGTCTCTCTCGGCGCGAAGCTCGGACAGCCGCCGCGGGCCGCAGAAGCCCTCCGAGCCCCAGCGGACGCGAAACGGAGAGTCGCCGTCGTCCGGTGAGCTCGCGCCCCGCTCGGCTCCGAGGCCGGCGTCGGTGGCGACAGGCGCGTTCGAGGCACTGACGATCGACTCACCCGCGTCGGCGCCCGCGTCGATCGCCTGGGTGCCGACCGGAACGCGCGGCGCAGGCCCCAACGGCTCCAAGGCAGCGGCGATGGTCTCGCGTGGTGGCGGCGAGGGGCTGGGCGGTTGGTCGAGGGGCTCCACGGCCGGCGGGGCGGTCGGAGCTCCAGCGGCGCCGACCGGCAGCCGCGCCATGCCTGCGCCATCGGGAACGAACAGCGGCTGGTCGCCGTGGCTCGCAGGCGCCACCTCGCGCGCCGCCCACCACGCGAGCGCCACGGCACTCAACAGGAGGGCGACGGCCAGCTGGCGCATCGCGACTCAGCCCTTGGTGTAGTCGTCCTTGTTCGAGCACTTCCCGCTCGAGCACTTCCCGCCCTTGCAGTCGGAGTCGGACCCGCAGTTGCCGCACTGACCGCTCGAGCACTTGCCCACGCCGCAGTCCGAGTCGGAGCCGCAGTGGTTGCACTTGCCGCTCGAGCACTTGCTGTGGCCCTTGCAGTCCGAGTCGGAGCCGCAGTTGCCGCACTTGCCGCTCGAGCACTTGCCCACCTTGCAGTCGGAGTCCGACCCACAGGCCCACGCCGACGACACGGGCACGAGGAGCGACACCATCACCGCGACGACCATGCTGATCCGCTTCATGAAAGCCTCCAGGGGTGAAGACGACGGGCGGCTTCTAGCAAGTCCCGAGTCCGCGGACACCCAGGGTGCGAGGCCCACCCCACCGCTCCCGAGTTAACCGGCTTGGATTGCCGAGCCTCGGCGTGGTCTGCCCGTTGCTCCCTCTGCGCTCGTCTCCCTCCCTTGAGTGCACCCATGGACCGCTCTCCCACCATCCTGGTCTCCGACGACGAACCACTGCTCGTGAACGCACTCAAGCGGGAAGCGAGACGCTTCGGCATCGAAGTGCTGGTCGACACGAAATCGAACGTCGTCGAGATCGCCGAGCAGCATCACCCCGACTTGATCGTCCTCGACGTGCACCAACTGCAAGACGGCCGCGATCTGCTCGCCGCCTTGAAGCGCAACGACAAGACCCGTGACGTGCCGGTGATCATGCTCTCGGCGAACGACGATCAGTACATGCGCAACTGCTGCTTCGAGCTCGGCGCCGAGGACTACGAGGTGAAGCCCTTCGATCCCTCCTTCGTGCGCAAGGTGGCCCGTCGCGTCTGCGTCGAGCCCGAGGTCGAGGCCCTCACGCTCCATTGAGCCGCTTCGTTGATTCACGAGTCAATTTCGATTGACTGCCGCGCACAGGCAATGACACTGCGCGGCCATGCGCGTCGACGAGCAGGCGTACCCGGTGCTGCGCACCCACCACGACCCGAAGAGCGACGTCTCCAAGAAGAACCGCGACGAGAACCAGAAGCTCTTCGAGCCGGTGACCCAGGCGCTGCAGCAGTCGCTGGTCGGCGGCGGCCCCAAGTACAACGAGCGGCACCTCTCGCGCGGCAAGCTGTTGCCTCGGGAGCGACTCGAGCTCTTGCTCGATCGGGACTCCCACTTCCTCGAGCTCTGCGCGCTGGCCGGCCATGGCGTCGACGGGCACGCGACGGGCGCCTCGGTCATCGGCGGGGTCGGGCGAGTCTCGGGGGTCGAGTGCCTCATCACCGCCAACGAGTCGACGGTGAAGGGCGGCTCGATGAGCGAGCTGTCGGTGGTGAAGGTGCGCCGGCTCGCGGAGATCGGCCACTCCAACCGGCTGCCCTCGATCAGCCTCACCGAGTCGGGCGGCGCCGATCTGCCCAACCAGGACAAGATCTTCGTCCCCGGCGGCGCGGGCTTTCGTGATCTCACCCGGGCGAGCGCGCAGCGAAAGCCGAGCATCACCGTCGTCTTCGGGTCCTCGACGGCCGGTGGCGCGTACGTGCCGGGCATGAGCGACTACGCGATCTTCGTGAAGAACCAGGCGCAGGTGTACCTGGGCGGCCCGCCGCTGGTGAAGATGGCGACCGGCGAAGAGGTCGACGACGAGACGCTCGGAGGAGCGTTGATGCACAGCCAGGTCTCCGGCGTCTCCGACTTCCTCGCCGAGAACGAACGCGACGCGCTGCGACTGTGCCGCGAAGTGGTGGCGCACCTCGAATGGGAAAAGCACGCCGCGCCTCGCCCGCGCGTGGTGGAGCCGCCTCGCTACGACGCCGCCGAACTCTACGGCATCGTCTCTCCCGACCCGCGAGTGCCCTTCGATCCACGCGAGGTGATCGCCCGCATCGTCGACGGCTCGCGCTTCTCGGAGTTCAAGCCGCTCTACGGCAACACCCTGGTCTGCGGCTGGGCGCACCTCCACGGCTTCCCGGTCGGCATCCTCGCCAACCACGGCATTCTCTTCTCCGAGTCGGCGAACAAGGGCGCGCAGTTCATTCAGCTCTGCAACCAGGCCGACGTGCCGCTCCTCTTCCTCCAGAACATCACCGGCTTCATGGTGGGCAGCAGCTACGAGCGCGGCGGCATCATCAAGAACGGCGCGAAGCTGATCAACGCGGTGTCGAACTCCACCGTGCCGGCGGTGACGGTGATGATGGGCGCGAGCTACGGCGCGGGGAACTACGCGATGGCCGGCCGCGCCTACGAGCCGCGCTTCCTCTTCACCTACCCGAACCACAAGATCGCGGTGATGGGCGGCAAGCAGATGGCGGGCGTGCTCGACATCATTCAGCGCAACGCCGCCGCCAAGCGCAACGAGCCCGTCGACGAAGAGACGCTCTCGGGCATGAAGCAGATGATCGAGTACCAGATCGATCAGCAGTCGAGCGCGCTCTACGCGACCGCGCGGCTCTGGGACGACGGGGTCATCGACATGCGAGACACCCGCACCGTCATCGCGCTGTCTCTCTCGGCCGCGTACTCACGCAAGGTCGAGGGCACCACCAGCTTCGGCGTCTTCAGGCACTGATCATGCGACCCATCGAACGCGTCCTCGTCGCCAATCGTGGAGAGATCGCCCTTCGCATCATGCGCACCGTGCGCCGCATGGGTTTGTCGCCCATCGCGGTCTTCTCCGACGCGGACGCTTCCACGCCCGCGGTGCGCTTCGCCGACGCCGCCGTGCGCATCGGCCCAGCAGCGTCGAAGGACTCGTACCTGCGAATCGACGCGATCCTCGAGGCGGCGAAGAAGAGCCGCGCCGACGCGATTCACCCGGGCTTCGGCTTTCTCGCCGAGAACCCCGAGTTCGCGCAGGCGGTGATCGATGCCGGCCTCGTCTTCGTCGGCCCGACGCCCAAGGCGATTCGCGCGATGGGCCTCAAGCGGGAGGCGAAGGCGCTCGTCGGCAAGCGCGGAGTCCCACTCGTCCCGGGCTTCGACGGCGGCGATCAGTCGTCGGCGCTGCTCGAGGCGAAGGCGCTCGAGATCGGGCTCCCGGTCATCTTCAAGCCGAGCGCTGGCGGCGGCGGGAAGGGCATGAAGATCGCGCGCAGCCCCAAAGAGCTCGCGGCCTGCATCGAGTCGGGGCGACGCGAAGCCCAGAGCGCCTTCGGTGATCCGACGCTGATCATCGAGAAGTACCTCGAGCGGCCGCGACACCTCGAGGTGCAGTTGCTCGGAGATCAGCACGGCACCCTGCTCCACCTCTTCGAGCGCGAGTGCTCACTCCAACGCCGTCACCAGAAGGTGGTGGAGGAGACGCCGTCACCCGCCCTCACGCGCGAGACCCGCCAGCAGCTCTGCGAGGCGGCGCTCGAGGTCGGCCGCTCCGTCGACTACACGAACGCAGGCACCGTCGAGTTCATCATGGACGAGGCGGGCCGCTTCTACTTCTCCGAGATGAACACCCGGCTCCAGGTCGAGCACCGGGTCACCGAGCAGGTCACCGGGATCGATCTCGTCGAGCAGCAGCTGCGGGTCGCGCGCGGAGAGAAGCTCGGCTTCGGCCAGGCCGAGGTGACGCAGCGCGGTCACGCGGTGCAGGTGCGCCTCTACGCGGAGGATCCGGCGAACCAGTTCCTCCCCGCCATCGGCAAGGTGCTCGACTTCACGCCACCCGAGGTGGGCGGGCTCACCGTCGACGCCGGCATCGAGTCGGGCGGAGAGGTGACACCACACTACGACCCGATGATCGCCAAGCTGATCGTCCACGCCGAGTCGCGCGCCCACTCGCTCGCCACCCTCGCCCGCGTCCTCGATGGCACCAGCGTGCTGGGGCTCACCACCAACAAGGCCTTCCTCGCCCGGTTGCTCCGTCACCCCAAGGTGATGAGCGGCGCGCTCTCGACCAACCTCATCGCCGACGAGCTGCCCGCGTTGCTCGAGCCGAAGGACGAGGCCCGCGATCGCCTGGCCGCCATCGCCGCCACCCTCTTCTCCTTCCAGCTCCGACGAGAGCGAGACGACTTCCTCCCTGGCGTCGTCACCGGGTACCGGAACAACCGCTTCCGAGATCAACGGCAGGAATGGAAGGTCGGCACGGTCGAGCTGCCCGTCGCCTACCGAGAGCTCGGCGCCGGCGAGTTCGACGTCACGAGTGGGCACCAGCCCGAGCGCTGGCGAGTGCACGCTCGCGACGGCGCGCGCTTCGTCCTCGAGGGGCCCGACGGCCTCGTTCACACCCTACGGCTGGTCTGCGAGGGGCGAGCAGTTCACCTCCACGGGCCGCTCGGCGACGTCCGCCTCGAGGAGGTCGATCGCTTTCCACCGCCCGGTGACGACGCGGTGAAGGGCGGCTTCATCGCGCCGATGCCGGGGAAGGTCGTGAAGGTGATGGTGAAGGCTGGCGATTCGGTGAAATCGGGCCAGGCGCTGCTCGTCCTCGAGGCCATGAAGATGGAACAGACGACCACCGCGCCCGCCGACGGAGTGGTGCAGAAGATCCTCGTCCAGGAGGGCGAGCAGGTCACGGCGGGGCAGGTCCTCATCGTCATGGAAGGTGGCGCGTGAGGCGCGCGATCGCCCTGGGCCTCCTCGTGACCGCCTGCAGGAACCTCGCGCCGAGCACCTCGATCCCCATCACCCGCCCGCCCCAACCTGGAGTGCCCCCGCTCAACACGCGCGAGAGCCTGCCCGGCAACCGGTGTGGCATCGAGTGTGGAGTGGGCTTTCACTGCGATCAGGGCAGCGCCTCGTGCGTCGCCGATCGATTCGAGCGCCCGACGCGTGATGCCGGGCCGGCCTGGCTCCCCTAGACCCAAACGACTCGGAAGCGCACGCTCGAATCGACGGGGAGAATGTCGACGCAAGGGGCGGTGGACGTTGACTCTGCGCGAGCGACCCGATTGCATCGGCTCCTCCCTGGCCGCTTCGGAGTGTCCACGTGATCCACCGCTTCGTCCCTCTCGTCGGGTTCCTCCTCGGCCTCGCGCTGAGCTTCGCCACCTGCACTCCGATGTCGATGTGTAGCTCGTCGAACTGCCTTGGGTGCTGTGACGCCAACGGCCGCTGCGCTCCGGGGAACACGCCCACCGGCTGCGGGAAGGACGGGGTCGTCTGCGTCTCCTGCGGCTCGGGCCAGCAGTGCATTTCGAACAACTGCGCCGTCATCCTCGGCGGCGGTGGATCGTCGGGCACCGGCGGAGGCACTTCGGGCACCGGCGGAGGCACCTCGGGCACGGGCGGAGGCACCTCGGGCACCGGCGGAGGCACCTCGGGCACCGGCGGAGGCACCTCGGGCACCGGCGGAGGCACTTCGGGCACCGGCGGAGGTCAGCCGGACGCAGGGGGCTGTCAGGTCGTCGCCGACTTCGACCTCACCGCGTCCACCATCAAGGGCACCTACCGGGCGACGATGACCGGCACCGAGATGGTGTGGGAAACGAAGGGCTACGTGCCCATCGCCGGAACCAGCCCGCAGACCTACGCCGTGATGGAGGTCGGGGTCTACCACGCGGTCGGCAGCGTCCCCACGATCCCCTTCTCGAACACCATTCCCGTCGGCACCCACTACTCGAACTGCAACCCGTGCTTCATCTTCACCGTCGGGTGCAGCTCGCCGCAGGGACCGTGCCTCGGGAACTACCTCGCGACCTCCGGCGCCTACTCGGTCACCACCGGCACCGCGAACATGTCGGCGGGGACCTTCGCGGGGCAGGCCACCAACGTCTCGTTCCAAGCGTGGAATCTCCAGACCGACATGCCAGTCAGCGGAGAACGCTGCGTGCGGATGGACACGATTCGCTGGAACGCGACCTGGCCGTGAGCGCCGTCCTGGTTCAGCGGTGCCACCCGACGAAGGCGACCAACACGTAGGCCGCCACCAGCACGAGCGGCGTCGCGGCGAGCGCGAGCTTCCACGACGGCCGGTGCTCGCGAGGGCGGGGCCAGTCTGCACGAGTGAAGGCGAACGCCAGGCGTCCCGCCCGCGCCTCGAGGTTCATCACCACGCCAGCACAGACGTAGATGATGGGTGAGAGCCGGAGATTCCCGAGCCAGCGGTGCGTGTAGGCCCCGTCACGAAGCAGGAGCGCGCCGTCGTAGAACCAGCTGCTCGAGAAGAGCAGGAGCACGAGCGCCACGAAGCCCTCGACGAGCCGCGCTTCTCGCCTCAGCACCCGCGCGAGCGTCCCGATGCTGAAGCCCGAGGTGAGGAAGGTCAGCGTCGCCATGCCTCCGCCGACCCAGCTGTCCCATGTCTCGTCGTCGGTGTAGCGGCCGGCGAAGGTGACGAAGACGATGGCAGGAAGGAAGAGCGCCAGCCGCCAGGGCACGCCGATCGCGCGGAGGTGTCCGGTCCAGTCGGGGCGCACGTCCTTGAGGAACAGCATGAAGGCCAACACGCAGATCGCGCACCAGCCAACGAGGTACCTCATGAGGAACGCATCCATGCCGGGAGGATGCCGGCTGCGCGCAGTTCGAGTCGGGTCGATCGCCGAGCGGTCGAAACGAACCCGCGAACGGTCGGAGGCGCGATGAGCAAACGAGACCCGCGGCGCAAACGTGAACGGCACGCCCTCGACGACGACGGCATGGTGCGGTGCAACCCGCGCGATCGCGAAGCCGCTCATCGGGCGCAGGTCGAGGGCATCGCGACGGAGGTCGCCTCGGAGGTGACGTGCCCGACGTGCCTCGCCTCTTCACCGCGAGTGAAGCGTCGCGAGCACTCCTTGCACCATCGCGCCCACCGAGAGGAGGACGAGTGAGAGGAGCAGGAAGATGGCTCCGACGACGAACCTCGCCTTCGGCTGCGCGAGCCCGGTGACGAGGACGGGCGGAGCCGAGCCGGTCGGATCGACGAGCGCCGGGTGAACGGTGCCTGACGCAAACCGCTCGAGCAGGTCCTGGCGCTCGGTCATCGGTCGAGGCTCGTCACCGATGTCCAGCGCGCTGGAGGACCGCCCTTCCACGTCGAACACCAAGCGCACGATCCCCCGGTCGCCTCGGCTCTCGAACCCGACGCTGGTGATGGTCGCCGAGCGGGGGAGCCAACGCCCGAGATGCCGGGAGGCGAGGCTGCGCTTCGACCCCGCGACGAAGAGCGCCACCGCGGCGAGGGCGGAGAGCGCCGAGAGCCCACCAAAGACCCACCACAGCACGCTCGTCACCCTTGCTTCGCGGCCTTCTCCATCGAGGCGATCATCTTCTCGGCCTGCGCCTTGAGCGGACCGGCGCTCGGGTGGTGCGCCACCGACTTCGCGAGGGCGATTCCCGCGGCAAAGTCCTTCTGGTGGCCGTGGAGCAGCGCGAGGTTGAGCATCGGTTCCACCGCCTTGCCGTTCGCGCGCCGAATGGCTTCTTCGAAGGTGGCCTTCGCTTCGGAGAGCTTCGCAGCGTCGTCCTGAGCCAGCTCGAGCAGGAGCAGCCCGCGGTTGTTGGCGGGCGCCCAATCGGAGGGGTCTTGCGCCATCGCCTTCGCGTACGCCTCGAGCGCCTCGTCGAGGAGCCCTGCGTTCTCGGAGGTGAGGCCTCGCAGGAGCGAGAGCTTCGCCGAGCCTTGGCCACGCGCTTCGAGCTCGTCGCAGAGCGCGAGCGCCGCGTCGTGAGCGTTGAGCAACATCAGCTGCTCGACGAGCGCCAACGCGCCGCCTTGGAGCGCCTTCGCCTGCTCGAGGGCCTGCGCCATCTCACCCGCGTTCGCCAACAGCCGTGCGCGCTCGGCCACCAGCCGTGCATTGCCGGGTAACGCGCCGAGACCGAGATCGATCAGCTCGAGTGCCTTCGCGCCCTCTCCGCCCGCCTCGAGCATGCGGGCGAGCGCGGTGTAGGCGAGGTTGAAGTCGGGCTTGAGCTCGATGCAGGTCAGGAGCTCATCGGAGGCCTGCTCGAAGTGCCCGGCCTGTGCGGACGCCTCGGCATAGCGGAAGCGATAGAAGAAGTGCTTCGGCGCGAGCTTCACCGCCGAGGCCAGGGCGCGCTCGGCTCCCTTGGCGTCTTGTTTGTCGAGCAGCGAGATCCCCAACGCGAAGAAGCCCTCGTGACGATCGGGGTGCGTTCCGGTGAGCTGGGCGAAGGCGAGGCGGGCTGCGTCGGGCTGATCGCTGAGCTGCTGGAGGACCGCCTCCGAGAGCAGCACCTCGTAGCGTTGACGGTCCTTGGGAGGGACGCGAGCGAGGTGTCGGCGAGCGGTGTCCAGCTCACCAGCCTCGAGCTCCAAGCGCGCGAGGGTCGCGAGGGCTTCGGCGTCGGAGGGCGTGCTGGCAAGCCGCTTCTCAGCCGCGCTCCGCGCACCATCGCGATCACCGCGCTCGAGCAGCTCCTGAAGGGTGGGCATGAGCGGATCTTACCGCCATCGCGACCAGGCTCGGCGCCGATTGAGTCGGGAAAACAGGCTCGGCGCCGAATGAGTCGGGAAACCAGGCTCGGCGAGGCTCGGCGAGGTCAGTGGAACCAGCCGGAGACGGTATTCCAACCCGAGCTCACCAGGTTCTTCGCGCCATCGACCGCGGCCGAGGCGCCACTGACGACGGTGTTGACGGCGGAGCGCCCGAGATCGACCGCCTTCTTGCCGATCTGTTCGTAGTTCACGTCGACGTCGAAGCCGACCGAGCCACCGATGCCCAGCGCGGCGCCGAGCTCGACCTTCGCCTTGAACCGGCCGTTCTCGATGCCCGCGTTGACGTTCGCCTTGACGCCCACTCCCGCCATCGCCTCGCCGCGCACGCCGACGCCGCCGTACTGGGTGTCGACCCGGCCCTCGGCGGAGACCTTCGCACCGGCGAACGCCTCGACACCTGCGCGGAGCTTCACGGTGGGCCGACGGCCGAAGAGGTCGACCGCCAACCGCCCATTCGCGGTGCCCACGACACCGACGGTGCCCTGCGCTTGTCCCGAGAGGTTCACTCCGCCGAGCTGCGCGTTCCCTTGCACCTCACCCTGCGCGAGCACGGCCCCGGCCGTCACGCTGCCCTGGAGCCGCGTCACCTTGCCGATCTTCGCGCTGCCCGAGCCCTCGGCGTACGCCGAAAGCACTCGGTAGCCGGTGTCGTACCCTTCCGACTGCACCTTCTTCTGATCGACGCCCTTCGAAGCCACCCCAACTTCAGCCTCGAACGAGGAGCGGCCGACGGTGACGCCGAGCGAGTCGATCTTCTTCTCGAGCGCGCCCTTCTTGACGCCAGGCTCGGCGTTCTTCACCGGCTTGGTCTTGATCGTCTTGATGGTGGCGATGTCGGCGAGGTTCTGACCGAAGCCCTTGGTGCCCGACGCGTTCCCGCCCCGCAGATCGAACTCCGAGTTGAAGCGGCGATGATCGGTGTCGACGGTGTTCTGTTCGGTGTGCTCGGTCAGCCGTCGCGCCGCGGTCTGGGAACTGGCGCGAAAGCTCTGGAGCAACGAGGGGCGATTGTCAGAGACCTTGCTCATTCGGAGTGCCCTCCACGAGGCAGAAGTAGGAATGTATCGCATCGAGGGTGACCGGAGTTGTCTCACCTCAATTCTTCGACTGATCACGAGGAGTTAGGCTTCAGCCTCGACGCTGTGCGGCCACAACTTTCCTTTGTGCCGCACCCAGCCCTCGGCGATGGTGCGCGCCGTGGCATCGATCATCGGCGTTCCGAAGGAGACGCTCGCGAACGAGCGTCGGGTGGCAGCAACTCCTGAATCGGTGAAGAAGCTCGCGCAGCGCGGGTTGGTCCTTCACGTCGAGCGGGGGGCGGGGCTCGCGGCGGGCTATTCCGATCAGGCGTACACCGAGGCGGGCGCGGTGATCGTCGACTCGGCGTGGCAGTGCGAGACGATCTTCAAGGTTCGGCCGCCGAGCACCGACGAGATCGGCAAGCTGAAGGACGGCGCGACGGTCGTCTCGCTCATGCAGCCGGAGCGCAACCCGACCCTCGTCGACTCGCTCAAGGCCAAGAAGGCCTCGGCCCTCGCGCTCGAGCGCATTCCTCGAGTGACCCGCGCCCAGAAGATGGACGTGCTCTCGTCCCAGGCGAACCTCTCGGGCTACCGCGCAGTCGTCGAAGCAGCCGCGCACCTCCAGGGCTTCATGGGGCCGCAGGTCACTGCCGCCGGCTCGACGCCTCCAGCGAAGGTGCTGATCATCGGCGCCGGCGTCGCCGGGTTGGCGGCCGTCGGAGCCGCGCGCGCGTTGGGCGCCGAAGTTCGGGCCTTCGACACTCGGGCCGCGGCGCGAGAGCAGGTCGAGTCGCTCGGCGCCAAGTTCCTCGAGGTCACCCTCAAGGAGTCCGGTGAAGGCCAGGGCGGTTACGCGAAGGTGATGAGCCCCGAGTTCATCGCCGCCGAGATGGCGCTCTTCCGCACGCAGGCGAAGGAAGTCGACGTCATCATCACCACCGCGCTGGTGCCCGGTACGAAGGCGCCGATCCTCCTGCCGAAGGACGTGGTGCAGAACCTCCGGCCCGGCTCGGTCGTCGTCGACATGGCCGCCGAGCAGGGTGGCAACTGCGAGCTCACCCTTCCGGGGCAGGTGGCCGAGCACGACGGAGTGAAGATCTTGGGGTTCACCGATCTCGCCAGTCGAATGGCGAGCACCTCGTCGCGGTTCTTCGCGATGAACCTCGTGCACCTCACTGGCGAGCTGGGCACGGGTGACACCTTGAGCTGGCCGCTCGAGAACGACGTGGTACGCCCCGCGCTCCTCCTCTACCAGGGCGAGACGCTTCCGCCGCTCCCGGTGAAGGAGCCCAGCCCGCCGAAGCCCGCGCCCGCGCCCGTCACCGCGAAAGAGGCGCCGAAGCCGGTCGCCCCGCCGCCCGACGCCAAGCCACAACAGGAGCACCTCACCGCGCCCAACCGGGCCGCCTGGGGTTCGACGGTGGGAGGAATCCTCGTCATCGCCGTCCTCTTCGGGTTGGGGCGCTTCGCCCCCGCCGACTTTCTCCAGCACTCCACGGTCTTCGTGTTGGCCTGCTTCGTCGGGTGGCAGGTGATCTGGTCGGTGACGCCCGCCCTCCACACCCCGCTCATGAGCGTCACCAACGCCATCTCAGGCATCATCATCGTCGGCGGCCTCTTGCAGGTCGGCGGAGGTGCAGACCTCGCATCCGTGCTGGGTGTGCTCGCGGTC
>JBPOIJ010000125.1:0-2772 GCA_052034585.1 Myxococcota bacterium
AGACGATCCACAGGCTGGCCGGAGCCAGCCCATGGTGGCATCGATCACGATCCCACCCGCTATGGAGATAGAAGGCCCGCGTCTTCGCCTGCTCCCAATCGGTAAAGCAGGTCGAGCAGACGATGCCCGCCGCGAACCGGATCCCGATGAGCAGGCAGGCAAGCAGAGCAACCAGCCGGGAGGCCCGGCCGGATCGTTCGGTCGCATGCATGGCGCGAAGGAGATCGTTCACAGAATGTTCCTACATATGAAAGGGGAGGTAGCCTACGATACCGCGTAGGAAATGGTCTACAGACACCTGCTCACAGATGCTACAGTTTCAGACCGTGAACCGGCAGAGGTGAAAGTAACCAGTGGCCCGTTCGACGTTTCACACTCCTATCGTTTCCCGCTTCACGTCTCCTTCGTTACACGTTCTGCCCTATCCTCAATCGCCCCTCTCTGAGTCTGCCGATAGAATCGCGCGCCCCTTCCCCCATTGTTTCAGGCAAAGAAGATCGGGCGTGCCCCCTCGCGTCGATCGGCGCACCGTCGATCTGTCCGCCTATCCTGACCTCGTCGTGATTTACCTGGGGATGCGGGTCAGCCGGCTGACCGGACTCAAAACCCTGTTCGGCTTCGGCCCGAACATCGCGCAATCGGTCGAGGCTCAGCCCGACGGACTGTTGCTGCACGAAAACCTGCTGTGGGCCCTCGCCCCTCCGCACGTCGGAATGCGCCAGTACTGGAGAGACTTTGCCTCGCAGGAACGGTGGGCACGGTCCGATCCGCACCGTGAGTGGCGGCAGAGGTTTTTGAAGGGTTCGGGAGCGACCGGTTTCTGGCACGAGACCTATTTCATGCACGGAGGGACGGAAGCGATCTACGACGACATGGTACGCGATCTCGAATTCCTGCGGTTCGCGCCCCAGCAACCGGCGTGCGGGTCGATGTATTCGGCGCGGGATCGAGCCAAGCAGGCCGGAGAACCCACCGCGCCGCCACCGGTGCATGAACCACGTGACCATGCGAACTCCTGACATGACCCGCCGGAACATAGGAGATCGATGCCCGCCACCGCGGGAGCACGCTTCTCGACGACCACGCCCATCACTCCACTAGACGCACAGCGCTGTCTTCAGGCCGTCGTGGCTCACCCGTTAAAATAGTCCCAGCGTGACCCCGGCATAGAAGGCCCTACCATAGCCGGCAAAAAACAGAGTCTTATTGGCGTCGGGCGTGCTGTCCGCTATCACGCCGCCTGACCCGACGTATCGCTTATCGGCGAGGTTGTCCAACTGCAGATAGAACTTCGCGAACCGGAACCACGAGGTGGGGCTGAACTCCACCGTCTTGTGCAGATTCGCGTTCAGCAGCCAATAGGCCGGAGCCCCCACCGTATTGTTGTTGTTCAGAAAGTAGCTATTCCAATAGGTGGTCTCGAACCAGCCGCCCCATCCCGAGGGATGATCGTATTCTTGCTTCAGGTTCAGAACATCACGCGCGACGTTCGGCACGTACTTTCCGTCGCGCAGAACCTGCGTGACCGGGCCTACCCCGTTCACTCTGAACTGATCGGCGAAGTTGATGTATTGCGCGTCGATATGCGTGTAGGCCCCGGAGACACGCCAACCAGGCGCGGGCCGCCAATTGTAACTGGCTTCGACGCCCCGATATTGGGAGGAATCGGCGTTGATGGCAAACGAACCCGCCGTGGTTGAGTTGACCTGTGAGATGATCTCGTCCTTGACCAACACCCAGAATCCGACCAGTTGCACGCCGAAGGTCTTGTGCAGCTTCGAGTCGGTGCCGATTTCAAAATTGTAGTTCTTCTGCGGCTTGATCGAAAAATTCGTCCCGGCTAATCCGTCCAGGCCAGTCGTCAAATTCGCGAAGCCCGGCACGGAATAGCCGGTCGAGGCACGCACCCAATGGCGGTGCTGTTCAGTGGGTCTCCAGGACACCGACACCTCCGGCGCCCAATTGTAGAAGGTACGATCCGCACCGGGTGACGAGCCGAGCGCCCCCGCCGTATAGTTGATCGTCTGCACACTGACCTGTGACTGTTGAAACCCGATACCCGCCGCCAATGTCCACTTGGGCACAAACTCCAGTTCTTCCCGCAACCGTCCGCCGATATTGCGAATGGTCCCACGACTGTTCTGCACCAGGGTGCCGCGTGACCCGCGAAAGTCGCCGAGATTTTCGAACGTTTGCGATTCCTGCTCCATATTGTTGGCGAAGAATCCCACATAACTCCTGAGCGGCATCTCTCCCAGACGGCCATCATGCCGGAGATCCGCATAGCCCTTGAAGTTGGGATAGAACGCGTCATTGATCTGCGTAAACGTCTGGTTGATGTCGCGCACGTCGTAGTCCGCCTCCAGCGTGAACACCGTACTGGCGTCGATCTGACGTTCGTACATGCCGCCGATGATGGTGCGCCGGTCGTGCCGCCGCTGACCCAATCTGGCGGCATCGTTGCCAGGGCCGGTGCCGCCGGTCTGACGATGGTCGGCATTGAACTGCGCCAACGTCAGGCGCGTCGGCACGTTCGCATTCAACGCGTTCGACACCGCCTTCACGTAGAAACTGTCCTTGTCGCCAAGCTTGAAGCGAAAATTGAGATTGACGGTCTGCGTATCGTAGTTGCTGCGCCGGATGTAACCGTCTTCCGCCACCTGGCTGGCAAACAGCGCCACGTCCACATCGCCATACTCCTTGCCGATGCCGAACGCGTATTTTTGATAGCCGTAGGAGCCGCCGCTGAAGAACGTTTCGAGCCCGTTGATG
>JBPOIJ010000024.1:0-87857 GCA_052034585.1 Myxococcota bacterium
CCCAAGAAGTCGGTTCCGATCTTTCTCTGGGAAGCGAAGACCAAGGCCGGCGAGGTGAAGAAGGGCGAGATGGAGGCTTCCGATCTCGCCGCCGTCGACGCTCGCCTCAAGTCGCTCGGCCTCACCCCGACGAAGGTGCGGAAGAAGACGATCCTCGACTCGGGCCTCACGCTCCCGGGCGTCGGTGGAGTGGGCGGGAAGGACATTCTGATCTTCGTGCGCCAGTTCGCGACGATGATCGACGCCGGCCTGCCGCTCGTTCAGTGCCTCGACATCTTGGGGTCGCAGACGCCGAACCCGGCCTTTCGCAAGGTGATCTTCGCGATCAAGACCCGCGTCGAGGGCGGCTCGACGTTCTCCGACGCGCTCAAGGAGCACCCGAAGGTGTTCGACGAGCTCTTCGTGCAGCTCTGCGCGGCCGGTGAGGTCGGCGGTATTCTCGACACGATCTTGAACCGTCTCGCGGTCTACCGAGAGAAGGCCGAGAAGCTGAAGGGCAAGGTCAAGGGCGCGCTCACGTACCCGGCGATCGTCATCACGGTCGGTATCGGCGTCACCGCGCTGCTCCTCCTCAAGGTGACCCCCGTCTTCGCGAAGATGTTCAGCGACTTCGGCTCGGCGCTCCCGGCTCCGACCCAGTTCGTCGTCGACTTGTCCGAGTGGCTCCAGAAATACATCCTGATCATGATCGGGGTGATCGTCGCCGCCGTCGTCGCCTTCGTCGCCTTCTACCGAAACCCACGGGGCCGGGAGATCTTCGACAAGGCCATCTTGGTGGTGCCGGTCATCGGAACGGTGCTCACCAAGGTCGCCGTCGCGCGGTTCACTCGAACGCTCGGCACGATGATCAGCTCGGGTGTTCCCATCTTGGACGCGCTCGACGTGACCGCGAAGACCGCCGGTAACCGGACGATCGAGAACGCGATCTTGTATGTGCGGACGAAGATCTCCGAAGGAAAGAACATCGCCGGGCCGCTCGCCGACACCAAGGTCTTCCCGTCGATGGTGGTGCAGATGATCGGCGTCGGCGAGGCGACGGGTGCGATGGATCAGATGCTCGCGAAGATCGCCGACTTCTACGACGAAGAGGTCGACACCTCGGTCGCTGCGCTCACCGCCGCCATCGAGCCGGTGATGATGGTCTTCCTCGGCGGCGTCGTCGGCGGCTTCCTCATCGCGATGTACATGCCGATCTTCACCATCGCCAGTGCCATCAAGTAGCCCTTCGGGCGTCAGGCCGCGAACCACCACCGGTCCACTCTTCACCGGTTCCGTCGGAGACTTCAGGCCGCGCCTGATCGCGCTGATGGTGTTTCGCACCGTCGCCGCGACGCTGATCCTCATCGCGGCGGCGATCCAGCTCTCGGGGAGAAAGAACCCGGCCGAGCCGCTGGGCAGCGAGCCGGCCTGGTTCGCGGTGGTGAGCCTCGACTACTTCGTCACCCTGGGCTCGGCGATCGCGCTGCGTCGTGGGTACTCGGGGCGGCTGCTCGGGTGGGCGCAGGTGCTCGGAGCGATCGTCTTCGCGACCTCGATCGTGCTCCTCACCGATCGCGTCGACTCTCCCTTCTGGTTCGCGTACCTGCTCGCGATCATCGGCGGGGCCGTGGTGCTGGGCCGCCGGGGCGCGCTGGGCGCGGCGATCACCTCGGCAGTGGCGTCGATCGGCATCACCGGGTGGCACGCGCTCTCCACCGGCACGCCTCCCCGGCTCGTCGAGACCGGGACCCAGCTGCTCGCGCAGGCGTTGGTCGGGGGCCTGAGCGCCTACATCTCGGAGCAGCTGATTCGCACTCGCGGCCAGCTCGTCACCAGCGAGCAGGATCTCGCCCGGACCAAGCTGCTGCGCGATCGAATCGTCACCAACATCACCTCGGGCCTCGCGGTCTCCGAAGCCGACGGCCTGGTGCGGTTCATCAACCCGGCGGGCCTGTCGATCCTCGGGCTGTCGGCCGAGGTGCCGTTCCCGCCGATCGAGACCCTCTTTCCCGGAGTGCGATCGCTGCGCGCCGGGCGACGGTGGGAGAGCGTGATCGGCACCCCAGTCGGCGAGCGGATCCTCGGGGTGTCGACCTCTCCGCTCGACGCCTCTGGCTCGTTGCTGGTCGTCTTCCAGGATCTGACCGAGGTGCGCCGCAAGGAGGACGCGATGGCCCGGCTCGATGCGCTCGCCGAGCTCGGCAAGGTGTCGGCCACCCTCGCGCACGAGGTGCGCAACCCGCTCGCCTCGATGCGCGGCTCGGCCCAGATGCTGCTGTCCGACGCCCCGTCGGGCTCCTCCCAGGAGCGCCTCAGCCGGATCATCGTGCGGGAAGCCGACCGCCTCGCCCATCTCGTGGAGAGCTACCTCGAGCTCGCCAAGCACAAGCCGCCTCAGCGAAAGCCGGTGCGGCTCGACACCCTCGTCGCCGAGACGATCGAGGTGCTCCGCGCCGATCCCGACGCGCGCGGTGCGTCCATCGAGGAGCGGCTGGAGCCACGCAGCGCCTCCGTCGATCCGGAGCAGATTCGGCAGGTGCTCATCAACCTCCTGCGCAACGCGTTCCGAGCAGCTGGGGCGAGCGGGAAGGTGCGGGTGTCGGTGCCGCGCGAGGGGCCCACCTTGTTCGAGGTCTGGGACAGCGCGGGCTCGGTCGCGCCCGAGGAGATCGACCACATCTTCGAGCCCTTCTTCAGTCGAACCCCCGACGGAACCGGGCTCGGCCTCTCGACGGCGCAGTCGATCGCGCACGCCCACGGCGGCCGAATCGTCGTCGAGTCGTCGCCGCAGCGGGGAACGTCGTTTCGGTTCGATCTGACGAACGAGGAGGTGGTGCGTGCCTGAGGTTCTCGTCGTCGACGACGAGCTGTCCATTCGCGAGTTCCTCGAGATGATGCTCTCGACCCACGGCTACCGGGTGACGACCGCGAGCTCTGCCACCGAGGCGATCGCGAAGCTGAACGCCAGCCCTCCCGACGTGGTGGTCACCGACTTTCGGCTCGGGAAGCAGTCTGGGCTCGACGTGGTGAAGGCGGCGCGCGCGCTCGCCAACGCGCCAGAGGTGATCGTCATCACCGCCTACGGCACCCCGGCCTCGGCCGTCGAGGCGATGCGACAGGGGGCCTACGACTACGTCACCAAGCCGTTCGACAACGACGAGCTGGTGCTGCTGGTCGATCGCGCGGCCGAGAAGCGCGGCCTCAAGCTCGAGAACCGGCGGCTGAAGTCGTCGACCCAGGGAGGGATCTTCCTCGGGGCGAGCCCGAAGATGGCTGCGGTGTGGAGCCTCGTTCACAAGGTGGCCGCGACCCGCTCGACGGTGCTCATCACCGGAGAGAGCGGCACCGGCAAGGAGATCGTCGCGCGGGCGATTCACCTCGAGAGCGCTCGGGCGCAGCACCCGTTCGTTCCGGTGAACTGCGGTGCGCTCGCGGAGGGCGTGCTCGAGAGCGAACTCTTCGGCCACGTGAAAGGGGCCTACACGGGTGCGACCGCCGATCGAACCGGCATTCTCGCCTCGGCGGGTGAAGGCACGGTGCTGCTCGACGAAGTGGGGGAGCTGCCGCTGGGCACCCAGGTGAAGCTGCTCCGAGTGCTTCAGGAGCGCATGGTCAAGCCGGTCGGCAGCAGCCGGGAGTCGGCCTTCGAGGCGCGCATCCTCGCCGCGACCAATCGCCGGCTCGAGGACGAGGTCAAGGCGGGTCGGTTCCGCGAAGATCTGCTGTTCCGGCTCAACGTCATCGTCATCGAGGTGCCCCCGCTGCGAGAGCGGCGAGACGACATTCCGGCGCTGGCGACCTTCTTTCTCGAACGGGTCGCGGCCGAGCTCGGCCGTCCGCTGCTCCGCTTCACCCCCGAGGCGCTCGCCGTGCTTCGGGGCTACGCGTTTCCTGGGAACGTGCGCCAGATGCAGAACGTGATCGAGCGCACCGCGACCCTCAGCGACACGGACGAGCTGGCGCCAGAGTCACTCCCGCCGATCGTGCGTGGCGTGGACGAGAAGGTGGAGGCGCCGGGCGAGCTCGCCCTGCCGAACGACTTTTCCCTCGAGCGGCACCTCGACGGGCTCGAGCAGGGCTACCTCCGCGCCGCCCTCGAGCGGAGCGGGGGCTCGAAGACGAAGGCCGCCAAGCTGCTCGGGCTGTCGTTTCGCTCGTTCCGGTACCGGCTCGCCAAGCACGGCCTGTCGCCCGATGACGGGTCGTCGTGATCAGCGCGCCGCGTGGGGCGGACGTCACGGCTGGTTGAGGGCCGGGAGCCCCGCATCGGCCGCGTCGGCTGGGAAGGCTTTCTGCAGCGTGTGCTCGACGCGCGCGCGTTGCTTGGTGCCTTCGATCGTCTCGGGCCGCACTCCCCTGGCGAGCAGGAGCTGGGTCGCGAGCTCGACCGCCTTGGCGTCGTTCAGCTCGACCCCCGCCTGGAGCAGCACGTTGGCCTGCGGCGCTTCGAGGGTGACGATCGCGTTCGCCTCGACGAGCGCCTTGAGCGCCGCCGCGTAGTTGCCCTGGGAGCCAGCTTCGAGCGCAGTTCCGATGAGCTTTCGCCCGCGCGCTCGGTTCAAGTCGGTGGCGAACTCTCCGCACAGCCGCGCCTCGAGGACCCACTTCGCCTCGCCGAGCCGCGTCTGGCATCGCCGGGCGAGCACCTCGCTGTCGAAGGCCCACAGACGGCGCTGGAGCCGCGCCATCCACTCCGCGCGCTCGAGCACGGGCACCGCCTCGAGCGTGGCGATCGACGAGAAGAGGAGGGCGAGCGGGTCGGCGTCAACAGCGAGCTCGGTCAGCTCGCCGCCCGAGTCTTGGCCACCCAACGCGAGCCGCTGAGCTCTCACGTCGGGCTGCTCGATTCCCTCGAGCGCGGCGAGCGCGGCCTGCGGGGTCGGTTCGGTGACCGCGAGGAGGACCTGCGCATGCTGGGCGATCGCCGCGTCCGAGATGCGCTCCTTGGCGGCCTTCGCCTCGTCACGCTTCTTCTCGGCGAGCGCGAGGCGAAGCTTGACGTACTCGTGCACCGACGGTGACACCCGCTCGTCCAGGCCCGACGTCGCGCGCTCGATGGCGGTGCGATCGGCGCCGCCGCCGAACGGAAGCCACCCGCGCGGCTGGCCCAGCGCCTCGTCGATCACCGAGATCATGAAGCCGTCGAGGTTGGGCGCTCCCTTGACCACCGCGGGAGGGAGGCTCCGCACCGGGAAGTAGCCGAGGCTCGCCAGCAGGCTCGAGCGGCGAGGGCGCTGCACGCCGAACTCGATGAGCCCGTTGTCGTCGGTGCTGACGAGCTTCGGGGTCGCGGGCTTGGTGGGCGCGCTCGCGGCGGTCACCCGGCTGGCCAGGTACTGCGGCGCCAGCTGCGTGGGGTCGATGCCAGCGGTGGCCGGGTTGCGGAGCAAGCTGCGCGCGCGCTCGAGATCGAAGGCGATCGGGTCCGCCGAGCCCACCATGTAGAAGGCGCCCACCTCGCTCACCCAGTAGACGATCCAGTTGGGGAAGACGGAGGTGAAGGCCCCGAAGAGGCCCTCGATCGAGCTGTCGGGCATTTCACCGGCGCCGAACCAGGTCGAGAACACGCCACCAGGAGCGAGGTTGTCGAGGGCGAGCTGGAAGAACTCCCGAGTGAAGAGCGGCGCCGCGACCCACGGGTGGGCCGGCATCGAGGTGATTAGATCGTAGCTGTGCGGGGTGCGGCCACGCGCGGTGAGGAGGTGGTGGCGCGCGTCGTTCGGCACCAGGCTCACTCCGGGCTTCTTCACCGGATCGTCGTCGCCCCACATCTGCGCGACGGCGTCGACGACCCCGCGCTCCAGCTCGGCGACCTCGACCTGCTTCACGCCCAGCTTGGTGAGCGCGTCGAGGGTGCCTCCCGCTCCGAGCCCGACCACGAGCGCTCGATCGTGCTTGGCTGCATGGAGCCACGGCACGGTCGCCACCAGCGTCGACTCGAACGCGATCCTCGGCGGGACGAAGTAGCGCGCGCCCTGGCCGAGCCCGTTGAGCGAGAGGCCCTTGCCTCGCGGCGTGTCGCTGACCGCCACCGTCGCGATGTCGCCCTCGTAGATCGTGTTCTGCCGCTTCGCGCGCTCCTGTTGTTGCCAGAAGGTGAACGGATCTTGCCGAGTCTCGGAGCGGCTCTGGAGCCCGCCCGGATCGTTCTGGGGAAAGAAGGCCGCGCCGAGCAACGAGAGCACCACCAGGCCGCCCACGAAGCCGCGGTGCTCACGGCAGGTCGCGATGGCGAAGATGGCCGCGGTCGCCACCAGGAGCACGTAGGCGAGGTACAGCGTCGCCGCCGAGCCGATCGCGGGCAGGAGCAGGAAGCCCGTCGCGAGCGAGCCCGCGATGCAGCCCAGGGTGTTGGCGGAGTAGATGCGCGAGAGGGTCTCTCCCACCCTGGCGGCCGAGGTCTCGAGCACCGTGATGAGCGACGGCAGCACCGCGCCCGAGGCCACCGTGGGGATCGCGAGGCAGACCAAGACGACCGCGAGATCGAGCAGGTGGAGCGGCGTGCCGACGACGCCGGAGTTCGGCAGCACGACCAACGCCCAGTTCATCACCGGCACCGTCCCCGCGAAGACGAAGAGACCGAAGAGGGTGATGCCGAGGAAGATGGCGGCGGTGACGGCGGGCGCGGTGGAGCGACGGGCCGCCGCGGAGGCAAGGAGGCTCCCGATCGAGATCCCGATCAGCACCGCGACGAGCACCGAGCCGATGCCGTAGGCGTTTCCGCGGAGGGTGATCGCGAAGAACCGCGCCCAGACGACCTGCGCGCTGGTGGCGACGAAACCTCCGACCGCCGCGCTCAACATCACCGCCATCACCCGCCGGTGGTCGACGCTCGGGGCAGGCGCGAGGCTCGCCTCGGGCGGGGGCGCCTCGCTCGTCGCCTGTCCGTCACGCCCGGGTCCGCGGCTGAGCACGAAGGCGACGAGGCCCACCGCGAAGTTGAGGAGCGCGGTCACCAGCGTCGAGCCGAAGATGCCGAGCAAGGGCAGCATGAGGAAGGTGATCGCCGCCGCGCCGAGACAGGCGCCGAGCGTGTTGAGTCCGTAGACGAGCGCGCCGCCGCTCCCCGTGCTCTCGTTGCGATCGATCGTTCCCACCGAGACGAACGGCAGCGTCGCGCCCATCAGGAACGTCGGCGGGAGCAGCAAGATCGCGGCGAGCAGGAGCCGAACCAAGGCGCCGGCTGCAGTCGGCCCAGGATCGATCCACGCCACCACTGCTCCCAGATGGGTGAGGGCTGGGTACAGGACGAGGCCGAGGGCGCCGGTGACTCCCTCCAACACCGCGTAGGTGAAGAGCGGCCGCGACGTCGTGCGACTCCGCCCGCCAGCCCATCGCGAGCCGAGCGCGAGCCCGCCGAAGAACACCGCGAGCACGATCGAGAACGAGGCCGTCGTCGCGCCCAAGCTCAGGGTGAGCAGTCGCACCCAGAGCAGCTCGTACGCCAGTCCACAGAAGCCGGAGACGATCAGCAGTGGCAGGACCCAACGTCGTCGCACATTCACCTCTCGCCCCGATGGTGCCAGAGGCGTTCTCACCCTCGACTGACAAAATTCGTCAATCGACTGCCGGCGAGCGGCACAGCGCTGGTGTGGGAGCGCCGGCAGAATCCTTGAAATCAGGCGAGGCCCGGCGAGACTCCCGTGGCATCAACTTCGCAAACGGGCGCTTCGGCGCATTTCGCCACCAACACGAAAGGGAACACCTCATGACCAAGTTGCGCAAGGGCTTCACGCTCATCGAGCTGATGATCGTCGTCGCCATCATCGGCATCCTCGCGGCCATCGCGATTCCGAACTTCATTCGCTTCCAGGCGAAGTCCAAGCAGGCCGAGGCGCGCAGCAACCTCAAGGCGATCTTCACCGCCCAGAAGGCGACCTTCCCGACGCTCAGCTTCTACACTGCCAGCCTCAACGCGAACGGCTTCGCTCCTGAGCGTGGCAACCGCTACGTCTACGACCTCGGCGCGTACGACCCGGACATCACGATGGTGGCCCAGGGCGCCTGCGCGAACGCCAACCTCGAAGACCGCAGCATGGACCTGATGGGCGTGGTGCGCCTCGACACGATCTGTGGCGTCAACGGTGACGCCGTCAAGCACGGCGGCAACTTCGACGTGGCGCAGCTCCAGATGGCGACCAACTGGAACGCTCTGCCGACCTCCTTCACCCCGGACGGCACCAACGCTGCGCTCGCCCTCAACCCCGGCATCAACGGCGCCGCCTGCCCGGCCTGTGACTTCGCCGCTCGCGCGTACTCGAACGTCGACAACGACATTCAGGCCGACACTCAGTGGGTCGCCTCGCAGACGATCGAGACCGCCGCCGTCATGGGCTGCGCTGGCGCGATGACGATCGCGCTGATGAACGCGTTCACCCCCGGCACGATCGCCGACGTCAACGACGACGTTTGCGCCGAGTAATCGTTCGAGGGTTGATCGTCGCGGCCGCCGTCGTCCTGGTGGCCGCGACTGCTCGTCCGCCGGCTTCTCGCAATGAAGAAGCCGAGCGGATCAGGCCGCTGGTGCTGCGCAGCAACGTCGCGCGCACCGCTGCCAAGTCGATGTTGCCGTTGTTGATCGAGCTGTATTGGTTTCGGGTGCTCAACGCGATCAGCGAGCCCGAAGCGCCCTCGAAGGGCAAGCTGCTCAGCGAGTACGGTCAGTTCCTCACCGAGCTCGACCCTCGCTTCTTTCACGCCTACTACTTTCTCTCGTTGGCGATCCCATACCCCTTGGGTCACAACCAGTACGAGAACGGGCCCGAGGCCGAAGCGCTCGTGCGCAAGGGCATCGCGAACCTGCCCGACGACTACCGGCTTCGAATCGTCCTCGTCTTCAACCTCCTCAACGTGAAGAAGGACAAGGCGGCTGCGCTCGAGGAGTTCCGCAGCTTCGTCAAGCTCAAGAGCGCTCCGGCGTTGGCGCCGCTCTCCGCGACGGTGTTGATGGCCGAGGCAGGCCAGTTCGACGAGGCCCAGGCCGTCATCGACGAGGCGATGCAGACGCTCTCGCCCGAGTTCCACAAGCAGCTCGAGGAGCGCCGCCGTCAGCTCGCGGTCGAGCGGGAGCTGCAGGAACTCGACGCCGCGATCGACGCGTGTGCCAGCCGCGGCCCCGCTCCGGAGTCCCTCGAGGCGGTGATTTCTTGCGGCAGCTGGCCCTCCATGCGAACAACCGATCAGTTCGGAGGCGAGTTCTCCGTGGGGCCGGACGGGCGCGCGGCCTCGACGTCGCTCCTCAGGCGCCTGAGGGTTCCCAAGCTGTGACGATCGCGGTCGAGACGAAAGAGCTCTCGAAGACCTATCGAATCGGCGGCCTCACCGGCACTCGCACCGTTCAGGCGCTCGATCGGCTCACCCTCGCGATCCCCGAGGGCCAGGTCTTCGGGTTGGTCGGCCCCAACGGCGCAGGGAAGTCGACGACGATCAAGCTCCTCCTCAACCTCATTCGGCCCACGTCGGGTGAGTGCCGGCTCTTCGGCCGAGATCCGAGTGACGCCGACGCCCGCCGCGCGGTGGGCTTCTTGCCGGAGAACCCGAGCCCCTACGAGTACCTCACCGGCCGGGAGTTCGTGACGCTCGCGGGCCGGCTGGCGAAGGTGCCGCGCGCTCACCTGAAGGCTCGCGTCGAGGCGGTGCTCGAGCAGGTGCAGATGGCGCCGTTCGGCGACATGCAGATTCGTCGCTACTCGAAGGGCATGACTCAGCGAATCGCGCTCGCGCAGGCGTTGGTGCACGAGCCACGGCTGCTGATCTTGGACGAGCCGACTTCCGGACTCGACGTGCTCGGGCGCCAGCTGATCCGCGACCTGATCCTCTCCGAGCACCGGCGCGGCACCACGGTGCTCCTCTGCAGCCACATCATCCCCGACGTCGAGGCGCTCAGTCAGCAGGTCGCGATCGTGATCGGCGGGCGGCTGGTGAAGAGCGGGCCGGTGAGCCAGATGCTCTCGGCCTCGACCCAGCAGGTCGAGCTCGTCGTCGATCACGCGAGCGCCGAGCTGGCGGCGGAGCTCGAGAAGCTCGGCAAGGTGAACGTCGCCGGCGCCCGGCTCACTGCGCTGGTGGAGCCGTCGGTGGTGAAGCCCGCGCTCGAGCGTGCCCTCGCCGCCGGAGCGTCGATCGTCTCGGTGCAGCCTACCCGCTACTCGCTCGAAGAGACCTTCATCGAGGCGATCAAGCAGTCGGGCGCGTCGGTGGGAGGCGCGCTCTCATGACGGCCCTGCTCGCGCTGACGTTGAACGGCTTTCGGGAAGCGCGGCGCAACCGGGTGACGGTGGTGGCCTACGCGTTCGCGCTCGTCCTCATCTTCTCGTCGACGTTCGCCCTCGAGCTCACCGTCGCCACCTTCGATCGGGTGATGTCGGACCTCGGCCTGGGCGTGATGGGGCTCATCGAGGCCGCGCTCACGGTCTTCCTCGGCACCGCGCTCATCCCTCGGGAGATCGAGCGGCGCACCGTCTTCATGGTGGTGAGCAAGCCGGTGTCTCGCTCGATCTTCGTCGTCGGGCGCTACCTCGGCAACCTGCTCACCGTCGGCTTCATCCTCGTGGTGATGAGCGTGCTCTTCCTCGCGCAGCTCGCCTACAACAGCGGCGAGACCGGCCTGGGCACCGGCGTGCACGCGCCGCACCTCGTCGCGATCTGGGGCATCTTCCTCGAGGCGGTGTTGCTCTCTGCCTTGTGCATCGCCTTCGGCACCGCGTCCTCCCAGATGGTCGCGAGCGTGGCCGTCGTCGGGCTCTACCTCATCGGCCACATGTCGGAGGACCTCTACCGGTACGCGGCGAACGCCAAGGAGCCCGTCTGGCGCTACCTCGGAAAGACCGCGTACTACCTGCTGCCGAACTTCGATCGCGTCGACTGGAAGGCGCGAGCGACCTACCTCGACCCGACGTCGTTCTCCGAGGTCGGTGCGTCGACGATCTACGTCGCCGCGTACGCGGCCTTCCTGCTCGTGATCGCGACCGCGATCTTCGAGCGGCGAGACTTCAAATAGCCTCGGCGCGCCGATCGGGTGAGAATCGTCGCCGATGCGCGCGCGTCTGCTCACCATCGCGGTGCTCGCGGCGCTCCTCGTCGCCGGAGGGACCTGGGCGACCCTGAACCCGCTCCTCACCGCGCAGCTCGACGATCTGCGGCGGGTCACCAGTGAACAGCACGTCGCTCGCCTCGAGCTGATCGCCGCCACCCTGGGCCTCTTCGACGTCGTGCTCGGCGCGGCGGTGATCTTCCTGCTCCTGAACTTCTTCATCGGCCGCCCCTTGAGCGAGGAACAGCGCCGGGTCGCCGCCGTGATGGCCCGAGAAGGCCGACGTCTCCAGGACGAAGGCACCTTCGGCAGCCTCTCGTCGGCCGCGCTCCAGCTCGAAGAGGTGCTCCAGAAGGAGCGCGCCACCAGCGAACGCCGGCTCGCCGAGCTCACCCTCAACGCCGATCAGAAGACGCGGCTGCAGGCCGAACTCGTGGCGGCCGATCGGCTGGCGACGGTCGGCAAGCTCGCCGCCGGAGTCGCCCACGAGGTGGGCAACCCGCTCTCGGGCATCCTCGGGTACCTCTCGGTGCTGCGCATGCGGGAGAAGGGGAACGAGGCCACCACCGAGGTCGTCGATCGCATCGAGGCCGAGGTGAAGCGCATCGACGGCATCGTGCGTGGGCTCCTCGAGATGGGGCGGCCCTCGCGCGGCAAGGCCCAGCCGATCGACGTGAGGCCAGTCGTCGACGGCTGCGTGACGATGGTGACCTCGATGAAGGAGAACGCGGGCGTCGCCATTTCGGTCGAGTGCCCCGAGACCGCCTGGCTCCGGGCCGAGCCGGGGCCGCTCGCGCAGGTGCTCGTCAATCTGCTCATCAACGGCTGCCAGGCGCTCGGGGGCAAGGGTCACCTCTGGGTCCGCGTCGTGATGAAGGAAGGCGGCGCCGAGATCCTCGTCGAGGACGACGGGCCGGGCCTCCCGAAGGACGTGCTCCACAAGCTCTTCACGCCCTTCTTCACCACCAAGCCGCCAGGGCAGGGCACCGGCTTGGGCCTCGCGGTCTCACGGCACCTGCTGAGCCAATTCGACGGCAAGCTCAGCGCTACCAACCGCCCTGGCGGCGGGGCCTGCTTCACCATCAGCTTGCCCGCTCCCTGATGAGGGATAGTCGATCGGCCGCCCCACCTCGCGTATGTCTCGGGCATGGGCTTGTTGCGCACCATTCTCGTGGTCGATGACGAGGCGTCGATCCGCCACGTCCTCACCCTGGTGCTGAGCGAGCACGGCTACGAGGTTCGCGCGGTAGCCGACGGAGAGGAAGCCCTCAAGGAACTCGGCGCCCGCCCCTACGACGTGATGATCAGCGACGTGCGCATGCCGCGCCTCGACGGCATGGCGCTCCTCAAGCAGGCCATCGCGCTCCAGCCCGAGCTCACCGTGTTGGTGATGAGCGCCTACGGCTCGAAGGATCAGGCGCTCGAGGCCGTCTCGGCTGGTGCCTACGACTTCCTCCAGAAGCCGTTCAAGCCCGAGGAGGTCGTCTTCACCTTGCGCAAGGTGGACGAACGGCTGCGGCTGCTGCGGGAGAACCGCCGGCTCCGCGCGCCGATCGGCAGCGTCACCCTCGACCAGATGCTGGGCGCCAGCGAGGCGATGAAGGCGCTCAAGAAGCAGATCCAGCGCGTCGGCCCGGTGAACAGCACGGTGTTGATCACCGGTGAGTCGGGCACCGGCAAGGAGCTGGTCGCTCGCACGCTCCACGAGCTCTAGCCGCGCGCGAACGAAGCCTGCGTGACGGTGAACTGCGGCGCGATTCCCGGTGGGCTGATCGAGAGCGAGCTCTTCGGGCATGCCCGGGGCGCCTTCACCGACGCCCGCACCGCCAAGCGCGGCCTCTTCTCCGACGCGCACAAGGGCACCATTCTCCTCGACGAGGTCGCCGAGCTGCCTCCACCCGCGCAGGTGAAGCTGCTGCGCGTGCTCCAGGAGGGCGAGGTTCGGCCGGTGGGCGAGACGCGGGTCGAGAAGGTCGACGTGCGGGTGATCGCCGCCACCCTGAGAGATCTCGGCAAGCTCGTCGAGCGCGGCGAGTTTCGCGAAGACCTCTTCTTCCGCCTCAACGTCGTGCAGCTCCGGGTCCCGCCGCTTCGAGAGCGCCGCGAGGATCTGCTCCCGCTGGTCGAGACGTTCGTTCGCCGCTTCAACCGCACCTTCAACCGAGAGCCGCCCGTGAGCGGGTTGTCGCCCGAGGCCCAGGCTGCGCTGCTCGCCTACGAGTGGCCGGGCAACGTGCGCGAGCTCGAGAACGCGATCGAGCGCGCGGTGCTGCTCTCCGATGGTGCGATCCTCGATCTCGACGCCTTGCCCGAGCGCACCGTCGCCAAACGCACGCCGCCTCCAGGCAGCTCGGCTGCGCCGGTTCCTTCTCCCCAGGAGACCGAGTACTCGCTCAAGCGCGCGATGCAGCTCCTCGAGGAGCGCTTCATTCGCGCGGCGCTGAGGAAGACGAAGGGCAACCGAACCCACGCCGCTGATCTGCTCGAGATCAGCCACCGCGCGCTGCTCTACAAGATCAAAGACTACGGCATCGATCCCGACGCCGAAGGCGCGCTCGAGCCCTGATCCGTTTCCCCCTCGTCACTCCCACCACCCAAGCAGTTGGGGTGGGTGTTGAACCACATACTGTTTGAGGTATACCTACACCTCTTTGACATATAATTATGTGGTCAAAGAAAGATCACTCCGTTTGACAAGCCGCCCCAGTGGGGACAGACTTTCGTTCGATGAGCTCGAATGGCGAAGAGGGGCCCGGGCGGCGGAACAACGTTCAGCACCTGCGTGAGGAGCGGCTGTTGTCGAAGGCCGAGCTCGCGCGTCGGGCAGGGGTCTCGGTGCTGACGATCGATCGGGTCGAACGGGGAGCGGCGTGTCGCCTCGACACCAAGCGCAAGATCATTCTCGCGCTGGGGTTGAAGGTCACCGACAAGGGTCAGGTCTTCGAAGACTGATCCGTTTCACTCGGCCTCGAAAGGGGTCGGGAAATTGGACGGGCCTCTCTGCGGCCCTAGTCTTGGCAGGACTCGAGCAGTCGAAGGAGTCACGACGGCATGGCCAAAGGGAAGCTGGCACTCGGGCTGGACATCGGATCTTCCGGTGTGAAGCTCATCTCGCTGAAAGAAAACCGCCGTCGCGGTGAGATCGTCTACTCGCTGCAGAGCTTCGGAATGAAGCCGCTGCCGCCCGAGGCGATCGTCGACGGCGCGCTGATGAACTCGACCGCGATCGTCCAGGCGGTGCAGGAGCTCGTCGGCGAGCTCAAGCTCCGCAACAAGGAAGTCGCCATCGGCGTCGGCGGGCACTCGGTCATCATCAAGAAGATCTCGATGCCGCGCATGTCGCAAGACGAGCTCGAAGAGGCGATCCAGTGGGAAGCGGAGCAGCACATTCCGTTCGACATCAAGGACGTCAACATCGACACCCAGATCCTCAAGGCCGACGCCAATGATCAGACGGGCCAGATGGACGTGCTCCTGGTCGCGGCGAAGAAGGACATGATCAACGACTACACCCAGGTCGTCACCGAGGCCGGGCTGCTGCCGGTGGTGGTCGACGTCGACGCCTTCGCGGTGCAGAACGCGTTCGACGCGAACTACGAAGTGCCGCAGAGCGAGACGGTGGTGCTGATCAACGCCGGCGCCGCGGTGGTGAACATCAACATCTTGTCCGGCGGCGTGACGGTCTTCACCCGCGACGTCACCATCGGCGGCAACCAGTTCACCGAAGAGATCCAGAAGCAGCTGAGCGTCTCGTACGAGGAAGCCGAGGCGCTCAAGGTCGGTGGTGGTCGCGGAGACGCCGACGCCGTCGTCCCGCAGGAAGTCGAGAAGGTGATGAGCCAGGTCGCCGAGCAGGTCGCCGGCGAGATCCAGCGCTCCCTCGACTTCTACGCAGGCACCGCCGCCGACGCGACCTTCTCCAAGGTGTTCCTCTCGGGCGGCACCGCCAAGGTGCCCGCGCTCTTCAAGACGATCGAAGCGCGCGTCGGAGTGCCCGTCGAGATCTTGCAGCCCTTCAAACGCATCGAAATCGACAACCGGAAGTTCGACCCGGCGTTCATCATGGACGTCGCTCCCCAGGCCGCCGTCGCGGTGGGCCTCGCCCTGCGCAAGCCGGGCGACAAGCTGGGCTGAAAGGAGGACGAGCCGATGACTGCCATTCGAATCAACCTCCTGCCAGTCCGCGCGGTGAAGAAGCGCGAGCTTGGTCGCCAGTTCCTGGTGCTGGTCGCCGGCGCTGCGATCATCTCGGGCGCGGGCAACTGGTACTGGTTCAAGACTCGCGACGACGAGCGCACGCGCCTGCAGGATCAGGTGGCCGAGACGCAGCGGCGCATCGACGCCCTCGAGAAGCAGATCGGTGAAGTGAACGATCTGAAGAAGCGCAAGAAGGAGGTCGAGGACAAGCTCTCGGTGCTCGAGAAGCTGCGAAAGCAGCGCGCCGGGCCGGTTCGCCTCCTCGACGCGCTCACCTGGGCGATCCCCAAGAAGGTCTCCATCGGCGAGTTCGACGAAAAGGCGAACCAGGTGAAGGTGACCGGCCTGGGCGAGAGCCACGAAGACGTGTCGGAGTTCATGCGCGGCCTCTCGAACGTCGTGTGGACGCCGAAGGGCATCGGCCGGGTCCTGGAGCGCAAGAAGGACAACAAGGTGCGGGTCGAGATCCTCGGGAGCGCCGAGTCGACCGTCGAAGACTTCGAGGCCAAGGAGCTCGCCAACTTCTTCAGCGGCGTCGAGCTGAAGCAGAGCGAGCAAGTCGACAACAAAGGCAAGGCGAACGTGAAGTTCGAGCTCGCCATGACCGCCAACTACGCGACCTGACCCATGGAACAGCTCCTCGAACGCGTCAACAAGCTGCCCATCGCCGCCAAGGCGGGCATCGTCGTCGCCCTGATCGTGCTGATCACCGCGGGCACGTACTTCTTCTTCATTCAAGACACCGAGACCGAGATCGAGTCGCTCAAGTCACAGCAGGCGACCCTCGATCAGACCTACGCCGAGAAGAAGGAGATCGCCGACAACCTGATCGAGCGCCGGCGCGAGATGGATCACCTCGAGCAGGAGCTGCAGGCGGCCCTCATCGAGCTGCCCAACGAGAAGGACATCGACGATCTGCTCGCCGAGCTCAACGACAAGGGCAAGCGCTCCGGGCTCGAGATTACGCGCGTCATTCCCGGCACCGAGTCGGCCGAGTCGTTCTTCGCCCGCATCCCCATCACCATGGCGGTGAAGGGCAACTACCACGAGATCGCGATCTTCCTTCAGGAAGTCTCGGAGATGAAGCGCATCGTGAACGTGAACAACCTGAAGCTCGGCCAACCCGTCATGCGCAACGACAAGGTGATCCTCTCGTCGGACTTCCTGGCGACCACCTTCCGCTTCATCTCGAAGGGCGGCAAGGCACCGGCGCCGGCTCCGGGAGGACCCAAGTGAGATCCCTCCTTCTGATCGGCGTCGCCTTCGGGGTGGTGCTCGCGGCGTGCGGTGGTGGCGACTCGGGCGCGACCACGCCCACTGCGGCGATCGTTCCCACCAAGAAGGCCGTCACCGCGATCGCCGATGCGGGCGTCGTGCTCACCACGGCCGAGCCCTACCACTACACCTACGTGTCGATGGGCAAGCGCGACCCCTTCCGCAGCGCTGGCACTGCCGAGCCGGTCGCTCCAGGCGCGACGAACACCGCCGAGAACCCGTGCGACGAGCCGCTCTGTCAGGTCGATCTCGACGAGCTGCGCCTGGTGGCCGTCGTGAGCGGCGACGCGAACCCGGTGGCGATGGTCGAAGATCGCACCGGCGTCGGCCACGTCATTCGCCGCAACACGAAGATCGGGCGCCAGGCCGGAAAAGTGACAGCCATCTTGAAGGACTGCATCGTGGTGACCTCCTTCGTCACCGGGACCGATGGCCGTACCCAACCGAACAGACAAAACCTGTGCGTCAGCACCGAGGGACAGGGCACGAACCCCGTTCTCGACCTCATGAACGGAAAGACGCGAGAGTGATCATGCGTGCATTTGCAATGGAGACTCGGTCGATGAATCGGCTCGTGAGCGCGGCGGTCGGCGTCCTGGCAGTAGCGGCGATGGCCGAGTACTCGGAGTTGTCGGCGCTGAAGGTGAGCTCCACCAGCGCGGGCGCAGCCATTCGGCTCGAGGCGAGCGCGCCGCCCGTCTTCACGGTGTTCAGGCTCCAGGAGCCCGACCGCCTCGTCGTCGACATCTCGAACGCCAAGCGCGGCTCGCTCGCCGGGCACTACGACGGTGTGGGCCCCGTCGGCGGCGTCGTCGTCTCGCAGTTCACCGACGGCAAGAGCCAGGTGGCGCGCTTGTTGGTCGGGTTGGAGAAGGCCGGCCGTTATGACGTGCGTGCCGAGGGCACGGCGCTGGTGATCACCGTCGATGGAGAGGCCGCGACCCCGGCGGTCGTCGCGACCTCGCCCAAGAGCGAGACGCCCGAGAAGGCGGAGAAGATCGAGAAGGCCGAGGTGGCCAAGGCGGAACCCGCGGCGGAGGCGCCGGTGGTGGTGGGTGAGCCGACCCCGAAGATCGACGAGATCGCGGTCAAGGAGCGTGGGTCGAAGGTCACGCAGGTCGCCTACGCGCGGGGCGTTCTCACCGTGAAGGTCGATGGACCCGTGGCGCGAATCGAGACGCTCGAGCTCGCCGGGCCCGATCGCCTCGCGATCGACTTCGTCGGGTTCTCCGGCCCGGTGCGTGGGCCCAAGGCGGGCGATGCGCTCGTTCGCGATCTGCGCGTGGGCACCGACGAGCGTCGCTTCCGCGTGGTGCTCGAGGCTGCTTCGACGCTGCCGGAGTTCCAGCTCAAGCGTGTTCCCGGCGCGGTGGTGGTGAAGCTCTCGGCGCCCAGGCCCGCCCAGCCCGAGAGCAAGGAGATCGTGATCGACGGGAAGGCGGTGGCCGACGAAGCCGACGTGGCGGTCGTCGAGAACGTTCAGTTCAAGGAAGAAGGGGAGGGCGGCCGGGTCGAGATCGCGCTCTCGGGTCGCTGTGGCTGGAAGGTGGAGCGCCCCGATGGCCGCAGCGCGGTGTTGACGCTCGACGGCGCGCGCCTGCCTCGCAAGCTCGAGCGCAGCCTGGACACCGGTGATCTCCAGACGGCGGTGAAGATGGTGAGCGCCTTCAGCGTGCCCGGGGCCGACAACCGGGTGCGGGTGGTGGTGGCGGGGGCGGGCGAGCTGCACGACGCGGTGAGCACCCGTCCAGGCGCGCTCTCGTGGAGCTTCAAGCCGAACCAGAAGGGCGTCGAGACGGCCTCGACCCTCGGCCAGGGCACGGCGGGCGTCGCGGTCGAATCGTCCACCTTCGCGGTCGAGGGCGCGCCGCAGCGCACCCGCTACGTCGGCAAGAAGGTGAGCTTCGAGTTCAAGGACATCGAGATCCACAACCTCCTGCGGATCATCGCGGAGATCTCGAAGAAGAACATCGTCGTCGCCGACGACGTGAGCGGCAAGGTGACGATCCGCCTCCGGAACGTTCCCTGGGATCAGGCGCTCGAGCTCATTCTCCGCTCGAAGCAGCTCGGCCAGGAGGATCTCGGGAACATCGTTCGGGTCGCCCCACTGGTGAAGCTCGAGGAAGAGGCGCGGCTGCGCGCGGAGAAGCGGAAGAACGATCGCAACTCGCGTGAGCTCTCGGTGCAGCTCGTCCCGGTCAACTACGCGACCGCCGCCGACATGTCGCCGCGGGTGAAGGAGATCCTCTCCGAGCGCGGCAACGTCACCATCGACGCCCGCACCAACACCCTCATCGTTCGCGATCTGCCTGAGAACATGCAGAAGATCCGCTCGCTCGTGTCGAGCCTCGATCTCCAGACGCCGCAGGTGCTCATCGAGGCGCGCATCGTGGAAGCGAACGTTCGGCAACAGCGTGAAATCGGTATTCAGTGGGGCGGTCAGTCGATCATGTCGCAGTCGACGGGCAACCCAACCGGCCTCCAGTTCCCGAACAACCTCGCGGTGACGGGCGCGGTGCCGGGCGGCGCGTCGACCGGCGTGAGCACGACTCCGAACTACGCGGTGAGCTTGCCGGTCGGCGCACAGGACGGGTCCGGTGGTGCCATCGGCCTCGTCTTCGGCAGCGCGGGCAACGCGGCGCTCCTCAACCTCCGCCTCTCAGCGCTCGAGTCTCAAGGCTCGGTCAAGACGCTCTCGGCGCCACGGGTCACCACCTTGGACAACCAGCAAGCGCGCATCTCGCAGGGCACCTCGATTCCCTTCAGCCAGGTGTCGGCGGCCGGCGCGAACACGGTCTTCGTCGACGCGATCCTCTCGCTGAGCGTCACCCCGCACGTCACTCGCGACGGCAGCATCTTGATGAAGATCGAGGCGAGCAACAACCAGCCCGACCCGGCGAACGCGGGCGCGAACGGTCAGCCAGCGATCAGCCGCAAGGAAGCCAACACCAACGTGCTGGTGAAGGACGGCGACACGACGGTGATCGGTGGCATCTACGTGCGCCGTGGCTCGTCATCGACCAACGGGTTGCCGCTGCTCTCGAAGATCCCCGTGATCGGCTTCTTCTTCCGCAACTACCGTGAGCTCGACTCGAAGGACGAACTCCTCATCTTCATCTCGCCGCGAATCCTCAACCGGCCGACCGTCGCGCAGAACCCCTGAGGCACACCATGAGAACCATCACCCTCGCATTCATCTTGGCGATCTCGGCGGCCTGCACGGCGCAGCAGGGCCCGTTCTTCGTTTCCTCCGTGCAGGCACTCTCCGACACCTGCAAGTTCTCGACTGGGAGCGGGGCCACGCCGGTTCAGCTTGCGGCCATCGACACGACCATCGACGTGCGCGCCGACCCAGCCCTGAGCATCGCGGTCGAGGTGTCTGGTGCAGACGACTTCTCCACCTCGACGTCTCAGCCGCCCGTGCAGGTCGGTGGCCGGCTGCTCGCCCCCGCTGGGAAGGAGCACGGCATCGTCCAGAAGGTGGTGCTCCGCTACGCGTCGAAGCCGGCGATCCCGGGGATCAACGCCAACACCGTCGACTCCTACCCACTCGGCGGCGTGCTCTCGGGGAAGACGATGATGCCGATCGAGCTGTTCGGCCCGCTGCTTCGCTCCAAGCTGAAGGATCTGAGCCCGAGCAACGAAGACACCTACGCCCTGAAGGTGAGCTTCGAGGTCCACGGCGTGCTCGATCAATCGCAAACGCCCTGGCACACGCCGGCGTACTCGATGGATCTGACGCTGGTGAACTCGGACGTGACCTGCGCGCCCCCGGCAGACAACCGCTTCATCCGCTTCCCGAACGCGACGGCTCCCTGCTACTCGGCTGGCGTCTTCCGTCGGGTGAACCCAACGGACTGCTGTGGGTTGGCTCCGGGAACCGTCGACGGCCGCCCTGGTTGCGATAGAAGCCTCTGATGTTCTCCGAACACCTCAAGACGGTCGTCGACTCGGTCGACGGTGCGATCGCGTGCAGCGTGATGGGGTTCGACGGGATCGCCGTCGAGACGGTGCCCAGAGACATGCCGGCCTCGGCCGTGGAGCTCGACCTCCAGGCGGCCTGGGTCGAGTTCGCCAACTTGATGTCGCAGGCGAAGAACACCGCCGAGACGCTCAAGACGGGCAAGGTGGCCGAGCTGTCGATCAACTCCGAGAAGGTGATCACCCTCTTGCGCATGGTGAACCAGGACTACTTCCTCGTCCTGGGCCTGCTCCCGACGGGGAACTACGGCAAGGCCCGGTACGTGCTCCGAATCACCGCGCCGAAGGTGGCCAAGGAACTCTGAGCGCAACGCAACGCGGCGCCCCGGGCCGATCTGCACCTGCAGGTCGGCCTTTTTCCTTTGGCCCTCACCGGAGGCGGCGGTAAGAGCCCGCCACTCTTTTTCCATCGAGGATCACATGGCTGGCGTCATCGACACGTCCGATTTCAAGAAGGGCATGAAGATCGAGATCGACGGGGAACCGTTCGAGATCGTCGAGTTCCAGCACGTCAAGCCGGGCAAGGGCTCGGCCTTCTGTCGAACCGTGTACCGGAGTCTGGTGTCAGGGCGGCAGCTCGAGAAGAACTTCAAGAGCGGCGACAAGGTCGGCCGGCCCGACATCGAAGAGAAGGACATGCAGTACCTGTACTCTCAGGGCGACGAGTACCACTTCATGGACAACAAGACCTTCGAGCAGACCTTCGTGCTCGAGAAGGTCGTGGGCGAGGCGAAGAACTACCTCAAGGAGAACCTGCCCGCCGCCGTGCTGTTCTTCAACGGCAAGGCGATCGGCGTGACGCTGCCGAACTCGGTCGAGCTCAAGGTGACGAAGTGCGACCCCGGCGTGCGCGGTGACACCGTCTCGGGCGCGACCAAGCCCGCCACCCTCGAGTCTGGCTACGTCGTGAACGTGCCCCTCTTCATCAACGAGGGTGACGTGCTGAAGATCGACACCCGCGACGGGAAGTACCTCACCCGCACCGCCACCGCCTGAAGCTGACCGCCATGGCCGACAAGAAGAAGAAGACCACCGTGGAGGGTGCCTCGGTCGAGCTGACGCCGGGCACCTCGTTCGATCTCGATGCGCTGCGGCAGATCGTCGAGCTCCTCGAAGCCTCCGAAGTGACGAGCCTCGACTGGCGTCGCAGCGGCGAGCGGCTGAGCATTCGACGCGGGCCCCCTCCCGCGCAGATGCTCCAACCGGTCTCGATGCCGATGACGTCGGGGGTGCAGGTGCTGCCCTCGGCGCCGCCTCCGCCCGCGCCCGCCTCGCCTGCGCCGCTCACCCCGCGCCCCTCGGCTCCGCGCACCCCAGCGCCTGCCGAGCGAGAAGAGAAGAAGGGCCACGTCATCACCTCGCCCTTCGTCGGCACCTTCTATCGCTCGCCCGCGCCCGATCAGCCCGCCTACGTCGAGGTCGGGGCCTCGGTGAAGAAGGGCCAGGTGCTCTGCATCATCGAGGCGATGAAGCTGATGAACGAGATCGAGTCGGAGGCCGCCGGCAAGGTGACCGAGGTGCTCGCGCAGAACGGCCAGCCGGTCGAGTTCGGCCAGGCCCTCTTCCGTGTCGAGCCCTGATTCGTTCGAGACCGAGCCGGGCGCTCCCGTGCGCCCGTTGCTCTGACGCCCGCCGGCCGGAGGTTCGATGTTCAAGAAAGTCCTCATCGCGAACCGTGGAGAGATCGCGCTGCGCATCATTCGCGCCTGCCGAGAGCTCGGCATCTCGACGGTCGCGGTGCACTCGACCGCCGACGCCAACGCGCTGCACGTGCGCTTCGCCGACGAGGCGGTCTGCATCGGCCCACCGCCCTCGAGAGACAGCTACCTCAACGTGCCGGCCCTGCTCTCGGCCGCGGAGATCACCCGCGCCGACGCGATTCACCCCGGCTACGGCTTCCTCTCGGAGAACGCCGAGTTCGCCGAGGTCTGCGCCAAGTGCAAGATCGGCTTCATCGGCCCGAAGCCCGACGTGATTCGAATGATGGGCAACAAGGTGCGAGCGAAGGAGGCGGCGAAGGAGGCCGGCCTGCCGTTGCTCCCCGGCTCTCCTGGCGTGCTCAAGAGCGCGGAGGAGGCCGTCGAGATCGCCAACTCGATCGGCTACCCCGTCATTCTCAAGGCGGCGGCGGGTGGCGGCGGCCGCGGAATGAAGATCGTGCGCGATCCGAAGGCGATCGCCCAAGCCTTCGCGACGGCCTCGGCCGAAGCGGTGAACGCCTTCTCCAACGGCGACATGTACCTCGAGCGGTACGTCGAGAAGCCGCGCCACATCGAGATTCAGATCGTCGCCGATCTCCACGGCAACGTGGTGCACCTCGGTGAGCGCGAGTGCTCGGTGCAGCGCCGCCACCAGAAGTTGATCGAAGAGAGCCCGTCGCCTGGGGTGAGCGCCGCGCTGCGAGCCGAGATGGGCGGCGTGTCGGTCGAGGCGATGAAGCGCATCGGCTACTCCAACGTGGGGACGATCGAGTTCCTCATGGACGAGACCGGCCGCTTCTATTTCATGGAGATGAACACCCGCATTCAGGTCGAGCACCCGGTCACCGAGCAGGTGACTGGCGTCGATCTCTTGCGGACCCAGATCCTCCTGGCCGCAGGCGAGCCGCTGCCCTTCACCCAGGAGCAGATCACCATGAAGGGCGCGGCGATCGAGTGCCGGGTGAACGCCGAAGATCCCGTCACCTTCGCGCCCTGGCCGGGGAAGATCACCGCCTACAGCGCCCCTGGTGGGCTCGGCGTTCGCGTCGACTCGGCCGCCTACGAGAACTACGTCGTCCAGCCCCACTACGACTCCCTCGTCGCCAAGCTGATCGTCACCGCCGAGGATCGGCCCACCGCGATCCGGCGCATGCAGCGGGCGCTCCAGGAGTACGTGGTGCAGGGCATTCGCACCAACATTCCCTTCCACCGGGCGGCGCTCGACGAGGAGGCCTTCGTCCAAGGGGCCTACGACACGCGCTTCGTGGAGCGGATGCAGGCGTCGGACACCGGGACGGCGAGGCTCAAGCGGGCCATTGAAGAGACACCGTAAGCTTCTTGGACGGTCACCTTCGGTCTGGTAGCCTGCGGGCCGTTAGTCCGTTGTTTTTCTTCGAAATCACCCGGTCCCCTTAGCCCTTCTTGGACAAGAACAAGATCATCGAGGCCGCCGGCAAGCTGGTCGCCAAAGGCGCCTACGACAAAGCGATCAAGGAGTACCAGAAGATCCTGGAGGTCGATCCGAAGGACGTGCGGATCCTCCAGAAGATGGGGGAGCTGTACCAGAAGAAGAACGACAACGCGCAGGCCGCGACCTTCATCATGAAGGTGGCCGAGAGCTACGCGAAAGACGGCTTCTTCCTCAAGGCGGTCGCTCAGTACAAGCAGGTGCTGAAGCTCGACCCGAACCTGATCGACGTGAACATTCAGCTCGCCGAGCTCCACCAGCAGCTGCAGCTGATGGGCGAGGCGATGGCGTATTACCAGCTGGTCGCCAACCACTACGACAAGCAGGGCGACGTGAAGAAGTCGCTCGACGTCTTGCGGAAGATGGTCGACCTCGACCCCGACAACGTGCAGTCGCGGGTGAAGCTGGCAGATCTCTACATTCGCGAGCGGATGAACGACGACGCGCTGGTCGAGCTGCAGCGCGCTGCTTAGCACCTCAAGCGAAAGAACCGCATAGACGACTACCTGCGCGTCGCCGAGAAGGTGAGCGCGCTCAAACCCGAAGATCTCGGGCTCGCGCGGGAGCTCGCGGAGATCTACCTCCAGCGCAACGATCAGAAGCGCGCGCTGGCAAAGCTGCAGGTCTGCTTCAAGGCCGACCCACGAGACATCGACACCCTGCGGCTCCTCGCGACGGCCTTCCAGGGCCTGGGGCAGACCTCGAAGACGATCAGCGTCTACAAGGAGCTGGCGCGCGCCTACGCCGATCGTGGGCAGCACACCGAGTCGGAGCAGACGTGGGATCAGGTCGCCCAGCTCGACCCGAACGATCCCGACGTGGCTGCGCGGCGGCCGGCGGCAGTTGCTCCCGAGCCAGAGCCGATGATGCCTCAGCGCACCGGCACCACGGGCGCAGCGCCAGTCTACACGCCTCAGCCTCCCGTCACCGCTGCTGCGCCGGTCTACCAGCCGCGCCGGTCGCCGGTGCCCACCGCTCCGCCGCCCGAGGCCGCCGCGCCCAAGCGCACCGATTCTCTCGGCAAGCTGCTCACCGAGACGGACGTGTACGTGAAGTACGGGCTGCACGACAAAGCGCTCGAGCACCTTCGCAAGGTCTTCGCCGTCGAGCCCGAGAACATCGACGCCCACGAGAAGGCGTACGCGATCTACGTCGCTTCCAACAACCACGCGCAGGCGGCCGAGCAGCTCCTCAACGTGCTCCGGCTCCACACCCGCATCGGCGATCGCGAGCGGGCGGCCCCGTACCTCAACACGATTCTGCAGCAGAACCCGTCGCACCCCGAGGTGCCGGTCTTCGTGCAGCTCCTCGGCACTGCGGCCACCGGCGCAGCGCCTTCGCACGACTCCCAGGCGGAGATGCCGGACGACGCGATTCTGGTCGACTCGAGCGACGACGAGGTGATCGTCGCTGACGAGCCTGGCGACGAGCCGATCAGCGCCGAGGTGGCGATCTCCGGAGAAGAGGCGATCGAAGCGCCGGAGTACGTGCCGGACGAGATGGCGATCGCGCCGGACGACGCGGCGGCGGCGGCGCAGGTCGAGGTCGATCCTCCGCCGGTCGCCGACGAGTACGTCGAGCCGGCGCCCATCGTCTCGGACGAAGAGGGCTTCGAACCGCCCACGGCCTCGATGGCGCTCTCGGAGGAGCCGCGCACCGGCGAGTTCGAGGCACCGGCGGTGATCGAAGACGAGCTCCCGCCCGACCCCGAGCCCCTGCCCGAGCCAGACGCGTTCGACGCGACGCCAGCCTTGGGAACCCCGTCGCTCGGGGACGACGCGCACGAGGCGCCCACTCGGGCGATGAAGGCGTTCGATCCTTCCCTGCTCGGTGCCGCGCTCCGAACGCAGCAGGTCGCGCCGGTGAAGCTCGAGGACCTTCCGCGGTCCGGTGGGCCCAGCTCCACGATGTCGGACGAAGAGGAGTTCGAACCGCCCCCGGTCGAGCCGCCGCAGGATCTGCCGCTCGAAGACGAGGTGATCGAACAGCCCCAGGCCTTCGCGCCCGAAGAGCCGGTCGAGCAGCCTGTCGAAGCGCCGCCAGAGGACGAGCCCGCGTCGGAGGAGTGTGACGAAGCGACCTTCTTCATCGAGCAAGGGCTGCTGGACGAGGCGCGCGAGATCCTCGAGACGGTGCTGATCGCCTACCCCGATCACCAACGGGCGGCGCGGCTGCTCGCGCAGGTCGAGGGAGGGGGCGCGGCTCCGACGGTCGACGCGCCGCCCCCAGCGGTCGATGGAGCCCCGCTCAACGGTGAATCGAAAGACGCCTTCGATCTCGCCCAGGAACTCGCCGACGAGCTGGGCGACTTCGGTGGAGAAGCAGAGGCCGCGGCGCCTGCGCTGGGCGGCGACGACGACTACCAGGTGTCGGTCGAAGAGGTGTTCGCCGAGTTCAAGAAGGGGCTCGAGAAGGTCGTCAAACCCGAAGACGTCGACACCCACTACGATCTCGGCATCGCCTACAAGGAGATGGGCCTCGTCGACGACGCGATCAGCGAGTTCACCATCGCCCGCAAGGGGTGCGTCGGAAAGAAGAAGGAAGTCGACTGCCTCACGATGGCGGGCCTCCTCCAGATGCAGAAGGGCGACTTCGCGATGGCGGTGGACGCCTTCCTCCAGGCGCTCACCTCGGAGCACGCGACCGGCGAAGTGGAGAAGGCGACCCGCTTCGAGCTGGCGGCTGCGTACGAGGGCGCGGGGCACGCAGGGCGCGCGCTCACCCAGTACCTCAAGGTGCAGGCGAGCGATCCCGACTACCGTGACGTGAGCACCCACGTCGATCGGCTCTCGGCGGTCGCGACCCCTGAAGACGATCCACCGTCGACCAGCGGTGGAGGCGGTCCTCCTCCCAAGAAGGGCGGATCGTCGGGGGCGAGCCCCTCGCGCAAGGTCGGCTACGTCTGAGGGGCGATCGATGAGCTACCTCGACCACTTTGGACTCACCGCCGAGCCCTTCAGCAACGCGCCGGTCAGCCGGTTCTATTTCAACGCGCCCCAGCACCAGCAGGCGCTCACCCGCTTGCTCTACGCGGTGAGCTCGATGAAGGGCCTCGCGGTGCTCGTCGGCGACATCGGGGCCGGGAAGACGACGCTCGCCCGGCGCATGCTCGATTCGCTGCCCGAAGAGGAATACGAGGCGGCGCTGCTGGTGATCATCCACTCGGGGATCACCGCGAGCTGGATCCTTCGGCGCATCGCGCTCCAGCTCGGCGTCGAGAACCCCGCCCAAGAGAAGCTCGCGCTGCTCTCCCAGCTCTACCAGCGGCTGCTCCAGATCTACGAGCAGGGCCGCAAGGCGGTGGTGCTGATCGACGAAGCGCAGATGCTCGAGACCCGGGAGCTGATGGAGGAGTTCCGCGGGCTGCTCAACCTCGAGGTCCCCGAGCGCAAGCTCATCAGCTTCGTCTTCTTCGGCCTGCCGGAGATCGAGAAGAACCTGAAGCTCGACCCGCCGCTCGCCCAGCGGGTGGCCATGCGGTACCGCCTCGAGCCCTTCAACGCCGAGTCGACCGAGGCGTACATCAAGCACCGCATGCGGCTCGCAGGGAGCCCGCGGCTGCCCTTCACCACCGACGCGATGGAGGCCGTTCACCGGCGCGCCTCGGGTACGCCGCGCGTGATCAACACCCTCTGCGACAACGCGCTCTTCGAGGCGTTTCTGGCGCGCAGCCAGGAGATCCGCGCGCCGCTCGTCGAGCAGATCGCCGACAACCTCGGCCTCGAGGCAGGCAAGGGCCAAGGGCCTGCGCCGGAGCTGGTGACCCCGAGTTCTCCGACGGCCTTCGCGCCGGCCCCAGGCATTCCCAGCGCCGTCCGCCGCGACCCCGAGCTCGCTCCCGACGGCGGCATGATGGTGACGGCGACGGTGCAAGGTGGCGCGGTGCCGGTCTCCTCTCCGAGCGGTTCGGTGATCGGTTCTTCGCCCTCGGGCACCCATTCCTTCGTGCGTCCCTCGAGCCCGTCAGGGGTCTCGGCGCTCCCGCCGGCCCCGCCCATTCAGCCGGTCATTCCGTCGATCGTGCCCCCCGTCGCGCCGCTGCCAGTCATGGTGCCTGCCGTCGCGGGCCCGCCGCCGCCGCCTGCGCCCTCCCCAGTCGTTCAGGGTGAGCCGCTGGAGACGCCACCTCCCGTTGAAGCGAACACACCGCCTGCTGAGCCGTCGAAGCCTCGGTCAGCAGTCGACCTGGCCGAGATCGACCGGTACCTCGAGGGCCTCGGCAAGCTGTAGGCAGCATGAAGGGTGGCGCCGATGTCGCGTTGGCGACGAGGTCGAGTCGTGCTCGCCGTGGTGGCGTTGGCGCTGCTCGTGCTCGCGTTGGCGTTGCGCTCCGAGCGCGCGGGCGCTTGGGTCTGTGACGAGGTTCGCCGGCGGGCTCCTGAGGCGGTCGGCTTCGACGTTCACATCGAGAAGTGCGCGATCGATCCCCTGACGGCGTCGGTCGAGCTGACGGGGGTGTCTGCCGGGCCTCAGAGCGCACCCCTCTTCCAGGCCGAGCTGGCCTCGGTCTCCCTCGCCGGGCTGTTTCCGGGAGGCGTGTCGCTGCAGAAGGTGATGGTGGTGCGGCCGGTCATCTCGGTCGAGCTGCCGGAGAGCGCGCCCGACTCGCAGGCCGAGGGGTGCCCACTCGACGCGCTGGCTCGGGTGCGCATCAGCCGCCTCGAAGTGCAGGAAGGAACGCTGAACCTCACGCTGCCCCACGGCCGCACGGTGCACCTCGACGGCCTCGAGCTGAAGGCGACGGTGGGGCGACGGACGACGGAGTTCGAGGCCTCGATGGGCCACGGCACGATCGGCCTCGATCGCACTCGCAGGTTGAGCCTGGGGCGGCTCTCGGCCGAGGCCTCGCTCGACGCGAAGGAGCAGACCCTCGAGGTGCAGAAGGCCGACGGCTCGCTCGAAGGGGTGAGCCTGAGTGGCTCGGCCGAGCTGCGCGAGCTCTGCAAGCCCGCACCGGAGATCGACGCCAACGGCCAGCTGTACCTCCCGATGAGTGCACTCGAGCGGTTCGGCGTCGAGCTGCCCGAGCCGTCGGGGCAGATCTGGTCGCGGTGGTCGGTGACGGGGCCGCTGTCCTCTCCGTCGGTGAGGGCCGAGGCGCGGGCGAGCCAGGTGGTGATCGGGCCCTTTTCGCCGGGTGACTTCAGCGCGCGGCTCTCGCTCGCCGACTCGGTGGTGCGGCTCGACGACTTCTCGACCACGGCCGGCGACGGAGAGCTTCACGTGAGCGGCGAGGTGGGCCTCACGTCCGGGTTTCCGGTGAAGGCGAAGGTGGTCACCAAAGAGGCGTCGTTTGCGCGGGTGCTCGCCCGAGCGAGCGTCCCCGGCTCCTGGGTGGAGTTCCCTGCGACGGTGAACGCCGAAGTGTCGGGTCACCTCTCGCCGACGCTCTCCCTCTCGGGCCCGGCCGAGTTCAGCAGCGGCAAGTTCCTGCTCGCCTCGCGGGCGTACGACGCGCCTCGGAGCGCGGGCACCGACATCTTGGCCTTCTCCTCGGCGCACGGCACCTTCACCCTCGGCGTCACCTCGAAGGCAGTGAGCTTCGAAGACATCGCGCTCTCGGTGGGCGCCCAGGGCCACACCCGCATCGGCGGTAGCGTGCGCCTCGGCATCGAGAAGGGCCTCGTCTTGGACATCGCGGCGAACGCGAGCGCGATCGACTTGGGCGACTTCGGCATGATCTCCGAGCTGCCGTGGTCGGGCACTGGCAGCGCGACGGTGACGGTGAAGGGCCCCTCGGAGCGGGTGGTGATCAACGGGCAGACCTCGCTCCGTGACTTCAAGTTCGCCGGCTATTCGCTGGGCGTGGTGCAGAGCCCGGTGCACTACGAGGCCGACACGCTCTCGTTCGACGGCGCGGTGGCGCAGAAGGGGCGGACCCAGCTCTTCGGAGACGTGGGCCTCGAGTTCCGCGAGTCGGGGCTCCACACGCGTGCCTCGGTACAGCTGCCCGACGGCCGAGTCGAAGACATCGTCGATCTGCTCGTCGATCTCTCGCCCTCGATGCAGAACCTCCAGGAGGTCTTGGTGGGGAAGGTGTCGATGGTGGCGGCGATCGACTCTCCGGCGAAGCAGCTCGCGGGCGTGCTGGCGGTGCGGCTGGCCGACGTCGCCTACTTCGATCGGCGCTTCGGCGCGGCGAACCTGATCTTGCGCTTCGAAGACGGGCAGCGCCTGGTCCTCGAGCCGACGACCTTCGAGGGCCCGATGGGGCGCCTCACCGCCGACGGAGCGTGGGACTTCGACGGCCCGCTCGACTACCGAATCGCCTGGGACGAAGGCTCGTTGGCCGAGACGGTCGACCCAGCTGGTGCTCGCCAGCTGCCGCTCACCGGGGCGCTCACCGGACGCTTCGTGGTGGGGGGCGACACCGAGGTCTACGAGGTGAACGGCACGCTCGCCTCGGGTGAGGTGAAGTGGAAGGGCCAGCGGCTGGGGCCGATGCAGCTCGAGCTCGGGTTGCTCGGCCGCGAGCTCACCGTGACGGGGCAGGTCGTCAGCGGGGTGAAGGGCCGGCTGGCGCTCAAGATGCGCAACGACTGGCCCTACGACTCCAGCTTCCAGCTCGAGCTGCCCGATCTGTCCGTCTTCCTCCCGGCGTCGGCGAAGGGCTTGAACGTCGGGCTGTCGGGCGCGGTGACCTCGGTCGGGCCGATGCGAAACGTCTCCGACTCGCGGGTGACCGCCTACCTGGAGAAGGTGAACGTCTCGCGCGGGGAGGTGTCCGCCGCGAACGTCGTGCCGGTCGAGCTGGGGTGGAACGCCGGCGCGGTCGTCGTGAAGTCGCTGATGATGAAGGGCGCCACCACCGAGGTGACGGCCCAAGGCTCGTGGGGGCCGGCGCGCGTCGATCTGCGCACGCGAGGCGCGGTCGATCTCCGGTTGCTGAGCACCTTCGTTCCCGACATCGAGCGCACGTCGGGGCACATCGACTTCACCGCAGCCTTTGGAGGGCCGGTCTCGGCGCCCACGGTGATCGGCAGCGCGGATCTCGTCGATGCGCGGCTCTCGGTGAAGGGCGAGGATCTGACGGTGCGCTCGCTCTCTGGGCATGCCGACTTCTCGGAGTCGCGAGTGGTGCTGCAGGAGATCAACGGCTTCTTGAACGACGGGCGCCTCAAGGCTCGCGGCGATCTTCGGCTCTCGAACCTCTCGCTCGGCGCGATGGAGCTGCAGCTCGATCTCGAGGACGTCACCATGCAGGTGCGGCCACAGGTGCCGGCGACCTTGTCGGGGGCGCTCCTGCTCGCCACGCGCGGCGGCAACGCGCCCTATCAGCTGTCGGGAGGCATCGACGTGGTGAAGCTCCGCTACACCGAGCCCCTGTCGATCGAGACCCTGCTCGAGTCGGCGAGGAAGCGCCCGGTGCCGTCCGACGAGCAGCCGCAGGAGTGGTTGCGCTTCGACGTCGACATCGCCGCGGGGAACGACGTGCGCGTCGAGAACAACCTCGCGCGCGCGCGCTTCTTGGGGAAGCTCAAGCTGTCGGGGAACAACGTGAAGCCGGTGCTGATCGGCTCGGTCGAGGCGGCCGAGGGCTCCCAGGCCTACTTCCGCAACAACACCTTCAACGTGGGCCGGGCGGTGCTCCAGTTCAATGGCCTCTGGCCGACCTTCGACTTCTCGGCGCAGAGCCTGGTGCGCGAGTTCCTGGTGAGCGTGAAGGCCTTCGGGCGCTTCGACGATCCCCGGCTCTCGCTCACGTCTCAGCCAGCGCTCACCGAGTCCGACATCATCTCTCTGCTCACGCTCGGGGTGACGTCGCGCGAGCAGTTGGCAGGCCAGGCCGGCTTGGGGCTCGCGGCCGAGGCGGTGCTGAACGCGACCGGCCTCGATCGGCAGGTGCAGAAGTTCCTCCCGCAGAACGTGCTCCTCAAGGATCAGCAGGTGCGGCTGACGACGACGTTCAACGACGCCACCGGCACCGCCGAGCCCTCCGTCACCTGGGAGTCGAAGGTGGTGTCCGACAACGTGAAGGTGGGCGTCACCCAGCCGATCACCGGCAAGGGGACGAAGGCCCAGGGCGAGCTGCGCTTCGGTCGAAACTCGTCCCTGCGGCTCCAGTGGGACAACCAGAACCAGAACACGACGTTCGGGAACCCGGGCGCAGACCTGCGGTTCCGCTTCGAATGGGAATGACGCTCCTCCTCTGCGCGCTGCTGGCTCAGGCCCCGCTGGAGAGCGAGCGGCGGGAGGTCGTGCGGGTCGAGCTCCGTCTCCCGGTGGGGGTCGACGAGAAGCTGGTCGAGCGAATCGACGAGCTGGTGATGGTGCGCAAGGGGCAGAAGCTCTCCCGGCGCCTGGTGCGGCGATCGATCGAGAGCCTCTTCGAGTCACGGCGCTTCTCGGACGTGGTGGCGAGAGTGGAAGACGAAGGGGAGGGCGTCGCGATCGTCTTCGAGCTCTTCCCCAAGCGCATCGTCGCCGAGGTCTTCTTCGAGGGGCCTCGCCCGCTCATCGAGGCGTTCAAGCCCGAGCTCCTCACGGCGGGGCGGCTGCAGAAGGGCGCCGAGTACTGGCCGGAGCGTGGAGAACAGGGCGCCGAAGCGATGGCGGAGCTGCTCCGGCGCAGAGGGTTTCGTGACGCGACGGTCGTCCACCAGTCGATCGAGTCGGAGCTCGGGCTGTCGATCGGCTTCACCCTCGCTCCCGGAAACCCCACGCTGATCCAGGCGATCTCGTTCGCCGGAGATCCCGGGCTGAGCGTCGAGCGGCTCCTCGCGGCGACCGAGCTCTCGACCGGCCAGGTCCTCGATCTCGACGTCGCGCAGCAGGGCGTGGAGCGGCTCCGAGGGCTCCTCAAGCGGGAGCGCTACTGGCGGGCGCGGGTCGAGGCGCCCATGGTGTTCGACGGCGGGCGAATGGTGATCCCCGTGCGGGCGGGGCCCCAGTTCGAGCTCGTCTTCGCGGGCAACCGGCGCCTCACCGACTCGGCCCTCACCGCGGTGCTCTCCTACGACGGCGAGGAGTCCCTCGATGGGCAGCTGGCGGCGAGGTTGGCGACGCGCCTCGTGCGCTTCTATCGATCTCGCGGCTTCGCGGACGTTCGGGTGCGGGTCGCCTCGGCGAAGACGGCCGACGAGCGGCGCGCGGCCGTGGGCTTCGAGATCGAAGAGGGCAACCCGGTTCGGGTGGAGCAGGTCTTCTTCGAGGGGAACCGGGCCATCGGCGAGATCGAGCTGCGCGACGTGTTGAGCCGGGTGATCGAAGCGGCCGCCCCGAGCGTCATCAACGCCCACGGCACGGGTGACCCGCTCTCGCTCGAAGGCCGAACGGCGAGCATCTTCGGGCGCGACTTTCCTCACCCGCCCTCCATCACCGTGCTGGACGAGGGCGCGTACGGAGAAGGGCTCAAGGCGATCACCGCGCTCTACCGGGAACGCGGCCATCTCCAGGCACAGGCGGCCTTGGTGTCGATCGAGCGCACCGGCGATCGGGCCTACACGCGCATCAAGGTCACCGAGGGGCCGGAGGCGCGGTTCCGGCTCGTGCAGAGCCAGGGCTTTCCCAAGGGGTTTCGCTCCGACGCGCTCGAGCTCTTCAAGACGAACAGCCTCTTCACCGCCTCGGCGCTGGAGCAGCTGCGCCAATCGGTCGTTCGCGAGCTGAGCCGACGCGGCTACTACTACGCGGAGGCCGTCGCGAGCTTCAAGCTGGACCCGACGGGCCACTTCGTCGACTGCCTGATCGACGCGACGCCGGGGCCGCGGGTGCGAGTGCGGACGATCCTCGCGGTGGGGGCCGAGCGCACCGACTCCGAGCTGATCCTCCGGCAAGCGACGATGGCCGAGGGCCAGCCGCTCGACAGCGAGAGCCTCTACACGACCCAGAGCAACCTGCTCGCCACCGGCGCCTTCCGCACGGCAGAGGTCGAGCTGTTGGCGCCCGAGCGCGCCGAGCCGTTGAAGACCGTCATCTTGAAGCTCAAGGAGCGGGCTCGCGTGCTGGAAGGCGGCGTCGGCTACTTCGTCGCTGACGGCCCTCGCGTGGTGTTGGACGCGGAGGTGCCGAACCTCGGCGGGCGCGCGGTGAACCTCTCGGTGCGTGGCCAGCTCAACTACTTCGGTCTGTCGGTGCCGGCGCGCACGGGGTTGGTCGACGTGAGCAACCTCGACCCCTTCGTCACCGAGACGCTTCCGGAGTTCTTCCAGAAGTTCCCGCTGCTGCTCGCGGGCCGTGGAAACGTGTCGATCCAGAACAGGGGCTTGTTACCCTTCGACATCGGCTGGCGCCTCGACGCGGTCGGTGAGCGCGTGTTCCGTCCCCAGTTCCGCTTCACCCGCTTCGCGGCGGTGCCGACCCTCGACTGGACACGATCGTTCGAGATTCCGCGCATCGAGAACCGGCTCAAGATGACGCTCGCGCTTCAAGGAGAGCTCGAGTGGGCGCGCGTGCAGGAGACCTCGCTGCGCTCGACGACCCCGCTCACCTTCGTCGATCAGGAGCGCCTGCGCTTCTTGTTCGGCACCTTCGGTCTCTACACCGTGCGGTTCCAACCGACCTTCGACCTGCGCGACTCGGCGCTCAGCCCGCGCAAGGGCGTGCTGCTGCAGGTGTCAGCCGAGGTGACGGGGAAGATCTACGCCGGCACGCCGATCGCGCCAGGCAGCGACGAGGAGCGCGAAGTGAACGTCTCGTTCTTCAAGACCTCGGCGATCCTCACTGGCTACCTCCCGCTCTCGCAGCGAACGGTGCTGGCGCTCTCGCTCCGCGGTGGGCGCATCGTGCCCCTGGCGAGCGACTCGGTGACCCCGCCGGTGAAGCGCTTCTTCCTCGGTGGGTCGACCTCGATGCGCGGCTTCAACGAGGATCAGCTGATCGCCGAAGATCGCCGCGCCCAGTATCGAGAGCAGGTCGCCGCGTGTCAGGTGCTCGCGGTGAAGGAAGGGTGCACCACCGCCGCCGCGACCGTCGCCAATGGCCGGCAGATTCCTTCCGAAGGTGGCGAGTTCTATGGCCTCGCCAAGGCCGAGGTGCGCTTCCCTGGCTTCAGCGTCTTCGACTTCGGCCTCTTCTTCGAGGCAGGCAACCTCTGGCTCGCGATGCCCAACGAGCTGCGGCTGCGAACGGTGCTCGGCGCGGGCGTTCGCTACAACACGCCCATCGGGCCCCTGGCGTTCGATCTCGGGTGGAACCTGAACCCCGACCGAATCATCAACGAGCCCTTCGTCGTGCTGCACTTCAACATCGGCGTCTTCTGAGCCGGCGCTTTGGGGCTATGGTCGACGGCCGTGTTCTACCGGCTCGTCAGAAGCATCGTCTCCTTCGCGCTGCGGCTCTTCTACCGCGTCGAAGTGGTGCGCCAGACGGAGGATCTTTCGGGGCCGGTGATGTTCGTCGGCAATCACCCCAACAGCCTGATCGACCCGGCGCTCGTCTTCATCATCACCGATCGGCAGGTCACCTTCCTCGCGCGCGAGCCGCTGTTCCGCGTGCCGGTGATGGGCTGGCTCCTGCGCGGCCTCGACGCCCTGCCCGTGTACCGAAAACAAGATCACCCGGGGCTGATGGCGAAGAACGAGGGCACCCTCGACACCGCCGCGAACGCGCTCTCCGAAGGCCGGGCGATCACCATCTTCCCCGAAGGCAAGTCGCACTCGGCGCCGCAGCTCTCGGAGATCAAGACCGGCTGCGCGCGCATCGCCCTCAAGGTGGCCAAGGCCGGCAAGGCGCTGCGGATCATTCCCGTCGGGCTCACCTACGAGCAGAAGCACCGCTTCAAGAGCCGGGTGCACATCGAGGTCGGGCAGGGGCTCCTGGTGGAAGCCGTCGGCGAGCAGACGGCGGAGGCGGAGCAGGAGTGGGTTCGCCGGCTGACCGATCGGGTCGGCGAGGCGCTGCGCTCGGTGACGCTCAACCTCGAGGACTGGGAGGATCTCGGCCTCATCGAGACCGCCGACCAACTCTTCGCGCTCCGCAACGGCTACCGGGAAAAGGACTCCGACCGGCTGCGGCTGTTCTCCAAGGGCGCCTCGCTCCTGCGCAACGAACAGCCCGATCGCTTCGACGATCTCAAGGAAGACATCCTCAGCTTCCGGGCGCGGCTCGAGATGATCAACGCGGCGCCGGGAGATCTGCAGGTGAGCTATCGCGGCCGGCAGGTCGGGTCGTTCGTGCTGCGCAACCTCGGCGCGATCCTCTTCGGCTTCCCGCTCTTCGCGCTCGGCGCGCTGCTCTACGTGATCCCCTTCATGTTCCTGCGCACCCTCGCGATGGTGGTGCCGGTGTCGCGCGATCGCGTCGCGACGCTCAAGTTCGTCTCGGCGTTGATCATGGTGCCCCTGTGGTGGACCTTGGTCGCCGTGGGCGGCTGGTTCCTCGGAGGGACCGTCGGCCTCGTCATCGCCCTCGTGGGGGCCCTGCCGTTGGCGCTCTTCACCCGGTATTTCCTCGAACGTCGCCGCGCGGCCTTGAACGACGCGCTCACCTTCCTGCGCATCGGGAATCGTTCGGCGCTTCGCCAGCACCTCCTCTTCCACGGCGAGCGGCTCCAGGAAGAGATCCAGGCGCTGGTGCGGGAGATCAAACCCAAGCTCGACGAGGCCGAGGCGCAGAGCTGAGTCGGGTCGACTAGGCGTGTGCGTCGGGGAGCTTCCGCCAACCCCACAGCCACACGATCGCCCCGAGGCCCAAGGTGAGCGGCACGATGACGAGCGCGCCGCCGAGGTTCGAGGTCGCGTCGGAGATCGCGCCGATGATCGGCGGAGAGATCGCGTCGCCCAGCGCGTGAATGCAGAGGATCGAGATCCCGAAGGCCCGGGCGCGCAAGCTCGGCTCGACCGCGTTCACGAGCAGGGCGTTGACCGGCGCGTTGTAGGCCCAGACGAAGATCTGGGCGACGATCACGGTGATCACGATCGTCTCCGGAGCCTCGAAGACGAAGAGCGCGACGCAGACGAGCACGGTGGCCGGCAGCATGAAGAGCCCCGACACCGCGAGGTACGGCTGGCGAGTCACCCGAATCAGCCGATCCGCGACTACGCCTCCGAGCGAAGTCCCCAGGAGCCCGCCGATGACCGCCGACGCCCCAATGGCCAGCGCCGCCTTCTCGAGCTCCATCCCGCGCACCCGGTGGAGGAACTCGGCGAACCAGTCTCCGATGCCACCGGTGGCGAAGGTGACGAGGGTGTAGCCGAGCACGGTGACGACGAAGACCCGGTTGCGCGCGAGCAGCCTGAGCGCCTCACCGAAGGAGACCTCGCGCGGCTTCGCCTCGTCGAAGGCGCCTCGCACCGGGTCCTTCATGAGCAAGGCGAGCGCCGCGACCGCGAGGCCCGGAAGCCCGACGGCGTAGAAGGCGATTCGCCAGCCGTAGTCCGCGCCCAGCTTGCCGCCGATCGCGAAGCCCAAGGCCGAGCCCACCGGGATCGCGACGTAGAAGATCGTGAAGGCGCGGTTGCGCTTCTCGGGCGGGAAGAAGTCGGCCAGCAGCGACGGCGCGAGGGTCGCGTAGGCAGCCTCTCCGACCCCGACGAGCGCGCGTGCGAGGAGCAACGACCAGAAGTTCCAGGCGAGCCCCGCGACGGCGGTGGCGATCGACCAGGCCGCGACCCCGATGGCGATGAGCACCTTTCGGTTCTTCGTCTCGGCGAGGGCACCGAAGATCGGGCTCGCGATCATGTAGACGAAGATGAACGCGGTGAGCGGGAGGCTCGTCTCGGTGTCGGTCAGCTTCAGGTCTTCCTTGAACAACGCCTTGACCGCCGAGGGCACCCAGCGATCGACGTAGTTGAGCATGTTCATCGCCGTCAGCACGACGAGGGCGAATACGGCTCCGGGCGCGGACGGACGGGCAGAACCCGCTGGAGCGACCACCTCGACCGGCGCGCCGCTCACCGAGCCTTCCCGAAGCGGTCGGTCAGGAGCCCCCACCGAAGCCCGCGATCGCTCACCGTCAACGCGGGGGCGCCGAGGAGCTCGAGGGCGATTCGGAGGATCTCTCCACCGGCGACGATCACGTCGGCGCGCTTGGGTTGGAGGCCCGGCAGCGTTCGGCGGAGCACGACGGGCAGATGCGCCAGCCGATGCGTCGTCGCGTCGACCTCGGCCTTGGTGAGCTCGGCGCCATGCACCACCGTCGCATCGTAGGGCTCGATCCGCCGGGCGACCGCACAGATGGTCGTCACCGTGCCGGCCACGCCCACGAAGCGAAAGGGCCGCGGCGGCGGCGGGAGCGCAGTGAAGGTCTCTCGCAGGGACTTCTCGAGCGCGGCGAGCTCACCAGCCTCGGGCGGATCGCCGGTGAGGAATCGCTCGGTCATTCGAACGGCGCCCACGTCGAAGCTTCGGCGAAACGAGATCGCCCCAGTCGTGTCGCCGTAGATGAACTCGGTCGAGCCGCCTCCGATGTCGATCACCACCAGCGACTGCTGGCCGCCGAAGTCGGTGAAGGCCGAAAGGAACGAGAGCCGCGCCTCTTCGTCTCCCGAGAGGATCTCGGGTGCGACTCCAGCCTGTTCACGAACCCCGTCGAGGAAGATCTTGCCGTTGGTGGCGTCGCGAGCAGCCGAGGTCGCGCTGATGGCGAGGCCCGCGGCTCCGAGCGCGCGCGCGTCGGTGGCAAAGCGGCCGACGACTTCCAAGGTGAGGGCCATCGACTCGGCAGACAACGCCTTCGATCGGTCGACGCCCTTTCCGAGCCTCGTGATCTCGGCGCGTTCCTCCACGGCGCGCCATCGGCCAGCGGGATCGCGCTCGGCCACGAGGAGGAGGACGGAGTTGGTGCCGATGTCGATCGTCGCGTAGCGGGTCACGGAGCGTCGAACCATAACGCGAGAATCGTCCGGTTCAGCCCTCCTTCGCGTCGCCTCGCGCGATCAGCTTGAGCACCCGCGAGGCGAGCCCCGACAGCGTGGCCTCGTCCACCGGTGCGCCCGGATCGTTCGAGGTCACCGTCACGACCCACCAGGCGCCGCGCCGCGTCTGGAGGAGCCAGGTGAGGTTCAGCACCCCTGGTTCGCTCCCGCCCTTGTAGCCGGCGTAGGCGAACAGCCCCGCCGCGTTGCTCCCTGGGTTGATCGCGAGGCTCGAACGCAGCAGCGAGCCCGCCGGCTTCTCGGTCTGCACGCGGATGAAGTCCATCGCTCGGCAGAGGTCTGCCGCCGAGGCGAACCATTCGATCGAGTCCACGAAGCGCGGCCCACGCGACCCAGGTGCGGCACGAGAGAGCGGCCATTGCTCGAGCTCCTTCGTGAGGAACGCCGCCCGTCCCTTCGCGTCGGTGGCGAGGTACGCCGTACCAGCCTGGCCGTCGTCGACCTCCTTCAGCCGGAACATCTGCGCCGTCGACAGAAAGGGCGTGTTGCGCGCGGCCGAGCCGTTGCCCATCGGCACGAGCATGCCCTCGATCGCCGGTCGACCGAGCGTCGCGATCAGGTGATCGGTCGCGGTGTTGTCGGAGCGCGAGAGCATCATCGTCGCGAGCGTGTGGAGCGTCACCGGCGAACCCTCGGGCCAGGTCTGGAGCACGCCCGAGGGCAGCGACTTGAGCTTCGGGTCGAGCTTCACCACCTCGCTCCAGCTGCGCTTCCCGGCGTTGATCTGCTTGAGGAGCGCTCCCGCGACGTAGAGCTTGAACGCCGAGCCGATCGCGAGCGTCTCGTCGGGCCGATGGCTGGCGATCAGCTCGGGCGTGGCGCCTCCCAGCTTGCACGCCGCGAAGGAGGTCGAGCCCGGAAGCCGCGAGAAGGCCTCGGTCGCCGCGCCCAGGTCGGGGAGATCGGGCTCGGTTGGACTCAGCCACAGCGCGACGATCGAGTGGGGTGGTTTGGGATCGATGGAGAGCTCGACCGGGACGAGGCCCTTCTCGAAGCGGAGCTCCAGCGAGGCGGCGGTCGGGCTCTTCCGCGCGACGACGGTGATCGACTTCGTCGCGCCGAGCTCGGAGGCGATCTCGGCGAAGAGGCGCTTGTGCTTGTCGGGCTTGAAGTCGGGGCTGAGGAGCTCCGCAGGCCAGCTCGGCTGCGCGGTGAAGGCGGCCCGAAGCTGCTCGGCGCGCTCGAGGAGGGGATCGGTCGGCGGAGCGGCCGCGAGGACGACGAGGGCGAGCGTGAGAGGCATCAGGTCTCCTGGAGAAGCGACGGCAGCACGGCCGCCAATCTCTCGGCGTCGGCGATCGTGGAGTGGAGGTGCGCCGAGACCCGCAAGCACTTGGTGCCCTCGAACATGAAGATCGGCACCTCGATGCGATGCCGTGCCCAGAGCGCGTCCTGCAGCGGGTCGAGCGCTCCCATGCCTGGCAAGGCGCCGTGCTTCGTCTCCGCGCCGGGAAGGGGAATCGTCGCCATCAAGCCGAGCAGCTCGTCGGGCACCGCAGGCTTCTGGCCGAGCGCTCGGAGGACGACGTCGCGCATGCGTCGAACCAGCTCGCCACACTGCCGTCGAACCTGGGGCCAGCCGCCGGGTACCAGCTTGCCGATCGTCTCGATCGCGAACGGTACGGTGAGGAACGGCGTGGGGTCGTGCGTGCCTTGCCAGTCGAACTCGACGCGGAAGCGGCTCCGATCGGTGCGGGTCGCGTTCGCTCCGTGGCTGATGACCGCTGGTCGCACCCCCGCCTGTCGATCGCGGCGTACGTGCAGAAACGCCGCGCCTTTGGGAGCGCAGGTCCACTTGTGCAGGTTGCCGGTGAAGTACGACGCGCCGAGGCGATCGAGCTCGAGCTCGACGTGTCCAGGCGCATGCGCGCCGTCGACGAGCACCTGCACCCCGCGGTCCTCGAGCGTTCGCACGAGCCGTTCGATCGGGAGGACGATCGCCGTCGGACTGGTGATGTGATCGAGGAGGGCCAGCTTCGTCTTGGGCGTCGTCGCCGCGAGGATCGCCTCGACGATCTCCTCGGCAGAGCGAGGAGGAAAGGGCACCTTGGCGACGACGATCTTCGCGCCCGCGCGGTCGGCGACGTATCGCGCGACGTTGTTGCACGCGTTGTAGCCGTGCGAGGTGATCAGCAGCTCGTCACCGGGCGCGAACTCGAGGCTCCGGAGCACCGCGTTCACCGCCGTCGTGGCGTTGGTGACGAAGGCGAGGTCGTCGGACTGGCAGTGCACGAAGCCGGCGAGTGCAGCCTTGGCCGCCTCGAGCAGGCCCTCGTACTCGCGCACCAGAAACCGAACCGGCTCCGCCTCGAGGCGCTCGCGCAGCCGCTGTTGCTCGTCGAGCACGGCACGTGGACACGCGCCAAAGCTCCCGTGGTTGAGGAAGGTGACGTCCGGGTCGAGGCAGAAGAGGTGCTTCACGACCCCGGTTCTGGATCGTTCAGAGCTCGAGATCGAGGGCGAGCTGCGTCTCTTCGAAGCCAAGATGGGCGAAGAACGTCGCCAGGCCGTCGAGCGTCTTCGGGAGCCGAACGCGCAGTCTCCGACACCCCGCGATCCGCGCGCGCCGAACGCTCTCCACGACGAGCCGCCGGCCGATGCCCCGGTGCCGATGATTCAGCGCGAGCAGGTCGGCGTCCAGCCCGCACACTCGAACGACGCTCGCTCCGAGCACCTCGCCACCTCGCACCACCACCAGCACCGTGCCGTCGTCGACTCGAGAACCCACCAACGCCAACAGCGCTTCCGCCTGCGCGAGCAGCTCCGGCCTCCCCGCTTCGACTGTGGTCTCGACGACTCGTTTGAGCCTCACCAGGGGTGGAAGAGCAGGAAGCGAGCCGCCTTCTCAGTGACGCATCGTGTCGACTCGCGTCCTTGCGTGCGCGCGTTCCCCTCTTCATAAGCGGCGGACTTTCACAGTGAGAGAGGTTTGCATGCAGGCGTACTCCCGCATCTACGGCTCGGGCTTCGTCACGGGCGAGAAGACCGTCACCAACCAAGACATGTCGAAGCTCTGCGACACCACCGACGAGTGGATTCGCGAGCGCTCGGGCATCGAGCAGCGCTACTTCGTGAAGGAAGGCACTGCGACGAGCGATCTCGCGGTCGGCGCCGCGCACAAGGCCCTCGCCGACGCGGGCGTGAAGGCCGAGGAACTCGACTACATCGTCGTCGCCACGATGACGCCCGACTACTACTTCCCGGGCGTCGGCAGCATCGTGCAGGCGAAGCTCGGGCTCACCAACATCCCCGCGCTCGACATTCGCCAGCAGTGCTCGGGCTTCGTCTACGGCCTTCAGGTCGCCGACTCGCTCATCCGCGCCGGGCAGGCGAAGAAGCTGCTCTTCATCGGCGCCGAGATTCACACCGGCTTCATGCCCTTCTCGAAGAAGGGCTGGGACGTGGTGATGGGCCGCTCGACCGAGCCGGTGACCCAGGAAGAGCGCGACTGGAACTCGAAGTTCCGTCACCTCCTGGTGCTCTTCGGAGACGCCGCCGGCGCGGTCGTCATGGGCCCGACCGACGATCCGAAGCGTGGGCTGCTCGGCTACGCGCTCCACTCCGACGGGAAGAACGTCGAGGCGCTCTACGTGCCGTCCGCGGGCTTCGCCTACCGCCCGTACTTCGACGACACCCACTGGAAGGAAGGGCGCGGCGTGCCGGTGATGGACGGGCGCACCGTGTTCAAGATGGCGGTCACCAAGATGCCGGAGGCGGTGCTCGAGGTCTGCGCGAAGGCCGGCGTGAAGCTCGAGGACATCGATCTGCTCATCCCGCACCAGGCGAACCTGCGCATCTCCGAGGGCGTTCAGAAGGCCCTCAAGCTGCCGGACTCGAAGATGTACAACAACATTCAGCGCTACGGGAACACGACGGCCGCGACGATTCCGATCGCGTACGACGAGTGCAAGAAGTCGGGGCGCATCAAGAAGGGCGATCTCGTGTGCTTCGTCGGGCTCGGCGCCGGCTTCCACTGGGGCGCCACCCTGATGCGGGAGTGAGCTCGGCATGAGCCGCCGCGGACGGATCGTCGTCATCCTCGCCGCGCTCGGCTCCTGCAGCCTCGTCACCTGGACCTGCGCGCACCGGCCCTCCTCTGCGCCTGGGCATGACTCGGGTCGCTTCGAACATGGCGGCCGCGAGCGAACGTTCATCGCCTACGAGCCGAAGACGCCGGGGCTGCACCCGCTCCTCGTCGCGCTCCACGGCCGGCTCGGAACCGGGGCGCAACAGCTGAAGCTGAGCGCCTTCACCACCATCGCCGAGCAGGAGGGCTTCATCGTCGTCTACCCGGACGGCATCGGCCGCTCGTGGGCCGACGGGCGCAACACCTCTCCCGCATCGAAGGAGGGCGTCGACGACGCGGCGTTCCTCACCGCGCTGATCGACGAGTTCGTCGCGCACCACCAGGCCGATCCCAACCGTGTCTACGTCGCCGGCATGTCGAACGGCGGCTTCATGGCCTTGACGCTCGCGTGCCGTGCCGCCGACAAAGTCACCGCGGTCGGGAGCGTGACGGGCTTCATGGGCGTCGAGTTCGCCAAGACCTGCGCGCCGTCGCGGCCGATCCCCGTCGCGATCATCGCCGGAGACACCGACCCCATCGTCGCCTTCGACGGTGGTGAGCTGCAGGCCGGCCGCGGCCCGATCATCGGCGCAGAGGAGACCTTCAAACGCTGGGCGGAGCTCGACGGCTGCGACGGCGCTCCAGTCGTCTCGGAGCTGCCCGACGTCGATCCCGACGACGGTACGCGAGTCGTGCGGCGTGAACACTCGAGCTGCAAGGGCGGAGTGACGGTGAGGCTCGACGTGGTGAAAGGCGGCGGGCACACCTGGCCTTCCGGTGATCGCTACCTTCCCGAAGGCATCATCGGGAAGACGTCTCGCGACCTCGACGCCTCTCGCGAGCTCTGGCGGTTCTTCGAGCGGGCCGGCCAGCGATGAGCCGAAACACGATCATCGTCATCGTCGCGATCGTGGCGGCGCTCGGCGGTTGCTGCGTGCTGGGAGTGGGCGTGCTCGCCTTGGGCGCAACCACCGACGAGGCCGCGCCCGAACGGCCAGCCACGGCTCTGGAGGCTCCTCGACAAGGGGTCCTCGGCGAGTGGATCGACTGCACCGGCCCGCGCGACTTCTTTCGACGGCTGCGCGACGGCCAGGCCTACGAGTCCTTCGAGAGTCGTCACGTCGGCCAGGGCTTCTCCCTCGCGCTCGACGGCTCCTGCACCGTCGATCAGCTCTTCGGCCAGACCGTCGGCGGCTGCCTGCGCGGGAGCTGGGTGTCGTGGGACGACTGCCGCTGGCGAATGGACGGAGACGAGCTCACCTTCACCCTCGGCCAAGGCACGCGTCGAGTCATCGCTTGTACCGCCCTCTCCGAGACGACGGTCGCCGAACCGGGAAAGGTCGATCGTCGTCGCGTCGCGCTCCAGCGCGATGGCACGCTCTCGGTGACGGTCACTGAGCCGGTCGAGCTCACGACCTCGTATCGCCGAGTCGAGTGAGCCGAGTCACGGGCCCCAGTCGGGCGTGGTGAAGTCACCCTTGTCCATCGGCAGCGCGATCTGGTTGTTGCCGTCGAAGGTCATCACGAAGAGCGACTTCGAGCCGTTGCGGGTCGAGGTGAAGAGAATGAGTCGCCCGTTGGGAGAGAACGACGGCTCCTCGTTGTTCTTGGTGTCCTGGGTGAGCCGCCTGATCTTCCCGGTCGCGACCTCGACGGTGAAGAGATCGAAGGCGTTTCGCTCGTCGCGGGCGGTGAACGCGATCAGATCGCCGCGTGGGCTCCAGGTCGGCGTCTGGTTGTAGTTGCCCTGAAAGGTGAGCCGCTTCGGATCCGCTCCGTCGGCGCTCATCAGGTAGACCTGCGGGGTGCCGGCGCGGTTCGACACGAAGGCGATGCGCTTTCCGTCCGGCGACCATGAGGGCGACGAGTTGAGGAAGTACTTGGTGTCGGTGATCCGCTTGGCGCCGCTGCCGTCGGCGTTGGCGACGTAGATCTCGGCGTTCTCGCCGTCGGCGACCGAGAAGGCGATCCGCTTCCCGTCCGGCGAGTAGTCGACGCCAGCCACCATTCGGCCGTTGGAGACGAGGGGCGTCGCTTCGGCGCCGGGCCGGCCGACGAAGAGCTCGGGCTTGCCGCGCTTGTACGAAGTGAACGCGACGCTCCGATCGGGAGCGACCACCGGCAGCACGTTGATGTTCCCACTCGAGATGGCGGCTGCGTTCTTCCCGTCCCAGTCGGCGAGGTAGACGTCCTTGCCGCCCGCCATCTTTCGCACGAAGGCGATCTTCGACTCGAACGGGCCCGTCTCCTTGGTGAAGTGCTTGTAGACCGCGTTCGCCAGCTTGTGGGCCAGCCGGCGTGCGTCGGCCGCGCTCTCGCTCGCCTTGAGCTCCTCTCTCCCGGCGTTCACGTTGAACAGCCGCAGATCGCCGCGCAGCGACTCGCCGTCCTTCGACAGCTGGGTCTTCACCAATGACTCGGCGCCGACGTTGAGCCAGTTGGGGAAGGCGATCGAGCTCGCGGTCACGCCCTCCTTCGCGTCCGAGAGGTACGACTTGCGATCGAGCACCTGAAAGAGCCCGCAGGCCTGCAGGTCGAACATGAGCGCCGAATCGAACTCCGCGGCCGTCGCTTTGGCCCCGTCGTCCTGGGTGATCGGCGCCGGCACCGCGATGGGCATCGGGCGAAAGTTCGCGCCCGAGATCTCGATGACGGGTTGCTGCGCGAGGGCAGGGAGGGCGATCAGCGTGGCCAGCAGCGAGTGCTTCACGGAGGGCTCCAGGGCGAGGGACGAGGGGAGGTTACGGCGAGAAGACGAGCGCCACACCGCTCTTCTTCAGGGAATCTCTCAGGTGATCGGGCGGCGGACCGAAGGGAGCGGCCTTCTTCACCGCGCCCAGCACGGCCGCGTCGAAGAGTTCGTTTCCGGAGCCCTTGCTCAGATCGACGTCGAGCAGCTCACCGGTCGCGCCGAGCTTGATGACGACGGTGGCCCTGAGCGTTCGCCGCTCCGCCTCCGGAATCGTGTCGGACACGTCGTAGTTGCGCTTCACCACCGCGCTCAACAGCCCGAAGTAGCGTTCGCCTTCCTGCTTGGCCGAGTCGCCGTCCTTGTCGCCCGTCTCTTCGCCCTCGACGTCAGCCGCCTTCGCGCCCGCATTGTTGAGCGCGGTGAAGAGACTCTTCTTCGCATCGAGCGCGCCCCTGGAGTCGGCGCTCTTCTTCTCGGGCTTGGCGTCCTTGGAGGGAATCGCCACGGCCTTCTCGGCGGGCGGAGCAGGGGCGGCCTTCTCGGCGGCGGGCGGCGGCGGGGGCGGCTCGTCCTTTCGCGGGAGCAGCTGCTCGTGTCGCTTCTTCCCCAGCCGCACCAGCGAGGCCTTGATGGGCTGCGGATCGAGGCCCAGCTTGGGCGGCGAGAAGAGCCAGGAAAAGACGGTGAGGAGCGCCGCGAATGCGATGTGCACCACGAGCGACACCATGAGGAACGCGACGATCGGCGTCGGGCGTGGCTGGAGGAGGCTCTCGGTGCGGGCGGTCATTTCTTGGGTTTGTCGTTCGACGCCTTCGGAGCCCCCATCGGGTCCGTGATCATACCCAGGTTCGTCACCCCAGCCTTCTGCGCGGCCGCCATCACGTCGACCACCACCCCATAGGGTAGGTCCCGATCGGCGTGCAGATAGAGCTCCTTCTCGGCCTGCAGCTTCGCGTTGGCCTTGAGCTTCTCCTCGAGCTCGGCGAGCGGAATCTCGACCTCGCCGATGAAGACCTTCTTGTTCGCGTCGACGGTGAGCACGAGCTTCTTGTCCGCGCTCTCCACCGGCTGCGCCTTCGTCGTCGGCAGGTTCACCTTCACGCCCTGCTGAATGAGCGGCGCCGTCACCATGAAGATGATGAGCAGCACCAACATCACGTCCACCATGGGCGTGACGTTGATCTCCGACATCGTGGTGCGGCTACCGCCTTTGCCCGAGGACATTCCCATGGCGGTCGCTCACTTGAAGAAGTGTCGCTTCACGATGTTGAGGAAGTCGTTCGAGAAGTTCGACATCTCGGTGTCGAAGATCTTGATCTTGGAGAGGAACGAGTTGAACGCGACGACCGCGGGGATCGCCGCGAAGAGCCCGGCTGCGGTCGCGAGGAGCGCGTTGCCGATCGGCGCTGCCACCGTGGTGATCGTCGCGTTGCCCTTCTCGGCGATCTCGTTGAACGCGCCCAAGATGCCCATCACCGTGCCGAACAGCCCGATGAACGGGCCGGTGCTGCCGATGGTGCCGAGGAAGGGCACGTGCGCTTCGAGGGTGGTGATCTCCTGGAGCGACGCGCGCTGGAGCGCTCGCTCGATGTTCTCGATGCCTCCCAGCCGCTCGCTCATCGCGCTCTCGTTCGACTGCTTCTGCTGCGCGAGCTTGGAGAGCTCTTCGTAGCCGGCGCGAAAGACACGCGAGAGCGGACTCGAGTCGAGCTTCTGCGCCGACTGGTAGATCGCGTCGAGCCGGTTCGACTTCCAGAAGGTGTCGAGGAAGGTGACCGACTGCGCCCGCGCCCGCCGCAGCTGCAACCACTTCATCCCGATGAGCGCCCACGAGTAGGCCGACGCCGCGCCGAGCAGCATCAGCACCGCCAGCTCGACGAGCGACGCGCTCTTCAGCACGTCCAGATAGTTGATGGAGCCGAGGACCATGGAGGGTCGAGGGGTTAGCAGACCGACGGGGGAAGCGCAGTAAGAAACCTCTGGCAAATCATGGATTTGGAATACGCTCGATGAATAGCGACAGCGAAACCCCGTCTGGAGAGACCATGAACCGAACCTTCCTGAACCTGGCAACAGCAGCGGTCATTTCCATGGTTGCGTCGGGGTGCATCATCGTCGGCGGCGGGGGCGGCCAGGCGAGCGGCAACATCAACGTGCTCTGGAGCTTCAACGGGCAGGGCTGTCTCCTCACCCCGTCGGTCGCGAGCGTGCGGGTCAGCATCCCGGGCGCGACGCTGCCCAACGGCGGCGTGTTCCCGTGCATGACCGAGAACGTGGGCGGCATCGAGCTCAAGAACTTCCGCGGCGGGCGCTACGAGCTGACCGTCGAGGCGCTCGACAACGTCAACCGAGTGCTCTTCGCGGCCACGACGACGGTGGTGGTGAACGGGAACGTGACGGCGAGCGTGAACTTGCTCCCCACCGCGTCGGCGACCGGCCAGGTGCTCGCGTCGTGGACCTTCCCCGGGAACCTGGCCTGCTCTCAGGTGGGTGACGTGCCCTCCGGCCGGGTGGTGAGCCGCATCCTCGTCTCGATCGATGGCTCGCAGCCCAGCACGGTGGACTGCTCTCGCGGCAACGCGACGGCGCAGAACCCCGGCGCGATGGTGACGGTCGAGAACCTCTCGGCGGGCCCGCACGTCTTCGACGTGAGCGGTCAGGACAGCACCGGCTTCACCTACGTCGCCGTGCGCAACACCGTCACCGTCAACGCCGGTGGTGCGGTCGCTGCCCAGTTCCAGCTCGGGTGGGTCGTCGGCTCGATGCCGCTGCGCTGGAGCTTCCTCAACGCCGGCACCACCATCAACTGCGCGCAGGCCCAGGTGACCAACGTCTTCGTCAACCTGAAGAACCAGCAGACCCAGCAGTGGATCTTCACCGACACCCAGGGAATGCCGACGGCGGGCCAGCAGATCCCCTGCCTCAACACGATGACCAGCCTGCAGGGCGCGGTGTTCTCCTTCCTCCCTGCGGCGAACTACGAGGTCTACATCCAAGCGCCCATCACCGGGAACGCGTACACCTATCGCACCAGCGCGACGCCTCCCGTCCTCCAGGTCCAGGCTGGGGTGTTCGCCCAGACCGCGGCGATGGGGCAGCAGCTCGTGCTTCAGTAACCAACTTCGAGCGACCCGAACTGGACTTCGGATCGCAGCGTGCCGGGCGCGGACTTCTCGAGAGGTTCGCGCCCGAGTCGTTTGCGCGGGCTGGCGCGCGCTGTGCTACGGCCCTCAACGATGCGGCCCGACGAACACAGTCCCATCGGCGTCTTCGACTCCGGCGTCGGCGGCCTCACCGTGCTCAAGGCGCTCATCGAGCGGCTGCCCAACGAGTCGACGGTCTATTTGGGAGACACCGCCCGCGTTCCCTACGGCACCAAGTCGGGAGAGGTCGTCACCAAGTATTCCCTGGCGAACGCCGACGTCCTGCTCGAGTACGGGGTGAAGTGCCTGGTGGTCGCGTGCAACACCGCCTCGGCCGTGGCGCTGCCGGCGCTCCGAGAGACGCTGCCCATTCCCGTGGTTGGCGTGATCGAGCCTGGGGCAAGCGCGGCTGCCAAGGTGACGAAGACCGGGAAGATCGCGGTCATCGGGACACCCGGCACCATCGCCTCGGGCGCGTACCAGCGGGCGCTCCACGAGTTGCGGTCGACGCTCGAGGTGCACGCGCAGCCGTGTCCGCTCTTCGTTCCCCTGGCCGAGGAAGGGTGGACCGATGGTGAGGTGCCTCGCCTCGTCGCCGAGCGCTATCTGCGCGGTGGGCTGCTCGAGGGGCGAGTCGACACCCTCGTGTTGGGCTGCACCCATTACCCGCTCCTCACCGACGTCATTCAAGGGGTGGCAGGGCCAGGCGTGACGTTGGTCGACTCGGCGCACGCGACGGCCGAAGTCGTGGCCGAGGTGCTCGGCGCGCGCGGGCTCCTCCGACACGATCGCGGGCCGATCGAGCGCCACTACCTCGTGACGGACACGCCGAAGCGCTTCGTCGAGATCGCTGGCCGGTTTCTCGGTGCCCCAATCACCGGCGCGACCCAGATCGATCTCCGCCTCAAGGGCTGAGCGCACTCACGTCGGCGGCAGTCACGAGCTCAGCTGCGGGAGGCGTTCGGCGCTGGCTGGGGCTGCTGCGCAGGATCGACGGCGGGCGCGATCTTCAGCGCTGCGTCGAGGCCAATGTCGTCGGCGCGTGGAATGACGCCAGTCGTCATCGTCACCAGCTTCTCGAGCGTCTTGAAGAAGCCGATCTTCGTCAGCGGCCAGTTCAGCCAGCCGGTGGTGATGCAGTAGTACTTGTCGAAGGGCGCGGTGTGGTGAACGTCGTGGTGGCCCACCGGAAGAATGAGGTGCCACTTCTGGAGGAAGCGCACGATGCCCGGCAGCTCGTGCGGCTCGAGGTGCGACCACTTGTGGAACTGGTTCGTCATCATCACCCAGAAGATCATCGAGCCCAGCGCCACCATCGTGAAGATCTGCACCGACTGAAAGCCCTCGGAGTCGATGGGCATGAAGATGCAGATCGCTCCAACCCAGAGCGAGATGAGGCAGTTGTTCCCGTTGGTCTCGATCGCGTCGTGCCGGGTCATCGCCTTCGGATCGACATGGTGCTCGCGGAACGGCCGAATGAGCCCAGGCCCGATGAGGGGGATCTTCGTCGAGCCCCAGGTGTCGGCGAGCCAGTGAACGAAGCCGGAGATGAAGTCAGCCATCACGTACCCAGCCATGAAGGCCGACGCGATGAGAAAGCCCCGCCCTTCGCTCACCAGCACCGTGCGGCGCACGATGAGGACGATGAGGGTGAAGAAGGCGAAGATCGACGCGATCTCCACGTACCGCCACCACGAGTGGTAGCCGGCCGCGAGCGCCTTGGCGTCCTGCATCTCGAGCTTCAGGTCGGGCTTTTGCGTGCTCATGGGCTCCCCGTTTCGAACGCCAGTACGTCTGCCAGTGTGGCGCGGTTTTGTCACCTGGCTGTCACGGGGTTGACCTCCATCAGCCGCCCGTCAGAGCTTCTCGTAGTCCGATTTCTTCTTCTTCACCGGGGGGTTGGAGAGCTTGCCGTCCTTGAAGAGCTCGATTCGGCCGGTGCCCGAGGCGCTCAAGCCGGGCACGTTGCCGACCAGGGCCTTGGAGTCGGGTGGGTGGTAGATGACGCGCGACTTCGCCCCGACGGGGAGATCGCCGATGTTGGCGTCGATCAGCAGGTAGACGCTCGTTCCCTGCGCGAGCACGCGTTCGCTGTCCTGCACGGGGTCGAGCTCGGCGAGCTGCCGGCCCTGATCGAGCTCGGTCGAGTCCTCGGTGAACTGACGCACCTTCACCTTGAGCACCGCGCGGCTGGAGACGTCTTTGTAGACCTTGGTGCCCTGGATCGTGATGGCGAGATCGGCGCCGGTCTCGATCGCCTTGGCGTCCTTCAGCTTGAGGCCGGTCGCCTTGTTGTTGTCGGTGTCGAGGAAGACGGTCGCGTTCGCGCACCGAGTCCCGCACGCCTCGCCCCACGGCTCCTTGTTGAACTCGATCTTGAAGGCGTAGTCGGTGCCCTGGGGGCTGGCGACGATCTCGACGATGAGCGGGCGATCGTCTTCTCCGGGCGGAGGTGCTTTGTAGGTGATGACCGGCTTCTGCGCCGCGACGACGGCTGCCCAGAGACAGCCCACGGTGAGGGAAAGACGAACCATGGTGTCCCAGACGAAAGCAGAAGGGCTCTATGCACGCCAGTTGGCGGTCGGCCCGATGAAGAACTTCGCCTATCTCCTCGGGGCGACGGGGGCCGAGGAGGTCGCGGTCGTCGACCCCGCGTGGGACGTGCCGGCCATTCTTCGCGCGGTCGAGGAGGATGGAAAGCGGCTGGTCGGCGTCTTCCTCTCGCACCACCACTTCGATCACCTCAACGGAGTGCCCGAGCTGCTGCACACCCACGACGTGCCGGTCTACGTGCAGGGCGCCGAGATCGACTTCGCCGAGCCGGTGCAGAAGCTGGGGAGTGCGGTTCGGCGAGTCGGCCCGGGAGAGGTCGTCGCGATCGGTCCACTCGAGGTGACCTGCGTGCACACGCCGGGGCACACGCCGGGCTCGCAGTGCCTGCATTGTCGCGACGCGCTCGTCTCGGGAGACACCGTCTTCGTCAACGCCTGCGGCCGGTGTGATCTCGGCGGGGGCGACGCGGCGCAGATGTTCGACTCGCTCCATCGCGTGCTTGGTGCGCTCCCAGGCGGCACCGTGCTCTACCCCGGCCACGACTACGGTGACGTGCCCGTCTCGAGCCTCGAGCGAGAGCGCATCAACAACCCATACTTTCGGCTGAGTCAGCTCGAGACCTTCCTCGCGCATCGAAACCGGCCGCGCGGCTGACGGGAACGAAGGCGGCTGAAACTGTGTTCAACTCGCGGCATGCCTCGTGAGCAGCTCCACCTCGGACGCCTCGCGGCCCTCGTCGGCATCGTGATCGTGTCGGTGTTCTTCTGGGACTCGGCGGTGCTCACGCCCTTCAAGCTGCTCTCGGTGATGGGGCACGAGACCGGGCACGCGATCGCAGCCAAGCTCGTCGGCGGCGAAGTGAACCAGGTGACCGTGCGCCCAAACCAGTCGGGGGAGTGTCTCTCCGCGATCCCCGAGGGCTTCTTCGGCAAGGTGCTCGTCTACTCGGGTGGCTACGTGGGGAGCGCGATCATCTCGGTCGTGCTGCTCCTGCTCACCTTTCGGTTCAACGCCCGCAGGGTGATGCTCGGTGCCGCGGCGGGGTGGCTCGTGGTGATGGCGCTCTTCTACGGACGCGATCTGTTCACCCTGGGGTTCTGTCTCGGCATGGCGGTGCTCTTCGCGGCAGGTGCGAAGTGGCTCCCGGCCGAGCTCGTCGGTGGGCTCAACCTCTTCATCGCGACCTTCACCGCCCTCTATGCCGCGATGGATCTGAAGGACGATCTCTGGACCAGCGAGGTGCGGGCGATGAGTGATGCGCAGCTCCTCGCCAACGTGACGATCGTGCCGGCCATCGTGTGGGCCGTGCTGTGGACGCTCCTCAGTGTCGCGATCCTCGGGCTCGGCGGGTTCCTCGCGGTCCGCGAACGGAAGGCGCTGGGTTCCAGCAAGGCGGCCACGATTCCCGTCGCGGTGAGCTGAGCGGTGACGAACAGTGCACCCCGCGGGTGAAATCGATCGATCGTGGCGTGCGCACGGCGTCACGGCACCGAGCGACCAGAGTGGCGCCGCATCGACTGGCCGCCGCATCGACAGGCGGCCGAAAGCGAGTGACCGCCGAAGGGAGTGCCGCTGCAATCGAGCAACCGCTGCAATCGACGTATCCGAGTCGGCGATGGCCGAGTCAGCCCTGCGCCGAGAGCTCGTTGTTCACGTCAGTGGTTCGGTTGAGCTCCGCCATCATTCGGCCGCACGCCCAAGCGGCTCCGAGGATCAACACCGAGCCGATGAGCGAGAGGACGTCTCCTGCACCGCGTGTCTGTCCGTCGTCCAGCCGCATCGCGACGTTCGAGAGGAGGTTTCCCACCAGCCACAGGCCCTGCCAGGTGTTCACCGCGCTGACGCCCGCTTCGGTCGAGGCGATGTTCTTCGCGATGCCGTAGGGCCGCACGAGGTTGAGGAAGGGAATGAAGAACGAGCCGACGGCCGCCGCCGGAGTGGTGTCGAGCGAGCGATTGCGCTGGTGGGCGTGCCTCACGAGGAGGTGGAACCACCAACAGAAGAGGACGATCGCGACCACGAACACCACCAGGTAGAGCAACCCGGAGCACCCGACGGCGAAGAGCTGTGGTGATGGGGCCTCGTCGTTTCCGAGGCCGAAGGTCGCGAGGCTCACCACCAACCCCAGCACGGCGGTCGCCCAGACGAAGCCCATCGCCCAGCCGCTCCGTTGCGCGAGCGGCGGGAGCGTGCCCACTCGCGCCCGACAACTCGAACAGAGCTGCAGAAGGCCCATCCGAGAGAGACACTCGGAGCACCCGAAGGCACCGCAGCGCTCGCACACGCCGGTGGCCGCGCGGTCGGGGTGGACTGCGCACAGTGAGCTCACTCAGAGTCCGGGCACGCCCACGGTTCCACAGAAGACGCTGCGATCGAGCTGCCGTGCGAAGGTCGGCAGGCGCTGCGGCAGGGTGCGGAGGGCGGGGTAGTCGTGGAGCAGCTCGTTCAGATCCTTGTGGGTCAGGATCGAGACGGTGGCGAACTCGGGCGCGTGGATTCGCAGGCGCGTCGGGGTGCCGCTCATCGCCGCCGTCACCATCACGAACTGGCCGGGCAGCACCTCGTACGAGCGGGGATGTTCGCCGGGGCGGGCGCGCTCTTCGAGCACCAGCGAGCCGTGGGTCACCACCGCGACGAGGTTGGTGACTTCTCCAGGCGAGAGCAGCTGGTCGCCGACGTTGAAGGTGCGGTTGGCGAATCGGCCGATCAACCGCGCGCGGGCGATCGAGTCGATGTCGTTGAAGAGCTTGCTCGTCATGAAGCTCTCGAGCAGCCGCTCCCGGTGCATGCGCAGCAACCGCTCATGCAGCACGTCGTCGCGATCGAGCAGCTCCTGGAGGCGCTCGCCAGCCACCTCGATGATCACGCAGTCGCCGATCGCCCGGCCGCTCGCCGCCCGGAGCTGCGCGGAGAACAGGCCGAAGAGGCCCAACGACTCACCGCGGTTCGCGTGACGCAGCGCCACCTCTCGGCCGTCTTTCTGCCGGAGCAGCTCGACGGTGCCTTCCACCACCACGTAGAAGCTGCGGGCTTCGTCACCCTCGAGGAAGACGAACTCACCGTCGGGGATCTCGAGCTGCTGCGCGCCCGTCGCCAGCGCCTCGAGCGAGGCCTCCGGGAGATCCTTGAACATGCGCACCTGCGAGAGCGCGTACAAGGCAAGCTCGGGATCGGCGTCGGACTGGGTGAAGATCGGCGCTTCTTCGGGCAGCGGGAGCGGCGAGGTGCTCGGCTCGACGACGACCTCTTCCGACACTCGCGTCTCGCGCTCGGCGTCGCGCATCACGTCGAAGGGAATGAGCGATGGCTTCAGCACAGGGGGCTCGACCGGCACGGCCACTCGCGTTCGGCGCTCTCGGGGAGCGAGCGGAGGCAGCTGATCGACCATGGCCATGGGCGAAACCTCGATGCGACGGGTGTGAACGGCGATGCACGGCGGTGTACGGAATTCACTGACTTCCCGTCAAGGTGGGGGTGTTCGATTCCTGATCACTGACACTTGCAGGATGATGGGGCAGATGGATTTCAGTGTTGCCATCATCGCGGGTGGACAGGGCAAGCGGCTCGGTGGGGTGACGAAGGCGCTCCTCGAGGTGAACGGGCGCACGGTGCTGTCGAGGCTCGAGGCGCTCGCCGGTGATCGGCCGATCATCGTCGTGACCAACACGCCCGAGGTCTTTCCAGGCCATCGCTGCGTGGCGGACGTCGTGGTGGGGAAGGGGGCTCCGGGTGGGGTCGTCACCGCGCTCCTCAGCGTCACCACGGAGTGGGTGCTGATCGTCGGCTCCGACATGCCGTTTCTCGAGCCGGCGCACCTCGAACGGCTCGTCGAGCGGGTGGGCGAGACGGACGAAGTCGTGGTCGCGACGCGCGCAGGTCAGCTCGAGCCGCTCTTCGCGCTCTACCGGCGATCGTTGGGGCCGGCGTGGCGCGCGCGGCTGGAGTCGGATCCCTCGCTGCGTGCGCTCATCACCGACACGAGCTGGAGAGGGGTCCCCATCGACCCTTCGGCGCTCGAGAGCCTCAACACACCTGACGATCTGCTGCGCGCCAAGGCGTCGCTCCCTCGCTGAGGACGGAAAGTTCTCGGAAGCGCGGGGGTTCTGCTACCGTCGACGACTGCTCCATGGCCAAGACGTTCGAGAAAGCCGTCACCGGCTTCAACCACAACATCAAGCACAAGGGGAAAGTGTACCACGTCCAGACCGAGGACTCGGGCGTGAACAACCCCCACATCATCACGCACCTGTTCGTGGGCGGGAACATCCTCGCGACGAAGAAGAACTCGTACGCCGACATCGCCAAGGCGCCGAACCTCGCCGAGCTCGTGCGCGAGCTGATGGAGGAGCAGCACAAAGAGATGCTGCGGAACCTCATCAACGGGGTCTACGACAACGTCGGCAACACCTCGGTGACGTCGTACCAGCCTGGAGAGATCCACACTGCGCCGAAGCCGGTCGTCCCGGAGATGCCGCTGATCGAGGCGACGCTGACGCCGCCCTCGCTGCCTCCCGAGGTGCTCGCCGCCCGCCAGCTCAAGGAAGCGCCGAAGGAGAACAACGTCGGAGTCGAGACGCTGTTCGGTGAAGATCTCATCAGCGAGAAGAGTCTCGACGAGGTGATCTTGAGTTACCTCGCTGGCGAAGGCGGCAGCTGACGATGCTCGTGACCTGGGTGTTGGTGCCGCTGATGGCCGCGGCGGTGGATGGCTCCGTTCCCGATGCCGGGCGTGCAGTCGATGCAGGCAGTCCTGGTGTCGATGCGGGCGTGTCCTTCGACGGTGGGTACTCGGCGTCGGTGCCGGCCTCGTGGACGCTGGCGGCGAAGCTGGGCAAGGGCTCGGAGGCGCGCGCGGCGCTCGTGAAAGAGCTGACGGCGAAGGGCGGCGGCGCTGGAGAGACCGCGCTGACTGCCGCCGAGGCCGAGGCGCTGTTCGATGATGCGCGCGCCCAGCTCGTCTACGGCGACAAGACGGTCTCGATCGTCGCGCCCTCGATGGTGCAGCGGCACCGCCAGGAGCACCTCGACTTGATGAAGTTGTTCCTCAAGCCAGAGCGGGTGGAGGCCGGGAAGGCGTTCGTGAAGCAGTACGCCGAGCGGCTCCAGGCGACCGAGAAGAAGACCGGGGTCGATGGGAACGTGATCGTCGGCATCTTGATGTGGGAGTCGAAGCTGGGGACGATCACCGGCGAGTACCGGGCGTTCAACGTCTTCACCTCGCAGGCGTTCTTCATCGACGAGGCGAGCGCGGTGGCGTTGTCGAGCGCGGACGAGAAGAAGAAGGCCTCGGCAGCGGCGCAGACGAGACGGGTCGAGTCGATTCGCAGTCGCGCGCGAGCGAACCTGGTGGCGCTCGTGCGGCAGTGCAAGACGCGCGGCATCGACGCGCTCGAGGTCAAGGGCAGCTGGGCCGGCGCGCTCGGTTTTCCGCAGTTCATGCCCGCGTCGCTCCGCTGGGCAGAGGACGGGAATGGTGACGGGGCGATCGATCTGTTCGACATGGACGACTCGATCGCGTCGATCGGGAAGTACCTCAACGCGCACGGCTTCAAGGAAGACCGGACGAAGGCGGTGTGGGGCTACAACCACGAAGACGCCTACGTGCAGGGCGTGCTCGCGTTTGCCGATGCGCTGAGAGGGAAGGGCGCTGACGCCGGGGTGGGAGCGCCCGACGCCGGACGGTGAGGGAGAACCGCATCGCCGTCGACGCCAGATGCTGCCGCGAGGCCAAAGGACCGTCGACGTTCAACGCCTACGCGAACTCGAGTCGGAAGGTCGTTGAAGCGCTGGTGATTGGGCGACAGGCGTCTCCGATGAACGAATCGGGTTGCGACTTGGGGGACTGGCCCGGCTCCTCCTCGCCGAGCCATGTCACGACTCGTCCTTCTCTCGCTCTTCGCCACCGCTGCCTCCGCGCAGCCGACTCTCCTTTCGCCGGCCTGGACGATTCAGGGCGAGCAACCACAAGAACAGCTCGGCTTCGTGGTGCGGGTCGTCGGCGATCTCGACGGTGACGGCCAGCAGGACTTCGTCGTCGCCTCGCCAGCGTTCAAGCCGACCTCCACGACGCAGGGGAAGGCTCAGGCGTTCTTCTCGGGTCCCACCCTGCGTCGAGGGCCGGTGTTCGACGGCTTCAAGCAGCACTCGTTCGGATTTGGCGCGCTCGTCGGAGGCGTCGACTTTTCGGGAGACGGAGTGGCCGACTTCGTGGGGAGCGCCCCCACCGAGGCGATCGGGGTCATCGATGCGGGTTGGGTGGACCCGCAGGGGGACGATCACACCTATGTGGGCGAGCTCTTCGTCTTCGAGTCTCGTCCTGATGCCGGCCACTCCGTCACTCGGACCATGACCGGTTCGATCAACCATGGCGACTTCGGTCGTTCGCTCGTGTGGATCGGCGGGCCCGACCAGCGCTTCCTCGCGACTCGACCGTCGTTCACCGGCGGCACCGGGTTTCTCATCAGCGCGAGAACGGGCGCGATCACCGAGCTCGAACACCACCCGCTCGATCAGCCGCAGGTCCCCGAGCGGAAGGGCTACTTCGCCTTCGAGGTCGGTGATCTCACCGCAGACGGAACCGTCGACGTCGCGCTCTGCGCGCCAGTGCAGGATCCGGCGACCAAGAACCCGACCGGGCGGCACCCGGGGCGGGTGTACTTCTACGACGGCGCCACCGGCGGGCTGATCAACGTGCTCGAAGGCGAGGACAACTCCAACCTCGGGCTGGCGGTCGCGCGCATCGGCGACGTCGATCACGACGGAATACGGGAGCTCCTCGTCGGTGCTCCGGCACGTTCTCAGTACCGCGGCGCTGCGTACGTGATCAGTGGTGCGGCGCTCCAAGGAACGAGTCCCCTGTCACCGCGAGTCCAGAAGATCCCGACGCCCGCCTCGGGAGCGCCGTCGCTCGTGCTCAACGCCTGGTACGGCACCGCCGTGAGTCAGCTCGTCGGCCAGTCGGTCGTTGCCTTGGGAGACGATCTCTTCGCCATCTCCCACAACGGCGCTGACAACTTCACCGGGAAGGTCGTGATCCACCGGCTCGATGGGTCGATCGTCGCCGAGGCCCGAGGACGCGCTCGCGGTGAGTTCTTCGGAACCTGGCTCGCGGCTCCGACGCCCACCGTGTTGGTCGCGGGCTCTCCCTACTCCGGCGCCACCGGTACCGACTTCCGCGGGAAGGTCGACGTCATCGAGGTTCGACGGACCGCACCAGATGCGGGAAGCGACCTCGACGCGGGGCAACCGAGCGACGCGGGGACGGTCACTGCGATCGAGCTCGACGAAGCTGGCGGCACGCTCGGAGGTCCTCCTCATGGGTGCGGCTGTGGTGCCGGCACCGGGCTCTCGCTGCTCGGGCTGATCATCTCAATCGCGATCGGACGCAGACGCTGGTAACTCAGCGCGCCATGCCGACCGCTCGCGAGCTCGATCTCCTCTGCATCAACACGCTGCGCACCCTCGCCATCGACGTGATCCAAAAGGCCGACTCGGGTCACCCGGGCTTGCCCCTCGGCGCGGCGCCCATGGCGTGGGTGTTGTGGAACCGGCACCTCAAGCACGCTCCCTCCGAGCCGCAGTGGGCCGACCGAGATCGTTTCGTGCTGTCGGCGGGCCACGGCTCGATGTTGCTCTACGGGCTCCTCCATCTGCACGGCTACCCGCTCTCCTGGGACGACGTGATGAACTTCCGCCAGTGGGGCTCGAAGACCCCAGGCCACCCGGAATACGGGCTCACTCCCGGCGTCGAGGCCACCACCGGCCCGCTGGGCCAAGGGCACGCCAACGCCGTGGGAATGGCGATCGCCGAGCGCGCGCTCGCCGCCCGGTTCAACAAGCCTGGCCACCAGCTCGTCGACCACCACACCTACTGCCTCGTCGGCGATGGCTGCGTGATGGAAGGCGTCGCCACCGAAGCCGCCTCGCTCGCCGGCCACCTCAAGCTGGGCAAGCTGATCTGCCTCTACGACGCCAACGACGTGACCCTCGATGGCCCCGCGAAGCTGTCGTTCACCGAGGACGTCGCCAAGCGCTACGAGTCGTACGGCTGGCAGGTGCTGCTGGTGAAGGACGGCAACGGCGATCTCGACGCGATCGACGCCGCCATCCAGCAGGCGAAGGCCGAGACCGGCAAGCCGTCGCTGATCATCGTGAAGACCACCATCGGCTTCGGCTCTCCGAACAAGGCTGGCAAGTCGGCGGCGCACGGCAGCCCGCTCGGCAACGACGAGATCGCGCTGACCAAGAAGGCGCTCGGCTGGGATCCGGAGAAGAAGCTCTGGGTGCCGGACGAGGCGCGCGCTCACTTTCAGAAGGCAGTCGAGACGGGCAAGCAGCGGGTGAGCGAGTGGAAGACGCGCTTCGACGCGTACGCGAAGGCGTTCCCCGAGCTGGCGAAGGACTTCGAGCGGGTGATGAAGGGTGAGCTGCCCGTGGGCTTCAAGGACGGCTTGCCGACCTACGCGGCGGGCACGGGAGTCGAGACGCGCACCGCGGCCGGGCAGGTGCTCAACGCGCTCGCGACCAAGCTGCCCGAGCTCATCGGTGGCGACGCGGACTTGGGCGGCTCGACGAAGACCGTCCTCAAGGACGGAGGCTCGTTCGACGGTCAGTCGGGCGTCGGGCGCAACATTCACTTCGGGGTCCGCGAGCACGCGATGGCGGCGATCGCGAACGGCATGGCCTACCACGGCGGCGTGCGGCCCTTCACCGCGACCTTCTTCTGCTTCTCCGACTACATGCGGCCGGCGGTGCGCCTCGCGGCGATGAACCACCTGCCCGCCGTCTTCGTGTGGACGCACGACTCGATCGGCCTCGGCGAAGACGGCCCGACCCACCAGCCCGTCGAGCACCTGATGGCGCTGCGCACGATGCCGAACCTGCACGTCGTTCGCCCGGGTGACGCGACCGAAGCCGCCGAGGCCTGGGTCTACGCGCTCGAGCGAAAGCACGGCCCGACCGGGTTGGTGCTGACGCGCCAGAAGATCCCCACCGTCGATCGCGCGGCGATGGCGTCGGCGAAGGGCCTCCACCAGGGCGGCTACGTGCTCGCCGAAGCGACCGGCGGCGCGCCCAAGGTGATCCTGATCGGCACCGGCAGTGAGCTCCAGCTCGCGGTGCAGGCGCGGGAGCTGCTCGAGAAGAGCGGCGTTCCGACTCGAGTCGTCTCCATGCCGTGCCTCGAGCAGTTCAAGGCGCAGCCGAAGAGCTATCAGGAGCAGGTGCTGCCCAAGGCCGTCACCGCGCGGGTCTCGGTCGAGGCGGGCGTCACCCTGGGCTGGGAACGCTTCGTCGGCGATCGCGGTATCGCCATCGGCGTCGACAGGTACGGCGCCTCGGCACCCGACAAGATCCTCTACGAGCAGTACGGGCTCACCGTGGCGAAGGTCGTCGAGGCCGCGAAGTCGCTCGTCTGAGACGGCGGCGGCCGACTTTGTGACAGGACCGTCACAAAGGGCGATGCTGCGCCGGTGAGTTCCGGGGACAAGCCGGCCGCTGGGCCGAGCATCTGGTGGTGGGCCTTCGGCTACTTCGCGGCCTACGCGCCCTACAGCGCGCTCACCAAGGCGCTCAGTGACGGCCAGCTCGGAGAGAAGGTGCCGGGCAACCGGATCCTCGCGGTCTCCACCACCGCCAGCTTCATCGCGATGCTCGCGTTCGTCTTCGGCACCGGCTGGTGGCGCTTCGCGACTCGGCGAAGGCTGGGCACGGTGAACCTGCCGACGCCGACGGTGTGGACGGCGCTCTCCGGGCTGTGCGGCGCGACGATCCTCACCACCACCACGCTGGCGTACACGATCCCCGGCGTGTCGATCGTCTTCATGATGCTCCTGATGCGCGGCGGGGTGCTGGCGATGGCGCCGATCGTCGACTCGATCTCGGGGCGCAAGGTGCGCTGGTACTCGTGGGTCGCGCTCGCGCTCACCTTGGCGTCGCTCGGAGTGGCCACCTTCGGCAAGAAGGCCGACTTCACCCTCTCGGGCGCGGCGTTCCTCAACGTCGGGCTCTACTTGCTCGCCTACTTCGTGCGCCTGCGCTTCATGAGCCGGCTGGCCAAGAGCGACTCGCCCGACGTCACCAAGCGCTACTTCGTCGAGGAGCAGTTCATCTCCACGCCCGCAGCGCTCGTCGCCCTCGCGCTCTTCGCGATCATCGGCTCCGACAGCCTGCTCGAGTTTCGCAAGGGCATCACCGAGTTCCCCTTCTCACCGCAGGTGGGCTGGGGCGTGCTGATCGGGGTGCTGTCGCAGGGGACCGGGATCTTCGGCGCGCTGGTGCTGCTCGACAAGTCGGAGAACTCGTTCTCGGTGCCGGTGAACCGTGCCTCGAGCGTGCTCGCCGGCGTGCTCGCGACGGTGACGATGTTCGCGCTCGGGCTGGGGAAGGAGCTCGATCTCTACGAGGGCCTCGGCGCCACGATCGTGATCGCCGCGATCCTCGTGCTCAGCATCGCGCCGATCGTCGAGGCGAAGAGGAAGCGCGCGGCGTCGGCCTGAACGTCAGCCCGCCTTGAGCTTCACGACCTGCCCGGTGATGGTGACCTGCGAGGGCAGGGGGAAGATGAAGAAGATCGCTCCGATGACCCGCGCCCAGGGGGTGTACTGGGTCATGTGGTAGCGAACCCGAACGATCCCGTCGCCGCCGAGCTTCTTCACTTCGGGGATCAACGTCTCCCGGAAGCCGGCCTCGAGATCGGTGCCGATGATGTCGATGTTGCCGAAGAGGAGAATGCCGGCGCGGTGCACCTGCACCATGCCCAGCACGTCGTGAGGCGTCGTGATGTCGCCCGCAGTGACGAAGACGTCTTGGCCGGGCTGGCCGGGCACCGCAGGCAGGCTGACCGAGTTCACCACCGTGCAGGCGGACGACAGGGCGAGGGCGAAGCAGAGGAGCGTGGTTCGCATGGGTTACTCCGTGAAGACGATGACTTCGCCGGTGACGGTGACGTAGCGCTCCTTGGTCTCGAGGCGGGCGCCGCCCGAGAGCACGGAGGTGACGGTGTTGTAGGCGCGTTGCGCGCGCTCGACGTCGGTCGAGGGGTTCTCGTCGAGGAACTCGATGTTGATGACGCCTTGCCCGCCCATGCGCGCCGCTTCCTTGGCGAGCGCCGCGTGGATCGCGCCGTCGAGCTGGGCGTCGCCGACGTCGCCGTAGCCGCCCCATTCCTGGCCATAGCCGCGGATCTGCACGAAGCCGATCGTCTTGAACTTGCGAGGGGTGCCGCCGGTCGACAGGTACATCGTGTTGTCGGTCTGCGGCACGCTCGACAGCCGCGCGCCGCGAACGACCGCGTTGCAGCTCGAGAGCACGGCGAGGAGGGCGATGAGCGCGGGCACTCTCATAGCGGCGCTCCGGTGTTGGGCTGGGGAAGGGCGGGGGGAACGCCCGGCGACGCGTTTCGACGCAGCCGCACCAGCTCGCCGGTGATCGTCACCTCGGCGGGCAAGGGAGCAAAGAAGAAGATGGCGCCGAAGATGCGAGCGAGGGTCGTGTAGTTCGTCTGCTCCACCTTGGTGTTGATGACGCCGTCGGCGCCGGCGCGACGCACCTGGCCTTCGACTTCTCCGACCGCCGCCTGGAGATCCGTTCCAGCCGGATCGGCGAAGCCGAAGAGGAGCACGCCTCGTCGCGTGACCTGCACGATGCCGACGCTTTCATACGGCTCTTGGAGGCCTTGGGCGGTCACGAAGATCTGGCCCTGCCCGTGTTGGGCCGGCAATGGCGCGTAGCTGACCGCCGTGCAGGCGCTCAGCAGGAACGCGCCCAGGAGCAAGCTGGCCTGGCGCATGACGTCTCCCCTCACAGGGCGGCGAGTGTGCTCCGGCTCGGAACGCCCACCAAGCGCAATCGTGAGCGCTCACCGCTGCTGCGCTGGCGGGGGCTGACGGCGCAGCCACCGCACCGGGAGTTCCGGCGGCGCCATCACCGAAGCGAGGATCGTTCCCACTGCCAGCAACGCCAGCGCGACGAAGATCAGCGCCCGGGCGTCGATGGGCAAGCGAGGGAAGCGGCCGCGGGCCTGGCGGACCTCGGCGATCAACGTCCCGATGCGGATCGTCAGCACGTCACCCGGCCGGAGCAGCAGCTCGAAGCCCTCCGGGCGCTCCGCGATCGACCCACGCTGAAGGAGTTCGCTGAAGGTGCGTGCGTGATCGCCGTGCGCGCTCAGCTCGCCCTCGACCCCGGCGCTGAAGAGCACCGCCAAGCCGTCTGGCCGCCACTCGAACCGGGTGCGCGCAGGTGAGCCGACGGTGACGTCGTCGTCTGGGCCGTCTCCCAAGCTCAGGGTGGTTCGCCCACGCCCATCGAGCACCTCGGCGGTGAGGCGCCGGCTGCCCCAGCGAAGGCGCGCTTCCCACGCAGAGCCTGGCGCCGCCTCGGTCTTCACGTGCGCTGTCTGCCGATCAGCAAGCCGAGCTTGAACTGGAAGATCGAGGTGACTGGCCCCTGCGACGTCATAATCTGGGCGCCAGCGATCTGGACGACGGGAAACCCGGCGGCGATCTCGGGCATCAGCCCGAAGGTCTCGGTCAACTTGAAGGCGATGCCGATGGAGAGCGCGGGAGAGAGCAGCGTGCCTCCGGCGGTCGGGTCGAGTGAGGCGTAGAGCATCAGCCGCGGCCCGAAGACGAGCTCGTGCCGGCCGCCGAACTTCACCCCGATGAGCAGCGGCAGTGAGCCGTGGAGGAGCTTCACGAGCGTGCCGTTGACCGGAACGAAGGTGCCTCCGAAGCTCGGCGCGAGCGAGATCGCGAGCCGTGGTGCGCGCGGCTCGGTCAGCAGCACCTTCCCCTGCGCCTCGACCCAGAGAAGGCCGATTCGAAGGCCGAGATCGACCCGTTCTGCCACGCCGATTCGGATCGAGGCGTCGACGTGCGGAGCGGGAGCGGCTCCACGCCCGCCAGCGTAGACCTGCGCGCCCGGCTCGAGTCCGACCTGGAGGTTGCCCGTTCCCAGGGTGTCGGCGCGCTGCGTGCTGCCGACCGAGGCACAGCCCGATGCCACCGCGAGAGTGAGGGCTGCTCGAAGCATGCGACCTCGACCAAAAAGAAGAGGGAGCTCCTCGTGCGAAGAGCTCCCTCGAGAACCAACGCAGGGTCGAGCTTACTTCTTCTTCAGCTCGTCATCGATGACGGCCTTGAAGGCCTCGATCGGCTGCGCACCGACGACCTGGCGGCCGTTGATGAAGAACGTCGGAGTGCCGTTGGCGCCGACCCGCATGCCCTCGTTCGAGTCGTCGGTGATGTACTTGTCGAACTTGTTCGAGTCCAACGCCGCGCGGAACTTGCCCACGTCGAGCTTGAGCTCCTCGGCGTAGCGCTCGAGCGAGGCGCGATCGAGGGCCTGCTGGTTGGCGAAGAGCTTGTCGTGGAACTCCCAGAACTTGCCCTGCTCGTGCGCCGCCATCGAGGCCATCGCCGCCGGCTTCGCGTTGTTGTGGAAGGGGAGCGGCTGGTGCTTGAAGACGACCTTGATCTTGCCCTGGTACTGCTTCTCGAGGTCGTGGAGCGTCGGCACCACGCGCGAGCAGAACGGGCACTGGAAGTCGGAGAACGCGATGATGGTGACGGGAGCGTTCTTCGGGCCCAGCACCGGGGCGCCGTTGATGTTGATGTCGGTGACGACCTTCTGCGGCTCGGGCGCACCAGGAGGCGCCGGGGGCGGGGCCTTGCCGGCTTCCTTCTGGAGCTCGGCGTAGACGTTCTCGAGCTTCACGCCGCGGGCGAGCACCTGATCGGCCTTCTTGATCTCCTCGTCGATCATTCCCTTGAAGGCCTCGAAGGGCTGAGCGCCGACGAACTCACGGCCGTTGATGAAGAAGGTAGGAGTGCCGTTGGCGCCGACCTGCATGCCCTCGGCGGAGTCCGCCTCGACCTTCTTCGCGAACTTGTTGCTGTCGAGGGCGGCCTTGAACTTGCCCATGTCGAGGCCGAGGTCCTGCGCGTAGCGCTCGATGCTGGTGCGATCGAGGGCCTGCTGGTTGGCGAAGAGCTTGTCGTGCATCGGCCAGAACTTGCCCTGCTCGTGGGCGGCCATGGACGCCTCGGCGGCGATCTTGGCGTTGTTGTGGAAGGGCAGCGGCTGGTGGCGGAAGATGATCCGCACGTCCTTCGCGTAGGTGTCTTCGATCTGCTTCATCGTGGGGACGACGCGCGAGCAGAACGGGCACTGGAAGTCGGACCAGGCGACGATCGTCACCTTGGCGGCCTTCGCGCCACGGATCGGCGAGTCCTCGGGGATGTCGATCTTCCGCACGGCGGGCGGGGGCGGCGCGGCAGGCGGCGCGGCCGACGGGGGCGGGGCCGGAGGCGCGGTGACGCCCTTCTCGATGATGCGGGCGTAGACCTGGTCGGCCGGAGTGCCGCCCTTCACCATCTCCTGCGCGCGAGCGAGCTCGGCGTCGATGATGCGCTTGAAGTTGTCGATCGGCTGCGCGCCCGAGAGCTTCTTGCCGTTGATGAAGAAGGCGGGAGTGCCAGTGGCGCCCAGCGAGGTGGCGAGGCCCTGCTCCTTGTCGATCTGCGCGCCGAGCTTCGCGCTCTGCATGTCGGCCTTCCACTTGTCGACGTTGAGGCCGATGTCGCGGGCGTACTGCTCGAGGTTGCCGTCCTCGAGGGCCTGCTGGTTGGCGAACATCTTGTCGTGCATCTCCCAGTACTTGCCCTGCTCACCCGCGGCGAGGGCCGCGAGGGCCGCCGGCTTGGCGCGGTTGTGGAACGAGAGCGGGTTCTGCTTCATCACCACGCGGAGCTTCTCGCCGTAGTCCTTCTCGAGCTGGAGCACGGTGTTGTGGGCGCGGCTGCAGAACGGGCACTGGTAGTCGGAGAACTCGACGATGGTGACGAGGGCCGAAGCGGCGCCCTTCTGGGGCGACTCCTCGAGCGGAACGCGGAAGGTCGCCTCGTCGCCGCCACCACTGGGGGCGGGGCGCGATGGCGCTGAGGGGTTGGACGGCGCGCCAGCGACGACGGTGTTGCCGCCGGAGGACGAGGACTTGAACATCGACCCGACGGCGAAACCAACGACGCCGCCGACGATGAGGGCAATGATGACTGAGGGCTTCATGGGTGCGGGAACTCCCCTTGGTGAGATAAAGGCGCGTGTCCTCTAGCAAACGGCCGCATCGAGGTGCAATGCCAACGTCTCATGAGCCCGCCCGCCTGGAAGTTTCAGCGGCCCTGGTCGATGCGCGAGGCAAGCCCTGCCCGGTGCCGATCATCGAGCTGGCCAAGGCGCTGAGGGGGACGGCGCTCGTGGAGCTGTGGGCTGACGACCCAGCGGCGCCGAAGGATCTCGACACGTTTCTCTCGGCGACTGGGCACCGGCTCGTTCGCTCGGAGGCAGAAAACGTCTTCAGAGCGGTGGTCGAACGAACTCGCTGAACCAAGGGAGGGCCGGGGAATGAAGCAGAAGACGCGGAAGGCCAACACGATCGATTTCATCGAGTTCCCTTCGAAGAGCGCAAAGAGCGTCGCGAAGGCGAAGGCGTTCTATGGCTCGCTGTTCGGGTGGTCGTTCACGGACTGGGGCGACGACTTCGTCGACACCAGCAGCAGCGGCGTGAGCGCCGGGTTCAACGCCGATCGCTCGCATCGCCCGGCCGCGCCGCTCGCCGTCATCTACGTCGACGAGCTCGAGCAGACGCACGCCAAGGTGGTCGCGGCGAAGGGGCGCATCACCAAGCCGATCTTCTCCTTCCCCGGCGGGCGGCGGTTTCACTTCACCGATCCGAACGGCAACGAGCTCGCGGTCTGGTCGGATCGTTGAGTAGGAGCGACACCTTCATCGAGCCGGAGTGGCCACGGACCCAACCCACGGGTCAGACCCGGGCGAGTTGGCGTCTCCCTCTCGTGCGCTAGGCTTGGCGCGACTGCTGCAGCACGGCGGCTTCAGCCGATTTCTGTCTGGAGGCCGCGCATGGGTGACGGGGGTTCGACGAGGGGTTTTGCATTGATCACCGATCAGGATGTCGAGCTGGCCCACCGCGAGGCGGAACAGGCACAGGAAGAATCGAATCTGCACGCGGAGCTGACGCGCATTCTCGCCGCGACGACGGACTACGAGCGCCGGGTGAAGCAGCTGAAGAACGCGTGGACCGACGCGGAGAAGCTGGGAGCGGCCGACGCGCACCTCTCCCAGCGCGTGCGCAGCCTCGCCGTTCCTCAGCTCGACGCGGAGACGCCCGCTCAACCGGCGCGCGAGCTGCGGGTCCAGGCGCTCCAGGCGCGGCAGCAGGCGACGCACGAAGTCCGCGCGCGCATCAGCACCTTCCGGGCGCAGGTGCAGCAGCTCGGGCAGGTGATCGGCGCCGACGAAAAGACGGTGCAGCGGCTCGCCGCCCAAGCCAAGCAGGTGGCGGCGCAGGCCGAGGCGCGCTCGAAGGTGCCGACCTCGCCCGGTGACGATCCGTTCGGGGCGACGATGGTGGCGAAGGCCCCTCCTGGGCTCCGGCGATCGTCGGGCACGCTTCCTCCGACGCCGATTGGGGCGATTCCGGTCGCGAAGCCTGCCGCACCGCCGAGCCCGGGTCAGACGATTCCGAAGCGCCAGTCACCGCGGGTGCGCATGCAGGCGCAGGTCGACTTCGAGAGCGACGACAACTTCTTCAACGGCTTCTCGGCGAACATCTCCGATGGCGGCGTCTTCGTGGCGACGGTGAACCTGCTGCCCTTGGGAACGAACGTCGACGTGGGCTTCACCCTGCCGACCGGCGAGCGCATCGAGTGCAAGAGCGTGGTGCGGTGGGTGCGCGAGGTCGACGACAAGCAGCCGGAGATCTTCCCGGGCATGGGCCTGCAGTTCGTCGACCTCGACCCGCGGAGCGCGAAGGCGATCGAGAGCTTCATTCAGCAGCGCGAGCCGATGTTCTACGTCGAGTGACCGTTCCGCGTCGAAGCGAGCGATCGCCCTACAGGGTGCGCATGGCCGGGAGCGCGAGCACCACCGCGACGAAGTGACACACCGCCGCCGCGACGACGAAGGCGTGGAACACCTCGTGGTAGCCGAACACGCGGGGCCATGGGTCGGGCCGCTTGAGCGCGTAGGTGAGGGCCCCCAAGGAGTAGAGGACGCCGCCCGCGCCCATCAACGCCAGCACCGACGTGCCAGCGATGCGGCCGATGGTCGGGAGATAGAGGAGCGCCAGCCAACCCATCGCGAGCGCCAGCACCGCGACGAGCCACTTGGGCGCGTTGATCCAGAAGAGCGCGCGGGCCACCCCGAGCGCCGCGCCCACCCAGGCCACCGTCAGCATCACCCGAACCGTCTCCGGCGGCAGGGTCAGCGCGAGCGGCGTGTAGGTGCCGGCGATGAGCACGAAGATGGCTGAGTGGTCGAGCCGCCGCATGCGGGCGCGGGCGCGAAGCGACCAGGTCGGCCGGTGGTAGAGCGCGCTGGTGCCGAGCAGCATCGCGAGGCTCGCCGCGTAGATGGCGCAGCCCACCCGCGCCGCGGCGTTCGGCGCCGCCACCACGAGGAGCACGCCAGCCACGAGCGAGACGAAGAAGAAGATCAGGTGAGACACCCCGCGCAGCAGCGGCTTGGTGAGCGGGAGCGGAGCACTCGTCATCGTCGAACTCATGGCCTCACCGTGCGCATCGCACGTCATGGGGCTGTCACCAAGCGCGAAGGAGGCCGGCGGCCGCATCAGCGGAGCGACTGGCGGGCATCAACGCTGGCGGAGTCGAGTTCGGCCGCCTCGGCAGGGCCGCTTCGTGTGATCGGTGCCGACGACGCTCGGCTGAAGGCTAGAATGTGGGGCGTGCGCATCGTCACCAACCCTGGCTCGAACCTCGAGGTGCGGTGGACGGACGAGCTGAACGTCGAGCTTGCTCCGCAGAAGATCGTCGTCGACGGCGTCCCCCACGACACGCGGAACGTGCTCGAACTCTCGACGGTCGATCGCTGGGTCAAGAACGCCGCGCGGCACCCCTTCGTCCAGGGCACGAGTGAGGCGGAGTTCATCGAGCTCTTCACTCGCCTGTGCCGTGCCGATCCCGAGGTGCTGGTGGTGATGACCTCCCGGCACCTGATCGGCTCCCACGACGCCGCGGTCGCCGCTGCCGCGAAGCTCTCCTCGGATCAGGCGCTCGCCGCGAAGATCGAGATCATCGACACCACGGTGACCGATCTGGGCGCGGGGCTGGTGACGCTCGCCGCGGCGCAGTGGCGTGAGGCGGGGCTCCCGCTTGCGGAGGTGGCGACGTGCTGCCGCGCGATGGTGAAGGAGGGTCGCAACGTCGTGACCGTCGCCACCCTCGAGAACCTCATCCGTGGCGGGCGCGCCTCGTTCCTGCAGGGTTGGCTCGCGAACTTCCTCAACGTGCGCCCGATACTCGGCTTCGAGGGAGGCAAGGCCGTCTCGATCGGGCGAATGCGCGCGAGCAGCGACGTGCCGCGGGTCGTCCTCGATCGGCTGCACGCGTGGATCGAGCCAGGCCGACGAGTGTGGGTCGGGATCGCGCACGGAGGCGTGGAGGCGCTGGCCGAGAGAACCCTCGCCGCGATCGGCGCGAGCTACGAGGTGGCGTTCTCCACCGTCAGGCCGCTCTCTGCCAGCATCTACCTGCACGGAGGGCCCGGCTCCCAGGCGATCTTCGTCTACCCAGTCGATCGGCTTCCCCGCCCGTTGGCCAAGCCGGCACAGCGCTGATCGGCCTCAGGTGAGCTGCAGCACCTTCTCCTCGAGCGACTTGCCGCGCCAGACGCCGAGGAAGAGCACGTTGCGCTGAGCGAGCAGGCCGACGACGCGGGTGATGATCTCCTCGGGCTGCACCGCCATGCCGTCGAAGGAGACGACGAGCACCTTGTTCGCCTCGAGCTTCGCGTCGCGCACGCCGGAGACCGACTTCACCTCGAGCAGCGGCACCTCGCCCTTGGCGATCTGCACCCGGAACTCGGCCATGTCGGCCGTCATCTCGGACATCGAGGCCGCCGAGACGAGCCTGCCCTTGTCGAGGATCGCGGTGGCGTCGCAGAGTTCCTCGAGCTCCTGGAGGTTGTGGCTCGAGACGACGACGGTGTGCTTGCCCTTGAGCTCGCGAATGAGCTGCCGCACCGACGCGGCGATCTTCGGGTCGAGGCCAGCGGTGGGCTCGTCGAGGAAGATGACCGGCGGGCTGCCCATGAGCGCCTGGGCCATCGAGACGCGCTTGGCCATGCCGTGCGAGAGCTGGTTGGCGAAGAGGCTCCAGGTCTCGGGGAGCTGCACCTTGTCGAGCACCCGCCGGGCTTCCTGCTCGGCGTCGGCGATGCCCGAGAGTCGTCCGAGATAGGTGAGGAGCGCGCCCACTGGCCACGTCGGTGGGAGGATCGCGTCTTGCGGCAGCACGCCCACCTTGCCCTTGAGCACCCCCGGCTCGGTGGGATCGAGCCCGAGCACACGGATCGAGCCGTGCGTCGGGAAGAGGTAGCCGCACATCATCGAGAAGGTGGTCGTCTTCCCCGCGCCGTTGGGGCCGATGAGGCCGTAGCAGTGGCCTTCCTGCACTTCGAAGCTGACGTCGTTCACCGCCCGCTTGGGGCCGAAGTCCTTGGTGAGGCGCTCGAGACGAATCGCGGCCGTCATACGTCTCTCCTCTTCATGACGAGCTGGCTGGCGCCAACGAAGACGAGCGCGAAACCGAGATGCACCAGCGCTGCCACCGCGAACTTGCCGAGGTTGGGGTGAAGAAGTCCTGCCCCGTAGGTCCAAATCGTCAGGTATCGGGTGTAGGCGAACGGGCTCTCGTCGGTGAAGAGCGCACTCAGCGACTGCGGATCGACCTCGACACCCGGCAGGCGGTAGCGCCAGTTCACGATCCAGAGGCCGGCCATCGCGAAGAGCAGCATCACGTTCAAGACGAGGCTGAGGCCGGCCGATCGCGTGAGGCAGCTGCTGAAGAGGGTCAGCCCGATGAAGGTGAGCGAGTAGACGAGGAAGGCGGCGAAGAGCCGGAGCGTCCACAGCGCCATCGCGCCGTAGCCGAAGTCGCTGTCGGCCACTTTCGCCATGATGCCCAGCAGCAACGCCGAGACGAACAAGAGAACCGCGAACACGGTCACGAGCGACGCGAACTTGCCGAGGAGGAGGTTCGAACGTTTGACGCGCACCACGAAGAAGCGAATCGACTTGGGACCTATCTCTCCAGAGACCTGGTCGAAGCCGATCAGGGTGACGAAGAGCGGAATGAACGCGACGGTGAGCAGGAACACCACGAGCGCGACGATCGGCAGGGAGACGAGCGAATCGAGCAGCTCGTCGTCGTCGGTTGGGACGCCCGGGAGCTTCGAGAGTGTGGCCTTCTTCCCCTGGTCGATCTGCTCCTTCACGACCGAGGCGGACGGGTCGACGCCGCTCGCTCGGGTCTGGTCCTCGATCGACGAGCTGGCTTGCTTCGCGACGAAGGCGACCACGCCCAAGGTGAGCGCGAGGAACATCAGCACCAGCACGAGCAAGACGACGACTCGGCCCGAGCGTGCGGCGCGGGTCGTTTCGCCCCTCCAAATCGCTCCGATTTCTTCGAGATCCGTCACGCGCGGCTGCTTAGCGGAACCACCTCCAGAAGCATGCACAAACGACATGCCGAGCAGTCAGGGGCGGCCTTGAATGTCGTGACGGGTTGAGCGAATCCTCCGAGGGTGAAGTGGCTCGTGCTGGCCGCCCTCGTCGCAGGGCGCGCGTTCGCAGACGACGACGACGGCTTTTCCGACCTCGAGGTGCCGAGCCGGGTCGAGGCTCCACCGATCGCCACCGTGACCTCGCTTCCCCCGCAGCAGGATCTGCTCGGCCGCGCCGTGCTCGAGGACGGGAAGCTGGTCGTCGAGGTGGACCAGGAGCGACGGCGGCTCACCATCGACCCCCGGCTCCAGCGGGAGCTCACCGAGATCCTCGAGCGGTACGAGACGCCGTACGCCGCGGTGGTGGCGCTCGAGCCGTCGACCGGCCGGGTGCTCGCGATGGCCGAACACAGCCACGCCGACCCCACCCTGAGAGGCCTTGCGACCCGCGCGCTCTACCCGGCGGCGAGCATCTTCAAGATCGTCACCGCGGCGGCGCTGCTCGACGTGGGCGTCTCTCCCGAGGAAGAGCTCTGCTCGTACGGCGGAAAGCGCAAGGTGACGCCGGCCCAGCTCCTCGATTCGGAGAAGGACACCCGCTGCCTCAGCTTCGCTCGCGCGCTCGCGCTCAGCGCGAACGTGATCTTCGCGAAGTTCACCTCCCGGTACCTCGACGCCGAACGCCTCAAGCTCTTCGCCCGGGCCTTTCGCTTCAACTCGCCGCTCCGCTTCCCGGTGCCGACCGACGTCTCCCTCGCCGCGGTTCCGCAAGACACCTTCCAGCTCGCGCTCACTGGCGCGGGCTTTGGCGACGTCTACCTCTCTCCCTTGCATGGCGCGGCGATGGCGGCGGTGGCGGCCAACAAGGGCGTGTGGCGGGCGCCGGTGCTCTTCGAGGGCACGTCCTCCGGCGAGGAGCGCGTCGTCTCCGAGTCCGTCGCGCAGCAGCTGACCGCGATGATGGAGCAGACCGTCACCGACGGGACCGCGCGGAGGATCTTCCACGAGCGCGGCATGGGCGTTCCCGGAGCGGTGGGAAAGACGGGCTCGCTCGCCGACAAGACGCCGTTTCGCGACTACTCCTGGTTCGTCGGCTTCGCCCCGAAGGACGACCCGAAGATCGCCGTCGCCGCAGTGATCGTGAACGACCCGAAGTGGCGCATTCGGGCGACCTGGCTCGGTCGTGAAGCGATGCGGCTCTTCCTCGCTCGGCACTTCAGCGCGAGTGTCCCAACGTTCAGCCCCTCGGTGTCGAACCCAGACCAATGACTCGCTCGTCCCTCATCCTCCTCTGCGGACTGCTGGTGGCGTGCCCTGTTGCTCCGGTGATGGAGCTCGAAGGCCTCGGGACGGTCGACGCTGGAGCCGCCGATGGGGGCAGCACCGATGCGGGGGCTGACGACGCTGGCGTGCCCCTCGACGCGGGGCTCGAGCCCGACGCCGGCCAGCCGTGTGTCTTGCCGGTGACTCCGGGGCCCGTGCGGTACGGCGCGAGGGTGCTCCACGATCTGCTCCACGACGCGGGGGTGGATTCCTGCGTGCGAGTCCTCACGATGGCCGACGTCGGCGCCGCCGCCGTCTTGGGTGCGCAACCGCTCAGCCCGAAGCCGGAGGCCTTCGCGGTGGTGCTCGACGGAGCCCGCGTCTCGGTCGTCGGTCGCGATGCCCGTGGGGCGATGTATGGCGCGCTCGAGCTCGCCGAGCGGGTACGTGGGGGAGGACGCGCGGCCTTTCCTCCACCGCAACCGCGGTCGAGCGCGCCGGACGTGCCGGTGCGGGCGGCGAACGTCTTCCTCATCCTCCCCGAGGCGGGCGAACCCTGGTACCTGCTCGAGCACGACTACTGGACCCAGCTGTTGGACACGATGGCCTGGTCGCGCCTCAACCTCCTCGACCTCCACGGCATGTACAACCTGGGCAACACCGGGTTTCCGAACGCGCTGCTCTACTTCACCGGCTCCTCGACGTACCCGATGGTCGGGGCCCCGCCAGACGAGCGAACGCGCAACCAGGCGCTGCTCCGGTGGCTGGTCGACGCGGCGATGGAGCGCGGCATCGACGTGGGGTTGATGAACTACCGCTCCGATCTGAGCCTCACCGCCGATCGGGCCGACTGGCCCCTGCCGGACGATGGCGTGAAGACGTACACGCGCGAAGCCGTCGCCGAGCTGGGTCGACAGGTGCCGAACCTCAAGTGGCTCGGCTTCCGCATCGGCGAGAGCAATCGCCCGACCTCATGGTACGCCGACACCTTCGTCACCGGGCTGCGGCAGGCTTCGAGCACGATTCGGCCGTCGACGCGCAGCTGGGGCTCGTCGAAGCCGGAGATCCTCTGGCTGGTCGACGCGGGGGCGCCCGATCTGATGGTGCAGGCGAAGTTCAACGGTGAGCAGCTGGCGGCGCCGTACGCCGTCACGGGGGGCACGATCAGCCACCCGGGCTACGGCCACTACTCCTACGAGACGTACCTCGAGCCGCCGATGCCCTACACCTTCGTCTTCCAGGTGCGCTCGGCGGGCACCCACCGCATCTTCCGCTATGCCTCGTACCAGCTGACCAAGCGCACGATGCCGACGCTGCTCGCGCGAGGCGTGGCGGGCTTCACCCTCGAGCTGCCGAACGCGTTCTTGCCGCAGCGCGACTTCTACCACGCGCCCGCCGATCGCTTCTCGGAGTGGACCTTTCGGCGAGACGAGCTGATGTTGCAGTTGTTCGGCCGGCTCGGGTGGGATGCCCAGACCCCGGAGCAGGTGTTTCGCGACGCGCTCCGCTTTCGGGTCGGCACCGACGAGCTGTGGGCGCCGGTTCAGGCCGCGAGCGAGATCGTCCCCTGGATCCAGCAGGGAATGACCTGCGGGTGGGATCATCGTGACTACGCGCCCGATCTCGAGCTCGGAGGGTCGATCGGAGACTGGGCGACGCCGGTGGGAACGCCTCAACCCTTCGCGTGCGTGTACCATGCGCCGTTCGATCGGTTCTCGATCGCCTCGCCCGCCGAGTTCGCCGTCGATCTGGTGGCCCGACGGCCCACCACCAAGCTGAGCCCGCTCGAGATCGCGGCGCAGGTCACCGACGCGGCCGATCGCGCTCGCCGCGCGGGTACCGTCGTCGTCGATCAAGTGAACGCCGAAGCCAGAGACGTGGTGCGCGAGTCGCTCGCCCTCGGCAGCCTCGGGGCCGTCTTTGCGCATCGGCTGCGGGCTTCGTCGGCCCTCGCCGTCTACCAGCGCACGGGAGCCGCCGACTACCTCGCGACCGCCCGCGCCGAGGCGGCCCTGGCGTCGATGGCCTACGGCCGGCTCGTCACCGAGACGGCGCACATTCAGCCCTTCGAGGAGCACCTGCGGATGAGGCAGCTGGGCCTCGCGACGTTTCACTGGAGGTTCCAGCAGGCGGCCCTCGCGAACGACGTGAGCGCGATCGACGCAGCGGAAGCAGCGGTGCGGGCGAACCCTCCCGTCTTCACCGGAGTGCTCCCGACCGCGGCGAGCCTGTTCGCGACCCGTCGGCCGGCGGCGCCGTCGATCCGCTCGGTGGTGGTCGACCCGTCGACACCCGAGGCGCGCGATCGAGCGGTGACGATCGAGTTCGAGCGCGACCTCGATCCCTCCGCGGGGGTGAGGCTCTTCGCCAAGCGGTTCGCGAACGTCACCGAGTACCAGCCGGTGCCGATGGTGGCGCTCGATGGTGGCACGCGGGCGTTCACGACCTCGGTTCGGCTCGACGGGCCGGGGGCGCTGTTCGTGTTCGAAGTGACGACCGATGGAGGCGCGTGGCGGCTGCCCGACCTGCTCCAGACGACGCCCTACGTGGTGGTCCCTTCGAGCCCGTAGGCAGCCCACAACGCGGTTGTTGAGGCCCATCAGCCAGCCGAATCGCCGGCCTGCAATCCGTTGCGTGAATGGCGCCCTCTTAATAAGCGCCCACCATGCTCTCGTCCCTCGACACCTTCGCTCGCCGGCATGTCGGTCCGTCCTCTCGCCAGATGGAGGAAATGCTCGCCGCCATCAAGGCGCCTTCCCTCGACGCGTTGATCGACCAGACGGTGCCGAAGCAGATCCGGGTGAAGAAGCCGCTGTCGCTGCCGGCGCCCAAGGGCGAGGCGGAGCTGCTCGAGGAGCTGAAGGCGATCGCGGCGAAGAACCAGATCTGCACCTCGTTCATCGGCCAGGGCTACTCGGGCACGCACACCCCGGGCGTCATTCTCCGCAACATCCTCCTCAACCCGGGCTGGTACACCGCGTACACGCCGTACCAGGCCGAGATCGCGCAGGGCCGGCTCGAGGCGCTCCTCAACTTCCAGACGATGGTGGGCGATCTCACCGGGCTGCCGATCGCGAACGCCTCGCTGCTCGACGAGGGCACCGCGGCCGCCGAGGCGATGCACCTGTGCCACTCGGTCGCCAAAGACGCGAACGCCAACACGATGTTCGTCTCTTCGCTCTGCCACCCACAGACGATCGAAGTGGTGAAGACGCGCGCCAAGGTGCTGGGCATCGAGATCGTCGTCGGCGATCACCGCACCTACGACTTTGCCCACCCGTGCTTCGCCGCGCTGGTGCAGTACCCGGCGACCGACGGCGCGATCTTCGACTACCGGGCGTTCGCCTCCAAGGCGCACGAGAAGGGCGCGCTGGTGGTGATGGCGGCCGATCTCCTCGCGCTGTGTCTCCTGACGCCTCCGGGTGAGCTGGGCGCCGACGTGGCGATCGGCTCGGCCCAGCGCTTCGGCGTTCCGATGGGCTTCGGTGGGCCGCACGCCGCGTTCCTCTCGACCAAGGCCGAGTTCGCGCGCTCGATGCCCGGCCGCATCATCGGCGTCTCGGAAGACGCGAACGGCCACATGGCCCTGCGCATGGCGCTCCAGACTCGCGAGCAGCACATTCGTCGCGAGAAGGCGACCTCGAACATCTGCACCGCGCAGGTGCTCCTCGCCGTCATCTCCTCGATGTACGGCGTCTACCACGGCCCCTCCGGCCTCAAGGCGATCGCCACCCGGGTGCATGCGCTCGCGCGGTCGTTCGCCGCCGGCCTCGCCAAGCTGGGCTTCGCGCTCGAGCACGACGTCTACTTCGACACGCTCTCGGTGAAGCTCGACGCGGGCAAGGCCGACGCGCTCGCGAAGGCCGCGGAGGCGGCGAAGCTCAACCTGCGCCGCATCGACTCGACGCACTTGGGAGTCGCCTTCGACGAGACCCACTCGGCCGCCCAGCTCGACGCGCTGCTCGCGGTGTTCGCCGGCAAGGCGCCCGGGTTCCAGGTGACGAGCCTCGCGCAGGCCGCCAACGCCGCGCCGATCTTCCCCGAGGCGCTGCGCCGCACCAGCGCGTACCTCACCCACCCGGTCTTCAACGCCCACCACACCGAGCACGAGATGCTCCGGTACATTCGCGCGCTCGAGGCGAAGGATCTCTCGCTCTGCCACAGCATGATCGCGCTCGGCTCGTGCACGATGAAGCTGAACGCCACGAGCGAGATGGACCCGATCACCTGGCCGGAGTTCAACGGCCTCCACCCGTTCGCGCCCGCGTCGCAGTGGACGGGCTACCGGCAGATCTTCACCGACCTCGAGACCTGGCTCGCGGAGATCACCGGCTTCGCGGGCACCTCGCTCCAGCCGAACGCCGGCTCGCAGGGCGAGTACGCGGGGCTGCTCACCATTCGCGCCTACCTCGAGTCGAAGGGGCAGGGGCACCGCACGGTCTGCCTGATCCCCGCCTCGGCGCACGGCACCAACCCGGCGACGGCGGTGATGGCCGGCTTCCAGGTGGTGGTGGTGAAGACCGACGATCACGGCAACGTCGACGTCGGCGATCTGAAGGCGAAGATCGCGGCGAACACCGGCAAGGTGGGCGCGCTGATGATCACCTACCCCTCGACGCACGGGGTGTTCGAGGCGGCGATCACCGAGATCTGCGAGCTGGTGCACGCGGAAGGCGCGCAGGTCTACATGGACGGCGCCAACATGAACGCGCAGGTCGGCCTCTGCCGGCCGGGCGACTTCGGCCCCGACGTCTGCCACCTGAACCTCCACAAGACCTTCTGCATCCCCCACGGTGGTGGCGGCCCGGGCATGGGGCCCATCTGCGCGGCCAAGCACCTGGTGCCGTTTCTCCCTGGACACGCGACGACGGGGCTCAAGGGCTCCGGCGCGGTCTCGGCGGCGCCGTTCGGGAGCGCGAGCATTCTCCTCATCTCGTGGATGTACATTCGCATGATGGGCGGCGAGGGCCTGGCGCACGCGACGAAGGCCGCGATCCTCACCGCCAACTACGTCGCCGAGAAGCTCGAGGCCTCGTACCCGGTGCTCTACCGTGGGGCGAACGGCCGGGTGGCGCACGAGTGCATCGTCGACATGCGCAAGCTGAAGACGACGAGCGGGGTCGAGGTCGAGGACATCGCCAAGCGGTTGATGGACTACGGCTTCCACGCGCCGACGGTGTCGTTTCCGGTCGCGGGCACGATGATGATCGAGCCCACCGAGTCGGAGTCGAAGGCCGAGCTCGACCGCTTCGTCGAGGCGCTGGTGACGATTCGCGCGGAGATCGCCGAGATCGAGAACGGCAAGCTCCCGAAGGACGACAACCCGCTCAAGCACGCGCCCCACACCGCACAGGTGGTGACCGCCGACGAGTGGAAGCACGCCTACTCGCGCCAGCGCGCGGTGTACCCGCTCGGCTGGGTGAAGGCGCACAAGTTCTGGCCGGCGGTCGGGCGGGTGAACAACGTGCTCGGTGATCGCAAGCTGGTCTGCACCTGCCCGCCGATCGAGAGCTACATGTGAGTGGGCGCCCAGCCCTCGGTGGGCTTTCGGGCTCGAGCGTGCTCGAACGGGCGGCGTGGGCAGGCTCGCGCGCGCGCCTCGCCAGGGCCGCAGGGTGCTGATCGGCAAGCGGGCGAAGCAGGTCGCGGTCGGCGCGCTGCTCGCCGGCCTCGTCGCGGTCTACGCGGGCAACTGCGTCAAGAACGTGGTGGTGCTGCGCCGGGTGAAGAAGGTGTGCCCAGCGCTCGCGGCCTCGGCCAACGAGCGGCTCGCGAACAGCCGCGAGTTCTTCACGAGGCTCTTCGTCGACGACGCTGCGCTCATGATGCAGCTCCCCGACGCCGTCTCGGGGAGGACGTGCGCGACGCTCGAGCGGGAGCTGGCCTGGTATCGCTGGAACCTCTTTCGAAAGGTGCGCATGGAGGAGACCCGCGCGCTGCGGCAACAGATGACCGCGGCGATCGACCGCGCGATCCCGGTGTGCCCGCAGCGGGTCGCCCGATCGCTCGAGGCCAACCCGACGCAGCTCGAGCTCGAGCTCGCGGCGACGAGCTGCCAGGTGCTGAGGACGCTCCGGGTGACGTTGAACGCGCCTGCCCAAGACGCCTCGCCGTGGGTCATCGCCGATCAGCTCGAGCGCCTCGTCCCCGTTCGGGCCGCACACCCTGAAGGAGCAGCAGCAGCGCCGTGAACGGCTCGCGTCGCGGCCCGAGCTCGGTGCTCCGGTGGCCAGCCGTTGGGAGCTGGGCCCGCCCAATCGGCGGCCGGCTGTTCCCCGCACGGTTCCATCTGGTACAGCAGGGTCGTCTCGTCTCCTCCCGAGTTCCCATGGCGCTTCGCTCGTTCCTCTTCGCTGCCCTCGTCTGTGCCACCAGCTGTGGCCCCACGACGACCGCTCGGCTCTACCAGACCCAGGACAAGGCCCCCTCGCTCGACGCCAAGGCGATCGAGAACCTCGAGCACATGGGCCCGACGCTCGTCGACAAGGGCGTGAACTTCGCCGTCTATTCCGAGCGAGCCGAGCGCATCGAGCTGCTGCTGTTCGACAACCCCGAGGCGACGACGCCAACGAAGCAGTTCCCGATGAAGCGCTTCGGAGACGTGTGGAACCTCTACGTCGAGGGCATCGGCGTCGGTCAGCACTACGGCTTCATCAGCTTCGGCCCGAACTGGCCCTACGAGCCCGACTTCGTCCCGGGCACCATCAAGGGCTTCAAGTCGGACGTCGACGATCAGGGCAACCGCTTCAACCCCAACAAGCTGTTGTGGGATCCGTACGCGAAGGCGATTCACCGCGATCACGACTGGGGGAAGGGGAGCGTCGCCACCGGCCCCAAGCGCACCGAGTCGACCTACGCGGCGGCGTCGAAGTCGGTGGTGGTGAAGAGCAGCTACGCCTGGAGCGACGCCGAAGCGGGGTACCGCCAGAAGCGCCAGAACCAGAACACGCCCGGCCACCGCTGGAGCGACATCATCCTCTATGAGCTGCACCCCAAGGGCTTCACCGCGAGCCCCGCGTCGGCCGTCGAGCACCCCGGCACCTATCGCGGCCTCGGCGAGAAGGCGTCGTACCTGAAGGATCTCGGCATCACCGCGGTGCACCTGATGCCGCCCTTCGAGAAGCCAATCGACGGAGGCTACTGGGGCTACGCGACGCTGGGCTTCTTCATTCCCGAGAACACGTACTCGTTCCGCCAGCAGAACGCGGAGATCATCGACGAGTTCAAGTGGATGGTGGACCAGCTCCACCAGCAGGACATCGAGGTCTACCTCGACGTCGTCTACAACCACACCGGCGAGGGCGGGTTCTGGCGGCAGAAGCTCGAGTTCGACTTCAACCCTGACCCGTGGGTCACCGAGGCGGCGCTCACCAACTTCGATCCGTCGGAAGTGGTCGGCCTCTTCAACCTCCGCGGCTTCGACAACAACGCCTACTACGGGCTCGATCCCAACAACCGGAAGCTCTACTGGAACAACTCGGGCGTCGGGAACCAGATGCGGTGCAACCACAAGCCGTTCCGGCGGCTGATCGTCGACTCGCTCCGCTACTGGGCCGAGGAGATGCACGTCGACGGCTACCGCTTCGATCTCGCGCCGGTGCTCGGCGAACGCGACGGCGAGTACTGGGCGTGGGACGACCCGAAGAACACCGTGCTGCAGGACATCGCCGACGATCCAGTGCTGCAGAAGTACAACACCCGGCTCATCTCCGAGCCGTGGGCGGCCGGTGGGTACGATCTCGGCAAGAGCTTCAACGGCCCCAACAACAACGAGTTCGCCAACGGGTTCGGCACCCGCATCGGCCTCTTCCCCAGCTCGACGAACAAGCCTGGCACTGGCTGGGGCGAGTGGAACGGCCGCTTCCGCGACTGGTGGCGCGCCTTCTGGAACGACGACAACTTCCGGCTCAACTCGACCGAGGTGAAGGACGGCGGCTACTTCCTCACCGGCTCGACCGACTGGTTCAAGTGGAACGGCCGCAAGCCCTACCACTCGGTGAACTTCGTCACCGTGCACGACGGCTTCACCATGTACGACCTGTTCTCCTACACGAACAAACAGAACGGCTGCGGGCCGCTCAACCCCATCTGCTGCACCGAGCCCAACTCGTCGTGGTGCGAGAAGGTGTCCGGCGAGTCGAACAACCGCTCGCGTGACTGGGGCACTGACGAGGGCATGAAGCGCCAGCTGATGCGGAACATGTTCGTGGCGATGATGGTGAGCCACGGCACCCCGCTGCTCTACATGGGTGACGAGTGGCTGCGCACCCAGCTGGGCAACAACAACGCGTACTCGACCCGCGCCGACAACGAAGCCAACTGGATGGACTGGGGCAGCTACCAGGCCCAAGACGTGCGGCACCGCATGTTCGACTTCGTGAAGAGCGCCATTCGGTTCCGCAAGGAGCACGCCTATGCGTTCGCGCCCACCGAGTACGGCGCGATGGGCGAGGGCACTGCCGCGCCGTTCTCGTGGAAGAGCGAAGCGAACACCGAGCCGCCCAACTGGGGCAGCAAGCGGCTCATGCTCCACTACTACGACAAGACGAAGGGCCCGGAGCTCGCGATCCTCATCAACGGCGAGACGAGTGACGTCGCCTTCACCTTGCCCGGCGGCCGCGACTGGAAGCGTGTCATCGACACGCAAGCCTATTGGGACGAGCCCACCACCATCACGATGCTGAGCGTGCCCGCACGAAAGACGAACAACGCCTGGCTGACCAACGGCACGTCGGTCTCTGGGCAGTTCACCCTCAAGCCGCGCAGCATGGTGATCCTCGAGGCGAAGTGACGATGGCCACGCTCGCCGAGCTCGACGCCTTCGCCCGCGCGCACGGGCTCACCGCGAAGGAGAACCCGCAGCCGCACGAGTTCGTGCTCGAGGGGGCCCTCGGCGCTCGCACCGTCACCATGGCGCAAGGCTCGATCATTCACCCTCGCGGAGGGGGAAGGTTGTTCCACTTCCGACTCACCTTCGAGCCGTACGTCGCGGAGCCGAGCTGGCTGATGACGCCGCAGGGCTCGACGAAGTGGACTCGGGGGGCGCCCTCGCCTTGTCCTCCCGAAGCCGTTCCTGGCTACGCCCGGTTCAGCGCTCCGCTGGCCGAGTTCGGCGCCGAGGTGAAGACGCACTGGCAGCTCAAGCTCGGCGAAGTCGACACGCTGTACCTCGAGGCCCTCGAGCTGGTCTCACCTCGCGCCTGGGCGCTCGCCTGGACCGTGCTGAGCGAGCTCGCGCGCTGAGGGGCGGGTGGTTCAAAATACCGCCCGAGCCGCAATCGGCATGTAGGTGACGCGTTGCGCTTTGCGAAGGGCCGCACTTGGGAGGAAAAGGCGAGCGCTGTCCGGGGGAGATCAAATGAACATCGAATACTTCGTGAGCAAGCGGCCGGGCTACACCCAAGCGCGTCGACACGTCAGGGTGCCCACGACGTTTCCCGTGCAGGTCGTCTCCAAGGAGCTGCGGCTGGTGGACGAAGCCCGCGACCTGAGCGAGGGCGGCATCGGCGTCGCGACCAAGCGGCCCATTCCCCCGATGACGCTGGTGCCGGTGAGGCTCGAGCTCCCCACCGAAAAGCAGCCCGTCGAGGTGCTCGGCCGGGTGATGTGGGCGACCGACACCGCGATGGGCATTCGTTTCGAGCAGACGAACGCGGCGTTGACCGACTCGGTCGAGCGGCTGCGCGCGGCCTTCGAGCGGCTCTGAAAGTCCAGCTCTCGAGCGGCCTTTCGGCTATTGGGCCCTCGCGTGTTTCGTCTCTTCGTCCTCGCCTGCCTCGTCGGGTCGGGTGCTGCCTTCGCGCAGGCGCCTGACAGCCGGTTCTCGGCGGGCGGCTACTACCGCATCGCGGCCCGGCCCGACTTCCAGGGAGGGAACGGGCGGCTCGGCTTCTGGAACCTCCATGGCCGGTTGATGAACGAGGGCACCTACGCGGCGCTGGAGATGAAGCTCGATCTCCTCCAGGCCCCGCCGGGCACGACTGACATCTGGGCCAGCCTGCACGCGCGCGTCGAGGGCGGCACGGTGTCGAGCGCGGATCCGATCAACGGGTTTCTGAGTTCGTTCCGGCTCTCCCAGCTCTACGCCCGGGCCGGCAACATTCTCGCGCCGAACATCGTCTGGCAGCTCGGCACCCAGCAGTTCTTCTTCGGCGATCTCGGGCTGTACGACCTGCGGCCGGCGCAGCTCTTCGAAGACACCATCGGCTTGTCGGGCCGCTACTTCTCCGAGCACGTCAACGTGCTGGTGACGGTGGGAGACTCCGGCTTCACCCAGCGCGGCGGGCAGTACGTGCCGATCCTCACCGCGGGCGGAGCGGTGCGGGTGCACGTGAACGATCACTTCGAGTTCGGTGGCGGCGGGCAGGTTGGCCTCGAGCCCTTCATCGCCGGCAACCGGTTCTCGTCGTACGTGACGCCCGACGTTCGCTACGAGGACTTCGCGCGGCGCGAGGTGCTCCGCCGCTGGCTCGAAGATCACCCCGGCATGATCGATCAGTTCCCGGTGCCCACGCAGGCCGGCCAGGCGAACACGAGCTGGCGAGCGGTGGGCTACCTCGGCTTCGGTGGCTTCGGCCCGCTGCGCTGGAACAACGTGTTCGCGCGCTACCAGCGGCTGCACCCGCAGAACTTCTACACCGACAGCTGGAACGGCCAGTCGGTGACGGTCTACACGGCCAACCTCACCCGTGATCGCTACGTGCTCCAGGTGGGCGACGAGCTGCAGCTCAACCTGGTGCGCGACTGGCTCGATCTCGCGGTGGCTGGGTTGTACGGCACCGATCGCGACTACGCCGACACGATCTCGGCGAGCGAGGCGAACCGGCAGTACCTCTCGGTCGTCGCGCGGCTTCAGCTCTACCTCACCCGGGTGGTGCACGTGCTCGTCGAGGGCTCGGTGGCCCAGGAGCGCTCGCTCAACGGCAACCTCTTTCGCGGGGCGTACGACTCGATCTTCCGTTCCTCGCAAGGGCTGCCCGACACCCGCGGGCTCGAGTTCGGTGATCAGAACGTGCGCAACACGGTGCAGCTCAAGGCCGGCCTGGTGCTCAACCCGACCGGTCGCGGCATCTACACCCGGCCGTCGATTCGGCTGCTCTACGGCGCGCAGTACAGCACCATGCACGCCGCGTTCGGCAATGCGTTCGCCGAGCGGATCGATCAGTTCAACGTCTTCAGCCCGGCATCGACCATCTCGTGGCACCACCTGATCTCGCTCGAATCGGAGGGCTGGTTCTGATGCGCGCCCTCTCGTTGGTCCTCCTGCTCGCGCTGGGCTGCATTCCCAAGGTGCCGCAGCAGAAGCTGGCGAGCGCGACCCCGATCCTCGTCGGGTACGTCGTCGATCCGTCCTATGCGGGAGCGCCCACCACCGCGCCCGACGCGCTCAAGGAAGCGATCACCAAGGCGCTCGCCGATCGCAACCTCACGGTGGTGGAAGCGCCGCTCTCGGCCCTCGGCACCGGCAACATCACGGACTCGCGCAAGGCCGCGCTCAAGGCGCACCAGCCCGACGCGCCCTACGTCCTCCTCGTCGAGCTTCGGGTGCACTTCTTCTCTCAGCTCGATGGCCGCTATCGCTGGGAGGTGTCGACGGCGATCACCGCGAGCAGGAGCGGCGGGGTGGAGACGAGGGACGCCTTCGAGCTGCCGGTGATCCTCCAGTACGATCACGAGAAGGAGTCGGCGGCGATCACCTCGGCGTCGACCGACATCGCGACCCGGCTCGGCGTCTTGCTCGACGGGCTGCTGGCGACCTCTGCTGCGCCGACTCCGAGCGCGGCGGTGGTGCCCGCCCCGGCACCTGCTCGCGCCACGCCCTCGTCGATCTACTTCGTGATGATCGATCGGTTCGCGAACGGCGATCGCTCCACCGATCAGGGCATCGACCCTGCGGATCCGCAGGCGTTCCACGGTGGTGATCTCGCTGGTCTCCTCTCGCGCCTCGACTGGCTCGAGCGGCTGGGCATCGACACGGTGTGGCTGTCGCCGATCTTTCGCGCCCGCACCGAGAAGTGGCACGGCTACGGCGCCTTCCACGGCTACTGGACCTGGAGCCTCGACGCGGTGGAGCCCAAGTTCGGAGACGAAGCGACGCTCCGGAAGCTCTCGGACGAGCTGCACCGCCGGAAGATGAAGCTGGTGCTCGACGTCGTGCTCAACCACGTGGGCCCCGACGCGCCGCTCCTCACCGAGAAGCCGGAGTGGTTCCACCGCAAGGGCGGCATCCAAGACTGGAACGACCCGGTTCAGCTGACGACCTTCGACGTGCACGGCTTGCCGGATCTGGCCACCGAGCGCCGAGACGTGTTCGAGCACCTGACCTCGTCCAGCCGGAGGTGGCTTCGAGCGGGCACGGCCTGACGGGTTCCGCCTCGATGCAGTGAAGCACCTGCCACTCGAGTTCTGGACCTCGTGGAATCGCGAGCTGCACGCCGCTGGAGCGCGCTTCTTGCTCGGTGAGCTGCTCGACGGAGATCCCTCGGTCGTCGCGCAGACCTGGAGCGCCGGTGGCTTCGACGCGATGTTCGACTTCCCCTTGGCGTTCGCGATGAACGACGTCTTCTGCAAGGGCGCGCCGCCGACCAGGTTGGCCGCGGTGCTGAGCAACGATCGCCGCTACCCCGACCCGTCGAAGCTGGTCACCTTGCTCGACAATCACGATCTGCCCCGCGTGCTGAGCGCTTGCGGAGGCGACGTCGAGAAGGTGCGAGACGCGCTCGCGTTCCTGCTGAGCGCGAGAGGCATTCCGTCGATCACCTGGGGCACCGAGGTGGGGCTCGATGGCGCGAAGGAGCCCGACAACCGAAAGTCGATGCGCTTCGTCGATCACCCGCTGCGTGGGGAGCTCGAGGCGTGGCTGCAGGTGCGGCGATCGAACCCGGCGCTGGAAGACGGGAGCTCGACGATCGTCGAGGTGGGCTCCGGGGCGCTGTCGATCCTCCGGGTGGCGGACGATCAGGTCGCGGTGGTGATGGTCGGGCCGGAGCGACCGATGCCGCCCTTGCCGGTGTCGATCGATCCGAAGACCCTGCGGCGGGTCGGCCCAATCGAGAAGAACGTTCGAGTCTTCGTCGGCGAACGAAAGGCAGCGCAGTTCGAGCGCCTCGCCGTCGATCGCGGCGTGCAGTGGAGGAGGGGCACTCGGACTCGCGCGGTGACGATCGAAGGGCCTCCAGGCGTGTCGGTGGTGGGCAGCGGCGCCGAGTTTGGAGACTGGAAGCCCGAGCGAGCGATCAGCTTGCCGGCGACGGTGCAGGTGCCCATCGGTCACGTCTTCGAGCTCAAGGCCGTTCGACGCGTGCGTGAGCGGGTGCAGTGGGCCGAGGGCGCGAATCAGGTGCTCTTCGTCGAGGAGTCGACCGATCGGTTCACGCTCTCGGCCGTCTTCGGCGCCGAAGTGAAGTGACGTCGCTCTCGTCCGCTCGAGCCCAGTCGACCCTCAAACGAGTGCTCCGCGCTAGGCTCCCGCCCGCTCATGGAACGACGCCTCCACGCTTCGCAACCGCAGCCGAGGTTCTGGCGCATCGCATTGGAAGCGCTCACCCTGGTGATCCGCAGCGGGCCCGAGGGAACGCCGGGCGTGGTGAACCGAATCCCGTGCAAGTCGGAGGAGGCGGCGAAGAAGACCTTCGACTCGCTCGTCGCGCAGCGCCTCAAGGACGGCTTCGTCGACGAGGCCTCCGCGCCCGCGACCGTGCTCACTGCCGACGCCGAACGGAAATTGCTGGACGATGACCCACAGGGCTGGCTCGTCTTCGGTGACTCGCTCCTCGAGACCGGCGATGGCGTTCGCGGCCAGCTGATCGGCCTGCACGTCAAGGCGGCCAAGCGCACGCGCGGGAGCATCGGTGAAGCGAAGGAGTTCATCCGCGAGCACTTCGACGAGCTCGTCGGCTCGGAGCTGAGCGGCTTCCACACCCAAGTCACCCTCGAGTGGAAGTTCGGCTACGCCCGCACCGCGCGGGTCTGGTCTGGGCCGTACACCCAGCCAATCGGCGACGTCTTGCAAGCGGTGTTGAACAGCCCAGCGAGTCGTTTTCTCCGTCAGCTCGAGTTCGGTTCCCCGGGCACCGAGGGCCGCTACGACGCGTCGCTGAGGAAGCTCGCCGCGCTCGACTGGCCGACGCACCTCGACTCGCTCGTGCTCGGAGAGTTCGACGTGAACCAGGCGTTCCGCACCGAGAACGCCTGGCCGAGAATCGATTCGTTGCTCTCGCTGCAGCCGGTCGCGTCGCGGCTCAAGTCGCTCGAAGTGCGCGCAGCGCTCAACACGTTGGGGAAGGGCCTGTCGTTTCCGAACCTGGAGCGGTTCGTCTTCAAGCCCTGGCGCTTCGACTCGCGCCTCCTCACCGATCTGACGACCTTCGACACCCCGAAGTTGAAAGAGCTGTCGTTCACGCCGAACGAGCGCGTCGGCGTGTCGCTGGAGGCCTGGGCGGGTGTGATCCGCCGGTACCTCGAGCACCCCGGGATCAAGGTGCTCGAGATCCGGCGAGTGAGCGACGCGATCGAGTTGCTGGCGCTCGTCGGCGAACCGCTCGGCAAGCTCGACAAGTTGGTGCTCATTGGCCCGGCGGCGGATCAGGCGTCGCTCCTGAGTGGATTCAAGTCGGCGCTCGCGAAGACGGTGATCGATTGCCCGGAGAGCGCCGCGCTGGCGAGGGCCTTCACGAAGTTGGGCTTCACCGCGACGGGGCCGACCGAGGAGATGCTCAAGAAGAAGGAGCGATCGCGAAAGGCACGCGAGCGGGCGAGGGCGCGCGAGCAGGAAGAGGGCGATCGGTACGACGACATCGCCGAGTGAGTGCCTCGCTTGTCCGACGTCAGGAGTCGGCGCTGCTCCTTGCGTCGCACGCTGATGGGCGTTGTGCTCGATACGTGAAGCTCCGACTCGTCGTGGTCATGACAGCAGCGAGTGCCTCGTGCCTCGAGCCGGTCGTGGAGAGGCCAGCGACTGGAGGCGGATCTGCGAATTCAGGTGGTCTCGCAGGCGGCAGCGTCGCAGGTGGAGGTCTCGCAGGCGGCCTCGCAGGCGGCGGGCTCGCAGGCGGGGGGCTCGCAGGCGGCGGGCTCGCAGGCGGCGGCCTCGCAGGCGGCGGGCTCGCAGGCGGGGGGCTCGCAGGCGGCGGGCTCGCAGGCGGCCTCGCAGGCG
>JBPOIJ010000053.1:0-67676 GCA_052034585.1 Myxococcota bacterium
AGTAGGTCCCCCAGTCGCCCGAGTTCGGAACCGTCACGACACCGCTCACGTTGACGCCGTCGACCTCGAAGTGGAGGGTTCCTCCCGTGCCGGGGTGACTCATCGGCACTGCGAAGTCATAGGTTCCTGCTGCGGAGATCGAGACAGAGTACGCGAGCCACTCGCCGGCGAAGATCCAGCCGACCGAAGTCCCGTCCGAGTCGACACCCTCGGAGGGGCGATAGGTGGTCGACATCAGGTTGGACGCCTCACGGTCGTGGTAGCCAACACCTTCGCCGCCAGAATTGTAGGCAGCCACGCGAAGGGTGCCGGGAAGCGCAGCGCCTGCCACCGGAGGAGAGCCGCCAGCAGGAACGATCGAAACGGCCATGTCCCCGTCGCTCGACGGCGGCGACGGGAGTGCGATCGGTTGCGAACCTGAGAACGGTGAACCGGCGACAGGAGTGCTCACGCCCGTTGCTGGATCGAACCAGGTCGCCGTCACAGACGATACGCCGAGGCCGCGCGGGTCGATGGTGACCCTCGACGCCGTTGGGAGGTACGCGACAATGAACGTCTTGTCGTTGGCCGTCGCCGCCGTGACGAAGTCCCCTTGCCCATAGGTTCCTCCCCCCGCGAGCACCACCGACGGACTTGGAACGTACTTGAACCACGGGAGGGTGACGGCGAACGTGCGGAAGTACCCCATCTGGCGCGCGCCCGTCGAGCCGAGGGCTCCCATCCACGAGCCGTTCGTCGACATGTTCATCGTCGGGTCGTTTCCAAACGCGCCGCCGACCCCGCCTGCCAAGAGCGACCAGTAGTGCGGTTGCCGGACCAAGCGCGCCGAGAACGAACCTTCGTATTCGCTCTCACCAAGCACCACTGGCAATCCTCGCTGGGCGAGTTCGTACGTCATCACATAGTTCTGACGAGCGCCGATGAAGTAGTTCGGGTCGTACGACATCGAAAATCCGAGCCACGGCTCACCGAACAAGATCGAGTAGCCGCTGGTAGCGTTGCCACCGAGGGCGTTCGAATCGAGGGCCCCGTGGTACGAGATCAGGTGTTGAGAGTCGTGCGCGCGAATACCGCTCACCATCGCACGCGTGTTGTCCATCCCTACGCTCGCCGGGGACTCGTCGCCTCCGACGAACCACATCACGTTGTCGTAGGTCGCGAGCTGTCGGGAAGCTCGCTCGCCCAAGCAGTACGCCTGGGCTCCGTAGTTGGCGCCCAGAGACGCTGCTTCGGCGGGGTTGATGGACACGACGAGACCATTGTCGCGAGCCATGCGGACGATGTTCTCAACGTGTGCCCAGTACGCGCTGTCGTTCGGGTTGCAGATGCCCCCCCAGTTGGTGAGGCCCCAGGGCGTCAGGTACATCTGGATCACCGTGAACCCCTGGGAGGCCCTGGTCTGGAGGTACGTGCTTGCCTCGCCGTCGGAGGCCGAGGCGGGGAGCATCCAGGCCGTGTCGGCGAGATAGAGGAACGGACTTCCGTTCGCGTAGAGGTACGGGCCACTCGCGGTGATCGGGAAGCGACCGCCAAGTTCGTGCGACTGCTGCGCGGAGGGCGACGGCTGTCTGCCTTTCCCGTCAGTCGTGGGGGTACAGCTGAGCAAGAGGATCAATCCGAAGAAGAGTCGTGGGTTCATGCGCGCCACGCAGAGCAATACATGGGCCGCCTGCCCCATCGTCCAATTGCGGGCTGGCGCTCTGCTCGAGCATGGCCGGTTCGTTCACTTGGTGAACGAATCGTTCATCTGTGAGCCCTCACGCCCTCACCAATCCCTGGTCACCAGTAGATGCCGATCCGGTCAAGGTTGACACGGTCATTGGCGCTGGCGAGCGGCAGCCCGATGCTGACTCCGTGAATCCCCTTCAACGTGTCGGCGACGAGCACGGGGGTCTTCGGATCGACGAGGTGAACGAAGGCGTGCAGAGGGAGTTGTACGCGGCGATACCTCGGCGCGGACGCATCAGGGTGGTACACCCACTTGCCAGGGTATTCCCACGCGCACGCCTCCGCCGAGGAACACTCGGCCCGCTGGCCCAACCAGACTTGAACACCTGACCACGCAGAGGTTGGCGCGCCCCAACCACGAATCCAGAACTCGAGGTACGCGACCCCCAACGTCTTGTCAGTGAGAGGCGGATTGAAGGGCAGGTTGAACTGCCAGACCGTGAGGTTCTCGAAGGTGCCGTTTCCGCCGGCGAACTCGAGCGCGGGACCGCCTTCGACGCCCGAGTTCGGTACCTTCGTGAACAGGGATGGCTGAAAGCTGGCGTTGGCCGCCTCGACCCCATTCATGAAGAGTGGCACCCGAAGCGTCCGTGCATCGTCGGTGGTCGCTCGTGCGGTGTTGCTCGTGAATGACCGACCGTGGGTGTCGTGCACGACGACCTTCATCGTGTATGTCGTCGACGGGTCGAGCTCGTACGTAATCGTGCCCGTTACTGGATCGAACGAGTTCGACCGTTTGAGTTGCCACCCACCCAGCTCGGCGAGCTCCGCGGCGGTCCAGGTGCGAGAACCGTTCGCGCCCGCTCGCTCACTCGCGACGATGAGTTCGTAGTTCGCCAGCTCCGGGCCGTTGCCATGCATTGCCCATTCCCAGCGAATCGAATGGGGTGTGACCCATTCGGGACGGACTTGATCCACCCAGACGGTGGTCGCGATCCGCCGACAGGCTCCGTCGAGGCACACGAGCGCATCGGGACACTCGACGGCACACGCTTTCCCCTCGAAGTCGACGTCGCCGATGACACAGCCCGATAGCCCGACGAGCATGGTGAGTGCTGTTCGCATCAGAAGGTCAACTCGACTCTGAGTGAACCGATGCCCCACGTCAGCGTCATCTCGCGACGGCGTTCGGCCGAGGAGCCGGTGAGATCGACAATTCCCCAGATCAGGCCGACGCCAGCGAGAAGGGCTCCTGCGATGAAGCTCAGGTTCGCGCCAACGGCGAGCGAGCGCGCAGAGGTTTGTTTCGCGCTCGCCGAAAGGGCATCCGGGTCAGCCACCGCATTTTGGTGCGCGGCACTCGCCAAGACGCCCAAGATGGCTCCGGCCACGATGCCACCGACGCCCACCCCTCCTCCGATCCAGGGAAGAGACGACGGGCCGCGCACCGCGCTGGCGAGCCGCGTGCGGTCTGCCTCTGCTTTGCGCCGCGCCTCCGCCTCGGCGTCCGCTCGTGCCCGCTCTCGCGTCGCCACGTCGGCGAGCTCTCGGCGTTCGGCGATCTCGGTGCGGAGCTGTGCCAGGGTCCGTCGGACGAGGTTTGCGTCGCTCGCGTTGGGCTCTCGCTGCAAGTACCGCTCGTACGCGGCGGCGGCCTTCTCGCGTTCGCCAGCATGTTGGTACGACCAGGCGAGGTTGTAGAGAACGGCGCTCGAGTCAACGAGGCGAAGCGCTTGCTCGAGGAGCATCGCAGACTCTGCGTAGTGCCCTGCGTCGAATTCTGTTCGAGCTTTGATCACCAGCACTCGTGCCTGCGCTTGACTGGGAGCTGAGACATCGGCGGTCGCGTTCGATGCGATGGCCACGGCGACCGTTCCCGCCAAGGTGGCCCATCGCCATCGACGCGAAGGAACTCGCCTGACCATTCCGGCGTCTTAGCACGCTGACGGAGGACGTCGCCGACGGACAGATGGTCGAGGTCGTGACCCATCGTCTCGCGCATGCCTGCGCGGTCGATTCGCCCGGGAACGGGACGCGCGTTGGCAGCGAACTCGCCGTTCACGCGTGAAGTGAGTTCATCAGCGGCCTGGCCACTTCTCGGTCAGAACATCGCGGTCTTGGGGTGACGACCGGGTGGGGTGGGACGGCGCCGGCCTGGCCGGGGCTGTCGCCCGCGGGAGCTCCAACCTCAGATGCTGGTCCGCGTTGCGGTCCAAAGTCTCTTCTCTCGCGAGGTAGCCCTCCAGTCGAAGGACGAGCTTGCTGGGGCTCGCTGAGAACGGAACCTCGCCCTCGAAGGGCGTTCGCCCACGCACTTCGCCGCCGATCTCGACCGTCGCGCCACTGGGCGTCGAGTCGATGGTGACGCGCACGCTGCGCTGAGCGACAGCCGGCGCGGTTTGGACTGCGGCGACCACCGGCGCGGGCGTTCGTGCGCGCAGCGTGTAAAGGACTCCCCCGCTCGCCAGGGCAACGAGCGTCGCGACGGCGAAATACCGCGAGAAGACGCGCTCGGGCACGTGCTGGCGCTCGGTGAGTTCGACGACGGGCAACTCGACGCGATCGTCCGGTTCCGCTGGAGGAATCGAAGTGGGGAACGAACCATCGACGATGCGTCGCAGTATCTCCGCCTTCTCGGCACGGCGGTCGGCGAACTGACTCGTCATCAACGCACCGAGTGCCTCGTTCGGTTCGGCGTTCGCGCTCCGCACCACGCCGAGCAGATCGCGCCGCATCGACGCGGCGTCGGCGTATCGCGCTTGGGGAGACCGAGCGAGCGCCTTCAGGCAAATCGTCTCGAGTTCGCGAGGGATCGCTGGTTGGAGGCGAGACGGCGGCAGCACGGGCTCGGTGAGAATGGCCCGGAGCGTCGCGGCAGCGGTCGGTCGCTTGAACAACCGCCTGAGGGTGAGCAGCTCGTACAGCACGACGCCGAGTGCGAACACGTCCGTTCGACGATCGACCTCGCGCGCGCTGCACTGTTCAGGCGCCATGTAGTCGAGTTTGCCCTTGAGCTCTCCGGTGTTGGTGTGCGCCAAGCGGTCACGAGCCTTCGCGATGCCGAAGTCGAGGACCTTCACTGCCCCATCGAAGGTGATGAAGAGGTTCTGCGGCGAGACGTCGCGATGCACGACTCCGAGAGAGTCACCTTCGTCGCCGACGAGCTCATGCGCGGCGTGGAGGCCCGCACAGGCCTCGGCGACGATGAATGCCGCCATCTCGGGAGGAAGCGGAACTCTGCGAGCGACGAGGCGGCGTACCAGAGACGACACACTCTCGCCCTCGAGGTACTCCATGACCATGAAGAGTTCCCCCTCGTCACGAACGAGTTCCTGCACCTGCACGACGTTGGGGTGGCGGATCTTTGCAATCAACCGAGCTTCATCGAGGAACATGTCGACGAACGATGCTTGGCGCGCGAGGTTGGCGAGCATGCGCTTGAGTACGACCGGGCGCCGAAACCCACTTGGGCCGATCACGCGACCGATGAAGACCTCAGCCATCCCTCCAGAGGCAAGGAACCCGACAACTTCGTAGCGTCCGAGCAAGGACGGCGCGTCGCGAGGACCAACCATCGGACGGAGCCTACCGAAGCGCCCGCGGTGCGCAATGGGACCTGCCTCGCGGTGATCAGCTCGCGTGGTACGGTTCCGCCATGGGCTCCGACGAGCTGAGCACACTCGTTCTCGCGAACGACCTCAAAGCGGGGAACGAGTGGTTCGAATTCGAACTTCAGGTCGTCGAGGGCTTGGATTCGGGTGCTTCGCTCCGGATGACGAGGGAGAGCGGCCGGGTGTTCGTGGGCCAAAGCGAGTCGTGCGAGCTTCGCCTCAGCGACCCGTCGGTCTCACGGCGTCATCTGGGCATCGATCTCGTCCCAGGCGGGCTTCGTGTCGTCGACCTCGGGTCGACCAACGGGACCTTCGTGGATCGCCTGAGAGTCCACGACGCCGTTCTCTACGGCGAAGAGATGATCCAGGTGGGAAACACGCTCCTCCGAGTGGCTCTACGGTCTGCCGCTCCGAAGGGGCCTCCACCGGCGACTGGTTTTGGAGCGCTCTTGGGGACCAGCGAGGCCATGCGCCGCATCTACCCTCTCTGTGGCCGGCTCGCGCAGACCGATCTTCCTGTCGTCATCGAGGGAGAGACTGGGACGGGAAAGGAAGTGCTCGCCGAGTCGCTGCACGCAGAGGGGCCGCGCAACGATCAGCCATTCGTGGTGTTCGACTGCACCGCGATTCCGCCTTCGTTGGTCGAGTCGGAGTTGTTCGGACACGAGCGAGGCGCGTTCACCGGAGCCGTGGCCGCTCGCAAAGGTGTCTTCGAAGTCGCACACGGAGGCACGCTGCTCATCGACGAGATCGGTGATCTGGATCCGTCGCTTCAGCCGAAGCTCCTTCGAGCGATCGAGCGACTGGAAGTCCGTCGTGTCGGTGGCGATCGTTGGATTCGAGTGAACGTCCGAGTCATCGCAGCGACCCGCCGTGATCTCGACCGAGAAGTCCAAGCGGGGCGGTTCCGAGACGACCTCCTCCATCGTCTGTCCGTCGCGCGAGTCGAGCTGCCTCCCTTGCGGAGACGGATTGGGGACGTCGAGTACCTTGCGCAGGTGTTCTGGCAGAAGCTCGGTGGGGCCCCTCAGGCGCTTCCCCGGCCGTTGCTCGCGAGGTGGGTCGACTACGAGTGGCCGGGAAACGTGAGGGAACTCCGCAACGCCGTCGCGCGTTTCCACGCACTCGGTGAGATGGCCGGCATGCGCCAGTCGTCGTCCTCGCATGAGCCGCGGGCTTTGGGCTTGGAGCTCGATGAACTCTTGAAGCTCCCCTTCGTTGAGGCACGTGATCGGCTCCTCGAGGATTTCGAACGTCGATACGTGGAGAGGTGGATGTCAGCTGCGGGTGGTGACGTCGGGCAGGCGGCGCGTGCGTCAGGAATCGGGAAACGGTACTTTCAAAAGATCCGAGCGCGCCATCGCTGAGCCCTCGACGGAGCGCGCTCACAAGCCCGTGCTGGTGAACACCACGAACGGCCCGTTCCTCGACACCGCATCGGTGTGCGCGAAGAAGAACTCACTGCCGACGATCGCGCCGTGGTTCGCCGACGCGGGGATCGCTCCCGCCACCAAGATGTTGAGCGACACCGGCACCGCGCGGAGCCCGTTGGTGCCGAACGCCGTCTCGAGAACGCCAGCCGACGACAGGCGGGTGACATTCACCGACAGGGCGCCCTGGAGGTACGCGACCAAGCGGCCGTCACCCATCACCTCGAGGGAGAGCACCGCGTTCTGCTGCTGGTCGTAGGCGAGCTCGGCCACTCCGCCGGTGCCGAAGGTCGCGTCGAGCTGCCCCGCCGCGGTGTACCGCACCAGCTTGATCGCGAAGGTCGGCGTCGCCGAGGTGCGCTTGATGCCCGAGAGGAGCAGCGTGCCGTCGCTCAGCTGCCGGAACGTGTTGGCGATGCCGTCGGCGCTCTTGGCGACGCCGTTGGTGCCGAAGGTCGTGTCGAGCGTGCCGTCGTCGTTGTAGCGGGCGACCGCGAAGTCGTCTCCACCACCCACCAGCACCTTGTTGCCGTCGAAGGCGATGCCTCGCACGTCTTCGTTCTTCCCGAAGTCGCCCTTCACGCCGTTCATTCCCCTGAAGGTGGGGTCGACGACGCCGTCGGCGCTGAAGCGCGCGAGGCCGAAGTCGATCGCGTTGGGATCGCCAGCGACGCCACGGGTCGAGAAGCCGCCGAGGTAGATCTTCCCGTCACTGCGAAGCGCGATGGCCTGCGCCGCGCTGCCGAGGTCCTGCCTCACCTGCGCCTTGCCGCCCGTGCCGAAGGTGGTGTCGAGCACGCCGTCGGCCGAGAACCGCGCCACCCCCATGAAGCCCGAGCGCCCGCCCTGCGACTGCACCGCGCCGGCCGCGAGGAGCTTGCTGCCCTGCTGCGCGAGCGCGAACACCTGCTCGGTCTTCTGTTCGATGACGAAGCCCGCGTCGGCAACGAGGGGATCGATGAAGACCGGCCAGCTGAGCGTGACCTTGCCCGCAGTGCCGAAGCTCGTATCGAGCCCGCCATCGGCCAAGAAACGCACGAGCTGAAAGTCGTCGTCGTTGTTCGCCTTGAAGTCGGTGCCGCCCACGATGAACGAGCCGCCCTGCACGAGGACCGCGTCTGCCGAGCCCGTCACCTTCTGCGAGCCGGCGTCCGTTCCACTCGAGCCACCACCGGCGCTCCCTCCAGCCGAGCCCCCGCCCGCACCTCCGTCGGTGGGCGTCATCATCGGACTGCAGGCGAAGGTCGAGAGAACGACGAACGAGAGAAGGAATCGCATGAGGGCTCGTCGAGCAAGGAGGCTGCCAAAGCGAGGGGAAACGAATTCGTGGAGATGCGCAGGTCGCGTGTTGCCGCCGCCGTCACTGTGACCGCTCGGGTTACTCAGGGGAAGAGCAGGGTCTTTTCCCACGCCGACCCTTGCCGCTCGTAGGCGTCGCGCCAGTGGAGTCGGAAAGGGTGCGCCTTCCAGAACTCGATGCGCTCGGGGAGCACCCGAAAGCCGCTCCAGTGTGGCGGCCGCGGCACGGGCTGCCCGTCGTACTTCTTCGTGAACTCCATCACCCGCTGCTCGAGCGCCTCACGCGAGGACAGCACTTCGCTCTGCCGCGAGGCCCAGGCACCGATCTGCGAGTCGCGCGGCCGGGAGGCGAAATACCCGTCGGCTTCGGCGTCGGTCACCACCTCGAGCGCGCCCTCGATTCGCACCTGCGCGTCGAGCGCCGGCCAGTGGAAGTTGAGCGCCGCCACCTTGGTCGCGACCCCCGCGCGGCCCTTTCGTGACTGGTGGTTCGTGTAGAAGACGAAGCCGCGCTCGTCGAAGTCCTTGAGCAGCACGACCCGCACCGACGGCCGGCCCTGCGCGTCGACGGTGGCGAGCGACATCGCGTTCGGGTCTTTCGGCTGGGCGCGCTTGGCCTCCTCGAAGAGCACGGCGAAGCGGGTGAAGGGCTCACTCCAGGGAACGGTCATGGCGCGGCTGTACAACTTTCTTCGTATGAATTCACCGCGGCTCGATGGAGCATTTGCGCCGAGTCGTGCGCATTCTCTTCCCCGCCAGCGAAGTGCAGCCGTTCTCGAAGACGGGAGGGCTCGCCGACGTCGCGGGGGCGCTGCCGAAGGCCCTGGGCGCGCTCGGTCATCAGGTGCGGGTGGTGACGCCGCTCTACCGCTGCGTCGATCGCTCCACCCTCACGCCCAGCTCGCGCCGGTTCACCGTGCGCTTCCCGTTCGGGGCGGTGGAGATCGCCATCTCGGAGACCACCCTGCCCAACGACGTGCGGGTCGTCTTCGTCGACGTCCCAAGTCTGTTCGATCGAGCCACCCTCTATGGCGACGCACAGGGAGACTTCGAGGACAACGCCCGTCGCTTCGCGGTGCTCTCGATGGCGGCGCTCACCGATGCCCAGCTCGACGGCTTCGTGCCCGACGTCGTGCACTGTCACGACTGGCAGACCGGCCTCGTTCCGCTCGCGTTGCGCCGCGCGTTCTCGGCGCCGTTTCCTCGAGCCAAGTCGGTGCTCACCCTCCACAACCTCGCCTACCAGGGTGGGTTCCAGAAGTCGGTGCTGCCTGAGCTCGGCATTCCGTGGACCGACTTCACTCCGCAGGGCGTCGAGTTCTGGGACTACTTCTCGATGCTCAAGACGGGCATCGTCTTCGCCGACGCGCTGACGACGGTGTCGCCCACCTATGCGAAGGAGATCTGCAGCCCCCGCGGCGGCTTCGGGCTCGACGGGGTGTTGCTCGAGAAGAAGAGCGGGGTGACCGGCATCGTCAACGGCATCGACACCAGCGAGTGGAGCCCCGCGACCGACGTCTATCTCCCGGCGCGCTTCTCTGACGTCGAGCTCGAGGGACGAACCGTGTGCCGGCGGGCGCTGCTCGAGGCGCTGAGGGTGAATCCTCCCGCGAACGGCATGCCGCTCTTCGGCGTCATCGGTCGCATGGTGGCGCAGAAGGGCGCAGACCTGCTCCACGCGGCGCTGCCGGTGTTCCTCGAGCATGGCGCGACGGTGGTGGTGCTCGGGAGCGGCGCCGACGAGTTCGAGCGCGGGTGGAGAACGCTCGAGAGCCGGTACCCGCTCCGCGTGGGCGTGCGGTTGGGCTACGACGACGGGCTCGCGCACCTCATCGAGGCCGGCTCCGACTTCTTCCTCATGCCGTCGCGCTTCGAGCCGTGTGGCCTCAACCAGCTGTACTCGCAGCGCTACGGCTCGGTGCCCATCGTGCACGCGGTCGGTGGGCTGGCTGACACGGTGAGCGACGTGAAGACGGGCGAAGGCACCGGGCTCACCTTTCACGGCGCGACCGTCGAGGCAGTGCAGGGCGCGCTCCGGCGCGCGGTCGAGCTCTTCGCGGATGAAGCGGCGTACCGAGCGGTCCAGCGCCGGGGCATGCGTCGCGACTTTTCGTGGGACGCCTCGGCGAAGAAGTACGACGAGCTCTACCGTCGGCTCCTCGAGGAGTGAGTCGGCGACGAATTTCACTCCGCGCTCGCCAGATGATCGTGCTGGGCTGGACCGAATGCGCCGTCGTCTCCTCTGGGGCTGTCTCCTGCTCGTCGGCGTGCTCGTCGTCGTCACCGTCGTCACCACCGACTTCGGCGAGAGCTTCGGAGGCCGCCCCACCGGGGAGCGCCTGGTGCGAATGGAGGGCTCCTCGCACTGGAAGGACGACCGCTTCGTCAACGCCGAGCCCACCGAGATGATGAAGGAAGGCGCCGGCGCGGCGACCCTCGAGTGGTTCACCAACCGCGCGCATCGCTCGCCCAGCTGTCCACTTCCGCTCGTGCGTGACGCGGGGAAACGCCTCGCGACGCCGCCCTCGACCGAGCTGCGGATCACCTGGCTCGGTCACTCGACGACGCTCATCGAGCTCGACGGCGCACGGGTTCTGACCGACCCCCAGTTCAGTGAGCGGGCTTCACCATCGACGATCGCCGGGCCGAGGCGCTTCCATTCTCCGCCGCTCGCGCTCGATGAGCTGCCGCCGATCGACGCGGTGGTGATCTCCCACGACCACTACGATCACCTCGACCTGCAGAGCGTGAAGGCGCTCGCGAAGAAGGGCGTTCATTTTCACGTGGCGCTCGGCGTCGGCGCGCACCTCGAGGCCTGGGGCGTTCCATCGGCGCAGGTGCACGAGCTCGAGTGGTGGGACGAGCGCGTGCTCCCCAACGGAGTGAGGCTCGTTGCGACGCCAGCGCGGCACTTCTCGGGCCGGCACCTCACCGATCGCGATCGAACGCTGTGGACCTCGTGGACGGTGGTGGGGCCGCGGCATCGCGTGTACTTCTCCGGCGACACCGGCTTCACCGAGCAGTTCGCGCAGGTGCGAGATCGGCTGGGGCCGCTCGACGTCGCGCTGCTGGAGATCGGCCAGTGGCATCCCTCGTGGGGCTCCATTCACCTCGGCCCCAAGGGCGCGATCGACGCCCATCTCATGCTCGGCGCGAAGGCGCTGTTCCCGATTCACTGGGCGACCTTCGAGCTGGGCCTGCACGACTGGAACGAGCCTCCCGAGACGCTGGTGAAGGACGCCGAAGCGCGCGGCGTGCTCACCGTCACACCCCGTCTGGGAGAGCCCGTCGAGCCCTCGGCTGGCGAGCGCGGGAGCCCCTGGTGGCGCGCCTTCCCGCCCTTGGCGCGGGCCTGTCCGATCGAGGGCTGAGCTCGTTTCAACTGCAGCGGCCAAGGCTTGCTCCCTCACGCCCGTCGACTACTGTGGAGAACGACGTGGCGCAGGAAACCGAGCTCGGCGGTTATCAACTCGTGGGGCGTCTCGCGGTGGGCGGGATGGCGGAGGTTTACCAGGCCAAGCCCCGACCGACGACGCAGCGCAGCCCTGGCGAGCCCGAAGACATCGTCATCAAGCGGCTCTTGCCGAGCTATCGAAACGACGCCGGCTGGGTGAAGCAGTTCGTCGACGAAGCGAAGCTCACCGTTCGGCTGCGGCACCCGAACATCGTGCGCACCTTCCGCTGCTTCAAGGCGGGCAGCGACTACCTCATGGTGCAGGAGCTCGTCGCCGGGCGGACGCTCCAGTACATGATGGACGCCTTCAAGCAGGCCGGGCAGCTGATGCCTTTGTCGGCCTCGACCTTCATCGGCATCTGTCTGCTCAAGGCGCTCGATTACATTCACCGCGCGAAGGTGGGCGAGAACGGCGCCACCATCGTCCACCGCGACGTGAACCCGGCGAACGTGCTCCTCAGCGTGGCCGGCGACGTGAAGCTCACCGACTTCGGCGTGGCCGAGGTCGAGGGCGTGATGCGGGGAGAGCAGGGCGCGCTGCGCGGCACCATCTCGTACATGAGCCCGGAAGCGGTGCTCGGGCAGGCGGTCGATCACCGCGCCGACATCTTCGCGGCCGGCATCATCTTGTGGGAGCTCTTCACCGGGCAGCGGCTCTTCGCCGGCGCGAGCGAGATGGAGATGATGCACAAGGTGCGCGACTGCCGCGTGCCGTCGGTGCTCTTCCACAACCAGGAAGCGCCGGACATGGCGTGCGCGATCATTCGCAAGGCGACGCTGGCGGATCGAACGCTGCGCTACCAAACGGCGTCGGAGATGGCGAAGGCGCTCGAGGTGCTCGCGCGCCGCAATGGCTGGCCCACCACCGTCGACGCGCTGACGCCGTTGCTCAACGGATGAAGTGGCTTGGGTGGACGCTGTGGGCGGTGCTCGCCCTCGGGTGCCGGCGGGTGCCTCCCGCGGAGCTGGCGCAGTCGGTCGAGGTGCTCAGCGTCTCGCTCGCGTTCCCCAAGGCGGACCAAGGCGAGCTCTTCTTCGAGGTGGCGTTGCCGCCGAACGTGCCGCGGGTGGGCGCGCTTCGCTGGGAGCTGTACCTCGGAGCGAAACGGTTTGCAGAAGGCGTCGCGATGAACCCTGAGCTGGGGACGACTGCCGGTGGCCGGCGCTTTCTTCGGGTCGAGGCGCCGCTCGTCTTTCATCACCTCGGCTGGCGTGAGGGTGGAACCTGGCTGAGCGTCGGGCTGCGGGGTGAGCTCCAGCCGCTCGGTGGCGATCAGCGCTACTCGTTTCAACGACGGACCGAGCAGCTCGTGACGGCCGCGCCGGTGCTGGACGAAAGCGGCGAGTAGTCGGCTCGATCGTCGTCAAGCGTATCGGAATGACGACGCCCCTCCGCGGACCGAGGGAGTAAGACGACGCCATGACGACCATCGACCGGAAGATTGCTCAGGCGCTCTCCAATCATCGCGTCGATCAGCGCGAGGTGGATGGACTCATCGCCACTGTCAACGCCAATGGGAAGGTCTCGGCGGCCGAGCGAACCGCGCTCACGAAGTTGCTCGCCCAGCACGGGGACAAGTTCTCGGCGGGCGCCAAACAGAAGCTCGCCGCCTTTCTGGGCGTCGACGCGTCGGGGCCAGTGTTCCCAGCCGGGCCAGGGTCGACGACTGGAGCGGTGCCCCAGCTCATGCTTCCGCCAGAGACGAACCCGCTCTACTCGGGTGTGCCCTGGTTCGCGGTGGCGACTGGGCGGAAGACGGCCGATGGTGCTCCGGCGTACGCGTTCTTCAGCCGTGGGATGGCGATCAATCACGTGCCGTCGGTCGACGAAGCCGGGCATCACCTCGTGCTCGATCGCGAGCTGTTCCGGTTGGGGGCCGGCGCTTCCTCCGGTCCCGCGCCCGTTCCGACGGCCGAGCCCTCGACGCCGAAGGGCCAGCTGCCCGCGTGGGCGAAGAATGGAGACACGTCGTTGCTCCACGCGCCGGACAACGCGGAGTTTCTCGCGGCGATGATGAAGCAGCTCACTCCGAGCTTGCTCGTGCACGTTCATGGGCAGCCGGGCTTCGCGGCGGTGACCGCAGGCGATCTCTCGAACGTGAAGGTGACCTACGTCGCGCAGTACGGACAGGAAGATGGCAAGTCTGGCAACGGCCGTCGGATCGCGATCGAGTACGACGTGAAGACGGGCTCGGGGACCAAGCGCTTCTCGTCCGACATCTCCGATCCGTTCTACACCGACCCGCTGCACGGCGGCCGGTACGGCTTCCAGGATGCGCAGGGCCACTTCGTGCATCATGATCCGGTGGACCACGCACTGCCGGTGAGTTGATCAGCGAACGAGGCCGGTGGTCCGCGCGAACGACGCCAGTCGGGCTTGTTCCAATCGCTCGACGGGTGCGCCCGTGCTCGGTCGTGTTCCGTTGCCTCGGCCGACGGGCGCCGATGCGGTCATCGTCTGGATGCAACTGTCCGACGCGGGCTTGAGCGACGCGATCGCCGTGGGAGGTTCGGGATCGGACGTCGGCTCGGGCAAGGGTTCTTCACAGGGTCCGGCGACGCGCTCACGCAGACGTCCAACGGCGATGTGGTGATCGCCGGAGGTTCTCCGTGCTCCGTCTCGTTCGGCGGAGTGCGACTCGAGTCGGGCCTTCGAGGAATGGCCCTGCTGATGGTCGCAAAGCCGGGTTCGACCCAACCAGTGTTCTTCCTGAGAGGATCGGAGGCTGGCTTCTTCAGCCGCCGAACCTTCTGGCGACCGCCGCTCGGCTACGCGGTCGTCAACGGCGCCGCGTCGGGGATTCACTTTGGCGCCAAGGCAACCGCGGGCTCTCTTTCGCTCCTCGAACTGCGACTGCTGCAGTAGCCGATCGCGGTCGGCTCAGCGCCAGCCGAGCCGCGCGGCCAGGAACGGATTCGTGCGCGACTTCCAGATGAAGCCGTCGAGCAGGTAATGCGTCGTCTGCGGGAGTGAGAGCAGCGGCACGATCAAGACGAGCAGCCCATCGGTGAGGTCGAGGCCCCAGTTGCCGAAGACGCCCAGGTGCTCGTGCCAGACGAGGTTGTCCCACAGCAGCTCCTCCATGAAGGCGATCGCGAGGAGCACGGCGAGGAACGCCGCGATTCCCCCTCGGAGGATCGATCGAATCACCACCGCTCCCGGCTCGGTGACGCGCCCCTTCGCGTATTGGAAGAGGAGGCCGAGATACGGCACTCCGTGAAGGGTGACGTTCATCACCGTGAAGGCGAAGTCGTCGGCCGCGAGCACGATGCCGCCCACCCAGGTGATCCACGTCGCCGCGAACAGCAGGAGCTTGCCGGTCGGAACGCCACCCGTGCGCGCGCGTGACAGCGTGAAGCCGAGCCACGCAACGATGATCACCGCGTGCACGGCCATCGCCACGGTGCCGCCCCACGAAGGCAGGCCGGCGATGAAGTCGTGCTCCTTGAACCACCAGAACGGCCGCGGCAGATGCGCGTGCCACCAGACGATCGGCGCGAGCGTGGTGGCCCAGATGGCGATGGCGTCGAACCGCAAGGTGCGCTCGTCGTCCTTCGCGCGGCGGCCATAGAGCGCCATCCACCCGGTCTGTTGCCGAATGAAGTGCCAGACCGCGACGTAGGCGAGGCAGCGCCAGAAGAACTCCGCCGAGATCGCGTGCGCGGACACCGAGAGCGCGAACGCCACCACCGGAGCGCCCACCGACACGAGCGGTCGCCGGCGCACTTCTTCGCCATCGAAGTAGACCCGGTAGAGCGTCGCCCACACGTGCGAGACGTCGACGCCGAGCACGAAGACGAGCCACGCCCACAGCGGTGCATCTCCAGACACGCCCGTGGCGCGACCGAGCGCGATGACCACGAGCGAGACGAGCGTGCTCCCGGCGAACAGGCTCACGTCGATCGGCGCCGAGAAGAGGAACCGCGAGGGGCTCGACACGCCGGCACGGTGGACCAGCTCGCCGCTCCACGCAAGGCAGCATCAATCGGGCGCCGCAGGCTACAGTCCTCGCCCGATGCGTACGCTCGTCCTCGTCAGCCTCCTCGTCGCCACCACCGCCGTGGCCTCCGAGGAGGACTTTCAGCGCTTCCTCAACGCCGCGGTGCGCCTCTACGAGAACCTCGAATACGAGCGCGCGCTCGAGCAGGTCCGCAACGCCAAGAAGCAGGCGGCGACGCCCGATCAGCAGTCGACCGCGGCGCTCTACGAGGGCGTGATGCTCTCCGACCTCAACAAGCCCGACGAGGCGAAGGCCGCCTTCAAGGAAGCGCTGCTCCTCAAGCCAGACGCGACGCTCCCGACGAAGGTCTCGCCGAAGGTGGTGAAGGACTTCGAAGACACCCGCACCGCAGCGCAACGTGAGCTCGCGCCGCTGCTCGCCAAACAAGCCGAGGAGAAGCGAAAGAGGGAAGAAGAAGCGCGCAAGAGAGCGGAGGCCGACGCGAAGGCCCAAGCGGAGCTCGAACGGCAACGCGCCGAGCTCGATCAACGCGCCAAGGAGATCGCCCGCCTCGAAGCCGAACGGAAGAAGGCCGAGGCCGACGCGCAGGCCGCCAAGGCGAAGGAGTCGCTCGCGGAGGAACAGAAGCGCCGCGCCGAAGCCGACGCGATGGCGAAGGAGCTCGAACGCCTGAGGGCCGAACGGGCCGCGCTCGAGGCGAAGGTGAAGGACGCGCCCGTCGTCACCACCACCATCCCCGATCCGAACGTGGTGACCGACCCCTCACTGACGACGCCGGTGGTGGTCGGCTCGAAGCCGACGCCAGTGTGGCCCTTCGTCTTCCTCGGTGCAGGCGCGGTCGCTGGTGGCATCGCGGCGTACTTCGGCATCGCCAGCCAGGAGAGCATCACCAAGGCGAAGAACGAGCCGTTCCAGTTGCTCGCCGATCAACACCTCCGTGACGCGCAGAACGACGCCACCATCGCGAACATCCTCTTCGCTGGGGCCGGTGCGCTCGGCCTGGGCGCGTTGATCAGCGGCATCGCGTGGGCGGTCACTCCAGCCGAAGCTCCCCCGGTCTCGGCTTCCTCCGAGGTGCCGCGATGAGGTGGGCGTTCGTGATCCTCTTCGCGGCCTGCACCGTGCCGTCGCTCGGCTCGCTGGGAGACAAGCGCTGCGATCTCGACGCCGGCCTGGGCTGCGTGAGCGGCTTCGTCTGCACCTCAGGGCTCTGCAAGGTGCCGATGGGTGGCGCCTGCACGGAAGGGCAGAGCCGTGCGTGTGGAAACGACGCGGGCGCCTGTCGGCCCGGAACGCAGCGGTGCGTCGATGGGCAGTGGGGCGGCTGTGAGAACGCGGTCGGCCCGATGAACGAGAGCTGTGACGGGCAGGACAACGACTGCAACGGGCGAATCGACGACGGGCTCGCTTCCTTGCCGTGCGAGAAGTCGCAAGGCGTCTGCATGGGCGCGGCGAAGAGCTGCGTCGATGGAGGCTACGTCTCGAGCTGCGGCGTCACCGAGTACGGACCGTTCTACGAGCAGACCGAGTCGAGCTGCGATGGGCGCGACAACGACTGCGACGGCACGAGCGACGAGAGCGTCTCGGGCGGAGCGTGTCCGAACGTCGGGGTCTGTGCCGGAGCGATGCGCGTCTGTGCGATGGGAATGCCCGGCGCGTGCATGGCGAATGGCTTCGAGGCGAGCGAGTCGTCTTGTGATGGGCGTGACAACGACTGCAACGGCTCGATCGATCGCCTCGCCGACGGAGGGCTCATTCGCGGCTCGACGGCGTGTCCACTCTCCGCCGGGGTCTGCGCCAACGCCTTCACCTCGTGCGTCGACGGTGGCATCGAGTCGAGCTGCTCCGCGGCCTCCTACGGGCCCAACTACGAGGTCGTCGAAGCGCGCTGCGACGGCATGGACAACGACTGTGACTCGGTCGTCGATCGTCTGCCCGATGGTGGCTTCCTCCGCACGGGCGCGTGCGAGCTGTCGGTCGGCGTCTGCGCGAATAACCCCGGGCGTGCGTGCATCAACGGCAACGGCGAGCCGGTCTGCACTGCGGCGTCGTACGGCACCCGGTATCAGTCGGTCGAGTTCAGCTGCGACGGGCTCGACAACGACTGCGACGGCCGCGACGACTGGTCGAAGGAAGCGGCGCTCTTCACCTCGGCGAACGCGCTGAGTTCCCACCTCTCGTTGGCGCCGTTCCCTGGCGGGCTCGGTGGCGTCTTCGTCGACGAGCGCAACGCCTCCGAGCGCGTCTTCTTCCGGCTCTTCGACGATGCGCTCCGGCCGACGGGCTTCGAGGTCGAGCTCTCCGACAGCACGGCCGCTCGCGCGTCTCGACCGAACCTCACCCGGCTGGGGGCCGACTTCGCCGCGAGCTGGATCGAGCAGTTGCCGGACGCAGGTCAGCGCGTCGCGGTGGGACGAATCTCGACGAACGGGGCGCGCGCGTGGACTCAGTACGCGACCCCGACGACGACCGCCGTCTACAAGGAGCCGCGGCTCACCGCGACCGCGTCCGACCAGGTGCTCGTCGGGTGGATCGAGAGCCCCGCGCTGCTGCTCAAGGCCACGGTGTTCGACGGCGCTGGCAATCGCTCGGCGGCCGTCACCACGCTCGCGGGCGGCGCTGGTGAGCTCGTCTTCGACTTCGACGTGGGCGCGCGTCCAACCAACGATTTCGTCGCTGGCTGGGTCGCTCAGCAGGCGGGCGAGTTCCGCGTTCGGTTCCGGGCCTTCAATGCCGCGTTGGCCGGGCAGGGAACGCCCAGAGAGCACACCTTTCCAGGAGAGACCGCCGACAAGCTGCGCGTCGCGCGCTTCGGCGCTGGGCCCCAGATGGCGGCGTGCTGGGTGAGCAGCCTGGGCGCGTCGAACGCCACCATTCGTGGGGTCTCCGACGTGCTCAACACCTCCAGCACCGCCGATCCCTTGGCGACCTTCGCTGGATCGATCGCCGATCTCGCGCTCCAGTCGCTGCCCACCGGCGCCATCACCTTCTGGTCGCAGGGCATTCCCCAGCCACGGTTGATCGGCCGGAGCTTCGCCGCCGACGCCGGGCTCCTCGACGTCACTCCGAGCGGAGTGAGCGGGCTCTTCGCGCCCACCATCGCCGTGCGTGACGGAGGCAGCGTCGTCGTCGGCTACGAGTGTGATCGCGGCCAAGGCCTCGACCTCTACGGCCAGGCCATCTGCTTCTGAAGCACGCCGTCCTGCGTCAGAGGCCTCCGCCACGGTGAGATGAAAGACTTTGCAGGCCGTGCAACCTGCGTAGGCTCCGCGAACGCGAGCGGCCTCGGTGCTTGGTCGCCGCTCGAACGTGCCCGGTAGCGGTCGCGGTCAGGGAGACATCAATGCGTTCTGTGTTTCGTCAAAGCGTCGGCCTGTGGGCCGTGTGTGCAGTCGTCGGCTTCGTCGGCTGCGGTGACAAGAGCCCGAAGGTGAACGTCGGCTCCGAGGTGCCCGTCATCGGCCAGGTGTTGCCCGGACGCGGACCAGTCGAAGGCGGCACGGTGGCGGTCATTCGTGGCCTCAACTTCCGGCCCGGCGCATCGGTGACGTTCGGCTCCGAAGCCGCGCCCTTCGTGCGAGTGGTGGACGCGACGACGCTGACGGTGGTGACGCCACCTGGCTCGGCGGGCCGGGTCAACGTGGTGGTCTCGAGCGCCGAGGGCCAGTCGACCACCTTCAAGGACGGCTTCGAGTACTACGTGAAGGACGGCTCCACCGCGGCAGCGCCGACGCTCTCGGCCATCGCGCCCAACACCGGCCCGGCGAGTGGAGGAACGGTCGCGTTGGTGACGGGCACTGGGCTCCAGACGGGCGCCATCTTGCTCGTCGGCCGAGCCCCCGCCACCGACGTGGTGGTGGTGAGCGCGACGACGTTGTCGGGAGTGCTCCCGCCGAACCCAGTGGGCACCACCGACGTCGAGGTGACGAACCCCGATGGCCAGAGCGCGAAGCTCGAAGGCGCCTTCGCGTACTCCGAGGCCGATGGCGTGGGGCCCGTCATCGCCGCGGTCTCGCCCATCGCTGGCTCGACGACGGGAGGCACCATCGTCACCATCGGCGGCAGCAACTTCCGCTCCGGCGCGCTCGTCTTCTTCGGCGGCAAACCAGCCATGGTGCAGGGCAGCTCGCCGGTGGCGGTCACCGTGAGCAGCCCCGCGGCGGTGCCCGGCGTGGTGGACGTGGCGGTGACGAACCCCGACGGCCGCAGCTCGGTCGCGCGCGGCGCCTACAACTATTACGTCGGCGGCCCACTCATCTCGCGCATCACGCCCAACTTCGGCCCGCTCGACGGCGGCACCGACGTGCTCATCGACGGCCGCAACTTCCAGCAGCGGGTGACCGGGAGCGTCGACGGCCGCGCGCTCCAGAACGTGCGCCGCATCGACGATCGTTCCATCACCGCGACGACGCCCCGAGGCGCGATGGCGGGCGCGGTCGACGTGCGAGTGGAGAACGACGACGGTCAGGCCGACACCCTCGTCGCCGGCTTCGCCTATGGCAACGCCCCTCCGCCCAGCTTCGCGCTCTCACGAGTGACGCCCGAGGTGGGCCCCATCGCCGGAGGCACCCGCGTGACCCTCATCGGCTCGGGCTTCATGACGGGCGCGACGGTGAGCTTCGGTGGCCAGCCCGCGACCGGCATCCAAGTCGTCGGAGGCGCGACCATCTCGTGCGTGACGCCGCCGGGAATGATCGGCCCGGTCGAGGTGGTGGTGACGCAGGGCGGAGAGAGCCGGCGATTGCAGCTCGGCTTCTGGTACTTCGATCCCTCCCGGCGCGGGCCGACGCCTTCCATCGCGGCGGTGACGCCTGCGCTCGGGCCGGTCTCGGGCGGGAGCACGGTGCTGGTGACGGGCAACGGCTTCGCCGACGGCGCGCGCGTCTACTTCGGCACGAAGGTGGCGACGACCTCGACCTTCGTGAGCGCGAGCACAGTGACGGCGGTGACACCGATGGCCGACATGGTGGGTCCCGTGGACGTGCGGGTGATGAACCCCGACGGGCAGGTCGTCACCTTGAACCAGGGCTACGTCTACGTCGACGGGATGACGCTCGGGCCGGCGCCGGCGCTCACCTCGGTCACGCCGAACACGGGCGGCAGCGCCGATGACACCAACGTCGTCATCGCCGCACAGAACGTCACCGCGGGCGCCCTCGTCTTCGTGGGCGGAAGGCCGGCGCGCAACGTGATGCTCCGAACCGGGTCGGTCGACGCCACCTTCGGCCCCGCCGAGCCAGGCGCCGCCGACGTCGCGATCACCAACCCCGACGGCCAATCGGGCCGACTGGTGAACGGCTTCACCTACACCCGCTCGCCGCCGACGCTGATGACCATCACCCCGAACACCGTGCCGCTCGGTGGCGGGCTCAAGGTGCTGCTCTCGGGCAAGGGCTTCGTCGCCGGAGCCACCGTCACCATCGGTGCTCAGATGGTGGCCACCACCTTCGTCGACTCGACGCTCCTCTTCGTCACCGTGCCGGCGAACCCGGCGGGCATGGTGGACGTGACGGTGACGAACCCCGACGGCCAGCGCAGCACGCTGATGAACGGGCTCACCTACGCCAACATCATGCTGGGCAACTCGCCGACGGTGACGAGCATCACCCCGATGGCCGGCCCGACGACCGGCGGCACCATCGCGCTGGTGGTGGGCACCAACTTCACCCAGGGCGCGCGGGTGCTCTTCGGGGCGAACTCGGCGACGCGGGTGACGGTGATGAGCGCGACGCGGCTGTCGTGTCAGACGCCGCCGGGAATGGCTGGGCTCACCGACCTCACGGTGGTGAACCCCGACGGCCAGTCGGCGCAGCTGCTCCAGGGCTTTCGCTACGTCGATCGTTCGACGCTGGGCAACCCGCCGCAGCTCGTCTCGGTCACGCCCTCCAATGGCGTGGCGACTGGCGGCACGCAGACGGTCCTCACCGGCTCCGGTTTCCAGCAGGGCATGCTCGTCTTCTTCGGCGGCTTCTCGGCCTCGGCCTCGAACCGCATGACGGACTTCATCGCCACCGCGACGACGCCAGGCGGTCCCTCAGGTCAGGTCGACGTCGCCGTGACCAACCCCGATGGGCTGTCGGCAGTGCTCACCAACGGCTTCAGCTACACGCCGCTGCCCACCGTCGCGAGCATCTTCCCCGCCGAGGGACCGACGGGCGGCGGCACGACGTTCACCATCGCCGGGAGCAACTTCACCGCCGGGGTGAAGGTCTTCTTCGGCGCGACCGAAGCGACGACCGCGATGATGTCGTCGTCCACCGTCATCACCGGCACGACGCCGGCGCACGCGGCAGGTGTCGTCGACGTGCGGGTGCAGAACCCCGATGGCCAGTCGGGAACCCTGACGATGGGCTTCACCTACAACGCAGCGCCGACCGTCTCGCTCTCCCGCCCAGGCGCAGGCCCGGCGGCGGGAGGAACGACGCTCGTCATCACCGGCACCGGCTTCCGCTCGGGGACGACCGTCTCGGTGGGCGGCACGATGGCGACCAACGTTCGAGTGGTGAACGACACCCAGCTCTTTGCGATCACTCCAGCCGGCAACCCTGGAGCTGCCGACGTCGTCGTCACCAACCCCGACATGCAGACCGTCACGCTGGGGCGCGGCTTCCGGTACGACTTGCCGGAGCTGCAGGCGCGCGAGCAGGCGATGCAGCCGGCGCACTACCTTCCGATGGCGAGGGACGACGCGGCGTACCGGACCGATCTCGGCGTCATCAACCTCTCGGGCGCTGCGGTGACGGTGACGGTCGCCTCGGTCGACGGAGCGGGCATTCAGCAGGGCTCGCGCGCCCTCACTGCGCAGGTGCCCGCGTTCGGACGCACGGTGGTGGCCGACGTCTTGCGCTTCATCGAGGGCGCCACCACCCAGCTCAACAAGACCAACTCGCTCGTCGTCACCAGCGACGGGCCGATCTCCACCTTCACCGTGGTGACCGATCGAATGACGAACGACGCCTCGGTCGTCCCAGGCAACACGACGGCGCGCACCGCCAGCCGCGTCATCGTTCCGTATTCCTCGTCGGTCGGCGCCTTCCGCACCTGGCTCACCGTGCGCAACGTGGGCAGCACCGCGGCCGCCATCGACATCACCGCGCGTGACGCCGCCGGCATGCAGCTCGGCCGGCTCTCGGCGGTCAACGTGGCGGGCAACGGCTTCTACTCGAGCGACGACGTGCTGGGCGCGATGAACGTGATGGGCGCGGTGGCGGTGCTCGACATCTCGGGGCCGAGCGGCTCGAACCTGCTCGCGGCGGCGCGGGTGTATTCGAACGTGCGGCTGGGCGGCGCCTTGGCAGGCAGGCCGGTCGGTGACGGGGCGTTGAGTCAGGTCATCGGGTACCTGCCGGACACCACCAGCGAGAGCAGCTCCTTCCTCCTCTTCAACACCGAGTCGACGGCGGGCTCGGCGGCCATCGATCTCCGCTCGGCCGCGGGCCAGTCGCTGGGCACCCAGAACGTGATGGTGCCGGCGAACGGCTTCGTCTCCATCGCCGACCTCGCGCGCACCTTGCTCTCGCGCACCACCCCGACCCAGACGCTGTCGAGCCTGCACGTCACTTCGACGACGCGGCTGCTGTCCTCGGCCTTCGTGCTCACCACCGGCAACGGAGACATTCGGCTCGCGAACGGCCGGCCTGGAGGCGGCGTGCGCACGGTGCTGCCCTTCGCCGATGGGCGCACCGGGCTCTCGGTCGTGAACGTGGGCCTGGCGCCGGCGAACCTCGAGCTGCAGCTCTACGTCGACTCGGGGACGCCACGCGGCACGCCGCTGCGCATCTCGATTCCGCCACGCGGCAGCTTCCAGGGCGCGCTGCTGCTCTCGTCGCTCGGCGCCGGCACCTCGAGTGGGTACGTCGACGTGCGCTCGCTCAACGGCATGCCGTTGGTCGCGACCGCGAAGGTGGGCAACGACGCGACGAGCGGCAACGGCGACACGCTCGATCTCCCCGAGGTCATCACCACCCCGAACATCACCCAGCTTCGTCCAGCGACCGGGCCAGCGACCGGCGGCACGATGTCGCGAGTGACCGGCGCCTTCTTCCTCCCGGCGATCCAGTTCCTCTACGGCGACAAGCCCGCCCCGCGCGCGCAGACCTCGGCGTTCGACACGGCGGTCACCGTCTCTCCGGCGGCGATGAACGGCCAGGTCGTCTCGCTCACCGCCATCAACATCGACGGCGCGTCGTTCACCCTGCCCAACGCCTTCTCCTACGTCGACCCGGCGATGCTGGGCGCGCCGCCGACGGTGGCCTCGGTCTCGCCGCAGAACATCTCGACGCTGGGCGGCACGACGGTGCAGATCAACGGCGGCAACTTCGTGAGTCAGGCCCTCGCCTTCGTGGGCCTGGTGCCGGTGGCGGGCGCGACGCAGGTGAACCCGAACCGCATCGACGGCGCCGCGCCAGGAGGCCCGATCGGCCCCGCCGACGTGACCGTCACCAACCCTGATGGCCAATCGGCGACCCTCACCGGCGCGGTCACCTACGTGGTGCCGCCGCCCTCCATCGCCTCGCTCATGCCGAACACCGGGCCCGGCCGCGGAGGCGCGAACGTGCGCATCACCGGCAACGGGTTTCAGGTCGGCGCGAACGTCAGCTTCGGCCCGACCTCCGCTCCGGTCGCGACGGTGCTCTCGGCGACCGACATCGACGTCGTCACCCCGGCGGGGAGCGACGGCCCGGTGAACATCACCATCGTCAACCCCGACGGGCAGAGCACGACGCTCAACAACGGCTACACCTTCATCGCGCCGCCGACGGTCGCGCAGGTGCAGCCGACGTCTGGATCGACGGCGGGCGGCACGCTCATCACCATCACCGGCACCTTCTTGCGGCAGGGCGCCACCGTCACCCTCGGCACCAGCGCGTGCACCTCGGTGAACGTGGCGATGGGCGGCACCACCATCACCTGCATGACGCCGGCGGGCACGGCGGGGCCGGTCGCGGTTCGAGTCACCAACCCCGACGGGCAGCAGGGCCTGCTCAACAACGCCTTCACCTATCTCGCGCCGATTCCTCCTCCGACGGTGACGGCGGTGACGCCCAGCTTCGGCGCGATCACCGGTGGCGCGCAGGTGACGATCCTCGGCACCGGGTTCCAGGCCGGAGCGACGGTGCGCTTCGGCTCGACGGCGTCTCCCGCGGTGAACGTGGTGAGCCCGTCGGCGATCCTCGCGACCGTTCCCGGCGCGGGCTCCATCGGCGTGGTCGACATCGTCGTCACCAACCCCGACACCCAGTTCGGCCGCCTCGCCTCGGCCTTCACCTACTTCACTCCGGCCGATCTCCCGAACATCACCGTCGTCTCGCTCGCGCCGAACGAGGGCCCGCCGGCCGGTGGCACACCCGTCTTCATCTCGGGAGCCGGCTTCAAGGTGGGCGTCACGGTGCGCTTCGGCGCGGTGCTCTCGACGAACGTCACCTACCTGGGCCCTTCGGCGCTGCTCGTCATCGCGCCGCCGAACGCGCTGGGCACCGTCTCGGTCACGGCGACCAACCCCGACGGCATGAACAGCACCCTGGCGAACGCCTTCAACTACTCCAACGGCGTGCTCTTCCTCCCGCCGCCGATGCGCCTGCCGATGACGAACGAGCGCGGGTACGAGCAGGCGACGCTCTTCGACTTCGACGGCGACGGCGATCTCGACGCCTTCATGGGCCGGCGGAACCAGACCTGCGACAGCGACGGGAACGATCAGCTCTGGGTGAACAACAACGCCACTTTCTCGGTGCTCGCCACCTTCCCGGGAGACGCCAACCGAACCACGGTGGGCGCGCTCGTCTTCGATCTCGAGGGCAACGGCACGAAGGATCTCTTCGTCTTGTCCGACGACAGCTACAACGGGCGCGCGAGCGTCTACCGCAACGCGCCGCTGGGCACCTTCCAGCGGTTCGATCAGCCGGCGCTCGCTGGGCTGCCATGCTGCTCGGGGCCCCAGGTTCGCGCGGGCGCGGTGGGCGATCTCAACACCGACGGCTTCCAAGACGTCTTCGTGGCGGTCGCGGGCGTCGACTACATGTACCTGAACCAGCGAGACGGCGGCTTCGCGCCCACCCGCACCGGGCTGCCGACGCCGAGCGGCGCAGGCATCAACGACGACAGCCGCGACGTCTGCGTGGCCGACTACGATCGCGACGGTGACGACGACGTCTTCGTGGTGAACGCCTCGAACCAGCAAGCCAACTACTACCTGCAGGGCCCGGCGGGCGTCTTCACCCTCTCGAACGCCCTCATCCCCATCGTGGGCGGCGCGGGCACCGGCTGCATCTCGGGCGTCTTCCGCACCGGCTCGAACATTCGCGACCTGGTGGTGGTGAGGGACGGGCAGATCTACCAGTACCTGCGCAACGACGGCACCGGCCGCTTCACCGACGAGTCGACGATTCCCATCTTCCGGCTGCCGCAGACGCCGCCTTCGCTGCGCGTCGGTCACTCTCAAGCCATCGGGCTCGTGCACGGGCTCGAGGCGGTCGACATGAACTCCGACGGGCACCTCGACCTGGTGATGAACCACCCAGACCTCGTGCCCCGAATGCAGATCTACCTGAACGACGGCTTCGGCAACTTCACCGTCGGCACGGCCTCGCGGGTGCCGCCGCAGCTCGACTCGGCCCAGCAGTTCGCGATCGGTGACGTCAACAGCGACGGGCGGCCCGACGTGTTGGTGCCAGGAGAGGGCACCCAGCCGCGCCTCCTCTTCGGCGGCAACAACGGAGTGCTGACCTACGCGACGATGCGCACCATTCCCGAGCAGAGCTACTGCGTGTCCGACGCGATCGCCGCCGACCTCGACGCCGACGGAGATCAGGATCTCTTCAGCGTCTCTGGCTGCAAGTACGGCGTCTACGAGGCGCTCTACGCGAACACCGAGGCCGCTTCCTGCCGGACGAACAGCATTCACTACTGGCTCAACGACGGCGCGGGCGGCTTCACCGACGACACCACCAACCGGTTCCCGGCGTTCGGGCGCAACGCGACGGCGGTGACGAGCGGCGACATCGACGGCGACGGCGATCTCGATCTCCTCGTCGGCACCTCGGGCACCGGAGTGACTGGCGGCAGCTCGCGCGACCCGGCGGTGCGGCTCTACGTGAACAACGGCGCGGGCGTCTTCACCGACGTCACCTACCCGCGGCTGCCGGCCGACGTCTTCTTCGCCACCGACGTGAAGTTCATCGACGTGAACAAGGACGGTGCGCCCGACATCTACGTCACCCAAGACACCTACTCGACCTGCTCGAACGGCTCGCACCGGCTGTACCTGAACACCGGCAACGGCTTCTTCTTCAACGTGACCGGGCAGCTGCCGTACGTGAACTTCTCGAACCTGCTCGGCACCTGCGACAACTTCCAGCCGCGGGCGATCTCGAGCGCCGACTTCAACGGTGACACCTACCCGGATCTCTACGTGGTGGGGAACGGGCGCAACCGCATGCTCTTCAACCGCGGCACTGCGCAGCCGGGCTACTTCACCGACGTGACGACCGCGAACGTGCCGAACGTGAGCTCGTCGAGCTACGGGGTGGTGACCGGCGACTTGAACAACGACACCTTCCCCGATCTCTTCGTGTGCAACAGCGACACCGATCGGGTGAACCTGGGCAACGCGTCGGGCATTCTCTCCGACGTGTCGGCGACGAACTGGCCGGCCGAGTCGCAGCCGTACAAGTACGCCATCTCCGGCTGCTCGGGCTCGGCGGGGCCGCTCAACTCGCAGTCGTGCACGCTGGGCGACGTCGACGGCGACGGCGACCAGGACATCATCTTGGCGGGCGGCACTTCGAGCAACTTCAACTTCCGCGATCGGCTGCGCCTCAACGTCGGCGGGGCGAACTTCGTCGACGTCACCACCGCCTCGCTCCCGTTCGACACCGCCGACGCCGAGAAGGTGCTCCTCTTCCGCGCGAACGCCGACACCAAGCCAGACCTCTTCATCGGGAACTGCGGTCAACCGTACGTCTACCTGAACGCTCCGTGAGGCCACCCATGCGCTGCACGATGATGATGGCGCTCTGGGCCTCGGTGGCCTTGGGGCAGACGCCGGCGAAGGGCGAGGCGGTGGACGTGGTGGCGCGCGGGAGCGGCGCGGGAGAGCCGGAGATCGGGCGCGCTCACCTCGGTGGGGCCGGGCTCGCGCGAGTTCGGTCGGCCTTCATGGCCTCGCGCGCGTTGTCGGTGTCGGCGACCGCGGGCTTCTTTCGGGCGCCGGGCGTGACGGCGGCCGATGGGCTCGACGAGTTCCGCACCACCTTGGTGGGCGCCAGCTTCACCCCGCTCGACTGGCTCGAGGCGTCGGTCACCTTGCGCTCGTCGATCCTCGATCAGCCCGCCTCGGCGCTGCACACGTACTACCTGGTGAATGACGCCTTCGTGCGGGTGAAGGGCTCGTATCGCTTCTTCGACGGCGCGCTGGCTGCGGGCGGAGAGCTCTTCTTGAGGCTCCCGCCGCCGGTGTTCCGTGCGACGCCCCTCACCCAGGGGCTCTCGCCGGGCCTGGGCGGCGTGCTGTCGTACGACGCCTCGAAGAAGTCGCCGGTGCCGGTGGTGCTTCACCTCAACACCAACCTCTTCGTCGACAACAGCGCCGACTTCGACGACGGGACGACGGGCCAGACGCGGCGGCTCGCGCTCGACATCACCACCTTCAACCAGTGGCGAACGGGCGTCGCGGTGGAGGCGCGCTGGCGGCTGGCGACGGTCGGGGTGCGTCCCTTCATCGAGTACACGGTCGACGTGCCGCTGGGTGCGCCGGGGCCGGTCCCGATGCGGGTGATCCCCGGGGTGCGGGTGTTGCCGTGGCGCGGGCTCTTCGTCGACGGGCTGGTGGAGGTGGGGGTGATGCGGCCCACTGCGCGTGGCGTCGCGCCGGTCGCGCCCTGGCAGATGATGCTCTCGCTCGGCTACCAGACGGGAGTCGACGACGCGCCCGCGCGCCGGGAGATCGTCGAGCGGGTGGTGGAGAAGGAGCGAGTGGTGGAGCAGAAGCCGACCCGCGGCCGGGTGAAGGGCGTGGTGATCGACGCCGCCACGAAGAAGCCCATCGCCGATGCCATCATCTCGATGCCGGGCCGCAGCCGGTTGCTCTCCGAGGCCGATGGCACCTTTCTGCTCCTCGACGTCGAGCCAGGGCCGATCTCGCTCTCGGTGACGCGTCAGGGCTACGCGCCGCGAGAGGTGGTGGGAACGCTGACCGCCGGAGGGACGGTGGAGCTCAACCCGGTGTTGACGCAGCTGCCGCCGGAGCCGCCCGCGCCGATGGTGATGCGCGGCACCGTGCTCCCCGAGGACGACAAGGCGGTGAGCGCGACCGTCTCGGCGCCGAACGCGTCACTCTCGAAGAAGACGACCGCGCAGGGCGAGTACGAGCTGACCCTGCCGTCGGGAGAGCAGATGCTCGAGGTCTCCGCGCCCGGCTACATGACGCAAGGACGGCGGGTGGTGGGCCGGCCGGGAGATTCGCTCGTCATCGACTTCGTCTTGAAGCCGGTGCCGAAGCAGACGTTGGTGGTGCTCCGGAAGGAGAAGATCGAGATCAAGAAGCAGGTGCACTTCGCGACCGCCAGCGACGTCATTCTCCCCGACTCGGCGCCGCTGCTCGATCAAGTCGGCTCGGTGATCCTCGAGCACGACGAGCTCAAGCACCTTCGCGTCGAGGGCCACACCGACGATCAAGGTGACGACGCGTACAACCTCAACCTGTCCGACCGGCGCGCGAAGTCGGTGATGCGGGCGCTCATCGAGCGAGGCGTGCAGAGCGAGCGGTTGACCGCGGTGGGCTACGGCGAGACCAAGCCCATCGCCGACAACAAGAAGCCGGCCGGCCGCGCGCAGAACCGCCGGGTCGAGTTCATCATCGTCGCCGGAGAGTGAGGCCTGGGAGGCCGCGCGGCTGACTCATCGGCCGGCGTCGACGAGGTCGAGCGCCTCTCGGCTTCTCGGTGCTTCGCGAGCGGCCGTGAGGTCAGTGCTTGCACCACTGGCTCGGCATCATCGGCCGCGTTCCGGCGGCGCCGCCTTGGGTCGTCGCGTTGTCGATGAAGCGCCGGCTGGTGAAGCTGAACTGGTTCGGCGCCGGCGTCTGGTTCGACATCGAGTCCACGCAGAGGCCGTTGCCTGCACCGGCGGTCGCCACTGGCCCATCGCGGCTCGGGTCGGCGTGACGTGACGGAATCGGCGTGACGTCACAGGTGGTGATCATTCCGCCTGCGACGTTCGTCTTCACCAGCGCCGCAGTCCAGAAGTCGCCGTTGTTGTCGCCGCCCTGGTTGCGCAGGAGCGGCCACTGCTGACCCGTCGCCGGGTTGTAGCCGATGGAGAGCACGCGCCGGCCGTTGCAGTACACGTTCACGTGCGGCTTCGCGTTCGCGGTCCCTGACGAGTTGCCGTAGTGATTGACGCCGACGACGAAGGTGTCTCCATCGCGTGGGTTGTCGAGGTTGATGTTCTCCGGGCCGCAGAAGTCTCCAGCCGTCGGGTCCTGCTGGTTCTTGTTGCAGGAGATGTTGTCGCGATCGAGCCGCGGGTTCGTGCAGCCCTGCGAGCCCGTCGTGCGTCGGCTCGACCACCCGAGACACGTGGTCGACGCGGAGTCGGGGTAGCCCCAGTTCGGAGGAGTCGAGCTGCCTTCGCGGCACCCACTCGAGGGGTCGTAGTAGCAGTCCTGCACGCCATTGCCCGCGGCGCACATCGTGTTCCAGCCTTGCGGCGTCGCGCAGGTGCCCTGGAGGCGCGCGAAGTGGAGATCGATGTCGTTGCCTCCGCCGCTGAACGGGTCGCCCACCGTGTCCCAGCAGAGCTCGGCTCGCACGCCCGGCGCCCGCACCTCGACGCGCTGGGTGCAGACGTAGCGGTTCCCGTTCAAGGTGAACTCGCCCTGCACGAGGTAGTCGCCCGAGAGCCCGAAGGCCGGGTGCACGAAGCCTGCGCCGACCGCGTTGCCGCGCACGGCCTGAATCGCGATGAGCGGCTGACCCGCGGCGGCGACGTAGCGGTTGGGCATCGTCGTCATGTCGAAGCGAACCGGAGTACGACTGCCGATGCGGGCGAAGGACTGCGCGTTGGCCTGCGAGTAGAGCGCGAACGTGGGGAAGGGCAGCACGTTGTCGCAGTCGCCGCCGAGCACCGTCCACGTCCAGTTCTGGGCCATGCCTCGCTGCGCCGCGTCCCGAATCCACTGGGTGCCGTCGATGCGCACGAGGGTGCTCGCGTTCGGGTACGGGGCGAGGTTGAGGGGCATGGTGGGGCACTGCACGTCGGCGGCGCAGTTGCAGCCAGAGGTCTGGTTGTTGCCCGACAAGCCGTCGCAGTCGAAGTCGCCGGGCGCGCAAGAGTCGTAGCGCTGCGGCCGTTGGGCGCCGCGGCAGACGCCGGACCAGGTGGTGATCTCGGTGCCCGCGCAGTCGACCGAGCCCTTGGCGTTGGCGGTGCACCAGCCGACGGGTTGGTTGGTGTTGGGGTCGATCTGCGTGGCCGGCACCAACCAGCAGTCCTTCGTGGTGCCGCCTTGGAGACAGGTGCAGCCTTCGTCCACCAGGCCGTCGCAGTCGTCGTCGAAGCCGTTGCCTTGGCTGCCGTTGAGCCGGCTCGCCGCGACGCCCTGGCCGGTGAGGAAGGTGTCGGTCGCGCCGCCGCACTCGTTGGTGGTGCCGCTCGCGCACGACCGAGGGAAGGGTGGGTTGCCCGCCATGATGGGCCCGCAGCCGCCGTCGTAGTCGATGACGCCCGAGTCCATCTCGCCGGCGTCTTCCGCGAAGGGGTCGCCGCCCGCCGCGCCGCCGCCCATGTCTCCGCCGCCCGTGCCGTTGCCGCCAGTCGTGAAGCCGCCGCCCGAGGAGAGCCCGCCGCCAGTGCCCGAGAGCCCTCCGCCCGTCGCCGAGCCCGCCCGGCACTGCCCGCCGACGCAGACCTGGCCGGCTCCGCACTCCGCCGAGGTGCTGCAGAGGCGCGAGGAGGGGCCGCACGACATGCAGCCCGAGAGCGCAGAGAGGAAGACGGGGAGGACGATCGAGGTGAAGTGGCGCATGCGGGGGCGCACCCTACACAATCGAGCGGCCTGGGGAATCTCACCCCGAACTCGTCGGGCGGCGCTTCTCGAACTTTGAGAACGCCTGAGGACTCCCGGGCTCACTCGGGTGCGGGCCACTCCCAGGCGGAGCGATAGCCACCCTGCGTCTGCGCCTCTTCGATGAGCCGCGCGTAGAAGACGTGCGCGGTGAGGGTCGCGGAGTCGCCGACGACGAAGAGGTGCCGCTTCGCGCGGGTGATGGCGACGTTGATCCGGCGCAGGTCTTCGAGGAAGCCGAGCTGTTGGTCGGCGTTGCAGCGCACGAGCGAGAGGAGGATCGTTTCCTTCTCGCGGCCCTGGAAGGCGTCGACGGTGTCGACCTCGAGGGTGGGCACGTCGCGCAGGTGCTCGCGGAGGAGCGAGGCCTGCGCGGAGTAGGGCGTGATGATCGCCAGCTGCTCGGGGCGGAGGCCGGACGCCAACAGCTCACGGGCGCGGGCGATGATCAGCTCGGCCTCGCCTTCGTTGCGGAGCGATTGGGTGCCCGGCTCGCGCGACTCGTCGAAGCCCTTGCCGGCGGTGTCGAGGAAGAGGAAGGGCGGCGCGTCGAGCGCCTTGGTCAGCAGCGGGGCCAGCGTCTGGGTCGCCACCGAGGGGTGCGCGCGCAGCTCGCCGCCGTACATCTCGCGGGACGGAAAGCGCATGAGCAGCTCGTTCATGCGGTGCTGCTCCTTGAGCATGCGCTTCACCTCGTCACCGAAGTCCGAGAGCACGCGCTCGAACAGCGAGGTGCCGAGGCCCGCCCGCTGCGCCTCCATCGAGATGACGGTCGCGGCGAGCTGCTTGGGGTCTCCAGCGAGGACGACGGTGGGGGCCTTGAGGAAGGCGCCCAACGCGAGCGGCTCGAGCGCCTGGGTCGCCTCGTCGAGGAGCGCCACGTCGAAGCTCCGGTTCGCGAGGATGGAGCCGTCGAGCATCGAGAGCGTCGCGCACACCACGTCGGCGCGGCCGAGCACCGCCTGCACCGCCTTTCGCTCGAGCACGCGCGCCTCGTCCATCAACGAGTACGCATCGCTCTTCGCCGCCCGCGCCTTGGCGAAGCGCTCTCGGCTCCGGCCTTGGGTGCGCTGCTTGCGTGCATAGCCGAGCAGCTCGAAGGCTTCGTCGAACAGCTCCCGCGCGGTGCGGCGATCGTCGTGCGCCTCGACGAGGAGATCGAGGGTGTGTTGCTGGAGATGTGGGAGCACCCGCGCGGGGTGACCGACGCGAATCGCCGAGAGGCCGGCGTCGAGGCAGAGCTCGAGGAGGTGATCGACCGCGGCGTTGCTGGCGGCGGTGCAGAGGAGCCGCTGGCCCCGTCGAACGCACTGCACCGCGAGCTCGGAGAGCACCGTCGACTTGCCGGTGCCCGGCGGCCCGTGGATGAGCGCGACGTCGCGCGCGGACAGGGCGAGGCCCACCGCGTCGAGCTGCTCGGGGTTCAAGGGGCGCGAGGGAGTGAAGGCCGGCCGCTTCTCGAACCGAGGGGAGGTCGCGCCGAGCACGAGCTGTTGTCGATCGCGCGCCTGGCCGTGCGTCATCTCGGAGAGGCGGCGCAGCACGCTCTTGGCGCGATCGAAGGTGACGTCGTTGGCGACGAGATCGATGCGCAAGCGCCCCTCGCCCACGAACGGCGGTGGTGGTCGATCGAAGGCGAGCTCCAGGTCCTGGCGGGTGGCGCGGGTCACCACCGCGCTCGGCGGGCTCTCGATGAGCGCCTTGCGCGGGCTCACCGTGACGAGGTCACCGACGTTCAGCTTCGAGCGGAGCGCCCGCTTGTCGTCGCGCGCGAAGGTGACGAGGGTGCGGCCTCCCAGGCCGATCGACTCCTCCTTCGACTCGACGTCGAGCACCACCAGCCCGCGGGCTTCCAGTTCGGCGAGGGGCAACGCGGCCTTCTCGGTCGCGAGCCGTTCACGCTCGGCCCGGCGCTCGAGCTCGAGGAGCCGGCCGAGGGTCTCGAAGTGGTGAACGTCGCGCACGGCGCCATTGTGCCGCAGTCGGCCGAAACGGCAGCGGCATTCCTCCGTCTCGCGTTCTCCCGGTCGTCCTCAGCGAACGAAGAGCTGACGAGCGACCTCGAGCGCCCAGCCGGCCTCGAGCCGACGGAGGTGCCAGGCGAACGGCTCGAGCGAGCAAGACCACGCCGAGGTCTCGAGCCGCACCCTCGCCCACTGGCTCCAGGCCTCGAGCGTCGACGGTCGCTGCGCTCGGTAGCGCTCCCGCGCGGCGATTCGGTACGCCTCGTCGTCTGGGGCAAGGGCGGGAGACTCGATTCCTTCGAGATCGAGCCGCGCCACCAGCGCCGCTTCGGCCGTGCGTGCTTCGTCGTGCCACCCGGCGCGCTGCATCGCGTGCACGAGCTCCAACGCACGGCGAGCCTGCTGGGTGGAGAGCGCGTGGGCGATGTCGCAGAAGGGCCCGTCGTCGTTGCCTGGGCCGATGGGCGTCGCGGTGACGTGAGCGAAGGCGAAGAGCGCATCATCGAGCGCGCGCGCTCGTCGCTCCGGCGGCAAGAGCAGGGCGAGCTCGCCGAGCCTCCAGCCCGAGAGCGGCCCGAGCGCGGCCAGTTCCTTCGCGTGGTGCGCGTCGATCATCGGCTCGTCCCACAAGGGCTGCAGCGCGTCGATCGACGTCGGCTCGAGCCCGGTGAGGTCGAGCACCGCCTGGAGCTGCCGCGAGAGTGCCGCTCGTCGCCCGTCCTCATCGGCGGTGGCGAGGAGCGAACGGGTCGCGCGATCGAACGCCTCGAGACGCGGCGTCAGCCGCAAGCCCGCGTCGGTGTGGGTCAGCAGCCCGCGATCGGCGAAGGACTGGGCGACGTCGAGCGCCGGCGGAGAGCCCGGGGGAAGGACGAGCGCGGCTTCGAGCGCCTCGATGGTGAACGGCTCGTCGAGGAGCGAGAGCTGCCGGAGGAGCACTCGCTCGGAGGGCACCACGACGATCGACGGCTCCGGGGAAGGACGCGGAGGTGAGGGGCGAACGCGCTGCGCCGCCTGCCGTGGCGGAGGAGGGGCGACGGTGGCGCCCGGGTGCGCGAGGAGCCACTCCTCGAGCGCGCGCGCGACCTCGCTGCAATCGGCGAAGCGCTCCTCGGGCGCCTTGCGCAGCATTCGGTGCACCAGGTGCTCGAGCTCGTTCGGCACCCGAGGGTTCACCTCACCCGCCGGCCGCACCCGGCACTCGACGACCTGATCGAGCGTCAGCGTGTCGGTGTCTCCCGCGAAGAGCCGCGCCCCGGTGAGGAGCTCCCAGAAGACGATGCCCAGCGAGAACTGATCACTCCGCGCGTTGGTGACGCCGTCGAGCGCCTGCTCGGGCGACATGTACTCGTAGGTGCCGCCGAGCGAGCCTTCGTCCGAGCGCAGGGTGGCGAGGCCGAAGTCGAGGAGCCGGGTGACGCCGTCGTCGCCGACGAGGAGGTTTCGCGGCGCCACGTCGCCGTGGACGAGCCCGAGCAGCCGCCCCGAGGCCTCCGTCGCCGAGTGCGCTGCGTGCAGCCCGCGCGCCGCGTCCGCCACGATGCGCACCGCTCGCTCGAGCGAGACCGGCCCCACCTTCGAGAGATCGCGGCCCGCGATGAATGCCTGGGTGAAGAAGAAGACACCGTTCACCTCACCGAGCTCGAGCACCCGCGACACGTTCGGGTGAACCAGCCGGGCATTGACCGCCGCCTCCTTGAGGAACCGCTCGCCGAGCGCGCGATCGCCGCGCAGGTGTGGGAGCAGCCGCTTGAGCACCACCTGCTCCGAGCCGCGCCGGGCGAGGAAGACCTCTCCACTCCCACCGTGGCCCATGCGCTCGACCAGCTCGAAGCCACCGAAGCGCTCCGGGAGCATCGCGGCTCAGTGGACGTCGTGGACGACGAGGCTTCCGATGAGCGGGGTGATCTCGGCGTTGGCTTCTTCGCCCACCTTGAAGTGGGTCGCGTCGGCGACGTCCTGCCCGAAGGTCGGGTCGAGCTGCGTCCACTCTCCGACGAAGGCCTCGACCCACTCGTGCCAGTAGAGCGCCGGCACCTGATCTTCGTTCATCAGGTACACCACGCCGTCGACGCGCCGCGCGGGAATGCCCACCGCCCTCAGGAGCGCCACGGTGAGCAGCGAGTGCTCGGTGCAGTCGCCCTTCATCGTCTTCAGCACGTCGGTCGCGCGGTCCGACGAGGAGCCGTAGTCCTTCACGAGGTGCTCGTTCACCCACTTGCCGATCTTCTTCGCCGCCGCGTAGGCGTCCTTCTCATTGCCGATGATCGCCTTGGCCTGCTTGACGATCTCCGGGGCCTTGGCCTCGACGATGATGTCGCTCTCGAGGTTCTTCCCACCATTCGGATCGGCGAGCGGTCGCACCAGCTTGGTCTTGGGCAGCGCCGCCGACAGCGTCACCGCCACCCGCTTCTCGTCGAGCTTCGAGTAGCTCTGCCGGTAGTCCTGCACCTGGAAGCGCTCGGGCAGCCCGCTCATCACCATCACCATCTGCCCGGGAATGAGGCGCACCTCGGGCGGTGGCGGCTTCGGCAGCTTCACCCGCGTCAGCGCGAAGACCTCGACGAGATCGATTCGTTTCGCCTGATCCTCCGGCTCCATCATCGCCGCCATCGTCGGCCCGAAGTGGACCTCGACCATTCGGCCCTGCTCGTCGATGAACGCCTCGGTCGGCACCTTTTCCTTGTCGGAGAAGGTGATCGCCTTCTTCAGCTTCACCTTCACTCCGCGAATCGTTCGCGTCTCCACCTCGCCGACGGTCGTGCGAACCGGGTACTGCTTGAGATCGGTCGTGTCGGTGATGATGCCCTCGAGCTTCGCGTTGCGCTTGAGGGCCACGCGCGCCTGGTCGGCGTCTTCGATGGTCTCCTTGGGAGCGGGCAGGACGAGCGGCTCGTCCTTGATGCCTGGGCGGGTTCGGAGCACCTTGATTCCGTCCTTCGTGACCAGGCCGTCGAGCGTCTGATCACCGCCGTCGCCGAGCTGCTCGAGCTTGAAGGAGAGGAGCTTGCCGCCCGGCTTCGTCTCGAAGACCTTCGTCTCCTTCATCACCCGTTCGCTGACCCGGGTGCCGACCTTCGCCTTGAAGTGCAGCTCGTTGAGGCTGATGGCCTGATCACCGGCCTGGTTCAGCTTCATCGAGGTGAACATCCACCCGACCTTCTGGTTCTGCAGGTAGACGCCGAAGAACTCGCCGTCTTTCGGTCGGGTGACGGTGAGGGCGTCGGAGAGCGCAGGGCCCTTCTGGGCGAACGCGCTGGAAGCAAGGAGGAGACAGACGACGACGAAGCGGCGCATGGAGCCCGGCAACCTATCACGAGAGTCCCGTTCGACTTCGGCTCCCGCTCGGCCTCCTCGCGCCGATGGGCAGGGCAGCGCCGGTCCACGCCTCGGCCGAGCTGACGCCTGCGTCTTGCGAAGAGCGCGTTCTTCCGTGCTGGTCACGCAGGGAGGACGGCACGGGCTCGGCAGAATTCAGCGCCCGTCACAGCCGCTTGGCGAGGGTGATCAGATCTTCGCCGGGCTTGTAGAAGTCACGGAAGCGCGACTCTTCCTTGTACTGCATGGCCGCATAGAAGCCGCGGGTCGGGCCGTACGCCTCCATCGCGCTCGTCTCGACTCGAATCACCCGGCCACGACGGCGCCGAATGTCACCTTCCATCGCGCTCACCAACGCCGCGCCCACGCCCTGGCCGCGCACCTGGGGGTCGGAGGCGATCCAGTAGAGATCGAACGTGCCGTCGGTCATCGGGGTGGGGCCGTAGCAGACGTAGCCGACGAGCTTCCCGTCTCGCGCTGCCACCATCACCTGGTAGTCCTTGTTACTCGGCTGGGCGGCTGCGTCGATCAGCTCGAGCGCGCAGTCCACTTCTTCGGCCGTGAAGGTCTCGATGCGGCGCAGCAGTCCTTCGAGCTGCGTTCGGTCCTGAGAGACGAGGGGTCGAATGTCCATGGTGGCGTTCCTGAGCGAGCTCGATCAGATGCAAGGCGAGATCGCCGTACGAGAGCCCGGCCGCCTGAGCCGAACGTGCAAAGCCCGCAGCGGGGTGGAGATCGCAGTTGGGGTTGATGTCGATGACGTAGGGCTCGTTGGCGCCGTCGAGCCGAAGATCGACCCGGCCGTAGTCGCGGCACTCGAGCGCCTCGAAGGCGGCGAGCGCGACCTCGACGCAGCGCTTGCGAATCGCCGTCGGCAGCTCGACGAGCTTGGACGGGCTGTCGATGCACTCGGGCGAGCTGGTGTCCCACTTCGCGCCGTAGGAGAGGATGCGCGGCTTGTTCGCGAACGCGGCTCCGAACTCGATCTCGGTGAGCGGCAGCGCCTTGCGGCCCGAGTTGCCGAGGAGCGGCACGTAGATCTCGCGCCCGTCGACGAACTGCTCGACCAGCACCGGCTGCTTGAAGGTGCGCAGCACGCGGCTGACGACGCGCCCGAGGGCCTGCCGATCGTGCACCACCGAGTCGAAGTCGATGCCCATCGAGGCGTCTTCGCGCGAGGGCTTGACGATGAGCGGGAAGGCGAGCTCGAGACCGACGAGATCTTCCACCCGCTCGATGATGTGCGCTGCCGGAGTCGGAACGCCGCGGGCGCGGAGGATCTCCTTGGCCTTGTTCTTGTGGAGCGCGAGCGCGAGCGAGAACGACGAGCTGCCGGTGAAGCACACCTGCGCGAGCTCGAGCATCGCCGGCACCAGCGCCTCGCCACGGCTGTCGGCGCCCAGCGACTCGCAGAGGTTCACCACCACGTCGGGGTCGGTCGTGAGCACGTCGGCGACGGAGCGAACGTCGTCGACCGCCTTCACCACCACCCGGCGGCGGCCACCCGAGAGCGCCTCGGCCATGGCGTTCGCCACGTTGACGACGTCGGCCCGTGCCTCGCGTCCGGGATCGTCCTCGAGCAGCGAATGATCGCGATTGTGGAGGATGGTCACGAACATCGAGTTCGCGGTGCGTAGCACACGGCGCGCACGAGCCGAAGGGAAAGCCTCGCCGTGTTTCAGTCGCGTCGATTGCCGGAACGAGCGAGTCGAACGAACGCGCGGTCGAGCTCGAGCGGCGGCGTGGACTCGAGAAAGCGCCGTGGGCTCCTGGCGACGAATGCACGGCAGCTCGGCCCAACGCCACGCCGTCGACGTCGTTCGAAGCGGTGAGCGCCCTCGCCGAACCAGCAGCGTGTCGCTTCGACGCGGCCACGTGACGCACCACGTGATGCGGGAATCGTGACTCGCGTGAGGTCGTCCATTAGAGGCGACCGTCATGCGTCGCGCCAAGATCGTCTGTACCCTGGGCCCCGCCACCACCAGCCAGGAGATGCTCGAGAAGCTCCTCGACGCCGGCATGGACGTGGCCCGTCTCAACTTCTCCCACGGCTCTCACGCCGATCACCAAGCCGTGCTCGATCGGCTGCGCGCCGCGTCGCTCAAGGTGCGCAAGGCGGTCGGCGTGCTCGGCGATCTCCAGGGCCCGAAGATTCGCACCGGGAAGCTCCAGGGCGGCGCCATCGAGCTCGTCGAAGGCAAGGAGCTGTCGATCACCACCGACGAGGCCGTGCTGGGAACGCAAGACCTCGTCTCGACCACCTACCCGCACCTCGCGTCAGACGTGAACGCGGGCGACCGCATTCTGCTCGACGACGGCCTGCTCGAGCTGAAGGTGATTCACACCGACAAGAAGTCGCTGCTCCGCACCGAGATCGTGCACGGCGGCACCTTGAAGAACAACAAGGGCATCAACCTGCCCGGGGTCGCCCTGCGCGCCGACGCGTTGACCGCGAAGGACCGGGAAGACCTGGTCTTCGGGCTCAAGGCCGGCGTCGACATGGTCGCGCTCTCGTTCGTGCGTACGCCCAACGACATCGACATGTGCCGGCAGGCGATGCAGGAGGCAGGGCGGGTGGTGCCCATCATCGCCAAGCTCGAGAAGCCCGAGGCGATCGCGCGGCTCGACTCCATTCTCGAGAAGACCGACGGGGTGATGGTGGCGCGCGGCGATCTCGGCGTCGAGATCCCTCCCGAAGAGGTGCCCGCGATCCAGAAGGACATCATTCGCCGGGCGAACCAGCGCGGCCTGCCAGTCATCGTCGCGACCCAGATGCTCAACTCGATGATCGAGCACCCGCGGCCGACGCGCGCCGAGGCGTCCGACGTCGCCAACGCGGTGATGGACAACACCGACGCGGTGATGCTCTCGGGTGAGACCGCCTCGGGCGAGTACCCGGTGGAGTCAGTGCAGATGATGAGCCGCATCATCGAGGCCGCCGAGTCGGCGATGCGGCAGTCGTTCCCTCGCATCGGCAGTGGCGAGCCGCTGCGCATCCCCGCCGAGTTCCCCGACGTGACCTGTGGGGTCGCCTGCCGCGCCGCGCGTGAGGCCGGCTGCTCGCTCATCGTCGCCTTCACCTTGACCGGCAACACCGCGCGCCTCGTCTCGCGCTACCGCCCGTCGGTGCCGATCATCGCCTTCTCGCCGAACCAGGAAGTGCGCCGCCGGCTCTCGCTCCTCTGGGGCGTGATGCCGCGCGTGCTCGAGCCCGTGCAGGAATCGGAAGAGATGGTGCGCCGGGTCGAAGAAGAGCTGCTCGCCCGCGGGCTCGCCAAGCGCGGAGAGCGCATCGTCATCGTCTTCGGCGCGCCAGTCGGTCAGGCAGGAAAGATCAACTCGCTGCGGCTGCACACGATCTCGATGTGACGCTCAGGCCGCCTTCTTGCCGGCGACGAACGGCTTCGCGGGCCGGCCGAAGAGGAAGCCCTGCATCCAGTCGACGCCCAGGCGCTCGAGCGCGGCGCGTTCGGCCGGGGTCTCGATGGCCTCGGCGATGAGCTGGCTGCCGAACATCTGCGAGAGCTCGATCATCGACGCCACCACCTTCTGTTGGCGGTCGTTCGCCTCGATGGCGCGCACCAGCGAGTGATCGAGCTTCACGAACTCGGGCTCGAGGCGGGCGAAGGTGGACAGGCCCGAGTAGCCGGCGCCGAGATCGTCGACCGCCAGACGAAAGCCCAGGCTTCGCAGCGCGGCGAGCTTTCCTGGGAGCCCGTGCACGTCTTCCAAGGTCGCGCGCTCGGTGAGCTCGAGCACGACGCGCGGCGCGAGCCGGGACAGCGGCGACTGCGGAGAGGACAGGTGCGGATCGCTCAGCTCGCGGGGGTGCACGTTGACGAAGAGGAGCGCTTCCTCCGGCAGGCCTTCGGCGTCTCTCGCCACCAGATCGCGCACCGCGCGGCCCAGCTCGTCGATGCGGTTGATGCGCTCGGCCAGGGTGATCAGCTCGATCGTGTTCTCGACGCCTTCCTTGCAGCGGGCCAGCGCTTCCCAGGCGAGCGTGTCTTGCCCCGAGCGGCGCACGATCGGCTGGTAGACCATGCTGAGCGTCGCGAGCGCGCGATCGAGCTTGGCGTGCAGCGCGACCGGCGCGGTCGACCACCGCGACCGAATCGCCTGGGTCACCGTGTCGATGAGCACGTCGACGTCGAACGGCTTCTGGAGCAGCCGCAGCGCGCGCAGCTCGATCGCCTTCATCGCTGCGTCGATGGTGGGTTGGCCCGACATCAGCACCACCGGAATGAGGGTGTCGAAGGAACGGATCTGCTTGAGCAGCTCGACGCCGTCGACGTTCGGCATGCGCACGTCGCTCACCACCGCATCGAAGCGGCCGGCCTTGAGCGTGTCGACGACGTGCCGCGCGTCGCCGAGCCCTTCGACCACGAAGCCCGCGCGCCTGAGCACCGCCGAACAGACGCGGAGGAAGAGATCGTCGTCGTCCACGACCAGCACGGTGCCGAGCGTCGCTTGTGGGGCCGCGGTCATGAAGACACTCCTCGAATCGGAGGAACGAGAGAGCAAGGCCGGTGCCCGCGGCGAAGCGACGCAGTTTCGCGGATCTGGAAGTGGTCGCCGGAGTCCCTCTGGAGTGCGAGGTGCGCCTCGACCCGCCAGCCAGCGCCCCACCGATTGACTCGACACCGTCGGCTCGGGCGGCTAGCAGTCGCGCGCCATGAGTGAACCCGTCGAACGCGATCCCCTTCGTCAACGCCTCGCGGCCCTCGAGCAGCAGGCCGAGCAGGGCGGCGGCCCCGAGCGCATCGCCAAGCAACACAAGGACGGCAAGCTGACCGCGCGCGAGCGCATCGAGCTGCTCCTCGATCGCGGGTCCTTCACCGAGCTCGACAAGTTCGTCACCCACCGCGCGACCGACTTCGGCATGGCCGACAAGAAGATCCCCGGTGACGGCGTGGTGACCGGCTACGGCACCATCGACGGGCGGCAGGTCTTCGTCTTCGCCCAGGACTTCACCGTCTTCGGCGGCAGCCTCTCGGGCGCGTACGCGCAGAAGATCTGCAAGGTGATGGATCTGGCGACCCGCGTCGGCGCGCCCATCATCGGCCTCAACGACTCCGGGGGCGCCCGCATTCAAGAAGGCGTCGAGTCGCTCGCTGGCTACGCCGACATCTTCCTCCGCAACACGCTGGCCTCGGGCGTGGTGCCCCAGCTCTCGCTCATTCTCGGGCCGTGCGCGGGCGGCGCGGTCTACTCGCCAGCCATCACCGACTTCATCCTGATGACCAAGGCGTCGTCGTACATGTTCATCACCGGGCCCGACGTCATCAAGACCGTCACCCACGAAGACGTCACCAAAGACGCGCTCGGCGGCGCGCTCGCGCACAACCAGAAGTCGGGCGTGGCCCACTTCGCCGCCGACACCGAGCAGGCGGCCATCGCGCTCACTCGGCAGCTGCTCGCGTTCCTCCCCTCGAACAACGCCGAAGATCCACCGGTGGTGCCGACCCAGGACGACCCCTCGCGGGAAGAAGCGGCGCTGGCGACCCTGGTGCCCACCAACCCGAACAAGCCCTACGACATTCGCGAGGTCATCAAGCTCGTCGTCGACGGCAAGCAGTTCTTCGAGGTGCAGGAGCACTTCGCGAAGAACATCGTCATCGGCTTCGCCCACCTGAACGGGCGCTCGGTCGGTGTCGTCGGCAACAACCCGGCGGTGCTCGCGGGCTGCCTCGACATCGACGCCTCGGTGAAGGCGGCGCGCTTCGTGCGCTTCTGCGACTGCTTCAACATTCCCCTCGTCACCTTCGTCGACGTGCCCGGCTTCCTCCCCGGCACCAACCAGGAATGGGGCGGCATCATCAAGCACGGCGCCAAGCTGCTCTACGCCTACGCCGAAGCCACCGTGCCGAAGGTGACGGTCATCACCCGCAAGGCCTACGGCGGCGCCTACGACGTGATGGCCTCGAAGCACATTCGGGCCGACGTGAACTTCGCGTTCCCCACCGCCGAGATCGCCGTGATGGGGCCCGACGGCGCGGTGAACATCATCTTCCGCAAGGAGATCGAGCAGGCGAAGGACCCCGTCGCAGAGAAGAGCCGGCTCGTCGCCGAGTACCGCGAGAAGTTCGCCAACCCCTTCAAGGCCGCCGAGCTCGGCTACATCGACGAGGTCATTCGCCCCGAGCAGACCCGCCTCAAGGTGATCCGCGCGCTCGAGATGCTCAAGGACAAGCGCCAGGACAACCTGCCGCGCAAGCACGGCAACATTCCGCTCTGACCGCCGAAGGCGTGAGCCTTCCAATCGCAGGGTGTAGAACGCCTGCATGAGCCGGCGTGCGCTGAACGTGGCCATCATCTTCGGGGGCGTGGCCCTGCTCGTGGTGGTGCCGTGGGTGCTCCCCGCGCAGGCCGTCTTCGTGCTCGCCGGCATCGGGTGGGGCGTGGGCGTCGCCGGCTACCTGGCGCGCGGGCGCTATGGCGCGGCGTTGTCGCTCATGAAGAAGCAACAGTGGGAAGCGGCGTTCGACGAGCTCCTCGCCTTCGAGAAGCAGGTCTCGGTGGAGGGCTGGCGACGGCGCCTGGCTCCGCTCGCGACCGGCTTTTCGACCTTCGACCCCGTCGCGCTGGCGAAGGCCACTCAAGGGGCGGTGCGGCTCGAGCAGGGGCGGTTGGCCGAGGCCGAGCTGCTCCTCGAGGCGGCCGTCGCGCTCGACCCCGAGTACTCGCTCGCCTGGGCCAACCGTGCGCTCGCCGCCGCTGGGCTGGGTGACCTGGAGAAGGCGAGGCTCCACGCCGAGCGCGCCCGCGCGTTGGGTGTTCGCAGCGCTTCCTTCGAGGCCGCGATGGCGCGAGGGTCGGCTGCACGAGCCAAGGAGTGACCGATGGAGCTCTACGTCGTTCGTCACGCGATCGCCGAAGATGGTGAGCTCGACGATGCGCGTGCCCTCACCGAGAAGGGGAAGAAGCGCTTCGAGAAGATGGTCGAGCTGCTCGGCCGCCTCGACGTTCGTTTCGATCGTCTCGTGCACAGCCCGAAGCGCCGCGCGGTGGAGACGGCCGAGCTGCTCGCCGGGCTGGTCGATGGCGACCTCGAGGTCAGTGAGCTGCTCACCGAGGCGCCGTCGAAGGCGTTGCTCGGGTTGCTGCATGGAGCGCGGGTCGCGATCGTCGGCCACGAGCCGCACCTCTCGGCGCTCGTCGCCTGGCTGCTCACCGGAGCTTCGGCCGGAGCCGTCATCGAGCTGAAGAAAGGCGCCATCGCCCGGCTCGAGGGCGACCCCGTTCCCGGAGGGATGCGGCTGTGCGCGCTCCTGCCTCCCCGGCTTGGTCGCGCATGAGCTCGGCGAGGCCCGAGCTGCGCCGACTCTCGCGCGCGTTGGACGGGCTGCGCGCGGGCCCTTCGGTCGAGGCCGTGCACGACGTGCGAGTCTCTTGCCGTCGCCTCGACGTCTTCTTGCGGCTGGGCGGCCGGCGCGCGCTCAGAGACGATCTCCGGTGGCTGCGCAGCTCGCTCGGGGCGCTGCGCGATCTCGACGTCATCCGCAGCCTCGGGGTGCCGCTGGACGAGGCGACGACCCGGTTCTTGGCGGAGGAGCGAAGGCGCCTCGCGGTCGACGCCCGGTCCCTCGCTCGTCACCCGCGCACGCGCGCGCTCGTCCGGGCGTTGGCCCAGCTCCCGCCGCTCTCGGAGGAGGTCGCCCAGCGCACGGTGCCCAGGCTGTCGAGGCGGCTCGGCGAGGCCGACGGCGCGCGCACCTTCACCCGGCTTCACGACGAGCGACGAGCGGTCCGCCGGCTGCGCTTCGCCAAGGAGTGGCTCGGGCTCGACGCCTCGGGCGAGCGAGAGCGCCAGGCCCTGCTGGGTGTCGTCTGCGACGTCGACGCCTTGCGGCGCTTCGCGGTGAGCCGGAAGGCACGGGAGGCGGCGCGCCTGCTCTCCCGCGCGGTGAATCAGTTGGTGCGGCTGCTCACCAGGTGACGCGGCCAGGCGCGCCCTGCTCGCCGAGCTCGGTGTGGCAGACGTTGCAGTCGCCGTTCATCTGCGGCGTCGTCATCTGCTTCGTCACCGTTCCGTTCACCTTCACCTTCACCGTGTACGGCAGCCAGGTCGGCGCGGTGAGCTGGGCCGGGTAGTAGAAGTTCCCCGAGGCCGCGTACGGCGTCATCGCGAAGCGCAGCGTGCCCGCGTTGTCGTAGATCTCGACGGAGACGGTGCCGGGGCGCGTCACCGCGTTGCAGAAGTCGCGCTCGTGCTCGCCACCGAAGATGGTGCCCGCGAAGTAGTAGCGGCGGAGCGCCGGCGCGCTTCGGTTCGACGGGTTCTGGTTCTTGAAGTTCTGACCGACATGGCAGGAACGGCAGGCGAGGCCCGGGTTCATGTCGTTCGACTCCTGGTAGCGGAGCGCGGTCGGCCAGGTTCGCGTGCTGGTGCACGTCACCGTCGGGGTGCCACCATCGGTGGTGCTGCAGGTGCCCATCGGCGCGCCGGCGTTGAGCCAGGACTCGAAGGCGGCCACTTCGCTGGCCGGAGGTACTCCGCTCGGAGGCATCGGGGCGCCGCCGGTGTCCTTCATGCGGGCGAGGCTCCGGCCGGCGAAGGTGCCACCCAGCGGCGAGGCGGCAGTGAGCTCGGCGTAGCTCGTCAGCGACACGTCGGCGCCGCCGACGGGCGGGCTCGTGTGGCAGGTGATGCAGCGCGTGCGGAGCAGCGCGGCGACGTCGCAGGGGAGCCCGGTGAAGCCTCCGTCGAAGGTGCTCGCGGTGCCACCACCAGCCGAGCCGCCGCCCGTGCTCGACGTGCCACCGCCAGCGCCCGAGCCTCCAGTGCCGCCATCGGTCTCGACGCCAACGACTTGCCCACAGCCAACGATCGCAACGATGACGGCGATCAGCCCAAACCGACGCATGAAATCACTCCTCCGGCCTCTTCGACGGGCGCGCTCTACCCGAAACCCAGACCTTTGAAAAATCGAACGGTCACGGGCCTCCGTCGGCGCCGCCGTCGGGGAGCACGACGGGCGCCGGGGTGAAGGGCGGCGGATCGAAGGCGCCAGTCCTCGTTCCCGAAAAGCCGGTGGTGAGGGTGAGGCTCGCGCCGGCGAGAACGGGCCCAAAGGCACAGCCGCCCGCGAAGCCGACGAGCACGGTGCCGTCCTCGAGGCCCGCGACCGGCGCGTTGGGCGGGGCGACCAGCCGAGTGATGGTGGTTGGCGCGCAGGTGAAGACGACGCCGCCGTCGGCCGCGCCTCCATCGGGGAGCATGCCAGCGTCGAGGCGCACCCCGCCGTCGAAGCCGCCATCGAGCGGGCAGGAGCGGTTCCGTTCGGTCCTCCCCTCGAGGGTCGTCTCGGTGCGCTCGCCCACCCGACTGAAGCGCCCGCCAGCGAGCGAGAACGCCAACGCGAGGCACGCCTGGTTGGCGCCCGCGTTCGCGCCGAGCCCGAGGAGGAACCGATCGTCGTTGGCGTGATCGACGAGGCCGCTCAAGGAGGCCGCGCGCACGCCGGCGTCCAACGAATGCACGGTGTCGTCGACGACGGTGAGCTGCTGGAGGTCGAGGCCGTTCTCGAGACGGTGCGGCTGGGTGATGGCCACCTTCGCCCAGAACGACTCGCTCGGACACTGCACCTCGGGCCGCCCGCAGAAGGCGGTGAGATCGAGGGTGACTGGCGAGCCGTTCACCACTCCGAAGTCGACGACGCCTCCGTAGCCTGCGTGCGTCACCTCTCTCACCAGGCCGGCCACGTCGAGCCGGGCCGTGAGCCGATCGTCGTAGGTGAGCTGGTAGTTGCCGCTCACGTCGCGCGGGTCGAACTGCGTCGGGTCGGGCTTCGCGCCACAGGCCGTGAGGAGGAGGCTGCTGACGGCGAACGCCGAGGGCCTCACGGAAAGGCCGGCTTCGACACGCCCACGATGACGGCCGGCTGGGTGTCGTAGTCCACCACCAGCTTCGCGGGCGGGGGCGGGCTGTTCGGAATGACGACGACGACGTGGGTCAGCACCGAGACCGGCTGGCGCGCGTCGATCTTGCTCTTCACCGCCTCGAGCGCGGCGCCCGAGAGGGTGACGGTGGTGGGCAGCGAGGCGAGGCTCGACTTGTCGGCCACCTGCTGCCCGTTGATGCTCAAGGTCGCGCTGGTGATGCGGGTGTTCACGTCGAGGGCCATCGCGCCATCGGTGAACGAGAGCTTCTTCACCTGGAGCTCGATGCGCTGCACCAGCGAGGTTGCCACCTTCAGCTCGGGGATCGACCCGTAGTCCTGCGCGGTGAGCAGCGGCACGTCTTTGTCGAAGGAGAGCTCACAGCCGCCCTGCACCACCTTCGTCTGCACGGTGAACTGGCCAGAGGTGATCGGCATGCCGCAGGTGAAGCTCGACAGCTGAATCTCCTCGGTGCCCTTCACCGGCGGGACGCCCTTCGTCTCGTCGACGCGGACTTCGGTGGAGATCGGCCCACAAGCGGCGACGGTCAGCAGCAAGGCGAAGAGACGAGTGTGCATGAGACCTCGGTGAGGGTGGTGCCCATGGGGGGCAGGGTGATTCACGTTCGTGGTGGGACTCGGGCAGTGTACGCTCATTCGACGTTCCGCGGCTCACGGAGCGGCTTGGGTAACGTGGGGACCTACCAACTCGGCCGAAGATTGATCGCCGCATCAGGGGTCGTCGAGGCCCACCTCGGCGCCAATGACGGTGAATGGGTGGTGCTGTCGCGCCTCGCCTCACCTTGGGCGCACGACGCGACCTTCACCGAGCGCTTCGCAGTGGCGGCGCGGGCGGTGGCCGAGGTGCAGGCTCCGGAGCTCATCGAGCTGATCGAGTACGGCAACGGCCCCGACGGCATCTGGTTCGCCGAGCGGGGCGGCGACGGCGAGCCGCTTCGAGCGTTGATGACCTCCAACGGCGGGCAGCTGTCGACGCTGGAGAGCCTCGCCATCGTCGATCGAGTCGCCCACGGGTTGAGCGTGCTCCACGATCGCGGGCTGGTGCACGGCGACCCGTCGCCTTCGTCGATCTTCATTCGCTCGTCCGGAGAGGTCGGCCTGCTGCACACCGGCTTCGCTCCCGTCGCAGGGCACCACGAGCAGCGCGGCCCGGCCCGGAGCGAGCCCCACGCCATCGCGCCCGAGCAGCTCGAGGGGCGCTACGAGAGCGCGACCGACGTCTTCCGCTTGGGCCTGATGCTCCTCGAGATGCTCACCGGCCGCAGCCTCTTCGTCGCTGCCGACCCGAAGCAGGTGCTCGAGAACGTGCGTCGCTTCCAAGGCGCGACCGCGAGCGCGTTCGCCGACGTGCCGCCGCCGCTCCAGCCCGCCCTGGAGTGGATGATGGAGGCCTCCCCGGCGAAGCGGGCGACGATCTCCGAGGCCCTGTCGGCGCTCCAGCTCGGAGCGGGCTCGTTGGGTGAGCTGCCTCCCAGCTGGGAACTGGCGCGCACCTTCCAGCGGCTGATGGGCGATCGCCAGCCGCCGATGGCCGCGCGGACGACGGAGCTCCGGCTGAGCCCTCCTCGCGCGGCGCAGCCGCCACCGCCCGTTCCCCGGCCCTCCGCGCCGACCGGCGCCGTGCTCGGCCGCGTCCGCCCGAAGACCTCCGAGCTGGTCGCCCCACCGAGCCCGAGCGAGCCTCCACCCTTGGGCACCCTCGATCGGCCCCAGTGTGCGCTCGTCGAGGCGCTCCTCCCTGCCTTCGGCGAGGCCGGGCACGAGGGGGTGGCGTTGCTGCAGCTGTGCGCCGATCTCGTCGGCGAGCTCGGTGGGTCTCCGCTCGACGTCGGCTACGCGCGCTTCGTCTGCGCGACGGTGGTGAGCCACAACCTGCGGCGAGGCGCGGCCGCCTTCGCGACGCCGGCGCGCGACGCGCTCACCAGTCAGGAGCACGCCCAGCTCGAGCGCCACGCGGCCTTCCTCTTCGACGCCCCCGTGCCCCCCGCCAACACCTGGGCGAAGGCCGTCGACGGCGCCCTCACCTTCGCTCGCGCCGGTGACTCGACCTGTCCTGCGCCATGGCAACCCGTCGTCGCCTCGCTCGCGGGCCGCGTTGGCCCCGACGTGCTCGCTGCCCTCGAGCGGGTGTTGGCGCGCTGACGTTCACGCAATCGCTGCGACGACCGTGGGGCACGTGCAGAGGTTGCGGTTTCGCGCGCCGCGCCGTTCGAGCCCTTCGGGCAACCGGTTGGAACTTCCGGGCTCTCTCGCTCGGCAGGTCTCGTGGCCGGTCCGCTCCTTGCTTTGCTCGCTCACCGGCGGTCGCCGACCGCTCCTGGAGGTCGACATGGCCATCGTGTGTGGCATCGATTTCTCGACGTGGTCGTCCTCGGCTGCCGTCACCGCGGCGACGCTCGCAGGGCGCGCGAACGAGCTGTTGTACCTCGTGCACGTGCTGGAGCCGCAGGTGGAGAAGATGGACGCCGAGGCCTTCGGAAAGGTGCAGGCGCTCCTGCACGAGCGGCTCAACGGCGAGGTGAGCCGGCTCCGCGCGTACTCGAAGGCGCCCATCGAGGCCGTCGTGCTGCCCGGAGAGGTCTCCGAGGCGCTGCGCACGTTCGCGAACAACAAGAAGGCCTCGCTGTTGGTCGTCGGCTCGGCCGGCCATGGCGCTGGGGCGCTGGTGAAGCTCGGCGGCAGCTCGGAGCGGCTCGCGAGCAGCTGTGAGCTCCCGGTGTTGGTGGTGCGCGAGCCCGAGTCCTTCGAGGGCTGGGCCAAGGCCAACGGGCTGCGCGTCATCGTGGGGGTCGACGAGAGCGAGGCCTCGATGAGCGCGCTTCGGTGGGTCGAGCGTCTGCGCACCTTCGCCCCCGTCGACGTGGTGCTCGCGCGCGTCTACTACCAGGACGAAGCGCATCGGCAGTACGGGCTCTCGCGGCGGTTCTCGTACACCGACCCCGACCCGCGGGTGGAGGCGCTCATCGAGCGCGATCTGAAGGCGCGAGTTCCCCAGCTCGAGGGGCGCGGCGAGGTCTTCTACCGCGCGAAGCTGGCCGTCGGGCGGGTGGCCGATCACCTGCTCGAGCTCGCCGAGGCGGAGCGCTGCCAGCTCGTCGTCGTCGGTACCCACGGGCGCCAGGGCCTCGCGCGAATGTGGAGCGTCTCGGCGGCCGCGCTCCACCTCTCGCGCATGAGCGTCGCGGTCGTGCCGCCCGACGGGAAGCCGGCGTTGATCAGTCAGCCGCGGGTGCGGCGCGTCTTGGTGACGACCGACTTCTCCAGCGTCGGGAACGTCGCGGTGCCCTGGGCCTACGCGCTCGCCGAGCCGGGCGGCGAGGTGTACCTCACCCACGTGACCCTCACCTCCGGGCTCGCCGGAGAGCTGCTCGAGCAGTACCTGCCGGCGTCGGAGCTGCTGCCGCAGGCGCCGGCGAAGGTCGAGCTCGAGGTCGCGGCGCGGCTGCGGGCGCTGACCCCACCGCTCGGAGCAGAGAAGCACCTCATCACCCGCACCGAGGTGGTGCGTGCTCCGACGGCCGCCAAGGCGATCGTCGAGGCCGCCGAGCGCGTCGCGGCCGATCTGATCGTCATCTCGTCGCATGGCCGGTCGGGGCTCTCTCGATCGATCTTCGGGTCGGTCGCGGAGGAGGTGATGCGGACGAGCCACAAGCCGATCTTCGTCGTCCGCAGCGGGCTGGCGGCCTAGCAGCCGACTCGCTTTCGAACGCCAACGAGCCGCGGCAGGAAGCGTTGCATCGGCGGGCGACCCTGGCATCGTCCTCACGTGCCCCACGACGAACACAGCGCAGTCACGCAGCGGGTCGGCTTCACGGGCGCACGCCTCCGGATCAGCCGGCTCAAGCCCGAGGCGGATCTCCACCGCACCTTGCTGCGGGTCTGCGAGATCTCGGCGCACGCGCTCGGGGTCGGGCGGGTCGGTGTGTGGCTGGCCGATCGGGAGCACGATCAGCTCCGCTGCATCGCGATGCACGTCGAGGGCGAGGCCGAGAAGCTGAACACCCTGACGATCTCGACGCACCCCAACTACTGCAACGCGGTGCTGAACAACCGCTTCCTCGCCATCGACGACGCCACCACCGATCGGCGCACCGTCGAGCTGCTCACCGACTACCTCGCGCCGCTGGGCATTCGCTCGATGCTCGACGCGGCCATCTACCGCGACGGGGTGGTGATCGGCGTCGTCTGCCACGAGTCGGTGGGCGAGCCGCGCGCCTGGAACACCGAGGAGCACCAGTTCGCCTCGACGGTGGCCGATCTCGTCGCCTACTTCATGGAGTCTTCGGCGCGCACCCAGGCCGAGCGGGTCGCCCACGCCCTGCAGGTGTCGGCGCTCGAGCGCGATCGGCTCGAGCTCGTCGGGCGGTTCGCCACGGGCGTCGCGCACGATCTCAACAACCTCATCGCCGCGGCGCAGATGAACGTCACCATGCTCGAGCGCGACCAACGGCCGGCCGCGCAAGAAGCGGTGAAGGAACTCGCCGACGCGCTCAAGCACGCCCAGTCGCTCGCCCGTCAGTTGATGGCGTTTCAGCGCGGCGAAGCGTCGCCGGTGCTGCTCGGCGGAGAGGACCTGAAGGCGAAGCTCGAGCCGCTCCTGGCCGCGTTCATCAAGCCGCCGGTCTCGGTGAAGTACTCGCTGGCCGATCAGGTCACGTTCTGGACGATCCCCGAGCAGCTGGTGCAGGTGCTGGTGAACCTCGCGACCAACGCGCAAGACGCGATGAAGGACGGCGGGGTGGTGCTCATTCGCGCCCGGCCCTGTGACGAGGAGCCGGGCTTCACCCAGCTCGACGTCATCGACACCGGAGTGGGCATCGCCTCGGAGCACGCGACCCAGCTCTTCCAGCCGTTCTTCACCACCAAGGGCGAGAAGGGCAACGGGTTGGGCTTGTCGCTGGTGCACTTCATCGTCGGGCAGCACCACGGCACGGTCGCGATCCAGTCGACGCCGGGCGACGGCACCACGGTGTCGATCCGCTGGCCGTCGGACGCGCAGCACGCGGCCACCACCTGAGCGCTTGTCGCCGGGCCTTCGCCTCGCCACACTCCGACCCATGGCGCTCTCGGCCGACGACCAATTCAACCTCGAAGTGCTGAAGCTGTTGCTCCACGTGGCGTGGGTCGACGGCGCGGTCGATCAGACCGAAGCGAACATGCTGCTCGGCCTCGGCCGCAGCTGGACGGTGCCCGAGATCGCGCTCCAGAAGCTGATGGAGGCGGTGAAGGCCGGCAAGAAGCCCTCGGAGCCGAACTGGGAGCTGCTGCGGCAGCGCTCCGACGAGGCGCTCCAGGCCGCGCGGGCGCTGGTGCTCGCCGATGGCAAGGTGATGAAGGAAGAGATCGCCCTGCTCAAGAACGTGCAGGCCGCGCTGATGGGCGGCTGAGCTCGAGACGGCGAATCAGACCGGAACCGCGAAGTCGCGCAGCACCTGGTTGAGCGAGGTCTTCGCGTCGGTGGTGGCCGAGCGCTGGCCGATGATCAGCGCACACGGCACCTGGTAGTCGCCCGCGGGGAAGGTCTTCACTCGCGAGCCGGGGATCACCACGCTGCGCGGCGGCACCTTGCCCTTGTGGACGACCTCCTTCGACCCGGTGACGTCGATGATGTGGGTCGACGCAGTGAGGACGACGTTGGCGCCGACGACGGCCTCTTCTCCGACCTGCACGCCCTCGACGATCACCGCGCGGCTCCCGATGAAGGCGCCGTCTTCGATGACGACCGGCATCGCACCGGCAGGCTCGAGGACGCCCCCGATGCCGACGCCGCCGGCGAGGTGCACGTTGCGGCCGATCTGCGCGCAGCTCCCGACGGTGGCCCAGGTGTCGACCATCGTGCCCGCTCCGACCCACGCGCCGATGTTGACGTAGCCCGGCATCACCACCACTCCGCGCTCGCAGAAGGCGCCATGGCGAATCGCGCCCGGAGGAACGAGCCGAACGCCCGCCTCGTGCAGATCGTGCTTCAAGGGGATCTTGTCGTGGAACTCGAAGGGCGGCGTCTCGGTCGTCTTCATCTCGCTGATGGCGAAGAAGCAGAGAATCGCTTCCTTCACCCAGGTGTTGACCTCCCAGCCCGAGACGCCCTTCTGGGCGACGCGAATCACCCCGCGGTCGAGGAGCGCGATCGTCTCGCGCACCGCCATCGCGTAGAACGGCTCCTTGAGCTTCTCGCGCTCCGCGAACGCCGCGCTCACTCGTGCCTTGAGGTCGTCGAGGTTCATGGCGCGGGTTCTACTCACTTGTCCGCGTGGTGGGGGCGTGATTCGAAGCGGCGGTGCGTTCACACACCACGAGCGATCTCCCCGGGCGCTGCCGGCGGTGCTGGATCCGCGAGGAGTTCTGCATCTGCCCCACCGTTCCCCTCGTCGAGACCCGCACGCGGGTGCTGGTGGTGCGGCACGAGCGGGAATCGTGGAAGTCGACCGGCACCGCGCGGGTGGCCGCGCTCGCCTTGCCGAAGCTCTCCTTCGTGGACTTCGACGACGACCCGGCTGGCGTCAACGAGCGGTTGCCGGCGCTGAGCGACGCGGTGGTGCTCTTCCCGAGTGAGCAGCCCTCACCCTGGCCCGAGACGCCGCCCTCGACGTTGGTGGTGCTCGACGGCACCTGGCGTCAGACCCGGAAGATGTTCACCAAGCTGCCGAAGCTGCACGGGCTGCCCAGGGTTCAGCTCGAGGGGCCGCCGGCCGACGTGCTCCGCCTGAGGGACACCTCCTTCGACGAGGGCCGCTCCACGCTCGAGGCGATCGCCGAGACGCTCCATCGCCTCGAGGGCGCCAGCGTCTCGAAGCCGCTGCTCGAGCTGCACGCCGAGTTCGTCGTGCGAGTCCTCAAGGCGCGCGGGGTGTACCAGCAGAAGCTCGACGCGTTCGAGGCTGCGCGGCGCTTCCCCTTCGTCGGCTGACTCGATCAACGGCAGCTGCTGGGGCCGAGGCAGCGGGTGTTGTCGAGGCAGGCCACGCTCCCGCAGTTGAGCGTCTGGCAGTCGAGCCCGCCGTCGCCAGGCGGGAGGCAGGTGCGATCGCAGCGCACCCGGTAGTGGTTGACGGAGAAGTCGAGCTCGCAGCCGCAGCCCGCGGGGAGCGGCAGGCTGCCACAGGTCCCGTCCGCCACCGCTCCACCGTCGCTCGCGATCGCGTGGCAGCCACCCGCGTCGTGTTGGAGGCACACCGCCTGAATCACGACCGCTCGGCAGCGGCCGGTGATCGGGTTCAGCTCGAATGGAGCCGTACAGGTGCAGCGTTGGCCCGCGCCGCAGCGGCCCTTCGCGTTGGACTGACCGTTGAGCGGTCCGCCCTCGTCGTCGCAGCTCGTCGTCGGTCTCGCCAGCACGCAGAGGGGCAGCGGCGTTCCACCCGCGCTCCCGCCGCCCGAGCTGCCACCAGCCGAGGAGCCACCCGCCGAGCTGCCACCACCCGCGGCGCTGGTCCCTCCCGCGACGGCTCCTCCTGCGACGCCACCGCCGCTCGAACCGCCGTCACTGCCTTCGTTGAGACCGGCCCGACCGCAGCCGAGCGCCACCAGGCACACCAACCCCACGAGCCGCATGCCCGCAGATATGCCCGGCTTCGAAGGAGGGACAAACTCCTCGCCCCGCCCTACAACCGCGACTTCGAAGCGAGGCCCGGTGAGAATCTCGGTGATCGACGTGCAGGGAGCGCTGGTGACGTTCGAGTGCGCCGCGGGGCGTGGCCAGGCCCGCTGGCACGGCGATCTCCCGCGCGCCGGGCTCGTCACCCACGTCGAGCTCGACCTCGATCTCGAAGGCGCGGCGCTGACCCGCTCGGCCGATCGAGCGCCCAGCCTCACCCTCGTCCCGGGCGGGGTTCGGTTGGTCGCCCTCGTCGAAGCGGTCGAGGAAGACTCAGTGGCGGTGCTGCGCTTCTCGCCCGACGCGCTCTGTCTGGTGGAGCGCTCGTCCGCGCCGGCCGGCACCCTCGTCGAGGTCATCGTGCCGCCTGCTGCGCTCGAGCTGTGGCCCGTGGGGCTCTGACTCCTCATCGGAGGGGGACAAAACCGTCTCGAGGCCGTACAACCATCGCGTGTTGCGCCTCCAAGACGCCGCTGCGCTCTGCTACCGCTTCTTCGACGTCGCCGACTCGATCAACCTCGAGCGCGCCCGCGAGCTGCTCTCTCGCGCGGGCTCGGGCGTGCGGCGGGTCGGCTTCTCCCGCGCCGGGAGCGCCTATGTCCAGCTCTCGAACGCGCCCTTGGCGGCCGATCTCGGCACCCGACGCCTCGAGGTGCTCGGCACGGTTCGCGAGGTGCAGCTCGGCATTCGGCTCTTCGATCACGGCTGTCTCGCCCTCGTCGTCCGCGTGCCCATCGACGCCGGCCAGACGCTCGAGCAGCTGGTGCCCTTCGCCGACGAGCTCTACGACTCGAAGGCCATCGACGCCTTGGCGGCCGACGAGCTCGCCCGGCTGAGGACGCAGCTGCTGCCCGCGTTCGAGAAGGCCCACCTGTGGGATCAGCACGAGGAATACACGGTGCTCTTCGTGCGCGCCTTCGACGCGAAGCCGAAGGGCGAAGACGTGCTCGCCGACCAGGCGCTGGGCAAGTTGATCCTCGGGGAGGTGCAGGTCGAGACGCTGTCGACCCGCGAGACCAAGGAGGTGCTCGAGAACCACCTCAGCTACTCCGAAGAAGACCTCGTGCTCCTCGACTGGAACGCGGCGTTCCTCTACGAGCCGACCGGCAGCGAAGACATCGTCGACCTGCTCGAGATCGCCAACGCCCAGCTGCTCGAGCTGCGCTACTTCGACTCGGTGCTCGATCAGGAGCTCACCCGGGTCTACGACGCGATCGATCGCAACAAGGCAGGGTCGATCCTCTTCAGCCCGTACCGCCGGGTGCTCCGAGAGCTGATGCAGACGGTCATCGAGCTCTCGGAGTTCATCGAGCGGGTGGAGAACGCCCTCAAGATCGTCGGCGACGTGTACCTGGCGCGGGTCTACGAGAGCGCGGTGCTCCAGCTTCGGGTGAAGCAATGGAGTGATCAGGTCTCGCGCAAGCACCGGCTGCTCGTGCAGACCTACGGCCTGCTCAAGGGAGAGGTCGACCACGATCGCTCGCTCACCCTCGAGCTGATGGTGGTGGTGCTGATCCTCCTCGAGATCCTCATGGCGATGATCAAGGTGGGTGGGGGCTGACGAGTCTTTGGTGATCGTCACGGGCGGGGTAGCATCGCGGTCTCCGTGCCCGTCACACCCCCCGTCACCCTCGCCTCCGGCGACCCTTCGGCCGACCCAGTCACCCTCGCGAGCGACCCGGCGCGACGGTTCGGGGAGCTGTTGATCGGCCTCGGGCTGGTGACCGAAGGGCAGGTGCTCGAGGCGCTGGCGCTCCAACCCCTCACCGGCGCGCGGGTCGGAGAGGCGCTGCTCTCGCTCGGCTATCTCACCCGCGCGCAGCTCCAGCGGGCGTTGTCGACCGCGATCACTCGCGGCGAGGCGGTGGTGCTCGAGCGCCCGCCGCTGGGAGAGATCCTGGTCGGGCTCCAGTACCTCGACCAAGGCGCCCTCGACTTCGTGCTCGAGCGGCAACGGCGCGACGGCCGGCGGTTGGGCGAGCTGCTGATCGAGTCGAACGTCTGCAGCCACCAGCAGGTCTACGAGGCGCTGGGGCTCCAGCAGCGAATGAGCGCCGGGCCCGATGCGCCGCGCCGAACCTCGACCGAGCGCGCGACCGCGCCGACGGGCAAGCGGGTGATGATCGTCGACGACAGCGAGCTGGCCTGTTCGCTCGTGCAAGACGGCCTCACCACCCACGGCTACGAGGTCGCGCCGTTCTCGGACCCCTTCCTCGCGCTCGAGCAGCTCGACGTGGTGAAGCCCGATCTGGTGCTCACCGATCTCGACATGCCGGGCCTCGACGGTGGCGAGCTGTGCAAGCGAATCAAGACGGGCCCGCGGCGCGAGCTGCCGGTGCTCATCCTCACCGCCAACGACGCCGACGCCAAGCGCATCGGGCTGCTCCGCGCGGGCGCCGACGACTTCGTGCACAAGGGCGCCTCGATGGACGAGCTGGCGGCCCGCATCGAGACGGTGCTGCGGCGCACCACCCAGACCGAGCGCATGCGCCGGCTCTTCGCGCGCTACACGTCCGACGCGGTGGTGGAAGAGGTGCTCCGCTCGACCGAGGTGGTGCTCCACGGCGAGAAGCGGGTGGTGACGGTGCTCTTCGCCGACGTGCGCAACTTCACCGCCTTCGCCGAGACCCTGCCGCCCGAGCAGGTGATGGCCACCCTCAACGAGGTGCTCGGCCGGCTCGCCGACGTGGTGCTCGCCTGGGGCGGAACGTTGGACAAGTACCTCGGCGACGGGCTGATGGCGGTGTGGGGCGCGCCCATTCGTCACGAGGACGACGTCAGCGCGGCGGTGTCGGCGGCGCTGCAGATGATGGGCGAGGTGCGGGAGCGCAACCAGAAGCTCGCGCCCGGCGAGCGGCTCGAGCTGGGCTTGGGGCTCAACACCGGCCCCGTCGTCGCCGGCAGCATCGGCAGCGCCAAGCGCACCGAGTACACCTGCATCGGAGACACGGTGAACGTCGCCTCGCGGCTCTGCGCGCTGGCCGGTCCGGGCGAGATCTTGGTGGGGGCCGGTACGGCCGACGTGCTCCGCGCCCATGGCCCGCTCGAAGAGCTGCCGCCGGTGCGGGTGAAGGGTCGCACTGCGCCCGTTCCTCTCTTCAAGATCTCCTCCGCGCTCGAGGCCTCGCTCGACGCGCAACGCCGCTTCTGAGGTGCGCGTTCAGTTGCGAGTTTGCCGAAGGAGAGGGACAACGCGCCGGCCGGGGAGAAGGAGCCACCGATGACCAGCTACACCGCCGATCAGCTGAAGAAGAACCGCGCTTCGATGTTGATGCTGGGAGGGTCGGAAGGGGAGCGACGCGCCTTCGCGGTGAGCGCAGCCCAGGCCCTGCCCGGCGAGCCCTTCCTGGAGGCGAAGGAACCCGCCCAGGTGCTGCGCGCCCTCAAGAGCCACCGGGGTACGGTCTACGTGCCCGACGCGGCCGTGCTGCCCGAGGCGACCCAGCGGGAAGTGGTGCGGGTGCTCCGTGAGCAGGAAGAGCGGCCTCGCCTCGCCATCGGCCTGTCGACGACCCTCGATGCCGCCAGCGAGAAGGGCCTGTTGACCGACGACCTCCGGTACTGGCTGAGGACCTCGACCATCGACCTCCGCAAGAAGGGTCGTTGATAGAGGAGCCTTGAATCGTCGGCGCCCCTGTTGGAAAAAGACGGCATGTCTTCAGACGCCTTCGACGATCGACGCAAAGCCCTCGAGGATCAGTTCTTCAAGCAGCAGAACGACGCAGCCCTTCAGAAGATGAAGGACCAGCGTGAGCGAGCCGCCACCAAGGAGGAGATCCAGCGGCTCACCGGCATCACCAACCCCGCGCTGCTCGACGCCCTCTCGGCGCTGAAGCTCGGGAGCGCGGCGGTCATGGTGATGTCGATGTTCCCCCTGGTCGAGATCGCCTGGGCGGACGGCAAGGTGGACGACAAGGAGCGGCGGGTGGTGCTCCAGCAGGCCGAGAACGTGGGCATCGCGAAGGACTCCGAGGCGGCGCTCCTGCTCGGCCAGTGGCTCGACGAGCGCCCCGACCTCACCTGGTTCCAGCTCTGGAGTGACTACGTGCGGGAGCTCTCCGCCAAGATGAAGCCCGACGAGAAGGAGCTGCTCAAGAACGAGCTGCTCGGGCGGGCGCAGCTGGTCGCGCAGGCCTCGGGTGGTTTGCTCGGCGCGGGCTTCGCCGTGTCCGCCGCCGAGAAGAAGATGATCGAGAAGCTCACCCAAGCGTTCAGCTGAGCGAGGTCGGGAGAAGGAGGCGCTCATGACGTGGATGGCCGTCGTGCTCTGCGCCTCGCTGGCGACCGCTCCGACCAAGCGCTTCAACCTCGAGCCGATCGTGCTCGGCGCTTCGGGGCTCGCCGTGGGCGTGCTCGGGGGCCTGTCGTTGCTGTTCGCGGAGCGCACCTTTCAGACGCTCCAAGGCGTCGGCTCCGAGGGCATCACCAGCCGGGAGCTGGCGCTCGAGCGGCTCGCTTATGCGCACGCGCTTCGAGATCGAGGCGCCACGGAGATGAACCTCGGCGTCTCGCTCGTCCTGGTGGGGGCTGCCTTTCTCGTCGGCAGCGTGCTCTGGTTCTTGGTCGAAGGGCCCGAGACTGCGGCGTCGATGGTGAGCGATGGGCTGCGCGACGGGGTGATCGTTCGGTTCTGAGTGGCTCGAGGAGCGCGAGATGCGCACGGTGTCGATGGGCCTCCTGGTGGTGGTCGCGGTCCAGGGTGGTGGCTGCAACTGTGGCCGCTTCGACGTCGCGGCCGACGAGGCGCGCGGCCGAATCTGCGACTCCGGGTTCTGTGGTGACGGAGGAGCGTTCTCCACTGGAGGGGGCGCGGTGGGCGGAGGGCGCGCGGGCGGGGTGAATGGTGGCGGCTGCACCTCGACGGGAGACCCCTGCGCGAGCGGCGCGGAGTGCTGCACGGGGTGCTGCTCCCGCAATGGGGTCTGCCAGCTCGAGCGAGTGTGCCTCGACGCGGGCACGACGGGCGGCGGAGACCCGAGCGGTGGAGGCACGGTCTCGAGCGGCGGCCCGGCCGGAGGGAGAGCCGGCGGCGGTACTGCTGGCGGTGGAGGAACTCCGAGCGCGGGTGGAACGCCGAACGCGGGTGGAGCACCGAACGCAGGTGGAGCACCGAACGCAGGTGGAGCACCGAACGGCGGTGGCGCCACTGCGGGCGGGGTCGCGACTGGAGGAAGCGGGGCCGGCGGGGGAAGTGGCTGCATGACGTGCGGAACGACATCGACCTGCTGTCCCGCCTCTTCGATCTGTGTTGGATCGAAGTGCATGCCCGCGGTCTGCCCAGGCCCGGTCGCACCCTGTGGCGCGAACGCCAGTTGCTGCAGCGCGAACCAGCAGTGCATCAACGACCCGCAGAGCGTGTGCGCCTCGACCCAAGACGTTCAGAGCCTCGGCATCTGTCCCAACAGCTGCCTCGCCGGCTTCGTGTGCTGCGGATCCGACATGCGCTGCGGCATTCAATTCGGAGCGCCGATAGCCTGCCTCCACTCCTACCAATGCTGTTCTGGGTGCTGTTCGGGTGGCGTCTGCGGCGAGTCGGGCCCATGCCTTCCATAGGCGTCTAACTCGCTGTAGTTGCTGGCTATTTTGGCGTGAGATGGGTGTGAGAACCTGTTGCAACCAGGCACTCGGCACGGTACTGACGACCGTTTGCGCACTCGACGGCCGTGCATGCGTCGAGCGCCCCAAACGACATGTCCGACGATCTCAAGACGCCCGAAGCGCCGCCGCCCGCAGCACCGCCACCGCCGCCCCGCGGAGACATCGGCACCGTGTTGCCGATCTCCATCGAGCAGGAGATGGAGGGGAGCTACCTCGCCTACTCGATGAGCGTGATCGTCGGGCGCGCGCTGCCCGACGTGCGTGACGGCCTCAAGCCCGTTCACCGCCGCGTGCTGTACGCGATGCACGAGCTCTCGAACACCTTCAGCCGGCCGTACAAGAAGTCGGCGCGCGTGGTCGGCGACGTCATCGGTAAGTACCACCCGCACGGTGATCAGGCGGTCTACGACTCGATCGTTCGCCTCGCTCAGCCGTGGTCGATGCGGTACCAGCTGATCGACGGGCAGGGCAACTTCGGCTCGATGGACGGCGATTCACCAGCCGCCATGCGGTACACCGAAGTGCGCATGGAGCGTCTCGCCGACGAGATGCTCGCCGACATCGACAAGGAGACCGTCGACTTCGGCCCCAACTACGACAACACCCTCGTCGAACCGATGGTGATGCCCACCCGGTTCCCGAACCTGCTCGTCAACGGGTCGGACGGCATCGCGGTCGGCATGGCGACGAAGATTCCTCCCCATCACCTGGGAGAGGTCATCGACGCCGTCATTCACCTCGTCGATCACCCGAAGGCGGTGCTCGCCGATCTGATGGGGTTCGTGAAGGGCCCCGACTTCCCGACGGGCGGCATCATCGCGGGCCGCGACGGCATCGCGAAGGCCTACTCGACCGGCCGCGGCACGATCACCCTCAAGGCGAAGGCCGAGATCGTCAAGGAGCGCGGCGATCGCGAGTCGATCGTGATCACCGAGATCCCCTTCCAGCTGCGCAAGGAGAAGCTGGTCGAGCAGATCGCCGAGCTGGTGAAGGAGAAGAAGCTCGAGGGCATCTCCGACGTCGCCGATCACTCCGACGCCAAGGGCGAGAAGTGGCGCTGCCGCATCGTCGTCGAGGTGAAGAAGGACACCATGGGCGAGATCGTGCTCAACAACCTCTTCAACCAGACGGCGATGCAGACGACCTACGGCATCGTGCTGCTCGCGATCGATCAGGGTCAGCCGAAGGTGCTCACGCTCAAGGAGATCCTCGAGCGGTTCATCGGGCACCGGCGCGAGGTCGTCACCCGGCGCACCCGCTTCGAGCTGCGCAAGGCGAAGGAGCGGCTCCACATCGTCGAGGGTCTGCTCGTCGCGACCATCACCCGCGACTTCCTCGATCACATCATCGCCGTCATCCGCGCCTCGAAGGATCCCGAGGAGGCCCGCTGGGGCCTGATGAACATCGCCTCGCCCGCGCTCTACGAGAACGCCTCGTACTCGAAGCTGCCGAAGGTCGACGTCGCCGCGCTCAAGAAGTCGATGGAGCTGCTCGCCTCGCGCGCCCGCGGTGAAGAGCCGAAGTACGCCGGCCTCTCTCGTCAGTACGAGCCCGGGTTCAGCGAAGAGCAGGCCCGCTCGATCCTCGAGATGCGGCTCCAGAAGCTCACTGGCCTCGAGCTGACCGAGCTGTTCAAGGAGCTCATCGATCTCGTGCGCACCACCGCGCGGCTCGAAGACATTCTCCAGAACGAGAGCTCGCTCCTCAACGTCATCAAGACCGAGCTCAAGGAAGTGCGCGAGAAGTACGCCGACGAGCGCCGCACCGAGATCACCGGCGAGCTGTCGGAGATGCGCGTCGAAGACCTCATCGCCGACGAAGACATGGTGGTGACGCTCTCGCACGCCGGGTACATCAAGCGCACTCCGTTGTCCGAGTACCGCGCCCAGAAGCGTGGCGGTCGAGGGAAGACCGGCGCGACCACGAAGGAAGACGACTTCCTCACCGACATCTTCATCGCCTCGACCCACGCCTACGTGCTGCCGCTCACCAACCGGGGCCGGCTCTATTGGCTCAAGGTGCACGAGATTCCCGCGGCGAGCCGCACCTCGAAGGGCAAGCCGATCGTCAACCTGGTGCAGTTCACCGACGGAGAGAAGCTGGCGCAGATGCTGGTGACCCGGGAGTTCGCCGAGAACCAGTACGTGCTCTTCGTCACCAAGCAGGGCACGGTGAAGCGCACCGATCTCACCGCGTTCTCGAACGTGCGCGCTTCGGGCATCGCCGCCATCACCATCGAAGACGGCGACGCGTTGGTGGCGGTGAAGATCACCGACGGCACGAAGGATGTCCTCATCTCGACCGCCCAGGGCATGTCGATTCGCTTCAACGAGACCGAGGTGCGCTCGATGGGCCGCACCGCCGTCGGCGTGAAGGGCATCACCCTCGAAGCGGGTGACGAGGTCGTGAGCGCCGAGGTCGTCGAGAAGGGCACCACGCTGCTCACCGTCACCGAGAACGGCTACGGCAAGCGCACCGTCGAAGACGAGTACCGGGTGCAGGGCCGCGGTGGCAAGGGCATCATCGACATCAAGACGACCGATCGAAACGGGCGCGTCGTCGGCGCGGTGCAGGTGCGCGACGAAGACGAGGTGATGATCGTCACCACCTCGGGCGTGCTCATTCGCATGAAGGTGAAGGACATCTCGGTCATCGGGCGCAACACCCAGGGCGTGCGGCTCATCACGCTCGACGGCGCCGACGAGAAGGTTGCCGGCATCAGCCACGTGCCCGAGGTGAAGGACGAAGAGGGCACTGAAGGCGAAGGCGGTGAGGGTGGCGAAGGCGAAGGTGGCGAGCCCCCCAGCGAGAACGGGAGCCCGACTGAACCGGCGCCCGAACCGCCGACCGAGGGGTGAGGCCGTCGTGGAGCCCGAGCGTGACGCGGTGAGCCGCGGCGCTCGGGTCCTCTTCAGGTGGTGGCCATTCGACGGTCGGGCTCGTAGGCCTTGCCTGGGGTCGCTCCGAGCGCGAGGAGCGACGCTGCGCTCTGGCGGGTGACGAACTTGCGACGCGTCTCCGGGCCGACCCGCACCAGATCGCCACGCTGGAGCACCGTCTCCTTCCCATCGGCCTGCAGCACGAGGCTGCCCTCGAGCACGAGGTAGACCTCCTCTTGCCCGTCGTGCTGGTGATCGTGCTCCGGGTAGCCGTTGGTGTTCGGCGCGAAGTCGAGCACGTTCATTCCCCACGCTGAGATGCCGATCGCCTGCCGCGCCGCGCGGAAACGAATGCCCGGAATCGCGTGTTCGCCTTCGTAGTACTCCAACTGTCCGACGTTCTTGATGGTGACGCTCATGGTTCCTCCAAGGGTTCGAGCGCAGAGGTAGCATCGGCGCTCGACGTGCCGCTTGAACAAACACGACCTGATGGGCACGGCCGCGCGCGTGGCCTGGTCTCGAGCCGAAGGAGCGGCGCCCGGGTCGAGGCCTCCAGCTACGCACCGTCTCCAGACCTCGCGCCGCTCGTCGAGAGCCATTGGAGCACCCGCTGGGCCCTCGCGAACGACGCACCCCACCAGGTCGAGGTGCTCACCGACCCCTCGGTGCAGGTCGTCTTCGAAGCAGGCGCCAGCCGCGTCGTCGGGGTCAGCACCCGGCTCTTCCGGCGGGAGCTCTCGGGCGAGGGGCTCATTCGCGCGGTGAAGCTGAAGCCCGGCGCCGCGCCGTCGTTGCTCGAGCTCGCGTCGATCGCGTCGCTCACCGATCGAGTGGTACCGCTCAAGCAGTTCTTCTCGGAGACCAAGCGGGTCGAGGCCGAGGTGCTCTCGGGCGATGATCAACGCGGCTTCGAGGCGCTCGAGCGCTGGCTTCGTTCGCGTCTGCGCCCGCCCAGCAGCCAGGTTCGGTTGGCCATCGGCATCATCGAGCGGATTCGTCGGGTGCGTGAGCTCACCACCGTCGAGCAGGTCTGCCGGGTCGCCGGGCTGTCGACCCGCCCGTTGCAGCGGCTCTTTCGCGACGTGGTCGGTGCCTCGCCGAAGTGGGTGCTCCGACGGGAGCGGCTGCGCGAGGCGGCCCTCGAGTTGGAGCGCGGCCGCACCAACCTCGCCGAGCTCGCCCTCACGCTCGGGTACGCGGACCACGCCCATCTCACCCGGGACTTCAAGAAGGCGACCGGTCGTGTGCCGTCGGTGTTCGCGCGAGACGTCTGGAAGTGAGCGACTCGGAATAGGCTCGCCACCCAATGGGCCTCCTCACCGACCTCGATGCGACGTCCCACGCAGGACGAGTCTCGCGCGTCCTCGCTGCTGCCCGAGCGAAGGAGCCAGAGCTGCGTTCCCTCGAAGCAGGTGACGCCTTCGAGCGCCGCTGGAGCGCGTTCGCCTCGTTCGTCGATCGCGACGCCGAGCGGGTGCTCCGGACCTTGGCCGATCCTTCCCGCACGGTGCGCGGTCTCGCCTACACGCTCGTGCCGCTCGTCGGTGACGACGCCCAGGTGCAGCGCGCGCTCGAGCTCGCCTGGTCGATGAAGGGCGAACGGCGAATGCTGGTCGGACTCAGCCGGCGCGGTCGCGTCGCGACCATCGATCGTTTCTTGGAGTGGCTCCATGCGAACGGGCACCATCGCGAGCTGATCGACTCGTTGTCCTTCGGGTCCGAGGCGTGCGTGCGCCGCTTCCTCTCCGTCGCGCTGGAGCGCCCGAGCGACCGCTTCTGGACGGGCCTCGCGAAGAGCCACTCCGCGCTCTTCGCCGAGCTGCTGATGGCTCGGTGGAACGCGGTGACGGGCGAGGCCGATCCGGTGACTCGCCAGCTCACTCATCGGTTCCATGCGACGGTGGTCGAGAACGCTCCGGCTGCCGCGCTGGCGTGGTGCCGGGTGCTCCTCACCCATCACGTCCATCCCGATGACGCCGTCTGGCGTCGACTGATGCGGCGGGCGCTGCGAGAGACGGTGGCGCTCGCGGTGGAGTTCGGGGTCGAGCTCCCGACCGATGCGCTGTGGAAGCGCGGCAAGCGGCTCGACGCGACGCTGCTGGTCGAGCTGATGCGGCATGCACCGCAAGCCTTCGGAGGCGTCGGCGCCTGGGTGAACAAGCTCGCTCCCGACGATCGACGCGCGCTCGCCGATGCGTGGTGCACGGTGGCGGATCAGCACGCGACGCTCGGTACCCATCTGCTCCGCTGGGCGACACCGAACGCGGCGCGAGAGGAGGCCTTTCGACGCTGGAGCCTCGAGAGCCGGCTGGCGAACGGTGCCTGCAATCCCACCTTGCTGGAGGCGTTGCCCGTCGAGCTCGCCGAGCTGGAGGCGCGGCGTCACGTCACCACCGTGGAGGCGCTCGCGGCCGATCCCGTTCGGCGGCTCACCTCGATCGCGCGGGCGCTCCCCTGGGCCGAAATCCAAACGGTGGTCGCGCCGTATCTCGGCCACCCAGACGGAGCGATGCGCGTCGTCGCCCTGCGAGAATTGCTCTGTGCGCCCGGGCTCCGTCCCGACGCCCTCGAGCTCCCGGCCAAGGCGCTCGAGTTGGTGACGGCTCGCAAGTTCGAGCAGGACCCGGTGCGCGCGGCGATGCTCGAGGCGCTCGGCACCTGGCCCAAGCGGGTGTGGAAGAAGGACCATCTCCCCGCGGTGGGGCAGGCGATCCGCGATGCGCTCGATGCCTCCGACTGTTCACACCAGACCGCCGCGGCCGCCGAGCGGGTGATCGTTCGGCTCTTCCCGCTCGACCCGGTCTTCGCCGCCAAGTGGCTCACCACCCTCATCAAGGAGCGCGGCGTGCTGCACGACGCCAACCTCGGCGCGAAGCTCTCGCGGGAAGAGCTCGCCCAGGCGAAGGGGCCGCTGCTCGAGCTCGCCACCGAGTGGGAACGCACCGAGCGCTTCCCCTGGCTCCAGGCGCTCTGCGGCGGCCTCCGGGAGAAGTTGACGGCCATCGACGGGCTCAGCGACGTGGTGATTCGCGCGCGCGACCGGGCGCCCTTCGAGTACGTCGCCGTGGGGATGACGCAGGTGCTCGAGCGGTACGATCGGCCTGCGTACGATCGCACTCTCACCGTCGCCCTCGAGCGGTTCCTCTCGCGCAGCTGGTACGGAGGGCTCGCCCAGCTCGGCGACGCGTTCGGCAATCGTCCTGGGCTGCAAACCCGGAAGCGCCCGATGCGGCGGCCTCGGTTGCCGGAGCCGCTCGTCCAGGCGCTGACGACCGCCTCGCTTCGTCACCCACTCGAGCTCGGAACGCTCGTCACCGCGACCCGGCTTCGTGCGCCGAAGGCCTTCAGCGCGCTCCTGCCCGCCTTGCTCGCCGGTGACGAAAGCGCCGTCATCTTCCCGGCGGTGCACCAGTTCCTTCACCGTCACCGGCAGGATCTGCTCGGCCCGTTCCTCGGCGATCGGGTGATTCGCGGCTCGTATTCGACGAACAAGTCGAAGTGGATCCTCCCGTTCTTCTCGGGGTTCTTCCGCTGGACGGTGAAGCAGTCGGAGACCTTCGCCACCGCGCTCGAGGGCATCGTCGGAGACGAGAAGCGCGACACGCCGACCGTCTTCGCCGCGCTCATTCGGTGGCCGGAGATGCCGTGGGCGAGCATGGACCGGCTCATCGCGCGCGCGAAGGACTCGCGACCGGCCGTTCAGGAGAAGACGATTCGGGTGCTCTCGCGCTGTGACGCGGGGCAGGGCGTACCGACGCTCATCGAGTGCCTGGGCGATTTTCGAGCGCGCTTTGCGATCTACGGGCTGCGCGCGGCGGTGCTCCGCATGCTCCCGGCCGCGGCGACCGAGGTGCTCTCGAAGGCGCCGCTCGGCAAGGTCACAGTCGCCAAGGAAGTCGTGCGCCTGTTGGGTGAGCTGCGTGACGAGTCGGCCTATCGCCGGGTGCTCGAGCTCGCCGCCAGCAACCTCCATCGAGACGTACGCATCGCCGTGCTGCGCGCGCTGTGGGATCACTTGGACAAGGAGCCGTCGTGGGCGGCGTTCGAGAAGGCCGTCGACGATCAGGACTGGGTGCTCGCGAGCCGGGTGGGTGACATTCCGGCCGACCGGCTCACCCACGTGACCGACGCGCGGCTCTCGGCGTTGCTCGCGAGGCTGGTGCGGCGGAAAGAACCGGAAGCGCGGGTCGCGATTCTCGTGCGAGCGCCGTGGCTCGCGGTCGTCGACCGGCAGAAGGTGTTCCTCGCGGCGTGCCGGGAACGGCTCCAGTCACGGCTCGACGACGAAGTGCGCGCGGCGATGAACGCGCAGATGGCTCGCTGCGACGAGTCCGACGTGCCTGCGTTGGAGGCCGCGCTCCGAGCGCTCACCGTCGATCGCCGAATGCTCGAGTCTGCGGCGTCGGCGCTCCTGCCCGCGAAGGTGCCGAGCCGGCGAACCTGGCTGCTGATGGCCGAGGCACTCGAGCGGGTGGCCGCGACCGACGCGAGGTTGGCTGGGCTCGAGCTTCGGGCGGTGGCAGCGCGGGTCGATCTCCCGGCGTGGGCGCGCAGCGTCGAATCCCTCTCGGAGCGCAAGCGGCTCGATCCCGACGTCGTTCGAGTCGCGGTCGAGTCGACGCTCGGCAAACTCAACGAGGAGGAGCTCGATTCGGTGGTCGCTCGCTTCGCCGGTCACGCGGATCCGGCGGTGCGTCGAATCGCCGTGGGGGTGCTCGAAGGCATCACCAACGCACGGCGCTGGAACGCCACACGGCTCGAACAGCTGAAGGGGCTCCGTGGTGACTCGGTGCCGTGGGTCGCGGCCGCCGCGTCGCTGCTCTGGCCGCCGCGCGAAGACGATCCCGGCTTCGCGAGCTGATCAACCCGACTCAATCGGCGCCGAGCCTGATCACTTCGCTGGCGGCGGCGGCGGCGGAGGCGGCGGGCCCATT
>JBPOIJ010000033.1:0-54349 GCA_052034585.1 Myxococcota bacterium
GGAGGCGGGCCCGACGTTGCGCAGCCCCAGCCCCGTCGTCCCGTGGAAGACGAACCGATCGATCTTCACCGTGCCGTAGAGATCGGTGGCCATCACCAACGGCCGCACCGCGCCGCCGATCGGCACCAGCGCGCCGCCGCGGAAGTTGCCCGAGAGGTTCACCACCTCCGGCAGGTCGATGAACCAGAGGAAGCGGGTCGTCGGGCTCGGTTCCTGCGCGTCGTCACCCTTCGGCGGGTTGACGTGCCAGCGAAGGAGTACGTCGGACTGTGCGCGGCCATACGGGGTGAGCTGACCCGCTCCAGATGGATCGACGTGGCAGACGGCGCACGCTTGGTAGTCGTGCTTCACCATCCACGGGAAGGCCACCGCCGAGGTCGAGACCCCGACGATGGCGAACGCCAACACCCAAGACAGTCGTGCCACTTCCGCTACCCTTCGACAGTGGTGGACAAGCGCGCGTCAGCTTGCCCGAACTGGCTCGGGTTGCCCAAGAAATCGCTCAGGCTCGGCGCGCTTCATTCACTTCCGTCCGACGAAGATCTTCGCCTTGGTGCCGAGGTTGGTGACCTTCTCGATCGTCGCCGATCGCACCTGGGTGTAGTCGAGCGTCGGCCCGTAGATGATCGTCACGAAGCGGCCGTCGGCGTTCGAGGCGTGATCGGCGCGCGTGTCGCCGTTCGGCGCGAAGACCCGTTGGTTGGTCCACACCGTGCCGCCGTGGTGCAGGGTGGTGAAGCGCATCACGTCCTTCGGCAAGGCGTCGCGCACCCGCGGCACCGTCCAGAACCCCGGCTGCGCCTCGATGGGAGAGTCGAAGAGCACCCCAGGGCCGCTCATGAAGCACCACGCCTGCCGCGCCATCAGGCTCATCGCCGCCATCGCCGCCAAGGTGTCGTCGTCGAGCTCGTGCTTGAATTCGGTGACGCTGACCGCGGCCCCTGGGCCGGTGGGCTCTCCCTGCCAGCCGAGCCGCTTGTTCAGCCGGGCGCCCTCGTAGGTGATGCTGAAGATGTGGCGCGTCTTGTCCCACCAGTGCCCGTCTCGCGAGCCGTGCACGTCGAACAGATCGGCCGGCGCGATGGAATAGGCGTTCAGATCGTTGGTGTCTTCGCTCGGCGGGCTGGTGAGGGTCACGAGCACCTGGGGATGCCGGGCCTTCAAGTAGCCGACGAACTGGGCGAGGCGCTGCGGGTCGGGCTCTCCCGTCTGCCAGGCCTCGTTGCCGCCCTCGACGATGAAGAGGGTCTCGGCGCTCCCGATCTCGTCCAGCACGTCGGCGAGCCGGTTCATGTACGCGCGGCGATCGGCGATGCGGCCGATGTCGCCCTGGCTGAGCACGCCCCGCATGCCGCGTGACTTGAGCTCGAGGAGAAAGTCGCGCAGCTGGCCCCAGTAGTTCGGTGTGATGGAGTCGTTCACTTCCCGGCCGGCCCAGTAGGCGCCGCCGAGCGTCGACCAGAAGCGCACCCCGTCGTAGCCAGCCGAGGCGATCACGTCGAGCTGCCGCCGCACGGCTGCCCGGTCACGGGTGTAGCGGGAGAACGCCTCGCCGAAGTGACAGATGACCGGGAGCACCGGCCCGGTGTCGTCGACGAAGGCGCCGTTGTCGATGCGGAGGCGGCCGACGAGCCGGTGCGGGTTGCCCAAGGAGCCACCGAGCACCTCGAGTGTGAACGTCTCCCACGCGCCGAGCCGGGGGCGATCGGCGTTGACGATCGAGCCGCCACCACCCTCGGCCACCAGGTACCGCCCGTCGGCCGTCTTGAAGCCGAGCCGATCGCCGTTGACGACCCGCCCGCTGCCGCCTTCGCGCTCGAGCGTGAACTGCTCGGTGGTGCCCGCCGTTCGCGAGGTGCGGAGCCGACCGTCGCCCGGCGCGGACAGCGAGGAGCCGTCGTGGGTCTTCACCTGCACTCGATCGCCGTGCTCGAGCGCGGCGCCGTTGAGATCGACGAGCGTGAAGGTCTCCCACACGCCGGCGCTCGGGCGGTTCGCGTTGAGGTCGCTGCCGCCGCCCTGCTCGGCGACGACGTACTGGCCGCCGTTGGCCTTGAGCGCGATGGTGAGCTCGGTCGCGGTCGCTCCGCCAGCGCCGCTGCCGCCGCCCGGGTTGCCTCCAGCCGACCCGCCGCCGGTGCCCGAGGGAGGTGAGCCGCCGAAGGACAAGGTGAACTGCTCCCAGACGCCGACGGCGCTCCGGTTGGCGTTCAGCTCGGCGCCCCCACCCAGCTCGGCCGCCAGATAGCTGCCGCCTTGCGCGCGAATCGACACCACGTCTCCATCGGCGAACCGGCCAGCCCCGGCGAGGCGCTCGAAGACGAAGAGGGTGCCAGCCCCGCGGGTCGCCCGCCCCGAGACTCGTTGGGTGCCGGCCTCGACCCTGAGCGCGTGCGTCCCGTCGTGGGTGAGGAGCTCGACCTGATCACCGCTCTCGAAGGCCCCGCCGTTCACGTCGCGCAGCTCGAAGGTCTCCCACGGCCCGCCCGCGCTCCGGTTGACGACGACGACGTCGCCGCCGCCACCCTCCGCCGCGACGAACTGGCCGAGCTGGGCGCGCAGCTGGAGCTGGTTCACCGAGAGCGAGAACGAGTCGCTCGCCCGACCGCCTGCGTTCGCGTCGATCGACGAAGTGGTTGGGGCCTCGCAGGCGAGCGCGCCGAACATCACGACACAGCCAAGGTGGATTCGCATGCGCGGCTGCTTTGCAACCGGAAGACCGGCAGCGCCGCGAGTTCTTCAGCCGACTTCCGCGTCAACCCGCTTCACAGAGGTGGACCGTCGACGTCGCTCGTCAAGAGCGTGTTGACGGCTCAGCCCTTCTTGGCGCCGAACTTCGAGAACACGGTGATGTCGGGCTTCACCGTGATGCCCATGTAGCTCGGCACGTTCACGTCGAAGTCCTTGAAGTTGACCGCCGCCTCGCCCTCGATGGCGCAGGTGCCGCCGGTGTTGGTCATCTTGTACTTGAAGCTGACCTCCTTCGACTTGCCGTGCACCGAGAAGGTGCCCTTCGCCGAACCCTCGCTCGTCTTCCCGTCGGCCGCGAAGGTGATGGCGTCGAGCGGAACGGCCAGGGTGGCCTCGGGGAACTTCTCGACCTCGAGGTACTTGTCGCGCATGTGCTTGTCGCGCAGCTCGATGCCGGTGTTGAGCTCCTTGAGGTTCACCACCACCGTCAGCGTCTTCCCGTCGTCCTTGAGGGTGACGTTGCTCGTCGCCCCTTCGATCTTGAAGCCCGCTGGCCCCACGCCCTTGAACGACGCCGATCCGTCTCCCACCTTGCTCCAGCCGGCGAGCGCCGAGGTCGAAAGGAGAGCTGCGACTGCGAGGAGAAAACGGGTCGTGCGCATGGAGAAGTCCTTTCGAAAAACCGGGCGAAGCTTGCCCGAACTCAGCGATTTCCCCAACGAAATCGCGTCGGCGGACGTTGGACGAACCGGCGTCGAGAAAACTCAGTCGACGCCTTGGAGGACTTCGGCGGGGGCGAGTGGCCACCGACCGATGGGGAGCCGAAAAGCGTCGCCAGGAATCGGCTGATAATCGATGATGCGCGCTCCGCCGATGACGATCAGCCGTTCCGACTTCTCGCGTCTCGCCACCGACTACCTGCTCTCACAGGGAGAGTCGCGACCCATTCACTTCGACGAGGAGCGCAACCGGCTGGTGGTGGGCGAAGGGAGCTTCATCAGCTTCGTCTTCCTCGGCCACGCGGCGAACGAGTACGAGTCGAACCCGCTGTCCGAGAAGCCCCGGGTGCTCGCGCGGCGGTTCTGGAGTTCGGTGCGGCGCGCCAGCCCTCCGACCGAGGTCGACGTCATTCGCAGCATCCTCCCGCGGCTGCGCGATCGCGCCTGGTTCTCGGCGGTGCGGCGTCAGGCCGAGCTCGAGGTCGGCGCCGACGAGGCGGCCATCGCCGAAGTGACGCTGCCTTTTCGCACCATCAACCAGGAGCTCGGCGCTCACCTCGCGTTCGATCTCCCGACGTCGGTGATGGAGATCGGCCCCGATCGGCTCGCCGCGTTCGGGCTGGGCTTCGACGAGCTGTTCGATCGCGCGGTGGTGAACCTGCGCGAGCGCCCACGAATGGACTTCGAGCAGCCGGACGAGAAGCTCGCGGCCTACGTCTCTCCCTATCGAGACGGCTTCGACGCGACCCGCCTCTTGCTCACCGAGCGGTTCGCCGAGCTGCCGCTGAAGGGCGCGCCGATCGTGCTCGCGCCGACCCACGACATCGTCTTCGTCGCCGGCGACAAGGACGACGAGGCCCTGGAGCAGATCGCCAACTGGGCGGAGCAGGCCCTGCTCGAGCCCAAGCCGCACACCGCGCACGCGTTCCGGCTCGAAGGCGCGAAGTGGCTCCCCTGGCTCCCCTCACGGCTGCACCGCGCGTGGCCCAAGCTGAAGGTGCTCCAGCTCCAGTCGTTCGCCTCCGCCTACGCCCGGCAGAAGGAAGTGCTCGAGGCGCTCCTTCACGCCAACGGCCACGACATCGTGGTGGGCACCCTGCGCGCCTTCCGCACCCCGGGCGGCGAGATCTTCACCAGCACCGCCTGGACCCAGGGCGTCGAGGTGCTGCTGCCGCAGACCGATCGAATCGACTTCGTCCGCGCGAACCCCGATGGCACGCCGGTCACTGGTGCGAAGTCGTACTCGACGACCTTCGAGGTCGCCCGCAAGGTGGTGCCGCACCTGATGGAAGCGACGGGTGACACCCCCGAGCGCTGGCGGGTGATCGGCTTCCCGCTCGACACCGAGCTCGAAGAGATGGCCGCGCAGGGCAAGCTGCCCGACTGACCTCACTGCGGAGGTCGCGTCCACCCCGAGCGGTCGCGTCTGACCCGTGGCTGGGTTCGACAACCCGCGCGCTTGGCGTGGCCGGCAGGTTGCTCTCCTCGCCCTCGTGTCTCAGAAGCTGATCATCATTCTGGCGGTGCAATCGGCGCTGGTGGTGGGCATCGGCGGGGTCGCCTTGGGCATGAGCGCGCACGAGCCCGCGCCCGCCGCGCACAAGAAGTCGAAGAAGAAGCCGCCCCCACCGGTCGCCGAGGCGGACGAGGGCGACGACGAAGCGCCGGCGGAAGACGAGGCGCCCAAGAAGGCGAAGCACAAGCCCGCCCACCCAGACGCTGAGGCGCACGCGGAGGCCGGGCCGAAGGGCCACCACGAGGACCCACCGTCGAAGGGCGAGCAGCACGCCACCGAGCCGGAACACCCTGCGCCGGTCAAAGGCGCGAAGCCCTCCGCCGAACCGGAAGCGCCGGCGAAGAGCGCGAAGCACCCCGCCGAGCCGGAGCACGCCGAACCTCCGAAGCTGGCGGGCGGCCCGAAGGACCCGCTCGAAGCGTTCGCCTGGCTCGACGAAGGCAACACGCGGTGGACGCAGGGCCACGTGAAGAGCCGAGACCTCGTCGCGCTCCGGGAGCGCCTCGCCGCGCGCTTCGAGCCCTGGGCGATGGTGGTGAGCTGCGGTGACGGTCGCGCGGTTCCCGAGGCAGTGTTCGACGCCGGGCCCGGCAGCGTGGTGACGGTGAGCACTCCGTCGCTGGAGCCCACGGCCCCGCTCCTCGCGACCCTGGAGCGGCCGCTCAAGCAGTTCTCGCCCAAGGTGGTGGTGGTGCTCGGGCACGCCGGGTGTGGAAAGGGAGATCCCGCGGCGCTGGTGACGCGCCTGTCGGAGAAGGTGATGGCGGGGAAGCTCGCGCGAAAGCGCCTCGAAGCGAGCGAGCTGCTGGTGCTGCGGGCGACCTACGATCTGTCGAGCGGGCGGGTTCGCTGGCTCGACTCCGAAGAGAGCGACGGCCGCGCTCAGGCGGCCGCCGTCCCCTCGGGGCATCACTGAGGTTCGATCACTTCGTCTTCTTGGCGGCGTCCTTCTTCTCCTCCTTCACGGGAGCAGGTGCCGCAGCGGTCTTCGACAGCGAACGAACGTAGGCCGCGACATTCTGGAGCTCGTCTTCCTTGAGCGCCGCCTTCCACGCCACCATCAACGGCGACTTTCCGTTCGCCGCGCCGCCTTCCTTGATCATGGCGAGGATGTAGTCATCGCTCTTCGCGGCCGACTCGGGCGAGGCAAAGTTGGCCGGCTTGGGGTTGAGGGCCGCGGCGGCAGGTCCATCGCCCTTGCCGGTCTCTCCGTGACAGCTCGCGCACAGCTCCTTGAACTTCGTCTGCCCCTTGGCCGCGTCGCCGGTGATGGCCACCTTGGCGGGCGCCGCGTCGGCGGCCTTCTTGGCAGCCTCGGCTGGCTTCTCGGGCTTCTTGGGGTCGGCGAAGGCGGTGACGGCGAGGGCGGCGGCGATGACGGCGAACGTTTTCTTCACGATGAGCTCCTTGGGACGACGAGTGCGCACGGTCGACGGTCGCCACCCGGCGACATTCACGAGCGCGCGATTTTTCCGATCGTCTCGAGCCAGCGGCGGGCCTCCTCGACGCGGGGGAGGTCAGGCGACACCAGCCGCTCGCCGGAGGAAGTCGCGCACACCAGCATGCCGGAGCCGTCGTGCACGCCCTCGAAGGGCACCAGGCGCAGCTCGATCTCCGCCAGCGGCCGCTCGACGACGACGACGCTGAACTGCCGGCTCCCAGCGCCATCGACGACGCCCCTCACTCGTTTCGCCGAGACGTCGACCTCGAGAAAGACCCCCAGCGACGCCCGACGGAGATCCTTGATCGCTGCCAACGCGGCGAGCAGTCCGGTGAGGCCGAAGAGGGCGATGAGGCTCCAGGTGATGAGCCAGAGCGAGTCGCTGCTCTGCGCGGTGACGCCACCCAAGGCGATCGCGACCGCGAAGCACCCGGCCATCACCACCAGCCGGCTCGTGGCGCGCCGGCGATCGACCGATGGGCTGCGAACGAACCGAGCCGAGCCGTCGGCCGACAGCCGCTCGACCGCCCACCCATCGGCCAGCGAGTCTCCAGCGGCGAAGGTCATGGCCGCCGCTCACCCATCGAGCGCCTCGATCGCCTGACGCAGCACCGTCAATCGCGCCAGGCGCTTGTCGTTCGCCGGCACCACCACCCAGCGCGCGTCGGGGCGGTGCGTTCGATCGAACATGTCCTGGTAGGCCTCGAGGTAGTCCTTCCAGCGCTTGCGGTTGCGCCAGTCGTCGTCGCCGATCTTGAAGTTCTTGATCGGGTCCTTCTCTCTCGCCTTGAAGCGGCTGAGCTGCTCGTCCTGATCGATGTGGAGGAAGAACTTGAGCAGCACGCAGCCGTCTTCGGTGTGCATGCGCTCGAAGGCGTTGATCTCGTCGTAGGCGCGGCGCCACTCGGGCGTGGTGGCGAACCCCTCGACGCGCTCGACCAACACCCGGCCGTACCAGCTGCGATCGAAGATGGCGATGGTGCCCTTGGGCGGCATCCGGGTCGCGAAGCGCCAGAGGTAGTGATGGGCGCGTTCCTCTTCACCCGGCGCGGCGATCGGCCACACCTTGTACCCACGCGGGTCCATCAGGGCGGTCATTCGTTTGATCGCGCCGCCTTTTCCCGCCGCGTCCCAGCCCTCGAAGACGAAGACCGCGCGGCGTTTCTCGAGCCAGTAACGAACCTGCAGCTCGTACAGATGCTCCTGGAGCTCGAGGATCTCGGCGTCGGCAGCGGTCTTGTCCTTCGCCCGTTTGGACAGATCGACGTCTTCGAGCGAGAGCGAGCCCTTCTTGAAGACCTCGAACTTCAAGCCTTTCTTGCCCATGGCGCGCGCAGTGTGGACTTGCGACACCGCCGAGTGAAATGGATTCGGCGGCGCTCCGTTCTGAAGGGGCATGAACCTCGTCCAGATTCGCCGCTACTTCCGTGATGAGCACGTCGCCGGCTGGCGGAAGATGGTGGTGGTCGGTGCGGTCGCCTACGTGCTGCTGCCGATCGATCTCGTTCCCGATCTCGTGCCGGTGCTCGGCTGGCTCGACGACGTCGGCGCGCTCGGTGCGGCGTTGGCGTTCTTCGCCCGCGACGTCGGCAACCACGCCGCCAAGTCCCGCTCCATTCCTGCGGTCTCGAGCGAAGAGTCGGGCGAGGGCGTGCAGATCGTCGACGCCGCGCCGATTCGTTCGCGCTGACCGACCGCCTCACGGCGCGAAGGTCGAGCTCAGCGGCATCGGCGACGACGGGGTGACCGTGCGGCTCGCGAGGATGCGCTTGCACTCCTCTTCGTCGTCCAGCATCGAGAGGCAGACGACCGAGACCGCGTGCACCTTGCGCGACTGGGAGCCCACCCACAGGCGCACGCAGGTGTGGTTGAGCGACTTCGCGTTCTGCTTCGCCTTCGTCACCATGCAGGTGTCGAGCGAATCGCCCACCCGATTCGAGGTCGCCGACACCGTCTCGAAGCCGCCCTGGGTCAGCGTCGACTGGAGCTCGTTCTTGGCGAGCTCGAGCACCTTCTCGACCGAGAGCCTTCCATCGATCACCGGCTTGAGCGCCGTTCGCTGAACGTACATCCACGGCATGGGCGCACCAGCGGGCCGGCGCCCCACCATGCTCACGTCGAGATCGGGATCGGCCGAGCGGGCTGCTTCACGAAGGGCCTCGACGCGCTCCTCGTCCATCGGGATGAAGTCACCAGGCACCGTCACCGAGACGCCGTCGATCGAGACGAGCTGGCGCTCCTTGGTGCAACTGACGAGGACGAGCAGCGCGAGGACCGGCAGCGGACGGAGCACGGCGCCCGAGTGTAGTCGCTCAGCGGCGCTTGGGAATCACTGCCAGCTCGAGCGGGAGCCTTCGGCCATCGGCGAAGTGCGCGGTGACGGTGCGAGTTCCCCGACGCAGCCCACGCAGCTCGATGCGGCGAAGGTCTCGCGACACCGTCACGTCCACCACGTCGCCCCCGCCAACCGACACGAATCGAACGCGCGCCGGCACTTCGAGCGAAACCGAGGCGCCGACCGGCACCTGAACGGGCGAGCGCCCGTCCCAGGGAGTCGCAGCGCTCAAGGTCAAGGTGACGAGCAGCGGCAGCATGGCCAGGAAGAGACAGCGAGGCGCGAAACCGTGCAGAGCGACCCCCAACCCCGCGAAACGGATGGCGAGCCCAAGCAGCCGCGGTTAATCGGGGCGGGTGCGTCGAGCCCTGATCGTCGGTCTGCCTCTCCTCATCGCCCTGCTCCCAGACGACGCGAGGGCGTGAGGCATCTCGCCTCCCGTCGGTCCGACGGGGCTCGCCCAGCGCTGCACCGGCCACTCCTCGGGGGAGCACGCCGAGCCGCCTCCTCGTTTCCACGTTGGCAGCACCTTCGGGGCGTTTCGCACCACGTTGGTGTTCGACGGGAGCGAGCGGCTGCGGCTCGAGGCGATGGCGGTGAGCGCCTCGTTCGACTGGCGGGTGAGCCCTCGGTGGACGTTGGCCGCTGCGGCGGGAGGCATCTTCAACGGCCGGCTGCTCTCCGACACCGAGCGCTTCGACTTCTCGGGCGGCCTCGTCGGCAGCTTCTCGGGCTCGTTCCTCGCGCTCGAGCAGGGAACGTACTGGCCGTTCATCATGATCGCCGGCTCCCTCGCTGCGACCGGAGTGAAGGCGGCACCGACGACCTACGTCGCCATCGACGTGCGGCTCACCGCGAGCGTCGGCTACACCTTCTTCGAGCGCTTGACGCCGTACGCAGTCGGCCGGCTCTTCGGAGGCCCCGTCTTCTGGCGCAACCAGACGGGCACCGATCTCTACCACTACCAGGTGGGCCTCGGCTTCGTGGTGGGCCTTCCGTTCGGCTTCGATCTCTCGGCCGAGCTCATTCCTCTCGGTGAGCAGCGAGTCACCGCGGGGCTCGGCTACAGCTTCTGATTCGGCGTAGACGTGCGAGAGTCGCGCTCGATGCGCTCGACCATCGACGTGCACCTCCTCGAAGCCGACATCCTCACGCTCGGCGTCGACCTCGCCTGCTTCAAGCACGCCCAGGCCTTCTACGGCGCCGACGAGGCCGCGGTCTCGGCGATCACCCACCGCACCAAGGGCTCGTGGAACGACTTCGAGGTGCCGATCGGTGAGGTGAAGCTGTTCGACTCGCGAGGCGCACTCGCGGCGCCGGCGGTGGCCTTCTTCGGCACGGCGCGGCTGGGCTCGCTGCGGTACCACGATCTCCGGCTGCTCTCCGGGCGAATGCTCGCCTGCGCGCAGGGCATGCCGACGGTGAAGCGCGTCGCCACGACGGTGCACGGCGTGCGAGCGGGCCTCGACGAGCACGAAGCGGTGCTGGCGTTGGTTGGCGGTTTCATCGACGCATTCCAGAAGGGCGCGGGCGGCACGGTCGAGGAGGTGCTGGTGACCGAGCTGAACGCCGGGAGGGCGCGGCGCATGCGCGAGGCGCTCGAGCTCGGGCTCGCCAAGACCTCGGGCGTCACCCGGCTGCCGAGCGGCGCGTTTCGAGTGGAGCGCAGCGGCGGCTTCAAGCAGGCGCCTCCACTCGCGACCGCCGGACAGACGCAGGTGGAGAAGCCGCACGCGTTCGTGGCGATGCCGTTCGCTCCCGAGTTCGAAGACGTCTTTCATTACGGCATTCAGGGGCCGGTGAAGGCCGCTGGGCTCCTCTGTGAGCGCGTCGATCAGTCGGCCTTCGATGGGCTGATCATTCAGCGCATCCGAGAGCGCATCGAGAGCGCGAAGGTGGTGATCGCCGATCTCTCGAGCGCCAACCCGAACGTCTACCTCGAGGTCGGCTACGCCTGGGGCCGAGGCAAGCCGACCATTCTCGCCGTGCGCGACGTCAAGGAGCTGCGCTTCGACGTGCAGGCCCACCGCTGCCTCGTCTATCGCTCGATCCGCGAGCTCGAGAGCCAGTTGGGCGCGGAGCTGAAGCGGCTGCTGGGCACTTGAGCGAACGCGTTTCGCCTTCTGCCTCGAGCTTCACGCAAGCGCTGCGTCGGCCTCGCGAGAGGGTGGCGCGGTTCGGTGGTGGCACGGGTGATGCTCGTTCGAGAGCGCTGGTCGACTCACCATCTGTGTGAGTCGAAAGCGGGCACCTGCTCATTATCCCCCCGGAGAGGGAGCAGCGTGCCCGCTTTGTGTTCCTTCAGCTTCACGCACCGGTGAGTTTCTGTTGGCAGGACGATCGCGTCGGCCGTACCTTGCCGGGCGCCATGACTCGACTCCCCCGCTCGATGATGTTGGTGCTGTCGTCGTTCGTCGCGTGCAAGACGGCCGAGACGCCGCCGCCGCCTCCGCCTCCCAAGCCTGTCGCCGAAGCGCCGAAGCCGCCGCCGCCGCCCGAGCCCAAGGTGGAGCTGCCCGCGCCTCGAGCGTTGCCCGCGCTGCCGACTGGCGCGACGCTCCCCGCGGCGCCCGACGACAACACCATCACCGCGGAGAAGGCCGAGCTGGGCTGGTTCCTCTTCTTCGACGCGCGGCTGTCGAAGGATGGCTCGATGGCCTGCGCGCAGTGCCACCACACCGACAAGGCCTACACCTCTGGCAGCGCGCTCGACCCCAAGGTCGGCGGCGCGATGAACAAGCGGAACGCTCCCTCGATGGTGGGCTTGGGCTTCCACTCCTCGTTCTATTGGGACGGGCGCATGCCGACGCTCGAGGCGGTCAGCAACGCGGCGTGGAAGGGCCAGCTCGGCGCCGATCCCGCGACCGTCGCCGCAGTGCTCAACAAGGTGCCCGTCTACAAGGCGATGTTCGAGCGCGCGTTCAAGGAGCCCGCGACGGCCGACAACGTGCCGAAGGCGCTCGCGACGTTCCTGCGCACGTTGGTGACGGGGAACTCGGCGTTCGACAAGGACGCGGCCGGCGATGCGAAGGCGCTCTCGAAGGACGCCAAGGCCGGGAAGGATCTCTTCACCAAGGCCGGCTGCGTCGGCTGCCACCCACCGCCGCTCTTCACCGACTCGACGTTCCACGGGCTGGGGCTCGGCGACGACGCGGGCCGAATGGACGCGACGAAGGACGAGAAGGACAAGGGCCTGTTCAAGACGCCGAGCCTGCGCAACGTGGCGCTCACCGCACCGTACTTTCACGACGGCAGCGCGAAGACCCTCGAAGAGGCGATCGAGCTCATGCGAAAGGGCGGCAACAAGACGCCCGCCGACCCGCTCCTCAAGCCCGCCAAGTGGACCGCCGCGCAGTCGAAGCAGGTGAAGGCGTTCCTCGAGGCGCTCTCGGGTGAGGTGTCGTACCCCGACGCGCCGAAGCTTCCCTGAGCGCTTGGAGGCTCCGGGAGTCTGGTATGGCTCCCGGCCGTGCACCTTCATCGATGGAGTCTCGTGCTGGCACTCGTGGCGCAGGGGGCCTGCGTGAAGCGAACCCCTGACGCGGCGAACCCCGACGTGGTGGTGGTTGCGCGGCGAATCCACACCAACGATCCGAAGCTCCCGTTCGCGACCGCGATGGTGCTCCGCGGAGGCTCGATCGCCTTCGTGGGTGACGAAGCGAGTGCGCGCGCCTTCGCCGATTCGGCTGCGCTCGTCGATCGGTTCCCCGAGGCCACCATCGTTCCCGGCCTCGCCGATGCGCACGCGCACCTCGCCTCGCTCGGTCGTTCGATCTCCATCGTCTCGCTCGACGGCATGCGCTCGGCGTCGGAGGTGAGCGCGCGGCTGCAAGCGGCCTCCAAGAGCGCGTTTCAAGGCGAGTGGCTGGTCGGGCGCGGGTGGGATCAGAACGACTGGGACGTGAAGCAGTTCCCCTCGAAGGCGCTCCTCGACGCCGCCAAGCCCGGAGTGCCCATCTTCCTCTCGCGGGTCGACGGCCACGCCGCCTGGGTCAGCTCGGCAGCGCTCGCGAAGGCGAAGATCGGCAAGGACACTCCCGATCCTCCCGGTGGACGCATCATGCGTGACGAGCGGGGAGAGCCCACCGGCATCCTCGTCGACAACGCGATGGAGTTGGTGCCAGTGCCCGATCCCACGCCGGTCGAGCGCGAGCGTCACCTCAAGGCCGCGCTCGAGCTCTGCGCGAAGCTCGGCCTCACCTCGGTGCACGACGCCGGCATGGACGACGCGACCTTCGCGATTCTCCAACGGTGGGATCTGGGTGGGCTGCTCCCGATTCGCGTCTACGCAATGGCCGACGGGCAGAGCGCTGGCTGGCGCGCCCTCGCGGAGCGGGGCACCTTCAAGGGCGGCATGCTCGAGCTGCGGGCGGTGAAGTTGCTCGCCGACGGGGCGCTGGGCTCTCGAGGGGCCGCGCTCCATGCGCCGTACTCCGACGAGCCATCGACGTCGGGGCTGCTGTTGCTCTCGAAGGAGCAGCTCGAGGAGCGCGCCTCGACCTTCGATCGGGCGGGCTTTCAGGTGGCCGTTCATGCGATCGGCGATCGCGCCAACAGCCTCGTCATCGAGCTGCTCTCGAAGTTGGACTCGACGCACCGGCACCGCGTCGAGCACGTGCAGGTGCTCCGCGCCGACGACGTGGCGAAGCTGGCCGAGGGAAAGCTGATCGCGAGCATGCAGCCGACGCACGCGACGAGCGACATGCCCTGGGCCGAGGCGCGGCTGGGGAAAGACCGAATCGCCTTCGCCTATGCGTGGCGGTCGGTGCTCGAGGCGAAGGTGCCGCTGGCCTTCGGGAGCGACTTTCCGGTCGAGCACCCGAACCCGCTGTGGGGCCTCTACGCGGCGCGCACGCGACAAGATCAGCAGGGCCAGCCGGCGGGCGGGTGGCTGTCGAAGCAGCGGCTCTCGGGTGCCGAAGCGCTCGCGGCCTTCACCTCGGGAGCGGCCTTCGCCTCCTTCGCGGAGGATCGGCGAGGACGGCTCGCGGTTGGTGCCGACGCCGACTTCGTGGTGTTGCCGATCGACCCGGTCGACGGAGATCCCAAGGAGCTCCTCGACGCGAAGGTGCTGATGACGGTCGTGCGTGGCGTCGATGTCTACCGCGCCCAGCCGTGATCACTTCCCAGCGTCGGCCGGGCCCTTGAAACCGCAGAGCTTCGCGTTGGTGCGGGTCGCCTTGGCGAGCTTCTGGCGAAGCTCCTCGTACGACGGTTCGCCACCCCAGAGCTCGCCCGGCGGGGAGTCGCGGTAGTCGGCGAGCGGCTCGAGGGTCACCAGACACGCGGCGTCATCGCCCGCCTTGTGCTGGGCGATCGCCAGATCGTTTCGAATCCACGCGACCTCGAAGAGATCGATCACTGGCTCGCACGCGAGGACGGGCTTCAGCGTGGCGACCGCATTGGCGAAGTCCTTCTTGTCGTAGAGCGCCTTGAAGGACGCGCGCGTCTTGGCGACTTCCTTCGGGGCACAGCCCTTCGCCGGCTTGAGGAAGGTGCCGTCGAAGGTGGCGCGGACCCCGCAATACGATCGGCACATCTCGGTGTCCTGGCTGCTCACCTCGACGCCGTCGCCCTTGGCTTCGAAGGTGAGCTCGCAGGTCTCGCCGTCGTCGTTCGCGAGGCCCTTCGCGCCGCTCCAGGTGCCCGAGATCGAGCAGACGTGCGCGTTGCCGCCGACCGTGTCGATGCGGAAGCGGCCCTTCTCGAGGACCAGGGTGCCCCAACCGCCGGTGTGAATGTAGGACCCGGGGCTTGGGGCGGCGGAGAGGAGGACGGCGAGGAGCACGCTCATGGACCGAGTCCTCGCACGGGATGCCGCGAACGCCCAGCGCGAGCTGTCAGACCCAGTCCTTGAGGAGTGCCTTGGTCGTCTCGTGCTGGGGCGCCTGGAGGACGCTCGCCGGCTCGCCAGCCTCGATGACGACGCCGTGGTCGAGCACGCAGACGTATTCGACGCCTCGGGCGAGCGCGAGATCGTGGGTCACCACCACCTGCGTCACCCCCGTCGCGTCGACGCGCTTGAGCGTCTGGAGCACCTCGAGCTTCATCGACGGATCGAGCGCGCTCGTCGGCTCGTCGTAGAGCAGCACGTTCGGCTCCATCGCCAGCGCGCGCGCGATCGCCACCCGCTGCTTCTGCCCTCCGGAGAGCTGCTCCGGGTAGGCCGTGATTCGATGCTCGAGGCCGAGCTGCACGAGCAGGTCCTTCGCCTTCGATTCCGCCGCTGCCTGACCCAGGCCCTTCACGCGCCTCGGCGCGAGCGTGCAGTTCTCGAGCGCCGTCAGGTGGGGGAACAGCTCGAAGGACTGGAAGACGAGCCCCAGCTTCGCCCGCGCGGCCTCGAGCTGCAGACGACGCTCCGACTCAGCGACCTCCGTCGTTCCTCTCACCACGACGCCGTCGACCTCGATCGATCCGGACTCGAAGGGCTCGAGGCCCATCACGCAGCGGAGCACCGTCGACTTTCCTGCGCCCGAGCGCCCCAGCAACGCGGTGAGCGTTCCCGCTGGGAGATCGAAGGACAGGCCCTTGAGCGTCGGCTCGGGGTTCCCCGCGTAGTGCCTGACGAGGTTCGTCACCTTGAGCGTCACGGGGTGCCTCGCGAGAGGTGCCGGGCGAAGCGTTGTTCGACGGCGCGCGCCAGCCGGGCGAACGGGAGCCCGACCAGCAGGTAGCAGGCGGCCACCAGGAGCCCGAGGCCGAGGTGATCGCGCGTCGAGTTCGCCAGCGTCGTGTACGTCTTGGTCAGCTCGGTGAGCGTCACCACCGAGACGAGCGAGGAGTCCTTGAGGAGCGCGATGAAGTCGTTCGTCATCGGAGGAATCGCGATGCGAATCGCCTGAGGCCCGATCACGAAGCGGAGCGTCTGGCTCGTCGACAACCCGAGCACCTGCGCCGCTTCCAGTTGACCGCGAGGGACGGACTCGAGCCCAGCGCGGTAGTTCTCCGCCTCGGCGGCGGCGTAGTTGAGCCCGAGCGCGAGCACTCCGGCGACGAACGGGTCGAGCTTGAGCCCGAGCTCGGGCAGCCCGAAGTAGATGACGGTGAGCTGCACCAACAGCGGAGTCCCGCGGAAGAACTCGATGTACCCGACGCAGAGGAGCTGGATGGCCTTCGGGGCGAAGCGTCGCCCGAGCGCGAGGGTGATGCCGAGGGCGATCGCGAGCACCATCGCGAGGAGCGAGGTCACGAGGGTGAGCGCCGCGCCCTTCGCGAAGGCGGGGAGGTACGAGGGGTATCGAGTGCGCACGCGCTCCCAGAACGGCGGGAGGTGGCCGACCGCGACTCGCCAGCGCTCGTATTCCAAGGCAGGCGTGTGAGGCTCGAGGTCGACGTCACCGAAGAGCTTCGCGACGGCGGGCGTCCAGAGCCCCCATCGCTCATAGAGCGCGCGCAGCGAGCCGTCGGCCTGGAGCGCACCGAGCGCCTGGTTGACCGTCTCCAGCCGCGCCTCGTCGTCGAGCCGCACGGCGATCGCGTACTCCACGACGCCGAAGTCGCCGCGCACCGTCTCGAAGGTGTCGTCGAGCTCGCCGTAGTAGTGCGCGATCGTCTCGTCGAGCAGCACCGCATCGGTTCGGCCGAGCTTCAGGTCGTCGTAGATCTCGTCCTGGCCGCCCTCGTACGTGCGCACGTCGGCCTCGAAGCGCTGCGCGATGCGCTCGGCGAGGGAGCCGGGGAGGGTGCCGATTTTTCGTCCCTTGAGGGCCTCGAGCGTTCTCGGCGCAGCGGCGTCCGTCCTTCGAACGGTGAGCACCTCGGCCGAGGCGAAGTACGGGCGAGACAGCCGCACCACGCGCCTCTTCTCGTCGGCGACCTCGATGCCGTTGATGGCGAGCTCGAAGTCTCCGCGGGCGAGCAGCTCGAGCAGCTTGTCCCACGGAGCGGCGACGGGTTGCGACGTGGTGCCGAGGCGCTTGGCGAGCAGCTCGGCGAGCTCGACCTCGAAGCCGATGAGCCTCGTCGGATCCATCGGATCCTGAAAGACGTAGGGCGCGCCACCCTGACCATCGGCGCCCCAGCGCATCGGCGCGGACAGCGCGTTCGTCGCGAAGAAGAGGAGGAAGAGCGCGCTGCGCACGAGGAGGCGCATGGTGCGGGCACGGGGCTCGACACGCAAGCCGAGAGAGGCGCGCGAGCCGTTGCGGGGCAGTTTCCGATCGTGACCTCGTCGTGTCTCGAGTGCGGGGCGCAGGTGGAGCGCGTCTTCGGCGTGCTTCCCTCCTGCGAATAGGGCGCATCTCGAGCCGAGACACGCCGGGTGGATTCGGGCACAGAGCCGCTCGTGGAGCTCGTCCATACATGGGGCCAGCGCTTGCTTCGGGGACGGCTGCTCCGCCGCTACGAGCGCTTCATCGCCGAGGTGCGGCTCGACGACGGGCGAACGGTGCGCGCCCACTGCGTGAACCCCGGCCGAATGGAAGGCCTCGTCATTCCCGGTGCGCGGGTGTGGCTCTCACGAGCGCAGACCGAGCGGTCGCTGCCCTTCACCTGGGAGTTGATCGAGGTCGACGGGAGAGTGATCGGCGCGAACACCGGCCTCCCCAACTCGCTGGTGAAGCAGGTGCTCGAGCGCCGGTTGGTTCGCGGCTTCGGTGACGTGCGCGAGCTGCACGCAGAGCGGCCACTCGGCCGCGGACACCGCGTCGACTTTCGCCTCGAGACGCGGCGCGGGCCTCACTGGGTCGAGGTGAAGAACTGTCACCTCGTCTACCCCGACGCGCTCGGCTACTTCCCCGACTCGAAGAGCGAACGGGCGGTGGCGCACGTACGGGCCCTCGCTCGTCGGGTGAAGGCAGGCGAACGCGCGACGGTGCTCTTCACCTTGTTGCGAACCGACGTGAAGGGGCTGCGGCCGAGCGCGCTCCATGCGCCAGCGTTCGCGCGGGCGGTGTGGCGAGCAGCGAAGGGAGGCGTCGTCTTTCGGGCGCTGCGCTTCGAGCCCAGCCTCGAGGGCATTTCCTTCGTGGACGAAGTGCCGGTCGACGTGAGGCCGTACGAGGCCTCGGTGCTCACGGGCTGGTCGTCGGCGTTCGACGAGACGAGCGGGTGGGTCCGCAAGAACGGGAGGATCTCAGGGCGGTCGATCGTGACGCGCGCTCAGTGAACGCGGAGGAGGCCCGAGCACGCAGCTTGTCCATCATCGTGGTGACGAGCGCGCGGAGCACCTTGAAGGCTTCGTTCGCGTGCCCGCGATCGATTCGAGCGTCGACGGCGTCATGGGCGAGCACCTTCGAAGCGGCTTCTTCAGAGAAGGAGACAGGGTCACTTGGGCTCCTTCAGGTTTCGCACGGCCTTCAGGAAGGCCTGCCCTCGAGGGCTCACTTCGTAGCCGACCTCGAACGACTGGGTGAGGCCCAGCCGCTTCAGCTTGCGGACGTTCACCTTGAACGGCGCAGTCTCCAACCCGAGCGAGGCGGCGAGCTTCGACGCCGCAACACGGGGCCGGCGACGAATCAACTTCAGCACCGTCATCGTCCACGGCTTTCGCCCGTCGAGCCGCTTCAGCTTCCGCGCGAGCTCTTCCACGTCGGCCTTCTTCAGCGTCGCCTTCATCGCGCCTTCGACGCGATCGCCATCTCCCGCGTGGCGCAAGGTGACGTCGAAGACGAGCGTCTCGTCGCTGAGCTCGACCTTCGCGACGGGCGCCATGTACTCGAGCAGCTCGGCCCGAGACTCGAAGCCACCCGCACGCGCCGCTTCATCGTCGATCACCGACAGCGCGACTCGCCGCACCTCCGACACCTCGACGACCCCGATGGGATGAACCCGATACCGCCCGCCGGTCTTCACGTGCGGCTTGTCCCAGAGGCGAAAGGTGCGCGTCACCGAGCCGCCGACCAGCCCCGCGTGGAACCGTTTCTGAAAGAGCAGCATGGCTCGACACTACGAAGCCGGCCGCTCCACACCAGTTCGATGTAGGACCCGTCGACGGCGCGGCGGCTGTGCGACACTCGAGTGACGGTGCCCTCCGCGGACGACCCAGCTCCGTTCCACGATGTGCTCAGCTCAGCCGAGCGCCGGCTGGTCTACACCGACTGGCTCCTCGAGCGCGGCGACCCGAGGGGTTCCTTGCTCGCGGGAGCGCGCCTGCTCGGCGACGCAACCACCGCCCGCGACCGAGCGGCCGCCCGGCTCGAGATCGTCGCCGCGCTCAAACGGGTGGCGACCTGGCTCGACGAGGTGCTCCCCGAGGGCAAGCCCTGGCGTTCGTCCGACGTGCGCGGCGTGCGGAGCGAGCTCGTCGGGTTCCTCTCGCATCAAGACGGCGTGCTCCATCGCCTTCGGGTGCCAGGCGGTGCCTTCGTTTCTCCGCGGCTCTTCGAGGTGATTCCAACCCTCACCGAGCTGGCGGTCGCGCACGATGCTCGCGCCGTGGTGCCGGTGTCCGAGGTGATCGCCGAGAAGGCCTACGCCGGCATCAGCTGCCTCGATCTCGAGCTGCCTGCGTTCCTGAACCGAACGGCCCAGCGCCCCGAGTCGCCGTTTGGGCTTCGCCGGCTGAGCGCGCCTCGCACGAAGCCGCTCGAGGTGCGGTTGTCCGAAGGGGTCGTCGACGAGCGCACCCTCGCCGAGGCACTCCAAGTCTGGGCGGGCGCCTCGATGCTCTGGCTCGATCGCGCGCGAGTGGAGCCCTCGAACGAGGCGCTTTCCAGTCGCCCAGGGCTGATTCCGCACCTGCGCCTCACCGAGTCGAACCTCGATCTCCGAATCGCGCGTGACCTCGCCTTGTGCCGCGCCTTCTCCGGCTTGGAGCGCCTCGAGGTGAAGGACTGGCCCATCGGCGCTCCGTCCCTCGAGGAAGTCCTGCGCGGCGCGAGCCAACTGCGTCACGTCGCGGTGATTCGCAGCCCGCTCGGCTCCGATCTCCCTCACATCCTTCGCTCGACGGGAACGCTCGAGCGGCTCACCTCACTCGACGCCTCGGGCTGCCTCTTGAGCCGAGCCGGCGTCCGGTCGCTCCTCGAGCACCTCGGCCCGGCGACGAAGCGGCTCACCGTGCGCTTCAACCAGCTCGTCGAGGCCGATCTCCACGCCTTCGCCAAGCTCCCCACCTGGCCACGAGGGTGCGAGGTCGTCTTCGAAGAGACGAGCTTCGGCACGAGCGCCCACCAAGCGCTCGCGGAGCTTGCCCGAGCGCATCAGCTCTCGATCGACGTGAAGGGCTGCGTGTGGACGCTGAAGAGCTGATCAGCCTTCGTTGGTCACGCTCAGGTTGGGCGCCATCTTGAAGCCCCACGCCTTGAGCAGCTCGATGGGGTCGACGAACTTGGTGCCCTTCTCCTGCAGCTTGCAGAGGCGGCCCGACATGCCGACGTAGGTGACGACGCCGTTCTCCATGTGGAGGTGGCCGTTGAAGAGCATCTGCTTGTCGCGGCCCAGCGAGGCGGTGGTGAGAATGCGCCACGGCTCGGCGTTGGTGCGACGCGAGGCCGGCACGGCGTGGAAGCTGCCATCGGCGAGGATCGCGAAGTTCGAGGCGTACTTCTGCCCGCCCTGCGCGCGCGCCTTGGTGTCGGGCCAGGACGCCTCGTCGTACAGCTCGGTGATGCGGCCGTTGCCCTTCATCGTCATCTTCTCGAACGTCGCGACCTGCCCGTTGCCCTGGCCCTGGTAGCCCTTGAGCACGTTGAAGGTCTGCGCGGTGTTCATGTCGTCGGCGATCTTCTTGGGCGTCAGCTCGGTGTAGTCGAAGGCCATCGAGTCGACCGCCTTCTGGCTCTGCGAGTACGGGTTGTACTTGCCCTCGACGGTGACCTGCCCCTCGCCGTGCTCGGTGTCGAAGACGGGGTCGGGCTTCACCTCACGCACGTCGTAGGCCACGGCGCCGTTCGCCAGCGAGTCGCGCACGACCTTCTTCACCTCTTCGGGAATCTGGGTGCCCCCGAACGACTTGGTCGCGACTCCAGCGGCGAGCAGCTTCTTCACTTCGTCGTTGAGCGTGCGGGCGTCGATCTCGACGCGCCGGTTGACGTTGGACGCGTAGGAGCGCACCTGGGCGATCTCTCCCAGCTTCTCGCGCATCTTCACCTTGGCGTCGGCGTCCATCTGGCCCGCGTACTTGTCGGCCTCCGACTTGAGCGCCTTCTCCTCGTCGGCGCTGATCCCTCCGGCCGAGGTGAGGATCGTGTCCACGTCCTTCGCGTCGATGCGGCGATCCTGGGCGACAGCGGTACGAAACGCGTTCTTCACGTCAGAGACAGACATGCACTCTCCCGAGTTGTGGAGGCTTCCCTCCCAAATCCACGTCACTCGTCTTCGCAAAAGGGCCAGCCAAAGGCGAGGCCCTGGCGCTGGTTTGCAGAAACTGGCGACAAATCAATCAGTTGGACAGCATCACGCCGCCGACGAGCCCGAGCACGGCCGCACCGGCGAGGCAGCCGATCGCGGTCCAGAACTTGAGCGTCATGCTGCGGCTCAGCGTGGTGAGCTCGTCTTGGGTGAGGTTGGTGACGAGGTTCCCCATTCCATCGGGCTTCACCTCTCGGTCGTACTTGGCGCGATCGAGCGCAGCGAGGACGCCGAAGACCGCGGCGGTCGCTCCGAGGGCGCCGGCGCTCACCACCATCGCGATGCCGCCGACGTTGGTGCGAGGCGCGGGGTCGGCCTGCGAGGTGAGGTCGGTGCGTTGGGTCGAGTCCTTGGGCGTCAGCGTCGTCGAGGTCGGCTGATCGGTCTTCGGGTCGTCCTTCTTCTCGACGGGCGGCGGCGGTGGCGGCGTCACCGAAGCGACCTTCGCGATCGGCAGCTTCTCCTTCACCTTGCGCACGAAGGTGGTGATGTCGGCGAGCGACTGATCGCCCCACTTGTCCTCGCGGGCGGTGAGGTCGGCCGTGGCGAGCGCGTCGGGGAGATCCGAGGCGAAGGCCTCCAGGTGGATCGCGAGCGAGGAGCCGACCTTGCCCACGTCGACCGCGATCAGGACGGCCTTCGCGCCGAGCAGCACGGCGAGCTTCGCGCTGCAGGCCTGGCCGCCGTTGCAGGTCCGAGGGTCGGAGAAGCCTGCGGCCTTGAGCTCCTTCACCGCCTTGGCGTCGTCACGAAGCTCGGCGATGCCCTCACGCTTCGCCACCTCGAAGACCCGCGCGGCCACCTTCGGCGCCAGGGTGTCGGTGTTGGGCCGGCGGCTGGTGAGGACGACGCCGACCGGGGCCCGAACCTCGGCGGGCTGCGCGACGACGAGAGCGCTGAGGGCGAGGACGATCACTGGAGTCACCGTACTACAGGCGGCTCGTTTGGGCCCGAAACGTGAGATGACGCGACCGATGAGCGTCGACTTCGTCTACCGCACCGAGAGCGACGATCCGCCTCCGGAGAAGCTGGTGGAGGTCGACGATCGCTTGCGTGCGGAAGACGCGCTCCGCCGCGCCCGCCGGGGAGAGACGCTCTGGTACCGGGGCACCTTCCTCAACGCGCGGCAGCTGCTCGCCGCGATGGGCAAGCGGCTCGCCGACGGCGCACGCGCCCCGGTGAAGACGCCGCTCGAGGCCTTTCGACGCGAGCGCGCGAGGCGAGACGAGGAGCACCGCGTGCTCTCGAAGCTCGTCGTCTCACTCGATGGCGAGTACCGGCTCGAGCTCAAGAAGGCGCCGCCGGTGCGTGAGGCCTGTGCGCACGTCTGGGGTCCACCACCGCCTCGAACGGTGACGCCCTTGAAGACCTTGCTCGGGTTGACCGGCGCCGAGGCGTGGCGGCGGAAGGGGCTCCGGGTGCCCGGGCTCTCTGGAGAGCTCACCCCCTTCTTCGGGGTCTACCTGCCGACGCGCGCCGAGTACGTCGAGCTGCTCGGCCAGGTGAAGGGCGTGCGTGGCGCGACGGTGTTCGACGTCGGCACCGGCACCGGCGTGCTCTCCTTCGTGCTGCTGCAGCGGGGCGCGAAGACGGTGCGGGCGACCGATCTCGAGCCGCGCGCGGTCGAGTGCGCGAGGTTCAACGCCGAGCGGTTGGGGCTGACGAGCCGCTTCACCGTCGAGGAGCGGGCGTTCTTCCCAGCGGGCAAGGCCGAGCTGATCGTCTGCAACCCGCCGTGGATCCCCGAGCGGCCCAAGAACCGGTTCGATCGCGCGGTGTTCGACGAAGACGCGAAGTTCCTGCTCGAGTTCCTCGCGCAGGCCCCGAAGCACCTCGCGCCAGGCGGGCGGGTGCTCCTCATCATCTCCGATCTCGCCGAGCGCCTCGGGCTGCGGGCGCCGACCTGGCTCGGCAGCCAGCTCGACGCGGCCGGCTTCGTGGTGAGCGAGCAGCATCGGACGAGACCGACCCACGGCAAGGCGCGCGACACGTCCGATCCGCTGCACGTCGCGAGGGCAGGGGAGATCGTCTCGCTCTTCGAGCTCGCCCTGCGCGAGTGAGCTTGCGGTCAAGCGGCGCGAGACGAGCTCGGGCGACGTTGGGCGATCACCTCCATCGCGGCGATTCGATAGGCCTCGGCAAAGGTCGGGAAGTTGAAGATGTCGTCGACGAAGGTGTCGACCGGTAGCTTGGCGCTCATCGCGAGCTGGCCCAGGTGGACGAGCTCGGCCGCGCCTTCGCCCGCGACGTGCACCCCGAGCAGCTGGCGGCCCTCGCCGTCACAGACGAGCTTGAGCAGCCCGTGCGGGGCGGCGTTGATGTGGCTGCGCGCGAGGCGATCGAACGAGGCTCGCCCCACCACGACCGGCCCGACTTGCCGCGCCGCCGCTTCGGTCTGCCCGATGCAGCTGAGCTCGGGAATGGTGAAGACCCCCGCAGGAATCGTCTCGGCGCCGTGGCGGTCGAGCTGCCCGAGCCAGTGCCGCATCGCGCGCCGGCCTTGCTCCATCGAGGTCGAGGCGAGCGAGGGGGGACCGATCACGTCACCGACCGCGTAGATCGACGCGACGCGGGTGCGGAGCTCACGATCGACGTCGAGCAGCCCGCGCCCGTTCACCTCGAGCCCGGCTGCGGCGAGGTTCAGCCCGGCGACGTTCGCGACCCGCCCGAGCGAGCAGAGCACCTTCTCGGCGCGAACGAGGGAGCCGTCGTCGAGCGTCACCGTCACCGCCTCGACGCCGTCGAACTCGATCGAGGTGTGCCGCCGCTCTCCGCGAAACACCCCGCCGGCGCGCGTGAAGTCCTGCAGGAACACGCCCGAGAGCTCGGCGTCGAGGAACCCGAGCGGCCGCGGGGCGCGATCGATCATCGTCACCTGGACCCCGAGCGCCTGGAAGATCGAGGCGTACTCGCTGGCGATCACTCCGCTCCCGAGGACCGCGAGCGACCGCGGCAGGTACGTCATCGAGAGGATCGAGTCGCTGTCCAACACGTGCTCGTGATCGATCGGCACGTCGGGAGGGGTTCTCGGCCGAGAGCCGGTCGCGACCACGATCGTCCGCGCCGAGAGGGTGCGCCGCGCACCCGAGACCGTCACGATCTCGAGCTGGTCTCGGCCGACGAACCGGGCGCGCCCGTGCCAGGTGACCACCCCTGCGCGAGCGAGCTGCTCGGTGAGGAAGCGCTCGTGCGCGTCGATGACCTCCGTCTTCCGGCGCATCAGCGACTCGAGCTGCAGGTGCGCGCCGAAGGAGAGCTCCACCACTCCGCCGCTCTTGGCCTTGAAGGTCGAGAGGGCGAGCGCCGCCTCTCGCAACGTCTTGGAGGGGATCGTGCCTCGCCGAACGCACTCGCCTCCGGCGTGCGGTTCCTGCTCGATGAGGATCGTCGCCTTGCCCGCCTCGGCCGCGGTCATCGCCGCCCACTGCCCCGCCGGCCCACCGCCAATCACCGCCACGTCCACGCTCGTCACCATCGTCCCGCCTCCGCCCAGACCGCCGGTCCACGCTTCACGAGCCCCTCGACCACGTCGGGGTAGAGGTTGAGCGCGGCCGTGAGCTCGCCCGGGGCGCCGTCACTGTTGGCCGCCGCGCCGCGCGCCAGCTCGTCGGCCAGCTGCACCGTCAAGGTCAGCGGCTCGGAGGACGTGGCGTGGTGCCCTTCGATGGCTCGAGCGATCGACTCCGGCAGCTTCCACGCCCGCGCCACCTCGCTCCCTGCGCGGCCATGGAGACGGTCGGCGAGGGTCAGCACTTCGTCTCGCGGGCGCGTGGCATGCGCCTGCACGACGACCGGCCAGCCGACGTCGTGGAGCAGCCCCGCGAGGAACGCCTCTTCGACGTTGGCGCGACGATGACGCGCGATCTCCTTCGCGAAGAGCCCGGCCGCGAGCGAGTGTCGAAACACCGCGCGGATCTCTGCCTCGAACCCGGGAACCGCGAACGCCTTGGTCTCGCAGGCGATCACCACCGCGAGCTGACGCAACGACGACGCGCCGAGCCGGGTGACGGCCTGCTGGAGCGACACCACGGGCACCGCGCCGATGAAGGCCGGTGAGTTCGCGATTCGAAGCAGGTGCGCGGCCATCGCCGGGTCGCGACTGAGCGCGGCGATCACCTTGGGCGGGCTCCACTCGGCGCGCGAGGTCTCGGCGAGGATCGTGGCCGCGGCCTCGGGCAGCACCGGCAGCTCGTGCTGATCGAGGGCCTGTGGCTCGGCCGCCATCTCGGCAGGGGTGAAGGGGGGCGGGTACACCTCCAAAGCCTAAGGAGGGGCGACGCGCGCGGCACGCCGACGGACACGCCAGAAACCTGACGGCCACGGCCTTCAAGCCTGTAGCAGAGGGTGGGTTTTGTTCAGACCGGACGCAGGTCGTGGTTACATCGGCGGCACGATGTCCCCGGGGACGGCCCGCTCACCAGTTCACCGCATCATTCACGCGCTGCAGACGGCGGTGCAGGGCCTCGGCCTGGGCGTGCCCTCGCTCTTCATCGAGCGCTGGGGCGTCGCGATCCACCAGGCGCTCTCCTCGCGCGCGAGGGAGTTCCACACTCACCAGCACGTGCTCGATCTGATCGTCGATGCGGATCCGATCGAGACCATCGCGGCGCTGTACCACGACATCGTCTACGTCCAGGTCGACCTCGGAGTGCCCCCTCACTACAACGAGATCTTGGGGCCGCTGATCAGCCGCGAGAAGGACGGCTGGCGAATCCTCCCGCACGCGGCGACCGACCCGACCGCCAAGCTCTGCCTCGACGTCTTCGGCCACCAGGCCGGCCAGGTGCTCACGCCGTACAACGGGCTCAACGAGCTCGCGAGTGGGCTGGTCGCCTGCAAGGAGATGGAGGGCGTCTTTTCGCAGGAACAGCAGCTCGCGCTCGCGGCCTGCATCGAGGCGACGATTCCCTTCCGGTCCGGCGACAAGCTCGTGCTCGATCAGCGGCTCGGCAGCCTCGGGGTCTCGATCGACAAGCGCACCGAGATGATCCGGCGCGCCACCCGGCTCGCGAACAACGACGTCGGCAACTTCGCAGAGAAGGACCCTGGCCGGTTCCTCGACAACACCTGGAAGCTCCTGCCCGAGACCAACCCCACCCTCCACACGCCCAACACCTACACGGTGAACGAGTACCGGGTCGCGCTCCTCAAGATGGAGGGCTTCCTCGCCTCGCTCTCGGCCGAGCGGGTCTTTCGCATGCAGGCCGGCGAGCCCTCGCCCGAGGAGCACAAGCGCCGGGTCGACGCCGCCGCGCGCAACATCGCCCTCGCGGTGCGGTACATGCGCTGCAAGCTCTTCAGCACCGCCGTCGTCGAGGCCCTCGCGATGGAGTCGGGCGGAGACGCCCCCCTCGATCTCTTCATGGGCGGCATCGGCGATCACAACGGCGAGCGCATGCGGCGCATCGAGCAGTTCCTCCCCGCCTTGGGCACCCCGGCCGAGCCGATCGATCTCGTGCTCCAAGGGCTGCTCGACGGAGGGCGCCTCAACGCCTCGGGGTTCGATCTCTCTCCGTCGCCCCTCGCCAGCTTCCTCCACATCACGCTCGGCGAGCGGGTGATGATGGAAGGCGTGACGACCGCTCGGGACTGGTGGGCAGGCCGAATCACCGCCCGCGCCTTCCTCGACAAGCAGCCCTTCCACACCACCGCGGCGATCGCGCGCGCGGCCGCGAACATCAGCGACACCCGCCACGAGCTGCTCCTGGGCCTCGCCGAGCGGCACTCGAAGCCAGCGAGCTGACGAGTCGCGGTTCACCTCGGGCGCGCGGGAGGCTAGAGCGCTCCCTCGATGAGCATCCCCGTTCCCCCGATCCCCTCGTTTCCTCCCGCGCCCTTCACCCTCACCTCCGTCACCGGGCTGCGCGCGGCGGGCGTAAAGGCCGGCATCAAGCCGTCGGGCAACCCGGACGTGGCCCTGCTCGCGAGCGACGCGCCGATGGTGTGCGCGGGCCTCTTCACCCAGAATCACTTCGCCGCCGCGCCGGTCACCCTCTCGCGCCAGCACCTCGCGGCCTCGAAGGGCCTCGTGCGCGCGGTGGTGATCAACTCGGGCAACGCCAACGCATGCACCGGCGCCGACGGTGACTCGAACGCCGCCGAGATGGCCGAGCGGGTCGCCAAGGGCCTCGGCTGTCCCCTCGAGCAGGTGCTCGTCTGCTCGACCGGTGTCATCGGGGTGAAGCTGCCGATGGACAAGGTGCGCACGGGCATCGACGCGGCGCTGGCAGCGCTGTCGACCGAGCCCGAGGCCGGGCGCCGCTTCCTCTCGGCCATCATGACGACCGACGCCTTCCCCAAAGAAGCTGGGGCGCGGCTCGACGGCGCCACCTTCGCAGGGGTGTGCAAGGGGGCGGGCATGATCCAGCCGAACATGGCGACGATGCTCGCCTTCGTGGGCACCGACGTCGACGTCTCCGCCGAGCGAATGGGGGCGGCGATGAAGCGGGTGGCGGCGACCAGCTTCAACGCGGTGCACGTCGACACCCACACCTCGACCAACGACACCTTCTTGATGCTCTCGACCCGCCGGGTGCCCGCGCCCGACACCTGGGAGCAGCAGCTCGAGACCGTCGCTCGGCGCCTCGCCTGGCTGATCGCCCGTGACGGCGAGGGCGCGACGAAGGTGACCACGGTTCACGTGCTCGGCGCCGCTTCCGACGAGATCGCCCGCACCATCGCTCGCACCGTCGCCAGCTCCGCGCTCGTGCGCACCGCCCTCTTCGGCAACGACCCGAACTGGGGCCGCTTCGTGAGCCAGGTCGGCAACGTGCCCGCGGTGCGACAGCCCGACAAGCTCGTCTGCCGGCTGCAAGGCGTCGAGGTCTTTCGCGCTGGAGAGCCGACGCCCTTCGATCGCGCCCAGGTGTCGAAGGCGATGGCGAGAGAAGACGTCTCGCTCGAGATCGTGCTCGACGAAGGCCAGGGGCACGCGCTGCTGATGACCAGCGATCTCGGCTACCGCTACGTGCAGGTGAACGCCGAGTACACCACCTGAGTCACAGGCACTGGGACTGGTAGGTGACGGTCAGCGTCGTGCCTGCGCCCGGCGCCTGCCCGTTCTGGAAGACGATCGTGTTGGTGACGGGGTCGTACCGCCACGCGTTCGACACCGGCTGCCCGTTGATCGACACGTCGATGGGCTGGCCCGTGTCGGGCGGGTTGCGCACGAAGAAGGTCGACCGTGGCCCGAGCGCCGAGCGGCCGAGCGCCTCGAGCTCCTGCGCCCAGTTGGTGGTGCAGATGTTCGCGCGCACCCCGCCGGTCTTGGTGATCAACGACTGGTAGACGCCGGTGTCGAGGTCCTCGATGGTGCAGCCGCTCCCTGGCTGCTGGAAGGGGCCGATCACGCTCACGCTCACCTGGTGCATGCGCCGCACACCCTTCACGAGCGGCAGGCGGGTCAAGTAGTAGTCGACCGGCTCGAGCGACTGATCGGGCGCGTCGGAGACGACGATGATCGCGAGGTTCGCGTCGTCCCTGAGGAAGCCGGCGTTCTGACCCGAGATCAGCGGCTCCGAGAGCGCCTTGAGCGTGCAGGAGAGCGGCATCTCGTTGCCCGAGCCGACGGTGCCGACGTTGACGCGACTCGCGAAGAGCTGGGCCACCATGGGTGTACTCCGGGCGAGCACCGTCGGCTGCGGGGGGCTCTGCACGAAGGCGCCGTGGGCGTTGGCCGCGAAGTCGTCGGTGGTGGTGATCGCGATTCGGTAGTCGATGTTCGCCGTCTGGGCGTAGCTGATGAACGACCCGAAGTTCAGGGCGAGGCCCTGCTGCTTGTCGGCCATCGAACAGGAGTTGTCGACGGTGAAGAGAATGTCGGTGACTGGCTGAGCCGGCTGCGTCCAGGTCTCCGTCGTGGTGCCCGTCATGTCACCCACTCCACGCAGCGGCACTTCGATCGGGAGCGTGCTCGAGTCGCTGGTGAACCGGAGCGTGCCGAGGAACGTGCCCACCGACTGCAGGGTGCCGAACACCACGCCGTAGGTCGCGCTCTGGCTCGGCTGGATCCGCACGCTCGCGCCACCAGCTGGACTCGAGGAGATGGCGAACGGCGAGCCGGCGATCGCGGCGCTGGTGAGGGTGAGGGGAATGCCGCAGGTGTTGAAGACCTGCACCGTCCTCGGGGCCGAGCGGCAGCTGAGCTTGATGTTCCCGAAGTCGACCTCTTCGGGCACCGCCACCAGACACTCTGCGACCCGCGCGCCGAGGGGGACGAGGAGCGGAGTCGCCGAACCGGGCCGCGAGTACCGCAAGAAGCCGCTCGCGGTCGTGCCGACGAGCAGGCCGTTGCTGTTGAACTCCACCTGAATCGGCAACGACTGGCGAGGGCCGAGCATCGTCGAGCTCGGGGTGGTCGACGACATCACGAAGCCCGCGTGCGAACCAGGCGCGATCTCGAGGCCCGAGACGAGACACGAGTCGTCGGAGGAGTTCGTCAGGGTGAGCGTCAGCTTCGAGGTGTGATCGGGCGGTACGTCTCCGAAGGACAACGCCGCTGGCAGGTGGGCGACCGAGCAGGCGCGCGCCGAGACCGCGTTCGCAGTGATGCGCACCGTCTGGACCGGCTGCACCGCGTCGGTCGAGTAGATGGTGAGCAACGCGTCCTTGAGGCCGGCGCTCTCGGGCCTGATGCGCACCTCGGCGTCGATCGTGTTCCTCCCCGCCAACGCCGGAACGCCTCCGTCGGGGTACTGCACCAGGCCGACCTGCACCTCGGAGGCGGTCGTCGCTCCGAGCGGCGTCAGCGACATCAAGGGCGGGTTGCCGTCACGCCCGAGGAGGAGGTTGAAGGAGGGGTCGCCAGGCGGCGAGGGCGGCGTGCCCACGTTCTCGAGGCGGAGCCGGCGACGCGTCTCGGGTTGCCGCGCCGGGGGCACCGGCCGGTTCTGAGCGTCGACCTCGAAGGGCACCGTGCCGAAGGCCAGGGGCGACGGGGTGACTCGCAGGCGCGGCCCTCCGCCCGAGCACCGCAGCCCGACACGAATCGGCAAGGTGGGGTTGGTGCCGACGTCGATTCGGAAGGTGCCGGTGAGCGAGGTGAGGGAGCTTGGTGAGCAGCTGATCTGCACCTGGGTGGTGGTGCGCGCCGCCAGCGTTGCGGTCGCGGTGGGCACGAGGAAGTCGGTGCCCTCGGCCGTGAGGGTGAGGGGAATCGTCGCGCCGCTCCGGTTGGTGAGGGTGACGGTGCGGGTGGCGGTGTCGCGCAAGGGCACGCGCCCGAAGTTGATCTCGGTGGGCAGCCAGGAGATCGACTGCATCGAGCCTCGGCCCACCAAGGTGGTGGTGGCCTCGGGGCAGGAAGCGCGGCGTCGAACGGTGAGCCGCGCCTCGACCTGCGCATCGGTCGCGGGAGTGAAGCGCACCTGGACCTCCGACGGGGTCTGCGGCGCGACGTCGACGGTGGGGCCCGGCGGGTCGAGGGTGAAGAAGGCGGGGTTGGGGCCGCCGACCATGCCGAGCGTCGCCTGCGCCGCGGTCGGGCCGGTGTTCGACAGGGAGAGGGGCATCCACACGGTCTGGCCGATCGGCGACTCTCCGAAGTCGATGCGCGCCGGCACGTAGCAGTCGCGGGCGATCGCTTCGGCCCTCACCTCGAGGGAGGCCGTCCGCTCTCCCTCCCGGCCCCCGCTGCTGTCGAGCAGGAACGTCGCCTGGTGGAGGACGCTGATCAACGTCGCGTCAGTCGCCTGCTCCGGGGTGAAGGTGATGGCGAACGTCGTCTCCTCGGCGGGCTCGAGCACCGTGACCTCGGGGAGCTCGACCGTGAACGCGGTGCTGCCGTCAGCGAGGGAGATCTTCGTCAGGGTGAGCCGCGCATCGCCGATGTTGCGCACGAGGAACGTCCCGCTGGTGGTCTCTCCCATCACCGCGGGGGGAACCGTGAGCTGCACCTCGCGCCCGAGCAGCTCGGCGCCGGTCTTGTCCTGTTGGACGATCACGAGCTCGGCATTCCGGCCGGCCAGGGTGTTCCCGCGATCGCACTTGCACCCCGCCGCCGAGGCCAGCGCCAACAGCGCAACCATCGATGCCCGCATGAACTCGAGCATAGCGCGGAGCAGTGGGCCTCGTGGGTCGACCCCCGTCGAGGAATCATGGCTCGGGCACGCGAGGTGCGCTTGACTGCCACCCGTGCCTCGGTGGTGCCTGCTGGCCCTTCTCGTCCTCGCTGCGTGTCCGCCGCCCTGCGATCGCAGCACCTGCGTCGGCTGCTGCGACTCGGCCGGTGAGTGTTTCGGCGGCGCGAACCGGCGAGCGTGCGGAAGGGCCGCGTCGATCTGTCAGGTCTGCGAGGGCGAGGCGCGCTGCGTCTTGGGCCGATGCGTCCAGCCGCAAGGCGACGCGGGCACGATGGAGATGATCGACGCCGGCCCGGTCGAGCTCTGTGCGCACGGCTGCCGCGACGCCCTCTTGGGCTGCCAGCCTGGGAATCTGCCGGAGGCCTGTGGCGTCGATGGTGGCGTCTGCGTGGACTGCGGCGGGGCAGGGCGGTGTGAGCGCGGCCGGTGCGTGGGCGCGACCTGCCCTGGGTGCATCGACGCGGTCGGGACCTGTCAGCTCGGAACCGACGACTTCAACTGCGGCAGTGGGAGCGGGCTCTGCCGAACGTGCGCCGCCACCGAGCGGTGCTCGAACATGACCTGCGTCCCCCTCACCTGTTCCGTCTCCACCTGCCCCACTTGTTGCCAGGGCACGAGCTGTCTTCCGGCGAGCAACACCTCCTGCGGGATCAACGGCAGCATGTGCGTCGCGTGCCCGACCGGAACCAGCTGCGTCGGAGGCGTCTGCCGGTGAACGGCGTCACCGGGTGCTGATGCTGCGCACGACGATCCCATCCTTCACGTGGATCGCCCGCAGCTCGCTGCCGCATCGATAGCCGTCTGGAGCGGTGGTGAGCTCGAGGCTGGTGCCCTTGGTGATCTCGGCGAACCAGGGAGGGCGCCCCTCGACCCGGGCTGGGAACACCCACGCGTCCACTTCTCGAGGTCGTCCTTCTCGACCGAGAGCACCGCCCGGATCTGGGCGTCGTCAGGCCCTGGAACGAACCCCCGCGAGTTGTCGTGGAAGACGACGTGGAAGGCGGCGTCCTTCACCGGCGAGGCGCAGAGGGCGTAGGCACAGAGGAAGGCAGCGCGCTCCTTCGCGGTCGCCAGCGCCGAGCTTCGCGTGTCGGTCGAGCGGCTCTTCTCCTCGCAGGCAAGACACGACAGCGCCGCAATGAGCGCCAGCCTCATGGCACGACCAGGAAGCTGCCGGTGTAGCTGCCGAAGCCGTTGCTGGTGACGCCGTTGCGGGTGCTCGACGGGTAGGCCGACACCCCGGGGACGAGCTCGACGGTGACGACGCCTCCGTCGCGGGTGAGGGTGCCAGCGTGCATCGCCGCGACGCAGATCCGCGAGTCGTCGGTGTAGGGCCCACTGCCCCAGATCGTTCCCAGCGCCGCCGAGGTGGGCGGACAGGCATACGCGAAGCGGACGCCCCAGAAGCCGCGGTTCACCTGCGGGTTCTCCTCCCAGTCGATGATCCCCACTGGAACGGTCGGCGTGCCCACCCACAAGATGCCGCCGTCGTAGTCAGGCGGCAGCCCCAGCGGAGCTCCGATGATCTGGTAGCTGCCGAGCCACATGTCGAAGTCCGAGCTGACGAAGCCGCTGCGGAACGTGCCGAAGTAGGTCAGTGCCCCTGGCAGGACCTCGACGAACACCTCTCCTCCCGCCGCGCGGGTGACGAAGCCGGAGTGAGCGGCCGCCCAGCAGATGGGTGAGTCGTCGGTGTACAGCGTCGTGCCCCACACGTCGGCCTGGCGCGCGTTGCCCAAGGGCGGGCACTCGAAGCGGAAGATCACGTTGTTGTTCCCCCGCAACCCGAGTGACGCGATCGAGGCCCCGAGCGAGATCGGACCGCGATCGACGTAGACACCTCCGTCGGGGAAGGTGCTCGCACCGCCGCCCGTCGCCGAACCACCTGCCGCACCGCCTGCTGACACCGAGCCACCGGCCGACGCCGAGCCACCGGCCGATGCGGAGCCACCGGCCGACGCCGAGCCGCCTGCCGACGCCGAGCCGCCTGCCGACGCCGAGCCACCTGCCGACGCCGAGCCGCCTGCCGAGGCCGAGCCGCCTGCCGAGGCCGAGCCACCTGCCGATGCGGAACCACCTGCCGATGCGGAACCGCCTGCCGATGAAGCCCCGCCAGCCGAAGCGCTCCCGCCGGCAGCTGCACGGCCGCCACCAGTCCCACCCATGTCGAGCCGAGAACTCCCGCAGCCAGCGATTACGACGAAGATGACCAGACGCCCGCGCATGCCGCTCCCGTCGTTCCGAGGTGCACACGAGTCTGCTTCAACCCCGGCTCGACTGGAAAGCCGCTCACTGCGGCATCGCGTACTTGTCTTCCGCGACGTAGACGGTGAACGTCGTCTCGCCGTCGGAGGTCTTCACGATCGCCTCGGTGCTGCCCTTGGAGAGCGCCACGAGGGTCACCTTTCGGCCTTGCTGCTTCACCTCGACCAGCTTGGGATCGGAGACGCGCACGGACTTCACGAGCCCCGGCATCGCCATCGTCATGCTGTGCCCAACCGGCAGCGCCACCCGCTTCGGAGACGCGAGGGCCAGGGTCGCAACGAACATGGAGGCAAAGAGGGCGATCTTCATGAGCGCACGCAGATCACGCGGCGTGCCATCAGGTTTCCCCCGTGCTTTCGGTGGGTTTTCGAATGGTATCGAGGAGGCGCCCCGCGCTGGCGCACTCCACTGGTGCAGTGATGGTCCACCCCTCGAAGGCGCCTCGCAACGGTTCGCGAGCGAGTGCGCAACAAGTGCGAGGTGAGCGGCTAGTTGATGCAGCCGAAGGTGGGCGGGGTCGAGACGTTGTTGTCGCTGCGGCACTCGCGCACGCCCTGAGGCGGCGTCACCTTCCCGACGACGGGCAGGCCTCCGAGGTTCTCCATCGTCGAGTACGAGAACGTCTCCGCCTGGGTCGGCCCGAGGCTCCGGGTGGTGACGTGGGTGGTGAGCACCCGGTTGGTGCTCGCCGGCTCGAGAATGAGCTCGACCCGCACTCCTGGAGGCAGGGTGGCTTCACCGATGTTGCGCACGGTGACGGTGTAGCTGACGCCGATCGGCAGGCAGGCTCCGGCGACCGAGACCACCGCGTCAGCCGCCGCGAACTCGAGCCCGGGCTGCTTGTTCTGGCGGAAGTTGTTGAGGCCCGGCACCGTCCAGTTGCGGAGCGGCCGCCGGGGCACCGTGCCGTCCTCCTCGACGTTCGTCACGCTGTAGGCGTGCTGGTTCCACACCCGGCGAGTGACGACCCAGTTGTCGTCGGCGCTGCGGAACACACGAACGCCCGAGAAGCGGGTGGCCGGCGCAGCGGGGCAGGCGAACGCGTACGCGTTGGAGACGACGATCAGATCTGCCTGGCCGTCGTTGTCGATGTCGGCCACCAGCGGGTACTCGATGAGGGTGCCCGAGGTGTTGCAGGTCGTGAAGAGCTCGCTGCCCGTCGCCGAGTCGTAGACGTGCAGGTTCACCTCGTCGCCGTAGACGACCTCCACCCGGCCATCGCCATCGAAGTCGAAGAGGGTGCTGCCGGTCGCGGCCGAGGAGCAGTCCTGCGTCTGCTTGATCCACAACAGCGTCTGCGCGGGAGGCGTCACGCCGTCCATCAGCTTGCGACCGTCGAACACCGCGTAGCCGATGCCTCCGGCGAGCGCGACGTCGGGGTAGCCGTCGCCGTTGAAGTCACCCAGCGTCGGAGGGCCTCCGCCACTCGTGTTGCCCAAGCTGCCCGCGGGGCAGAGCGTCGGCGACAGCGTCGCGTTGATGTCGATGCCAGTGCGCACGAGCGTGCCCTTCGTCGGCGCGGTCGGGTCGTACGTCCACACCGAGAGGGTGTGCATGCCCGAGTTCACCGAGACGATGTCGGCCCGGCCGTTCTTGTCGAGATCGCCGATCGCCACGAAGCCTGCTGGTCCGGTGACGCTCGCCAGGGTGCCGCCGTCGTGCTGCGCCACCATCGCCGCCGAGACCAGGTCCTGCTCACCGTCACCGTCGACGTCGGCGACGATCGCGTTGCCCGAGGTGGGGAAGACGCCCTTCACCACGCCGGTGCGCCCGTCGAAGATCCGGCTCTCGGTGACGACCTCCACCTGCCCGTCGCCGTCGAGATCGGCGAGGTTCAGCATGGTGCAGGCGTTCGAGGTCGCGCTCCACAGCACCGTCCCGTCGGCGCCACGCAGCGCCACCGGCCCCGTCGGGCTGCAGCCGACGACCTCGTTGCCTGGCTGCCCGTCGATGTTGCCCGAGGCGAGCTGGCTGGCGGCGTTGATCACGCCCGGCCGTGCCCAGGCCTCCACCAGCGCCCCGTTTCGAACGGTCAGCGCGTGGACGGTGCCGATCTGCGTGTAGCGCCCACCAGTGAAGGTGACGAAGACGATCTCCGGCTGATCTTGCGCGGTGAGCCGCCCGTCACAGTCGTCGTCGGTGAGCTGGGTGACGATCGGCGCCATCATGATGTCGGAGTCGTATGGAGCGACCGGGTTGCCCCAGGCGTACTTGACGACGGGCCGGAAGGTCTGCGCGCTCCGGGTGAAGCGGCAGGGCTCGAGGCAGCTGCGCCCCGAGGCCGCGCCCGCGTCGGGAGGGCAGGTTGGTGGAAGGGTGAGGCACCGGCCTGGTGTCGGCGCCGAGGTGCAGCTGCCGCCGTCGATCGCGCCTGGTCTCGAGTTGGCGAGATCGCAGAAGTCGGTCGCCGGGCACTCGGTCGAGTCGCGGCAGGCGGCGCCCGGTGAGAGACAACGCTCGAAGCTGCAGACCGCTCCGCTCTGGCAGCACTGGCTCCCGCAGGCGAGGCCCGCCGCGCAACACGAGCCCCCGGCGCAGACGCCTCCATCACCGCATGGGTCTCCGTCGACGCAGCCGGCGCTGCCTCCTCCCGCAGCGCCACCCGAGCTGGAGCCGCCGCCAGCGTCCGACGTGATGGTGGTACCGCCGCCCGTGCCGCCATCTCGCGTGGGGTTGGTGACGTTCGCCTGGTTGCCGCACTTGCACCCGGCGAACGCGACGAGAAACCACACCGCGAGGCTCGCGAAGGCGCCGAGACCCGACGTCGACGCGCGAGAGGGAAATCGACGCATGGGCGCACCATCCGAGTCGGAGCGGGCCGAGTCAATGCCGCGCTGGAGCGCTCCCTCGACTTCTGAGAAAAGCCGTGGAGGTGCTCGACCGCTCCTCCAACTGTCCGTGCGGCTCGGGGCTCGAGCTGGGCGGGTGTTGCGGCCCCCGCCATGACGGCACTCGCCCCGCAGAGACGGCCGAGGCGCTGATGCGGTCGCGCTACTCGGCCTTCGTGCTGGGGCGCGGTGACTACCTGGCGCGCACGCTCGCTCGTGCGGCCCGAGCGGGAGAGGCCGACGAGCTGGGACGATGGGGGCGCTCGGTGGGGTGGCTCGGCCTCGAGGTGCGCGGCGCCGAGGCGGGTGGGCCGAGCGACTCGACGGGCACGGTTCGTTTCGCCGCCTCCTTCGTCGAGCAGGGGCGGTGGGTGACGCTCGAAGAAGCCTCCGAGTTCGTGCGGGTCGAGGGCGAGTGGCGGTACGTCGAGGGGCGCGCGGAGGCTCGGGAACGCCGCCTCGAGCGGAACGAACGCTGCCCCTGCGGGAGCGGCAAGAAGGTCAAGGCCTGCCATGGCTGAGCCCGCATGAGCCCTTCGTTTCTCCAACACCTCGCCGCCGAGAACTCCGCTGGGCTCGAGGCGGTGTGGAGCCGGGCGAACGACCTCGAGCGGACCTCGATCGTCGACGAGCTCCTCACCGCGCCCGGAACGTCGGAGGCCCACTGCTTCTTTCGCGCGCTCGTCGACGCGGCCGCACCGACGGAGGAACGGCTCCGGTTGATGCGGGTCGGCATCGACGCCCTGTCCGATCTCGTGTCTCGCGGTTCGTTCGATCGCCGCGATCGGCTGGTGCGCTGGGCGCAGGACGGAGCGGTGCGGGAAGCGCTGCTCGCGACGGCTGCCCAACGTGGCGCCGCAGCGTCCTCCGAGCTCGTCGAGTGGCTGGCCACCACCGAAGACGACGCGCTCGCCGACGCCCTCATCCCCATCTTCTTGGCGGCGGTGGAGCGCAGGGCCGGAGCACGGCTCCAGCAGCTCGCCGAGCTGGCGCCCCTCAACCCCCGCCTCGCGTCGGTCGCCCGGCGCCTCGAGCAGCTCAAGGCCGACAGCCGCGCGGAGTGGCGCGCCTTCGTCTCCTCGCTCGGGCTCCCCGAAGACTCCGTCTTCGTCACCACCTGCCACTTCAGGGCGAAGGCGCCGGCCATCACGCTCTCGATCGATCCCCGCCGGCTCAACTGGTACTCGCTCGTCTGGGGCGAGCTCGAGGCCGACTCGACCCGCCGCCCGGTGCCAGGCTTCGCCTTCGATGCCGATGCCCAGCTGACCGAGCTCCCCGCGAGGATCCACGCCCGCATGCGCGAGCTCGGCCTGCGTGGACGACGAGAACTCCACACCTCGGGCGGCGACGACGTGCGGGCGAGGCTGTCGGCCTGGCTCGCGCCCTCGCGCAAGCGCTGACGGTCACTTCATGCGCTTGAGGGCTTCACCGGCCTCGGCGACGTCGAGGTTCTTCGCCGCCTCGTACGCCTTCTTGGCCTCGTCCTTCTTGCCCTGCTCCTCGTAGAGCTCGCCGAGCGAGAGGAACGCCTGCCCGAGGGTCGGGTCGATCCGCGTCGCCGCCTTGAACGACTCCTCGGCCTGCTGCTTGTTGCCCTGGGTGAAGAGGCACTGGCCGCGGTAGTGGAGCGCGAGCGCGTGCCGATCGTCGGTGGTGAGGATCTCGTTCATCGTCGAGACGCAGCGGCCCGCGTTGTTCGCCGGGTCTCCGCGGAAGAGGAGGAAGGCGAGCTCGGCGCGCGCGTCGAGGAGCGACGGGTTCACCTGCACCGCCTTCTCGAGCGGCTCGAGCGCCTGATCGGGCCGCTGCATGCGCGACTTCAGGAGGCCCAACCGCATGAGCGCCTGGCCATCGTTCGGGTCAGAGGTCGTCATCTCCTTCAGAATCCCCTCGGCATCGGCGTAGCGCCCTTGCGCGGCAAAGAGATCGGAGAGCCCCAGCTTCGCCGCCCGGTTCGTCGGCTCTTCCTTCAAGATCTCTCGGTAGAGCGGCTCGGCCTGCTTCGCCACTCGCTTCTTCGTGTAGGCCCGGGCGAGATCGAGGCGCGCGTCGGTGCCCGGCTCCAGCTCGAGCCGCTTCTGGAACTGCTCGACCGCCCCGTCGAAGTTGCTCTGCGCGAGGTAGGCCTCTCCCAAGGCGACCCGCGCCGAGGCGTCCTTCGGCATCTTCTCGGTCGCGAGCTTGAGCGTCGCCACCGCGTCGTCCACCTTGCCGAGCTGCAGGTAGGCGAGGGCGAGGCCGCGGTAGGCGTCGGTGTTTCGCTTCATCACGTCGCGCTTGAGGAGCGCCTTGAAGCCCGAGTCCGCCTTCTCCTGGGCGTCGCTCGTCTCGATCGCCTTCTTGAAGGCCTCGACGGCGCGATCCCGCTTGCCCTGCTTCAGGTACAGCGTGCCGAGCTGCACGTAGGGCGCGGTGTTGCCGGGCTCCAGCTTGAGCGCGGCCTCGAAGGCCTTGGTCGCCTCGGCGGGCTTGTTGAGCTTCATCAGGCTCATGCCCTGGTTGAAGAAGGCCTCGGTGTAGGTCGGGTCGGCGGCGGTGGCCTTCTTGAAGTACTCGAGGGCCTTCTTGGTGTCGGCCAGCGCGTCCCAGGCGACGCCGAGGTTGTTGAGCGCCTGGGCGTGCTTGGGCGCGATCGCGAGGGTGCGCTCGAACTCCTTCACCGCGCTCGACGCGTTCCCTTCGCGCATGAGGATGACGCCCAGGTTGTAGTGGGCCTCGGCGTCGTCGAGCGTGTCCTTGTTCACCGCGACGAGGATCTCCTTGGCTTCCCCGAAGAGGCCCTTCTCCGCGAGCGCCTTGCCGAGGTTCACCCGGGCCGCGGTGAGCTGCGAATCGAGCTCGAGCGCCTTGCGGTAGCCGGCGATCGCCTCGTCGAGCCGGGAGTTCTTCTGCTGGGCCTCGGCGAGGTTGAAGCGCAGGTTCGCGTCGGTGGGCGCGAGCTCGACCGCCTTGCCGTAGTGCTCGATGGCCAGCTGGGTCTCTTCCTGGGCACGGGCGAGCGCGCCCCGCTCCGCCCGCAAGGTGGGCTCGTCGGGCTGCTGGAGGATCGATCGGTCGAGCAGCTCCTTGGCCTTCTGCGGCTCGTTGGCGCTGCGGTAGGCGCGGGCGAGCAGCAGCTTGCCGTCGAGCGACTCCGCGTCCTTCTGCACCAGGCTCTCGAGGGGCTTGATGGCGCGCTTGGGATCATTGAGGGCGAGGTAGGCGAGCCCGAGCCGATAGAGGGCCTCGGTGTCGTCGGGGCTCTTCTCGACCGCTGCGGTCTCGACGGCCACGGTGCGCTTGAGGGCTTCGGCGTCGGGCTTCTGGCTCAGCAGGAGCGCGAGGGTGATGGCGAACATGGGGCTCCTTCACTCGACGAACGGCGAAGCGCGGGCATCGAAGGTCTTCTTCGCCAACGCGGCGCGGGCCTTGTCCCACTCGGCGCGAACCGCGTCCGCCTCGGAGTTGGTCTCCTTGAGCTTCTCCTTGAGCTCCGCGTACTCGGCGTCGCAGTTCTTGACCTGCTGCTCGAAGGCCGTCGGATCATAGTCCTCGCTGCCTTCGAGCTTCGCCTTTCGCGCCGAGGTGAGCCGCGACTGCTCGTAGCGGGCGAGCGCACAGGTCATGTTCTGATCGGCGAGCGTCTCTTCCCGCACGTTGACCCGCTGCCGGGCGCGCAGCCACTCGACCCGCGCGTCTGCTTCCACCACGGCGAGCTCGGCGACTTCGCGCGACAGCGAGTCGTTCGCGGCGCTCACCTCGCTCTTGGCCGCCGAGTAGCGATCCTTCGCGCGCCGAATCTGATCACGGGTGCGGTTCACCTCGGCGTGCGCCTCGTCGAGCCGGTCGACCGCCAGCGCGAGATCGTTCTCGCTCTCGAGCAGCTCGATCTTCGCCTCGTAGGGCAGCTTCTCGAGAATGCTCTGCGGCACCCGCTTGATGCCGCACCCGACCCCGAGGAGCCCAGCCACCACCAGCATGAACGTGTGTCTCATGGAGGAATCACCTTGGCTGCGAAGTTGCCGAAGATCGTGCGGCCCGACGCCACTTCGATGCCGTTCTGGAAGGTGAGGTTGAAGTCACCGTTCACCGTGTTCATCTTCACCCGGTCGGGCGCGCGATCGAGGAAGAGGCTCCCGACGCGCAGCGGGGGAAAGGTGCGCCGTGGGTCGTTGAGCACGTTTCGAGAGAGGGTGGTGCGCGGCTGCCCGTTCTCGTCGAGGAAGGTGAGATCGAGCCGCTGGTTCGCTGGCGGCGCGTCGCCGGCGAGCGCGTAGCCAATCTTGAGCACCGTGTCTTCGCCCGAGCTCGTCATCTCGGTCCCGCCGTCCGGCAACATGCCGGTGCCCATCGGCCGAAGCCGAATGAACTCGATGCTCATCGTGTCGGTGGGCTGCGGGTTGCCCGGGTCGTAGTCGAGCAGCAGGCGCACCTCGTCGTAGGCGAGGTTCATCAACTGCGAGAGGCTGCCCTCGAGTCGGAACTTCGGAGGCGTCGGGGTGCCCGGAGGCGAGCACGCCGCAGCGAAGACCGCCGCGGCCACCACCATCGCTCGTGCCAGGCTCGCGCGCCTCACTTGCAGCTCTTCCACTCTGGGTCGACGTCGGGGCCGTTGAGCGACGAGGCGTCCTTGATCACCGCGATCTCACGCTTGGCACCGTCGGTGTCGAGGAAGCGGCAGCGCAGCGCGGCGAGGTTCGCGCGCGCCTTGTCGAAGGTCGGGTCGGCCTCGAGCGCACGGCCGTACTCGGCGCGGGCGGCGTTGGCGTCACCGTTGAGGAGGAAGCAGTAGCCCACCGCCGAGTGCACCGAGGCGCGCGCCTCGTCGATCTCGAGCGAGCGGTTGAAGTTGAGCAGCGCGTTGTTGACCTGCCCTGCGCCCAGGTACGCGAGGCCCACCGCCTCGAAGTCGGCCGCGTTCTGCGTCTGCTCGGCCTTCTTCTGCAGCTCCTCGACGTTGACCTGCCGCTCGGCTGGAGGGCCCTTGAGCGGTGAGGACGCTTCGTCGACCTTCCGGCGGCAGCCCACCACCGCTGCGCTGAACACCTCGAGCGACTCGGCGCGCGCCAGGCAGGTGCCGTAGGTCTGCTCGGCGTTCTGCTTGAGGGGATCGACCTGCTGCTTCACCGCTGCACGAAACTCCTCGATCTCGTTCGGCTTGAGCCCGGCCGGTGGAGGCGTCGCTTCGACGGCCTCGGCGATGTGCTGCAGCGAGTTCGCGATTCTCCACAGCGAGGCCACCGCCCACTCCGCCGAACCGAGCGACGCGGCCTGCTGGTAGAGCCCCTGGAGCTGCTGGAGCGCCGCGACCTTGTCTTCCACCTTGTCGTTCGGAATGGCCTTGAACTGCCGGTAGAGGATCTCGGCGAGGTACCAGATCGCCTTCGCCGGATCGTCGCCGGCGGCGTTGGGCGAGTTGGTGACGACCTGCATCATCGCCACCAGGGGCTCGACCTTCTCGCCCGGAGTGTTCGCTGCGACCTCGCAGATGATCGCCGCCGCGGTGGCGTTGGCCTTGTCGATCTTCATCACCTGCTCGGCGGTCGCCCGCGCCTTGCCTTGCGCCTTCATCTTCATGTGCGTCTGGGCGAGCAGCACGAGGACCTCGACCTTCCGCGCCCCGGCCTGCTCGACCGTCTGCTCGAGCACCTTGATCGCGCCGGCTTGATCACCCATCGCCAACCGCAGCTTGGCCGACGAGAGGAGCGAGTCGAAGCCCGCCGAGTCGCCAGAGAAGAGCTTGCCCATCTGCTCGAAGAGGGCCGCGGCGTCTTGGAAGCGGCCCGACTCGGCCGCGTGCCGGCCCATGGTGATCATCACGTCCGAGAGGAACTCCGACTTCTGGTATTCCTTGACGAAGCGCTCGCCGATCTCGCGCTCCTTGCGCAGGTCTCGCTTGTCGCGGGCCGCGGTGAAGGCTCCGTAGAGCGCCTTCTCGCCGATGTCGGTGCCCTTGTTCTCGTCGGCCACCTTCATGAGGCCGGTGATGACGTCGCCCGTCTCGTTCGAGGCGTCGATCGCGATGTCGCCGATCTTCGACTCCTTGAAGCCGCGGAGGATCTTGGGAACGTCGTTCTTGAAGTTGGCGGGCAGGTTCGACGCGAGGAACGCCTTGCCGTATTCCTCGGCCAGATCGTAGCCCTTCACCTGGCGGAGGGAGTCGAAGGCGAGGTTCGCCGCGACCACCGAGTCCTTGTGATCGCCGTGGGTGACGGCGAACTCCTTGAAGAGCTCGGCCGATTTCTTGTAGTCGCCGTCTTCGTAGTAGGCGCGCGCGATGTTGAACTTCACCTCGAGCGAGTGCTCGTTCTTCGGGTAGCGGCCGATGAACTGGGCCCCGAGCAGCTTGAGGGCCTGGCGAGCGTCGGCGACCTCGAAGGTGGTGAGCTTCTCGACTTCACCAGGCTTGAGCGAGGAGAAGTGGGCGAGCAACGCGCCGTAGAGGGCCTCGTCGTGGCTCTTCGTGTCGGAGATCGTTCGCTGCGACGCCGCGCCCGGAGTGCCCATCGACGCCACCGCCGCCAGCTTGGAGTCCTTGGGCGCGTCCTTCGGCTTGGCCGCGTCCTTCGCAGCGGCGTCCTTCGGGGCCGCGTCCTTCGCCACATCGACGGTGTCCTTCGAGGCGTCGGCCTTCTTCTCGGCGGCCTTGGGGTCCTTCACGTCGAGGTAGGTCGCCAGCTCTTCGAACTGCCGCGCGGCGTCGACGTAGTGCTTGGCAGCGAAGAGCGCGTCGGCGCGGTTCTGCATGATGATGGTGGCGTACTGCTTGGGGCGGAAGAGGCCGAGGTAGCGCTCGTAGGCGGCGGCGGCTTCGACGTAGAGCGGCTTGTCGTCCTTCTTCTGGGCCTGGGTGTGAATCGAGGTCGAGAGGTCGCGCGCCATCTCCTCGAGCTCGGCCAGGGTGCGCTTGCGGGTCTGCTCGTCCTTCGTGGGGTCGAGCTTCACCTGCACCGCCGCCCGCACCAGGAAGTTCACGTCTTCGGGCTTGGGCTGCACCTTGCCCTTGGCTGCCTTCAAGGAGTCGTAGAGCTTGCCGACGCGCTCGACCTCGAGCTCCGGGTCCGGCTGGATCTCGAGCAGCTTGCGCAACGCGGGAATCGCGAACTCGTACTGCTGCTTGATGAAGTAGCGGTTCGAGAGCTTGTCGAGCGCGAGCGCGAAGGTGGCGCGCGACTCGGACAGCTTCTCGAAGTACTGGATCGCGCCCTTCGCCGGCCGAGCCTCGGTGTAGCTGTAGACGAGATCGAGCAGCGCCTCGCGCTTGACGTTGAGGGCCTTGCTCAGATCGGTTCCAGGCAGCGGTGCCGACGCCGCGGCCGCCTCGAAGAACGTCACCGCTTCGTTGTGGTTCTGCTGGTTGATGCGAATCCACCCCATCTTGTACCGGGCGAGGTCGTGCACCGGCGAAGGTGGCGCGTCGAGGATCGCCTTGTAGTGCTCCTCGGCCTGCTTCAGGTCGGCCTTGTCGAACCAGTAGTCACCCAAGATCTGCTCGGCGTCGAGGCGCAGCGGCGAGCTCGGGTACTTCTTGATCAGCTCGGCGAGCGTCTTGAGCATGTTCTCGAACTCACCCATCTCGCGCTGCTCGTGCGAGAGATAGAAGGTCACCTTGTCCGCGTCCTTGAAGTCGGGGAACTCCCGGAGGATGCGGTTGTAGATCTGCATCGCCTTCTGCTTGTAGAGCTTGGTCTCTGGCGAGACGAGCGCGCCCTTCGAGCCCTCCGGCCGCGTCTCCGCCTGCAGGTAGTACACGTACCGGCTCTTCTCGACGTAGAGCTCGGCGAGGCGGAACTGCAGGTCGGGGAGATACGGCGCGTTTCGGCTCTTCGCGATCAGCTTGTCGGTCTCGTTGATGCTGCGGTCGACCTTGAAGATGTCGCGCCGGAGCTTCTCGATGAGCTCCTGCTTCTCGCGCTGGCGGCTGACCAGCGGGTTCTCGAGCTTGGTGATGGGAGCCTGGTTGAGGCCGACGGCGACCAGGAGCGCCAGGGTGGCGGTCATTGCGCGGTCTCCTCGATGCACCGGGACTTGAGCGAGAAGCGGTAGTTCCGCAGCTCGTCGTTCCAGTATTCGTCGGTGAACTTGAAGCTCACCTGGTTGGCTTTGAGCGGCTCTTCTTCGAGGAGGGCCACCAGCTTCGAGCCCTTCTTCACCCGTTCGTAGAGCTTGAGGCCGACCTCGTACTCCATGAGGCGAACCTGCTCGGCGGCGCGCAGGAGCTTGTCGGCCTCGACGCGCACCGACTCCTGCAACCGCTGCTGGTAGACCCGCGTCGCCTCGGCGCGCGAGAGATCGTAGACCCGCGTCATGTACCCGAACATGCGCTCGCCGAAGGTGCCGGCGTAGCGACCGAGCTGCTCACCTTCGAGGTCGAGCGACTCGAGGAATTGGCGGGCGCGTCGGGTGCTCCCTCTCGCCGAGGCAGCGCGGAGGAGCCGCGGGTCCTTGGTGAGATCCTCCCGCTCCTTCACCGCGTCGAGCGACTCGTAGTAGCGACGGGTGAGCTCCTTCGCCGACCGCTTCGCCGGGAGGTAGTGGCAGAGATCTCGGTAGATGAGCGCCTTCAAGAGGAACTTGTCGGGCAGGAACTCCTCGCGGAACGAGGGCGCGTCGAGGGTGGTGAGGAGCCCCATCGCGGCGTGCACCTGGCCGAGCTGATACCGGGTCCACGCTTCTTCGAGGTAGAGCGCCGCGCGACCGGGATCGAGCTGAGGCAGCTTCACCAGGTTGTACGCCTCGAGCGCGCCGGGGAAGTCCTGCAGCTCGTAGCGGAGCCGGGCCACCGCGAGCATCGCGTCGTTGCGGGCCTCCTGGGTCAGCTTCGGGTCCTTCGCCAGCTCGAAGAACTGGTCGATCATCTCCTTCGGCAGGTCCTTCTTCGCCTGCTTGAGCCGGGTGACGAGCATCGCGTACTTCGCACGCGAGGCCTCGGCGCCAGCCTCGGGCAGCTTGGAGAAGTGGGTCGTCGCCCAGCGCTCGTTGCCGACGCGCAAGTCGACCAGACCCTGCTGATAGTGCGCGTAGCCGGCGATCTCTTCGGGGAGGAAGCCGAGGTCGAGCGCTCCGAAGACCTGTTCGTCGATCATCACCTCGTCGTGTGGCCGATCGGTGAGCAGCTGGAGCTCTTCGAGCGCCTTCGTCAGCACCGCCGGGTTGGTGCGCTCGCGGGCGATGCGCGCCAGGTAGACCGCGCCCCCGTGGTACAGCTTGAGCTCGATGAGCGAGCGCGCGAGGAAGAACTGCGCCCAGGCGTAGTTCTCGTCGGTCGAGGGAACGTTCTCGGTGTACTCGAACAGCTTGGGAGCCGCTTCCTTCGGCCGCCCTGCGAAGTAGTCGTTGAGCGCGTCGTCGAAGAGCTTGGGGTCGATCTTCTTCGGAGCAGGCGCCGCCGCTGCGACTGGCGCGGCCCCAGAGCCCGCGCTCGCCGAGCTGGTGATCGCGGGAGCGCTCGTCCCGCCGTCGGCCGCACCCGGGGTGGGCGGGTCGGTTGGTTCGGCTGGCGGTTTTCCCTGAGCGAACGCGGCGACTGCGATCAGCGACAGCAGGGTCGTGAGGAATCGAGTGAGCGCGCGCATCAGTCGTTCCCGCCGAAGTTGAGGGCGAGGCCCAGGTTGAGCGTCATCACGTTGGCGAAGCTGGTGGTGCCTCCCCCAGTGGGGATGACGAGGTTGTGGGTGAGATCGAACCGGAAGCTCACGTAGCGGTTGACGAAGAGCCGCCCACCGATGCCGACGTTGAGGCCCGGCCGGAAGCCCGAGTTCGAGAAGCGGAACAGCGTCGCGCCGCCGAGCAGGTGCACCTCTCCGTGCACCACCGCGCGGTTGAGCACCGCCATCTTTCCGTAGAGCGGCTTCCACATCACGTCGGAGCCGACGAAGAACTGCACCTCGTCGTTCGCGGTCGGCTGCACGCCGAAGACGCGCTCGAGCTCACCGCGGAGCGTGGTGCGCGCCGCCAACCCGTACGCGCCACGGCCCACCTGCCACGCGAAGCGATCGCTGAAATGGTAGACGTAGCTCACCTGCGCGTAGACGCCGACGTAGAAGGCATCGAGCGGCAGCACGCCCACCCAGAGATCGAGCTCGTGGAGCAGCCGATAGGGGCGATCCTGCACCGCCGAGGTGACGCCTGGGTTCTCGAGGACGTCGACCTGGGCGACCGCCATCGACGCGGTGAGCGCGGCGGCCAGCGCGAAGCAACGGTGCACGCGTGAGCTCCTCATTCCGTGCCTCCGAAGTTCACCGCGAGGCCGAAGCAGATGGCGAGCACGTTGCTGATGCCCGTCATCGACCCTGGCGCGGCGAGCACGATGTGATCGGTGACGTCGAGTCGGAGGCTCGCGTTCTTCCCGAGGAAGACGCGCCCGCCGGCGCCGACGTCGAGGGCCGGACGGAGCGACGGCGTCACCCCGTCGGTGTAGCCGAAGGCGCTCCCGCCTCCGAGGAGGTGCAGCTCTCCGTGAATGACGAAGCGATTGAGGAACGACAGCTTGCCGTAGAGCGGTCGAAAGAGAATGTCGCCTCCCACGAAGAAGAGCACGTGCGGGAAGAGGGTCGGCAGCACGGTGAAGTCGCGCTCGAGCTGCTCGCGCAGCTTGGAGGACAGCGAGATCGCGTAGGCCCCGCGCGCCTGAATGCCGAAGTAGTCGTTGAAGTGGAAGGCGTAGCCACCCTGCGCGTAGAGCCCCTTCGTGTACGGGTCCGAAGGGAGCACCCCGAGCAACACGGTGAACTCGTTCTGGAGCCGGTACGCCCGATCCTGCAGCGCGTACACGCTGCTGGTCGGTGGTTCCAACAGCTCGGCCTGACCCCACGCGACCACTGGAGCCGAAAGACACAGCGCGACTATCGCTTTGTGCACGTCACCCTCCCGCGCTTTGAATGCGAGCGCGAGCGTCGAGAAAACGGGCGCGATGATAGGCGGGCAGAGCGGAAAACAAACCCGAAAACGGAGCGCAGCGTCGGTTCCTTCGCTGCGCCTTGCTCAGCGCCCCTCGCTCGTGGCTGGCAGCTCATCGGCCGTTCGCACCAAGCAAGAGCCGGACCGATTGGGTCGCGAGAACACTCCGCGCGTGCTCGTCGCCGCGATGGCGCGCTCCAGCTCCCGTCGACGAGGCCGCGCGACGGCGGAGATCAGTAGCCGACGGAGTTGAACATGAAGGGGTAGGTGATGAGCACGCCTGCGCCCTTCGCCGGCGGGAAGCGCCAGGTCTTGAGCGAGCCGAGAATGCACTGCTCGACCGCCGAGCTCTTCATCGTCGAAGACTTGGTCTTGGCAAAGCCAACGCCGCCCGTCACGGTGATCTGCCACTCGAGCACGATCTTGCCCGCGAGGCCCGGCTCCTTGAGCAGCGCGCGCTCGTAGCAGCTCGACACTTCGTGGAGGTGCGCGTTGATCGCCTTCGCCACCGCTTCCTTGTCGATGGTGCCTTGCGCGCCGATGTTGCGGCTCACCGCCGAGGTGACGGAGCCGCCGACCTTCCCCTTGCCGATGTTGCCCGCGCCCAGCGCGCCGATGCCCGCGCCGCCCTTGCCGCGCAGCAGCTCCGCGCCCTTGATGCCCATGCCTCCGGCGCCTCCACCGCCGAGCCCGAAGGTGCCGATGCCCGCGTTGGCGATGGGCGCCTTGCCGATGAGGCCCGAGAGCTTGAAGTCGTTCTTCGCGTTCTTCGCGCCTGGTCCCGAGCCCAGCTTGTCGACGGCCGCGAGCAGGTCCTTCATCGCGGGGCCAGCCGCGACGAGCTTCTCGACGCTCTTGAGCGCCTTCTTCGTCTCGGCAGGAACCGGCTTGGGCAGCGGCTTCTCGACCTTCGGCTCTTCCTTCTTCTTCTCCTTCTTGATCTCCTTGATCTTCTCTTCGATCTTCTTCTTCTCCTCTTTCTTCGGAGGAGCGATCAAGCGAACGGCGACCGGAGGAACGTTCTTCGCCGCGAAGTCGGGGTTCTCGGGCTGGTAGGCGTAGACCGCGAACGCCATGAAGGCGCTGCCGAACAAGGCGAGGAAGGCGAGCACCAACCAGGGCAGCTTGCGCAGTGGATTGACGAAGGGTCGCGGCAGCGCTGGCTGAACGTACGCCACCAGCATCATGTCCTTGTCGCCGGTGAAGCGAACGGCGTGGCCGGTTCCGAGGGTGACGCAGCGGCGCTGGCCGGGACCGACCTCGAGCGACTCTCCGCCGACCGGGTAGAAGTTGCCGTCCTGTGCGCGCCGCTCGACCGCCGCGGTCGACGGCACGAAGACGCGGAAGAGATCGCCCTTCTGTTCGGCGAAGACGAAGTCGGTGCCTTCGGTCCCGAAGCCCCAGAGCGGGAGCGGTGCGTTGTCGTCGTCACGCGCGACGAGCTTCTTCTTGGCATCGATTTTCGCGTGCGACGAGGCGTAGCGGCGGGTCTCGCCCCAGTAGAGCTCGATGAAGAGGTGGGGCTTGCCCTTGCCTTCCGCGGCGGCGGGGATCGACGGCGTGGGCTTCTTGTGTTTGCCCGACGGGCGAGGCTGCTGCGGGGTCGCCTTCTCGTGGCTGCGTTTCTCGGCGCGCTCGGGCGCTGGAGCCGGGGGCGCCGCCTTGGGCGCGGGTGGTGGAGGCCGAGCCTCGGCCCGAGCGACCGGGGTCGCCGGCTGGGTCGGGGGAGCGGCGATGGCCGGCGCGGGATCACCGAAGGGCGAGTCGAAGCTCGGCGCCAGGCTCGAGTCGATCGGCACCGTCATCTGCGGGTCGGGGACTCGTGCGCGCGTCGTCGGCGCCAAGAGCTCGGCGCCCAGCGCGACGCTCTCGGTCTTCTCTTCGTGCTCCTCGAGCTGGAGCGGCTCGACGGGACGCAGGTGTGGCCGCTCTCTCGCGGTCACCGCGCTGTCCGAGGTCTGGGGCGCGGTGCTCATTCGACGCGCCGAGACGACGGTCGACGGCGCTGCCTTGGCTGCGGCAGGCGCTGGCTTGGGCGGCGCGGGCGAGGGCCGGCTCACTGGCGCGGCCGGTTGCTGCGGTCCGAGCAGGGCAGCCACTTCGGGCGGCGGGAGCGACTTGGTGACCGGCTTCTGCGCCAGCACGCGAACCTTGAGCGTGAAGGGCCCGCACGCGATCTCGTCGACTGCTCGCACTTCACAGGCGTTGATGCGGTGGCCGTTGACGAAGACCGAGCCCGAGCCCGCGTCCTGAATCGCAGCGCGCCCGTTCTGGAAATAGATCGTCGCGTGACTCTGCGCGACCGCTGGGTCGTCGAGACGAAGGTCGACGTGATCGCCCGACCCCACCACGTATTGGCCGGGCACGAACACCTCGGTGCCCACCAACAACCCGTCCCGCAAGATGACGACTTGGAGGACGGAAGGCTGTCCACTCACGTGTGACTCCTTCGAGGAAACAGTGGCACGGAGGCGAAACTCACGTGTCGTAGAGGGAGCCTACGATCTCGTCACGAAAGTTGTCGCGCTTCTTGATCATCGATCGCACCTTCAGCTCTTTGCGATCGTACAGGTACACCGCCCCCGACTTGTTGCTCTGACCCTGAATGAGGCGGTCATCGAAGTCGATGCGCGTCGGACCTCGAACACCCGGAGCTCCGCCACCGCCGCTCGCGTCGGCCGCCGCTGGAGCAGCCTCGGGTGCAGGTGACGCCGCCGCGGCTGGAGCCGGTGCAGGCGCGGGCTTCCCCTTCTTCTTCGGCCCGGCGAATGCGGTTGACGCGATCAGGACGGCGGCGACGAGAAGGAAAGAGCGCATGTCGAGTCCGGGAGTTAAGCGAAGCGTGTGCCGAAGGGTCAAGGAGTACACGACGGTCCTCGCTGTTCGTGCTGCGAGGAGAACTCACCTCGAAATGGGGTGGACAGTCCACCCATGTAGTCTTGAGGTCGCCAATGCAACGACATCTCCTCGGGGTGCTGCTCGCCCTCGTTGGCTGCAAGCGGCCGGACACCGCTCCCGAGCGACCGGTTCCGATCGTCGCGACGATCCTTGGAACCGTGGGGCCGCGGCTGATCTCGAACGCGACCTCGACGCCGCTGGCCGTCACGGGCGCTGGGCTCGACGCAGGCGCCGTCTTGGTGATCGGTGCTCCAGCGAACCTTCGCCTTCCGCTCGAGGTCGTCGATGATCGACATGGCTGGGCGCGTTTCCCGCCGGGCGTCGAGCTCGGGCTGGCGAGCGAGGCGGTGGTGCTGGCCGCGCTCGAAGGGGTCGACGCGGGGGTCGAGCTCCGGCTGATCAACGACACCCGCTTCCCCGACCTGATCGCGATGGCGCTCACCCGAGACGGCGCTCGGCTCGTGGTGATCAGCGAGACCGAAGATCGAGCGTACGTGGTCGAGGTCGCGACGCAGCGGGTGAGCCAGCTCGCGCTCGCTGATCGACCGTCGGCCGTCGCGCCGCTCGGTGAGTCGGGGGTCGTCGTCGTCCATCGAGCCGCACCGATGTTCACCGTGATCGACTTCGCAGGTGGCACCTCGACGACCCGGACGGTGCCTGGGCCCGCCTCTGCGGAGTCGATCGTGATCGACGGCGACCAGCTCTTCGTCGCCGAGCACGCGCGTGACTCGGTGATCGCCTACGAGCGCGTCACCTTTCGGGAACGATGGCGTGCGCCTGTCGCGCCCAACCCTCGTGCGCTCGCCATCACCCGCGCCGGACTCGCGGTCGGCTCACTCCAGACGGGAGAGGTCGAGCTGCTCGATCGCGCGAGCGGAACGCTGCTGGCCGTCACTGAGCCCGGGCCGGGAGTCTCGATCGTCGGCGGGCCCACCGAGGCGTTCGGGAAGTACGTGATGAACGGCAAGGCGCCGCGCGCGCTCGTGGCCTCGAAGGCGCTCGATCGGCTCTTCCTCGCGAGCATCGGGCCGAACGTCGGGCCCAACCCAGGGAAGATGGAGGTGTCGATGAATGGGGGCGTCGGCGCCCTCTCGCTCCCCACGCCGAAGGCGCCGATGAGCTGGCAACGGCACCTCGGGTTCGGCGCGGGCATCACCGAGGCGCTCGCCTTCGACGAGGCGCGCCAGCTCCTCTTCGCGTCGGACGTCGCCCTCGGGCTGATCCGCATCGTCGACGCGCGAAAGCTGGCTGGCTCCGACGCGGCCGCGAGATCGGCGCTGCTCCAGGAAGTCGCGCTCCCTCCGCCCGAGCGGTTTCCTCGCATTCGCGCCGACGAGGACTTCAACGTGCGAGGCCGGGCCGGTCCGTCGCTCCACTCGGGACCCAAGGCGCTCGCCCTCTCGGCAGACGCCAAGACCCTCTTCGTGCTCGATCGCTTCACCGGCACGATCGCGGTGCTCGACGTGCGCGAGGCCTCGAAGGGGAAAGCGGTCTGGAAGGCGCAGTGGCCGATCGTCGACGTGCTGGGACAAAAGACGCGGCGGCTCGGGCAGATCCTCTACTTCGCCGATCTGGGCCGCACCGCGATGAGCTGCGACGCCTGCCACCTCGAAGGCCATGGAGAAGGCGTGCTCTTCGAGAAGACGACCCCGCTGCGCATCTACCGCTCGACGACGGTGCGTGGGAGCCGCGAGACACCGCCTTACTTCACGCCTGCTTCCACCCACTCGATGGGCGAGACCGCGAAGATCGTCGGCACCCGAAACCGCTACCAGAACCCTGCGATGAGCGACGACGAGATCGAGGCCCTCACTCTCTTCACCTCTCTTCTTCCCACGCCGCCGAACCCCTTCCGCACCGCCAGCGGAGGGCTGGCCGAGTCGTTGGCGCTTCCCGACGGCCAGACCGGAAGTCCGCGGCGCGGCCTCTCGCTCTTCGAGGGCAAGGCGCGGTGCGCGACCTGTCACCCTGCGCCCCAGTTCACCCTCGACCAGGATCTCTCGACGCGCGGCCAGTTCCTCGACGTCGGCACGCCACACGCGATGCCCCTGCGCACGCAGTGGCAAGACACGCGCTTCGCAGGCTTCGGCACCCCCGCGCTCGTCGGCGCGTGGGACGTCTTCCCCATGTTGACGACGGGCCTCGCCGGCCTCGAGGTGGTGGGAGAGCGAGTGCGAGTCAAGACGCGGTTCCCCCTCCGGGCGGCGGTCGAGGAGTGGGCACCAACCCACGGCCGCGCCGATCTCCTCACCCCTCCCGAGCGGAACGACCTGCTCGCCTACGTGCTCTCACTCTGACCGAGCAAACGCACTCGCCCCGCGCCGGGCGAGTCGGTACAGTCCGCGCCCATGCGGGTCTCCGTGGCCTTCCTGGCAGTCACCATGGTGGGGTGTACCGACGTCGGCCTCTACGCGGTGGGCGCGGGAGGCGCTGGCGGCCCCGATCGCGCCGAGTTCCAGGCGACCGTCTGCGCCCCTGTCGCCTCCGGAGAGGCCTTTCCGGTGAAGGTGCTCTTCGCCATCGAGGGCGGGAGCACCATCGACACGCAGCTCCGCGAAGAGATCGTCACCGCCATCAACGACACCACGACCCAATTCGCCAACCCCGGCATGAGCTTCTCGGTGGTGACCTTTCACACCATCGCCAGCGGGTTGCTCGGCCGCTTCTCCGCTGATCAGGTCGAGCTCACGACGGCGCTCGCCAAGTACAGCGCCTACAACGAGGTCGGGCCGATCTCGATGCGGGCCCCGCTCAAGCTCGCCGAGAGCATCATCGGGGGCGACATGCAGACCGGCTGTCGCGGCCAGGTCGCGCGCACCCGCTACTTTGTGGTGATGATCCTGGTGACGGCCGACGAGAGCTGCAGCAACTCCGACTTCAACCCGGGCATCGCGCAAGAGTGCGCCGCCATCGCAGCGACCGGGGACTTTCCGCGGTGCAGCGAGTGCGAGCTGGTTCGAACGGTCGGCGCGCTCCGCCAGCTCGCGGTTCAGTTCAACGCCGGTGAGGTGACGGTGCAGCCCGTCCTCATCAACCGTGGCCCCAGCGACCCCGCGCCGTTCCAGGCGAACGCCATCGCGCGCGCCGGAGGCACCGAGCTCCTCCAGACGAACCCTGGCGCAATCTCCCAGCGCATCACCACCCTCAACTACGGTTCGCTGCAGCGAGGGCTTCGCCTGAAGCGCTTCATCGCGATGAACCGCAACGTGCGGGTGCGGAACACCAAGGCACCCTCGGCCGGCCTGGTCGACAGTGACGGCGACGGCGTTCCGGACGAAGACGAGGCAAACATCGGGACCGACCCGACCCTCGTCGACACCGACGGCGATGGGCTGAGCGACGGAGTCGAGGTGAAGATGGGGCTCAAGCCCCAACCCGGCAACATCGACGTCGTGCGAGGGTGCAGCTTCGTCGACGACGCAGACGGAGACCGGCTCAACGACTGCGAGGAGCGCGTGCTCGGAACCGACGCGTGCATCACTGACACCGACGGAGACTCGGCCCCCGATCTCGTCGAGTTCCTCGGTGGCGCGAACCCGCTCATCGCGGAAGATCTCGATGACACCGATCGCGACGGGTTTCCGAACATCACCGAGCTCGAGGCCCACACCGACCCGATCTCCGACGACATCGAGTTTCGCCAGGACCGCGGCTACGGCTACTCGATCAAGGAGATCGAGCAGACTCCCGACAAGCGCAGCTGCTACTCGATCAACGCCTACAACATCAGTCTCCTCGAGACCCGCGAGCGGCCGTCACCGAACAACAGCGGCCGCCTCATTCTCAAGGGCACCAACGAGATCTACCTCTACTTCCAGGTCGGCAGGGAGAACGACCCCCGTGGGACGGGCGTCGGGCGCCTCAACGTGACCTCCGTTCGCTACACGAGCTCTCCTCCCACCCGTCGCCCGCGAGGCCTGATCAAGCTCGCTGACGACGCGTTCGAGAACGGGCTCTGAACGACCGACGTCTCCGGCGAGCGGGCGGGTGTGGAGTGCGCTCCCCAGCTGCGTGGTGCGGCGGCACCTCAGGTCGGCGGCATGCGCGAGGCCCCGAACGTCCAAGACCATGAAATGCCCGCTCCCCATCGCGGTCGGTCGGTTGGATCGAGACTTGAAGTGCCCCGCCTCCAGAAGCTTTCCACGGGAGCCTCACATGAATACTCGAATTCTCACCCTGACCGCGCTGACGACGCTCTTGGCGGCACCGGCGTTCGCGCAGAACATCGACAACCCTGAGTGTCTCGGCACCGAGTGCGGCAAGCCCAAGGAAGAGGGCGGCGGCGGCTGTGGCTGTGGCTGTGGCTGCTCGGTGTGGGTGGCCTACACGGACGACGGCAAGACGCTGGCGTACACGGACGACGCGGACGGCGACGGCAAGGCGGACTCGGTCGACAACTGCCCGT
>JBPOIJ010000139.1:0-79355 GCA_052034585.1 Myxococcota bacterium
AAGACGCAGGTCACCACCAAGGCGAAGAAGAAGGGTGACCCGAAGAACCCGGCGCTCGCGTCGGCGGCCTTGCTCGACTTCATCGGGCCCGCCCACTCCGCCGAGGAGATGCGCCTGCCGATGCCGCCCACGCCCAGCGGGCACGGCGCCGACGTCGAGGGCTTCTTGGATCGGCCCTACGTCTCCACCGTCGCCGAGCGAATGAGCGAGTACCGGCAGGCCGAGCTCGAGCGGGGCATGGCCGCGATTCGCGCCCCAACCGATCGGGTCGAGCGCCTTCGTTCCCTGCTGCAGCGCGAGGCGCAGATGCTCAACCTCATCAGCAGCGTGGGGGAAGCGATGGCGGAGGTCGAGCGACGGCGCCGTGAAGAGCAAGCGGAAGAGGCCTTCTGATCCATGCCTCCCTCGAATGATCCGCAGCTCGCCGCTCGCCTGCAGAAGTGGGCCGACGGCAAAGCGACCCTCAAAGACGTGCGCGGCTACTCGAACGAAGAACTCTATTCGATCGCGCGGCTGGGGTACTTCTTCTTCTACCAGGGCAAGCTCGAAGAAGCCCGAACCGTGTTCCAGGGCCTCTACGCCGTCAACCCGCTCGACCCCTATTTTGCAAAGGCTCTTGGCGTTGTGGAGATGGCCGCCGGAAACGCAGCCGGCGCGGTCGCGGCCTACGACGTCTGTCTCAAACTTTCGCCAAAAGATTCAGCCGCTTACGTTGGTCGAGCGGAGGTGAAGGTGGCGCAGGGGCAGCGCAGCGCGGCCGTCGAGGACCTCCGTCGTGCGGCCCAGTTCGTGGACCCTGAAGATCCCCTGAAAGACAAGATCGGCGCGCTGTTACAGCGGCTTTCCAGGAAATGAGAGGAAGGGTGGAGAAAGCACGCAACCGAAATGACAGGGTCGAGATAATCTCCACATCAGCGCCGCGGACTTCACCTCGGCCTACTCCAGGAGAAAACACATGAGCTTCCTCAGCAGCATTGGCAACTTCATCAAGCCGATTGGCACCTCGATCCTCAAGGCGGTTGCTCCGAAGGCGGCTGAGGCCCTCAAGAGCGTCGTCGGGTTCGGCCTCGACAGCCTCTTCCAGGCGGGCACCTCTGGTCTGAAGGGTCTCCTTGGCGGGTTGCCGCTCGTCGGCCCCCTCGCCTCCGGCTTGGTCGACAAGCTCGCCCCCGGCCTGAAGAACCTGGCCTCGAACTTCTTCAACGGCCAGATCGACAAGCTGCTCGCGAACATCGTCGGCCAGCCGACCAGCCGCGACGTCAACATGGGCCCTGGCCAGCCGTCGACGCAGATCACCGCCCCGCCCATCCAGGACCGCGGTGGCAGCATCCCGGGCAACACCCCCACGGCTCCTTCGTCGGGCAGCAACGCCTCGACGGGCGCGGGCGGCGCGGGTGGCACGAACTACAACGGCTCGTTCCCGGCGTTCCCTGAGGCCCCGAAGGACCCGAAGGACCTCAACGCGCAGAACAACTACCAGAAGCAGATGTTCGAGTACCAGCAGGCCCACCAGCAGATGATGCAGTTCTGGCAGATGATGACGACCACCCTGAAGGCCCAGGGCGACTCGATCAAGGGCATGATCCAGAACCTCCGCTAACCTTCGCTGATGACAGGTCCGCAAGACTGAGTAGTATCCGCCGGGGACTTCCAAGAGGGAGTCCCCGGTTTTCTTTTCCACTGCTGACGACGACGTGAGGGGACAATGAGCAACGACAAGCGCGAACCGCCCAAGCCAATCGCCCCGGGCGTTCCGGTGACGGCGACGGGCCAGGTGATCTCGAGCGAAGTGACGAAGGACTACGAGAAGATCCTCTACACGCCGGAGCGTCAAGCGATGCTCCAGCGCGGCGAGCTCAGCCTGCGTGACTACCACGCCATCAGCGGCCCCGAGATGCTCCAGATGGCGCTCATCGGCTTCCGCATGTACGAGAACGGCAAGTACAGCGAGGCGGAGACGATCTTCAACGGCCTCATCGCCCTCGATCCTCGTGAGGCGTACTACTACACCGCGCTCGGCGCCGTGTACCTCGCCCAGGACAACTTCGAGCGCGCGAAGCACAACTTCGATCAGGCGCTCGCGTTCAACCCGAAGGAGCTCGCGGCCTACGTGAACCGTGGCGAGGCGCACCTCCGCATGGGCAACGTCATGGAGGCCGCGACCGACTTCAAGTCGGCGGTCGATCTCGATCCCACCGGCAAGGACCCGCTCGTGCTGCGCGCGCGCGTGCTCGCTGCCGCCGCCCTCGAGCTGATCGAAGGCGCGCAGGGTGGTGGCGACAAGGGCAAGAAGGCCGAGCCGGCCAAGAAGCCCGAGGCGAAGAAGGCCGCTGAGCCCGCGAAGAAGCCTGCGGCTGGCAAGAAGAAGTGACGTGAAGTGAAGTCGTCGCGCAAGCCGACTCCGGTTCCGGTCGTCTACTTCCCGAAGAAGTCGGCGACCCGGAGCCGAACCCAGACGATCCCCGAGCTCTTTCTCGGGGAAGATTCGAAGACCGAAGAGCTCGACCTCTCCTCCGACGGCAAGCGGCGCCGGCGAACGAAGAGCGGCTCCTTCGGGCGGATCACCCTCTCCGACGAGACTCCCGATCCGGGTCAGCAGGCCCAGGCGCGCTTCGACATGGCGGCGCTGGGCCATGAGCTCTTCTCTCGCGGGAAGATCGCCGAGGCCAAGGTGATCTTCGAGGGGCTAGCGGCCGACGCGGTGCGGTTCGCCGACGGCTTCGTCTTCACGATGCTGGGCACGATTCACCTCGCTCAGAACGAGCTCGAGAAGGCCGCGACGCGCTTCGAGGAGGCGCTGAAGATCGACGAGAACGATCTCGCGGCGTTGGTCTACCGCGCCGAGATTCGGCTGCAGAAGCGTCGGGTGCGGCAGGCCGTCGAGGATCTCCAGCGCGCGTTGGAGCTCGGGAGCCCCGAGGAGCCTTTCGTCGATCGCGCCAAGCGCCTCCTCCAGCTCGCCAAACGAACGGTGAAACGCTGACTGCCGGGCCCATTTCAGGGGCGAACTTGAGCTAGGCTGCGGCGCCTGATGAGCAACGCGACCTCCGGATCCCCGACCGGCTTCCTCAACAAGTACTCGGACATCGCCCTCGCGGTGGTGGTGATCGCCATCATCGGCATGATGATCGTGCCGCTGCCGACGATCCTCCTGGACGTGCTGTTGACCATCAACATCAGCCTCTCGGTCATCATCCTCCTGATGACGATCTACATCCCCGGGGCGCTGCACTTCTCGGTGTTCCCGACGCTGCTGCTGATCACCACGATGTACCGGTTGGCCCTCACGGTCTCGACGACGCGACTCATCCTCTCGACCGGTGATGCGGGTGAGGTCGTCTATTCGTTCGGTAACTTCGTGGCGCGCGGCAACTTCGTCGTCGGTGGAATCATCTTCGTGATCCTCGTGATCGTGAACTTCATCGTGATCGCGAAGGGCTCGGAGCGCGTGTCCGAGGTCGCCGCCCGCTTCACCCTCGACGCCATGCCCGGCAAGCAGATGTCGATCGACGCCGACCTGCGCGCTGGCTCGATCGACATGGAGGAGGGCAAGCGCAAGCGCCGCGACCTCGAGCGCGAGAGCCAGCTCTTCGGCGCGATGGACGGCGCGATGAAGTTCGTCAAGGGCGACGCGATCGCCGGCATCATCATCACGGTCGTGAACCTGGTCGGCGGCCTCGCCATCGGCGTGATGCAGAAGGGGCTCTCGGCGGGCGACGCGGCGAAGAAGTACTCGCTGCTCACCATCGGCGACGGTCTGGTCGGAATGATCCCCGCGATCCTCATCTCGACGGCTGCCGGCATCATCGTGACGCGCGTCGGCGGTGAGGAAGAGGGCGCCCACCTCGGCAAGGACGTCGGCGGGCAGCTGATCGCCTTTCCCCGCGCGATCGCGATCGCCTCGGGCATGTTGATCGCGCTCGGCCTCATCCCCGGTCTGCCGAAGTTGCCCTTCTTCATCATGGGCGGCCTCGCCGGGGCGGGTGCGTACAAGCTGCTCAAGCCGAGCAAGAAGGGCGCGGAGGGCGCGGCCGACGGCGAGGCGGCGGAGAACGGGGAGAACGGAGACTCGCCTGCTGCTGCGGAGCCCGCCCCGAAGGAGCCGATCAACCCCGACTCCGAGCTCTTCATCCCGGTGGTGACGCCGATCGTGCTCGAGGTGTCCGACGCGCTGGTGCCGTTCGTCGACTCCCGCCAGGACGGCGGCAAGTTCCTCTATGAGCTGATTCCCTTCATGCGCGACGGCCTCTTCGTCGAGCTCGGCGTTCGCTTCCCTGGAGTGCGGGCGCGTGGGAGCCCGGGCCTGCCGCCTGGCGCGTACCAGATTCAGATCAACGAAGTGCCGGTGGTGACGGGACAGGCGACGCTGGGCCACATCTTGGTGAATGACACCGTCGATCGTCTGAAGCTGATGAACATCGAAGGCTTCGAGGCGGTGAACCCGGCGACGCGGCAACCAGCTGCCTGGGTACCCGAGCAGAACAAGGACATGCTCGAGGCCGCGGGGCTCACCACCTGGGACGTGCCGGGCTACATCATTCTCCACACCGCGAGCGTGCTGCGTCGGCAAGCGCGTGAGTTCGTCGGTGTGCAGGAAGTGCAGTCGATGCTCGACCAGCTCGAGAAGGCCTTCCCTGCGATCGTGAAGGAAGTCGTGCCGAAGGTGGTGAACGTTCTCAAGCTGACCGACATCTTGGGGCGGCTCGTCGAGGAAGAGATCTCGATCCGCGATCTCCGCGGCATCCTCCAGGCGATCGCCGAGCACGGTCAGACCGAGGCCGACTCGGTGATGCTCACCGAGCACGTGCGCTCGTCGCAGAAGCGGTACGTCTCTCACAAGTACGCGCGCGGGACGAACACCCTCATCGTGTACCTGCTCGACCCGCAGATCGAAGAAGCGATTCGCAGCTCGATCAAGCGCACCTCGGCGGGAACGCACCTGGCGCTCGAGCCCGACATCGCGCAGGAGATCGTCCAGGCGGTGAAGAACGAGTGTGGCCACTTGCCTCCGACCGCGCAGCGACCGGTGATCCTCACCTCGATGGACATTCGCCGCTACGTCCGCAAGCTCCTCGAGTACGAGTTCAACCCGCCGTTCTCGGTGGTGAGCTACCAAGAGCTCTCGCCCGAGCTGAACATTCAGCCGGTCGCCCGAATCAGCACTCGCTGACCGCCGCGAGAGGTGACATCGCCCGCCGCTGCTCAGTCTGGCGGCAGCGCTGTGGTTCTCCTGCGGCATGCAATCGGGTGCGTCGTTGGTTCATGCGGGCGCGGTGACGGGCGGCTCCCACCGGCGACGACGAGGCGAACGCCGCTTCGTGCCCCGTCGATTCGATTCGCACCTGAGGCGGCTGGCACGGGGCGCTCGAGCAAGACCCCCTGCACCATCGACCGCGGCAGGCGCGTCCTGCGTTCTCGACGGGCGCGAGTCGGCTCAGGCGACGAAGACGAGGATCACGAGAATGATCGCGATCAGCACGAAGAAGCCGACTGCTCCGAGCGCGATCAGCGTCGTCTTGTTCGACAGATCGATCAGCTTGCCCGAGCCGGCTTCTGCCTCGTCTTCGGGTGGCGGATCTTCGGCGGTGTTGGCTGGGTCGCCTTCTTCGGGTGGGGGCTGGGGCTCCTCGGCTGGGGGCTCTTCGGGCGGAGGGGCCTCGGCCGCAGGCTCGGGCTCGGGTTCGGGCTGCGGCTCCGGTTCGGGCTCGGGCTCGGGCTTCTGCTCCTGATCTTCGGCGACGCTGACGGTGCCCTCTTCGTCCTGCGAGTCGGAGGGCAGCACCACTGGCGTCTCGCGCACCTCGGAGGGGTCGAGGTACAGCAGCTTCATGCCGCCGATCTCGAGCTCGTCGCGGTCCTTGAGCGTCTGCTTCTTGGTGCGCTTCTTGTTGACCTTGATGCCATTGCGGCTGCCAAGATCTTCGACGTGGGTGCCCGACCAGTCGCGGCGAACCCGCGCGTGGCGGCGAGACACGAGATCGTCGTTGAGCACGATGTCGGCGGTGTCGTCGCGCCCGAAGACGTATTCCTGCGCGTCGCTGACCTCGATCTTCTGACCCTCCCGCGGGCCGTTCATCACCCGAAAGAAGGGCCGCTCCCCGGAGGTGCCGAGGCCCTTCATCACGTCCTTCACCAGGTTCCGGCTGACGAACATGGTGTTGCCGGCGTTGGACTCGGTGACGTCGGCGATGCGATCGAAGACGACGTCGAACTGGGCGATCGCGATGGTGTCGCCGTTGCGCAGCAGCTGCTTCTCGTTCTTCTTGATCTTCGCGCCGTTGAGCAGCGTGCCGAAGCTCGAGCCGAGATCTTCGAGGAAGAAGAGGGTGCCGTCGCGGCTGATGCGGGCGTGGTTGCGCGACACCGCCGACTGCGCGAGCACGACGTCGCACTTGTCGTCACGGCCGAGCGTGATGGTGTCCTCTCCGAGGGTCACCACCTGCGGCTTCTCGGCGCCTCCGGCTTCGGCGCGCTTCTTGACGGTGAGGCGAACGCCCATGGGACTCTTTAGTCACGCACGTACTGCTGACAGGTCGCCACCTGCGCCTGGTACTCGTTCTCGCTGGCGAACTTGATGAAGTTCTTGCACGCCGTCGACGCGTTCCGCTCGTCCGCGCGAGCCTTGAAGAGCTCGAAGAGGCCGAAGTGGCAGAGCACGAACTTCGCGTCGTACTTGAGACACCGTTTGTAGGCGCGCTCCTCGTCGGCCACCAGGCCCTGCTCCTTGAACTTGAGCGCGGCGGAGTACTCGCTCTCCGGCGTCTTCTGGCCGGCGGCGCGCTCCTTCACGTCGGTGAGCGCCTTGTCCTGCAGTTTGCACTTCTTCTCGGCGTTGATGATGTTGTTGCGGCAGATGATGTTGTTCGCGTCGGCCTCGATGCAGCTCGAGAACGCGTCCTTCGCGTCGCAGGGCTTGCCGAGCTCGACCAAGGTGTTGCCGAGCGACTGCCAGGCATCGACGAACTGGGGATCGAGCTTGGTCGCCTTCTCGAGCTCTTCCGCGGCGGTCTCGAGGTTCCCTTCCTCGAGCGCGATGAGCCCGAGCTCCTTGTAGGGATCGGCGAGGCTCGGGTTCACCTCGATGATCGTCCGCAGCTCCTTCTTGGCCTTGTCTGCCTGGCCGAGGCCGCGGAACGCGATCGAGAGGTTGTAGCGAGCCTCGGTGTAGTCGGGGTTCACCTTGAGCGCGCGCTGGAAGTTGTCGTGCGCTTTTCCGAACTGCTGATCGCCGAGGTAGATGTAGCCGAGGTTGTTGTAGGCCTGCGCCTGATCCTGGTTGAGGCGGAGCGCCTTGATGAAGAGCTCCTTGGCGACGTCTTTCTGGCCGCGCTTGAGGGCGATGAGGCCCTTGTTGACCCAGAGATCGGCGTACTGGGGCGAGAACTGAATGCCCAGATCGCACTGCACCTCGGCGCGGGTGAGATCGCCCTGCGCGAGGTACTCGGTGCAGATGTTGTTGGCCTCGAGCGCGCGAGGGTGGGGCGGAGGCGTGGTGACGCACCCCACCGAGAGCGCCAAGACGGCCAAGAGGACACGACGCGTCATGTCGCAGAAGTGTAGAGAGTTGGAGCGGACGGGGCAACGAAGGAAACCTGCACAACCGGTCGGATTTGCGGGAGTTGTCGAGGACAAAGCCGGTAGAGTGCCGACCCGCATGCGACTCCCTGCGCTCGCGCTCACCGTTGCCCTCGCCACCGCCGGATCGGCTCACGCCACCAGCTTCGCCAACCGGGGCCTGGGCCTCGGCTTCGGCTTCATGAAGATCATCAGCGACGACAGCACGGTTCCCGAGTTCTGCATTCCGCTCTGGATCGAGGGCTCGTACTACGCGGAGAGCGGCTTCGACGTGTACGTGCGCATTCCCCTGGCGTTGGCGAGCGTGAAGGTGGGCGCGGCGACGGCGAGCGGAGCGGGCCTGGTGGTGGCGACGGGTGGGCAAGCGGGCGTTCGGTATCTCTTCATGGAGGAGACGCTGAGGCCCTTCGTCTCGCTGCACCTCTCGGGCATCTATGTGATCCGCCCCACGGGGTCGGGCGGCATCGACGTCGGGAGCAACCTGTTGGTCGGCCCGGGCCTCGGCGCGGGCGTCGAGTACTTCGTCTCCGACAGCATCTCGCTCCAAGCGCGCGGCTTCTTCGACTGGTTCATCGCGCTCAACGCACCGCAGCGGTTCTCGATCGGCGGAACGCTGACGGCGGCGACGTACTTCTGAGCGATCGCGAGCCTTCGCCGGTGCTTCGCGCTGCGTGAGGGGGCCGATCAGCCCGGTCGCAGCGCAGGGGAAGGAGGCGCCTTTCGTTTCGACCCCTGCTTGGCCTTCTCGGCCCGCCGGGCGGCGAGCGCGGCCGTCACCAGCAGCACCAGCTTCTCGTCGGACAGGTGCTGCGGCTTGAAGAAGCCCAAGTCGTCCTGGAGTCGCTGAGAGAGGGTCGAGAAGAGGTGGAGCCGTGCCTCCATCCCCAGCTCTTCTCGACGCAAGGACGCGTTGAAGAGCACCGTCTCTTCTTCGGCCGACACCTTGGCGACGCGCGCGCGGAAGTCGGGGTCGGCGAGGAGCGCGGTGTCTCCCTCGGGGCGCGAGAGCGAGGCGGGGATCTTGAGGCGGCGTTCCCGAACCACGACGGTTCCGGCGAGCAGATCTCCGAGCCGTTGTTGCGAGCCGGTGAAGAGCGCCGCGAGCCCGCCCACCAGGTAGAAGCCCGGGAGCCGATCGACCGGACGCGCGAAGTTGCGCAAGAAGGCCTGCACCCAGGTGACTCGCACGCCGCTCTCCTGGATCACGCGGAGCCCGAACAGCTTCTTGCCGATCGTCTGCCCGCTCCAGATGCCCTCGAGGAAGATCGCGTAGCCCCAGTCGACGAGGAAATAGAGGATGAAGACGAGCGCGAAGCCGATCGACGGCGAGATGACGTTCATCGCCAGCCCGCCGAGGCCGAGGACGATGCCCGCCGCCATCGCCGCCATCGGCACGGTGAGGTTGCTGGTGTCCTCCTGCCGGCCGAACTTGCGGGTGAGGAAGACCGCGCCGGCGATCACGAAGAGCGCGAGCCCTGCATAGAGCGAGAAGAAGGGGAGCAGCACCACGGCGATCGACAAGAGCACCGTGACGATGGTGTCGACGAGCCACGCGAGGAAGCGGGAGAGCATGCCCGCGAGCACGAAGTCGAACTCGACGTACTCGGGCGTGAGGACCGAGTGGCTCCCGTCGAGGTGCAGGCGATCGTCGGCCATTGGGCGGTCGAGTGTATTCGGTCATCGGCTGGTGCGCAGGCGCGAAGTCTCGTCTCGCCGAGCACGCGAGACGACCCACAACTGCGGGCGGGAAGAGTATGCTCGTGCACGTGGAGCTCCCCGAGTTCATCGATCAGCGGCGGCCCAAGTGGGAGGCGCTCGAGCGGCTCCTCGATCGCGCCGAGCGCACCGGCCTCAAGTCGCTCTCCCTCGACGAGGCCCGTTCGCTCTCTCGCCTCTACCGCACGGCGTCCTCCGATCTCCTCTGGGTTCGAGCGAGGGCGGGGTCGATCGACGTCAGCGGGTACCTGAACGATCTCGTCGGCCGGGCCTACGCGGTCACCTACCCAGGCACCCGGATTCGCCCTCGCGACGTGCTGCGGTTCCTGACCCACGGCTTCCCCGAGCTCGTCCGCACCGAGCTGCGAATGATCGTCGCCTCCACCTTGATGTTCGTCGCCGGCGGAGGCTTCGGCTGGATCGGAATGATGTTCGACCCCGACGCGGCGCCGTACCTCGTGCCCGGCATGCACCAGAAGCTCGACCCCGACAAACGAGTGAAGGACGAAGCGAGCAACCAGGGAGCCGACGTCGGCGAGCAGGCGGCGTTCTCTGCGTTCCTCATGCGCAACAACATCGGCGTCGCCTTCTTCGCCTTCGCGCTGGGCCTCACCGCGGGCGTGGGCACGACGGTGTTGCTCTTCGGCAACGGCGTGCTGCTCGGCTCGCTCGCGTGGGTCTACACCGCGAAGGGGCACGCGGGCTGGTTCTGGGCGTGGATTCTCCCGCACGGCATTCCGGAGATCACCGCCATCTGTCTCGCGGGCGCCGCCGGGTTGGTGATCGCGCGCGGCCTGGTGGCCCCCCAGGGGCTCTCGCGCCGAGTCGCCTTGCGGCGTGAGTCGGTGACGGCCTTGAAGCTGGTGCTGGGCACGGTGGCGCTCTTCATCCTCGCGGGAATGATCGAGGGAACGATCTCGCAGATCCACCCGCCGCGCTTGCCGGTCTGGTTCAAGATCGGCTTTGCGCTGATCGTCGGAAGTGGCGTCTACGCCTACCTCCTCTCGGCCTTTCTCCGTCGCTCCGAGCGCGCTTCCTGAACGGTCAGTGCCTCTGCGCCATGCTGATCGCCACCCACACGGCGGACATCAGGCACGACAGGAAGCCGACGGCGACCCCGCCGATCGCGAGCTCGCGACCCTTCTGCGTGCCACCGGAGGCGTTGATCTGAGAGATCGCCATGAAGCCGGTGACGATGCCGACGATCGAAGAGACGCCGCAGAGGCAGCCGAGCAGGCTCGAGACCAACGAGACGATGGCGAGGGTGTTGGTCTGGCCGGGCGCTCCGACGGCCGATGGCGGCTGCACGAAGACCCCGGGGGCGTTGGGTGTCCACACGTTGGGCGGCGGTTGCACGGGCGCAGGCGCCATCTGTGGAGGCGGCTGCACGGGCGCGGGTTGATCGAACGTCTGCACGGGCCGGCCACCGAAGCTCGGCTGTGGAGCGGGCGTCGCTCCGGCCTCGAAGGGCACTTCGTAGGAGGCCGTACAGGCCCGGCACGTCACCCGGCTGCCTGGGGTTCCTTCGTTGTCGGTTCCGCAGTTCGGGCAGAAGACCTTCATCGTTGTCGTTTCCTTTAGAGCGCGCCTCGAGCCTTCACCTCGAGGTACTTGTTCACCGCAGCCAGCGAGAGGGCGTCCGCCTCGACGTCGATCACCGTCACCCCATCTTGCCCCACCTTTCGCTTGGCGGCCTCACGTTCGAGCAGCAGCTCGGAGGCGACGGCGTGCTGGTAGGCGACCTCGGTGTCGGCCGGGGTCGTGCGCAGCAGCCGGTGCAGCGCCGCGTCCTTGATCGAGAGGCACACCGGGACGTGGCGCTTCGCGAGGCGGCGCATCGGGCCCACCATAGTGGCGGCCTGATCTTCGTCGAGGAAGTCGGTGAAGACGCAGAGCAGGCTGCGTCGCAGCAGTCGCACGTTCAGCTCACGGAAGAGCGCGAGGTAGTCGACGTAGGTGAGGTTGGGCTTCGACGAATAGAGCGCGTCGACGATCTTCCGGTACTGGTTGCGGCCCGAGGCCGGCGCGATGAAGGACTTGATGCCGTCGGCGAAGACGATCAGCCCAACCCGATCGCCGTTTCGAATGGCGACGAAGGCGAGGAAGAGGGCGGCGTTGACGGCGTGGTCGAGCTTCGAGAGCCCGTCGACGTGCGCGGCCATGCTGCGGCCGGCGTCGACTCCGATGAAGACGGTCTGCGAGCGCTCGGACTCCATCACCCGGGTGACGGGCTTGCCGCGGCGAGCGCTGGCCTTCCAATCGACCTCCCGCACCGAGTCGCCCTGGGCATAGTCGCGCAGGCGAGCGAACTCGGTGCCTCGCCCGTCACGGCGGAGCTGGCGCAGCCCCAGGTTGACGAAGTCGAGCGCCGCGTCAGACAGGAGCAACCGGCTCGCCCCGCGCATGTCCGGGTAGACGCTGACGGCGGTGCGCGCGGCGATCACCCGATCGTGCCACACCAGCCCCAGCGGCCCGCGCACGCGGAGGTTCAGATCGGCGAACTCGAAGCGCCCGCGGCCGGCCGGCTTGCAGCTGTACGGCAGGCGAATGCGGCTCTTCCCGGAGAGGGAGAAGGCGAGCACCTCGGGGGTGGCTGCGAACGTCTCGGGCGCGTCGTCCTTGAGCCGCAGCCGCAGGGTGCTCGAGCCCGAGTTGATCACGTCGAGGTGGACCTTGTTCTCCACGCCCACCTGGAACCGGTGCGGCAGCTCGCGCGACACCTTGACCGCTGCGCGCCGGGCGACGAGCCAGTCCATCGCGGTGAGGAGGAGCAGCGAGGCGTCGAGCAACACCACCAATGGCCACAAGCCACTGATGAAGCCGGCGGCGATGGTGGGGAGCGCCAAGAGGCAGATCGTCGCCCACAGGCGCGCAGAGGGGACCACGCGTTACCTCGGGACCTCGACGGAGTTGACGACTTCTTTCAACACCTCGCCAGGCGTCGCGCCGTCGAGCTCGGCGTCGGGCGAGAGCAGGAGGCGATGCTTGAGCACGGGGCCGGCGAGCGAGCGCACGTCGTCGGGGGTGACGAACGATCGGCCACGGATCGCGGCGAGGGCCTTCGAGGCGAGGAGCAGGTGCACCGCCGCGCGAGGACCGGCGCCGAGCCGAATGCGCGGGCTCGAGCGGGTCGCGCCGACGAGCTTGCGCACGTACGAGAGCACGGGCGCTTCGATGGCGACCTGCTTCATCGACTCGCGGGTCGCGAGCAGCTGCTCCTGGGTGATCGCTGGCTGCACGCCCGCGCGCGAGAGATCGCCGGCATCGAAGCCGCGGTGCACCGACTGGAGGATCGCCTCTTCTTCGGTCTCGCTCGGGTAGCCGACGTCGATCTTGAAGAGGAAGCGATCGAGCTGGGCTTCGGGCAGGGGGTAGGTGCCTTCGGATTCGACCGGGTTCTGGGTCGCGAAGACGGTGAAGATCGGCGAGAGCTGGGTGTTCCGGCCTTCGAGGGAGACGCTTCGTTCCTGCATCGCCTCGAGCAACGCAGACTGGGTCTTCGCCGGCGCGCGGTTGATCTCGTCGGCGAGCAAGAGGTCGGTGAAGATCGGGCCCTTCACCAACACGAAGCTCTGCGACTTCAGATCGAACACACTCGTGCCGAGGATGTCGGCCGGCATCAGATCGGGCGTGAACTGAATTCGCTTGAACTCCGCCGACACGCTCTTGGCGAGCGCGCGCGCCATCAGGGTCTTCGCGACGCCAGGCACGCCCTCGAGCAGCACGTGGCCTCCGGTGATCAACCCGACGAGCATCAGCTCGAGCGCCTCGTCCTGGCCCACCACGGCCTTGCGGATCTCGGCGAGGGCCGCTTCGCGGACGTGATGGGCGACGTTGACCGCGTGCGAGGTCGGCGGCGGCGCGAGGGGAGGCGGGGCGATGGGACCACCAGTGGGCGTCATGGAGATGCGGCCTTTCGTCGGGGGACTTCGAGCTTCATACGTGCCAGCGCAGCGAGACGGGCGACGTTCTCGACGGCGGCGTCACTGTTCGCGTGGGTCGCGGCCCGGGTGACGTCGAGGAGCGCAGCGGCGAGATCCTTCCGGCCTCGGGCGTCGAGGGCGCTCGAGATCTCCGTCGGCTCCGCCCGCGCGGGCAGCCCGGCGGCGCGGGCGAGCTGGGCGGCGAGCTCCTTGGTGATCGCGCTCGCGGCGTGGGCGTGGTGCTTGCCCTCGCGGTACAGCCGGCTCGTGGCGAAGAGGGCGTCGGTCGCGCCGATGCGATTCGAGTCGGGTGGCGGGCGGGGGCGTCCGAAGCGCTTGAGGGAGGCGGCCCAGAGCATCACCCCGAGGAGCAGCTGGCCGGCGGCGAACTGGAGGCCGTAGCGCGCGGCGAACTCGGCGATCGAGCGATCGCCAGTGAAGCCATGGTGGAACTCGTCGAACGACATCGGCCCGTCGCGGGTGAGCGCCTTCGCCAGCGCGCGCCAGAAGAGGGCGTTGTCGGCGCGGCCGAGCGCGGAGTTCATCGCGAGCTCCGGTGCGCCGATGATGATCATTCGGCCCTGGCCGTACGGTACCAGCCCCACCACCACCTGCTCGGCGCCTTCGTCGACCGCGAGGGCCACTGCGCCAGGCGGGAGATCGAGCCACACCCGCACCCGGGCCTCGAGCCGCTCGACGCCCACGGTGAAGCGCGAGGGCTGCGCGGGCACCAACGTCGTGATCTCCTTCCGGTGCTCGGCGCGCTCCAGGTAGACGTCGACGGCGGAGAGCAGCTCGTTCTCGTCCTTGTCCCACGGCGCGTAGACGAGGGTGCCGCCGTTGCGCACGTGCTCGAGCAGCTTCTTGGTCTCGTCGGGCAAGATCGGCGGGCTGCGAAAGGCGTTGAGCCCACGCTCGCGGAACTCTTCCTTCTCCTCGTCGGTCAGCTCCTCGTCGTCGAACAACGAGGAGCCCCCGTCGGCCTTGCCCGGGTTGGTGCTCTTGCGATCTTCCTCGTCGCGGAAGTTGGCGCCGAGGAGGACGAGGGTGGTGTCGCGATCGATGACCTCGAAGTTCTGTTGCCAGCGATCGACGGGCAGGCCCGCTTCCTGGAGGAGGAGGAAGACGCCGCGCGCCCCGCTTGGTTCGGAGCGGTAGGTCGAGAGCCGATCGGCGAAGGCGCCACGCTTCGCGCCGCCCATCACGAAGGAGCCGAACGCGCCAAGCACGAGGAGCCCCGAGATCATCAGCAGGGGAAAACGATCACGCACTGGCGGGCGCCTCCTCTCGGGTGACGAGGAGCGGCTGCACGATGCTGCGGAAGGCCCGGTAGGCGAGCTCGGTCGCGTCGAGGTTGCCGTACCAGACGAAGTCGAAGCGGCGGGTCAGATCGCGAAACGCGTGCTTGGCGTCGCCAGAGCCCTTGAAGCCGAAGAGGTAGTCCCAGTTCGACTTGGTCGGGTCGTAGTCGATGGCGCCGGCGCGATGGAGGTGGGAGAGCAGGGCGAGGTAGAGGTGTCGCATCGCCTCGCGGTAGTCGCCCTTCGCTGCGAGCTCGTCGGCCAGGCCGGCCCAGGTCTCGGGGCGCTTCGAGAGCGCGCTCATCGGGTCGCTCACCAGCCCCGACTCGGCGATCGCCGACGTCTCCCCCTCGGCGTCGGCGTCGCTCGACTTGCGCCGCAGCTGGAGGAGGAGGAACACGAGGAGGCCGACGAGGGCGATCACGATCACCACCATCACCACGTTCGCTCCAGCCATCTCTCCGCCGAAGGTCGGGGCCTTGATCGGCTCGCGCTCGTCGCGATCGAGCAGCCACTCGAAGAAGCGCTTGAGCAGCTTGCCGACCCAGTCCCAGAAGGCGCTCGGCTCGTCGTCCTTGGGAGCCTCCGGTTCCTCGGCCTTCTTGTCGGGCGTGGCCTGGAACTCGGGGCGCGCGAGGATCTGCTGCGCGTCGGTGCGGGCGCGCTCGGCGGCGGTGGCGCTCTCCAGCGCGCGGGCGGCCCGCAGCTCCTTGAGGCCTTCTCGAAGATCGTCCTCGGCGGCGTCGCAGTCTTGATCGTCGTAGGCGCGCCGCTCGACCCGGCTGATGAAGCGGGAGAGGGCCGAGTGATCACGCTCGGGAACGCCCTCGAGCGCCTCGAGTTGTTCGCGCTTCACCCGGCCTGCCATCTCGCACTCGTCGACCAATCGCTCGACCCGCTGGCGCAGCGCAGACGGCTCCACCGACGCCTGGGCGTGCGCTGGGCTGGCGAGGCCGAGGAGCACCGCCGCGAGCAGCCCGGCGACTGGGAGCACGGGCGCCTTGGGCTTCTTGCGTCGCGGCAGCTGCTCCACCTGGGCGATCAGATCGAGGCCCTCCTGACGAACTCGGCCATCGATCAAGAGGAGCACGCCCGCCGCCGCTCTCACCGGCTCGAGCAAGGAGAACGCGACGACGAAGAGGGTCGCCAGCCAGGTGCCGTTGTCGAGCGAGGTGAAGCGCGCGACGAAGTTCAGATCGAGGGCGAGCAGCTGCTGCCCGAGCAGAATCGCGAACGCCGTCATCGCGTGGAGGTTGATGAAGAGCACGAGCTGGATCGAGTTGCACCAGCGCAGGAAAGGCGCGGTGTACCGGGCCGCCCCGAGCAGCCGAGAGGTCGTTCCGTACAGCCCGAGCGCGCTGCCCTCTCCCCGCATCGCCCCTGCGAAGATCGCCTGATGCGCGCCCACCAGGAACACCCCGATGCCGAAGGTGAGGAAGAGGATCATCGCGTCGACGAGCAGTTGAATCGCGCCTGCGACGATCAAGCTCGGGGCGCGTTTCAGCGCGGCGACGAGGCTCCCCGAGGCCGTCGGTTCGACCTGCGCGAGGATCTGCTGCTCGAGGAAGTGGCTGGCCGCTCCCTGTGAGATGCAGCGCAGCACCCAGGCGAAGGTGAGCAAGGCGACGGGCACCAGCAGCGGTCGGCCGCGCGTGATCGCCTCGGCGGTGGTGAAGAACGCGTAGACCAGCACCGCCGCGGCCGGGAGGGTCAGCACCCAGAGCCCCGAAGAGCCGGCAGCCGCCCGGAGCGCGGCGTCGTACAAGGCCAGGGTCGTGCGGGGCCTGAGCTGGAGCGCGTCGACGGCCATCGGCTAGCTCGCGAGCAACTTCGCCACACCGTAGAGGGTCCCGAACACCGCCAACACCGCCACCGCCGCGAGGAAGAGCGTGCCGAACGACCAGTCCTTTCGAGCGACGAGCTGACGCGCCTTCGCGAGCCGTTTTCCGAGGCAGGTGGCGCAGCGGTTGATGCCCTCGAACTGGGTCGTGCACTCGACGCAGATCACGTTGCGGCACTCGACGCAGATGCCGAGTCCGGCGCGATCGGGGTGGTAGTGACACCGGCCAGAACCGAGGGTCATCTCTCGAGAGTCTAGGGTGCTTGGGCCGTCGAGCACACGGGTTTCGCGTGCTCCAGGCGTTCGGCGAGGCCGCTAGAGCTCTTCGAGGAACTCGTCGTTGTACGTGTAGCGGGAGAGGCGCTTGATGAGGGCCTCCATCGCCTCGACGGGCTTCACCGAGAAGAGCATCTGGCGCAGCTTCTTCACCTTCTCGTACTCCTTGAAGACGAAGAGCTTCTCTTCCTTGCGGGTGCCCGACTGGGGAATGTTGATCGCCGGCCAGATGCGCTTCTCGGCGAGCAAGCGGTCGAGCACGATCTCGCTGTTCCCGGTGCCCTTGAACTCCTCGAAGATCACCTCGTCCATCCGGCTGCCGGTGTCGATGAGGGCGGTGCCGATGATGGTGAGGGTGCCGGCTTCTTCGGTCGCGCGCGCGGCGCCGAACATGCGCTTGGGCCGCTCGAGGGCGCGGGAATCGACGCCGCCGGACATGGTGCGGCCCGAGGAGTCGACTTCCTTGTTGTAGGCGCGGGCGAGGCGGGTGATCGAGTCGAGGAGCACGATCACGTCCTTCCCGTTCTCGACGAGCCGGCGGGCGCGCTCCATCGCGAGCTCGGCCACCTTGAGGTGCTGTGCCGGTGACTGATCGCTCGAGGAGGCGAGGACCTCGGCCTTGATGTTGCGCCGCATGTCGGTCACTTCTTCGGGCCGCTCGTCGATGAGGAGCACCATCACGTGCACCTCGGGGTGATTGGCGAGCACGGCCTGGGCGATCTTCTGGAGGATGATCGTCTTGCCCGTCTTCGGAGGCGCGGTGATCAGCGCGCGCTGGCCCTTGCCGAGCGGCGCGATCAGATCGAGCACGCGGGTCACCATCTCGTTGTGCTGGTGCTCGAGCTTGAGCCGGTTGACGGGATCGACGGAGGTCAGATCGTTGAAGTGCGGCGCCCGGGTGGCGGTGTCCATCGGCACGCCGTCGACGGTCTCGACGCTGACGATGGTGCCCTTGAGGCCCTTCATCTGCGCCTTGGCGGTGAGGTACTGGCCCGGCCGCAGGCGGAGCTTCTGCACGAGGTTCTTGGGGATCTCGGCGTCGTCGGTGCCCGGGAGCAGGCTGCGCTTGAGCGACCGCAGCATCGCGTTCTGGCCTTTGACGTCGGTGTCGAGCACCCCCTCGACGATGGAGGTCGGCGTGGTGACGGGCTGGCCGGTCTGCTGCTGCTGGCGCATCTGGTTCTGCTGCTGCTGCTGCGCCTGCTGCTGGGCGATGCGCTGCTTGTATTGCTCGAGCTCCTGAGGGGTGAGGAAGATGTTCACCACCTGGCCGTCGGGCTGGATCACCTTGCGGAAGGCCTGGCCGTCATCGGTGAAGAAGACGGGGTTGCCCTTGCGACGGCGGCGGCGACGGCGGCGACGGCCTTGTCCTGGAAGTCCTGGTTGACCGGGTTGGCCGGGCTGCCCTGGTTGGCCAGCGGCTGCTGCGTCACCACCACCGTCGGTTGCACCTTCGTCGCCACCTTCGTCGGGGCCTTCGTCGTCTCCACCGTCATCGCCATCGTCTCCACCGCCTGCGGGAGGGGTGGGGGGCGTCGGATCGTTCGGGTCGGTCGGTTGATCGTGTTCGTCGTGCATGACGTCGTCTCACGCCTGGGACGAGTGGCCCCAGAGCGCGTCCTGCTTCGGTGATGGGGCAGGGTCCGTTGCTGCTGCCACCGGGTGGTTCACCGTGAGGTTGGCCACCGATCGATGCGACCCTGAATCGCCCCGGGACCGTCATTCGACCGGCCCAAACGAGGTGACTGAGGCGTCGTAGCAGAGTCGTTCGCGTGCTGCACGGACTTCTCTGACGTGGGTGTCAGGGCGGGCGTGTCACTTCCTCTGGGGCGCTGACCGCGGCTGCCTGCGAAGGGTGAGGGTTGCCCGCGGCGCAGGTCTTGCTCACGCCGCCGGCATGATCTTCACCTTGTTCATGCTGGCCGCGACGCCGGCTGAGCCCTCGACTCCGAGCGAACCGCGAGCGACCGAAGCGACGAGCTTCTCCTTCGAAGAGAGCGCCGCCGCCGACTCCGCCTCTGCGACGCCGGGCACGAGGGTGACGGAGACGAAGCGGGTGGGCACGGCGCGCGTCGAGACGACGCGGTTCGAAGCCACGCGGGTGTCGCTCCTCGCGGAGGATCCTGGCTCGGCGGTGGTGCGAAGCGTCGTCTCGGGCGTGGTGACTGGCGGGCTGAGCTTCGCCGGTTCGCTCGCGGTGCTCCTCGTTCCGCTCGAGGTCGCCAGGCTCGCGGTGGGTGCCGTCGGAGTCGGCGCTGGGCTGGTCGAGCTCTTCTTCGTGGGGCTGCCGGTCTGGCTCGCGACCTCGACGTTGGTGACGGCGGCGGTGGCCGTCGTGCTCGGGGTGGCGATGACGGGCCTGGCCAGCGCCGGGATCGATCGCCGCGTCCTCGGGCAGCGCACGGCGGCTGGGCCTGCTGGCGTCACTGCGGCGGTCATCACGATCGCGGCCTTCGCCCTCGCCGGAGCGATCGGGTTGGCCGGCATTCCCTTCGTGCTCGCGGCCGCGATCGGCGGAGTGGGCGTGGTGGCGGGCGCGGTGGTGCCGCTGATCTTCGCGGCCTCGACTCCAGCTGCCGGACCCGAGCCGTCGATTCCCGTGGTGCGCTTCTGAGCAGGAAATCGAGTGACGGCTCGCCCGTGAATGTGCTGAGGCGTCGTCCGCCGAGGGATGGAGCGGAACGTGAGCGAGGCGCAGTCGACCATTCAGTGCGAGGGGTGTCGGGCGGTGCTCACGCTCCCAGGTGCCGAGCGCGCCCAGGTCTGTCCATACTGCGCAAGTCCGAACGTCGTCGCGGCGCAGCAGCGCTCGGAGCAGCCCGCCTTCTGTCTCCCCCACGCCCAGGGCGAGGTGCTCGCGCGGCGATCGCTCGCCGACTGGCAACGCAGGCTCGGCTTCTTTCGTCACCCGGGCGTCCGCAAGGCCACCCTCGAGGCGTTCAAGGGCGTCTACCTGCCCGCGGTGCTCTACAGCGCGACTGGGAGGACGAAGTACTCGGCGTCGATCGGCGAAGAGTACTACGTGACCGAGACGTACACGGTGACGGTCAACGGGCGCACCGAGACCCGCACCCGCCAGGTGAAGAAGCACGAGTGGGTGCCGCTGTCGGGCGAGTACCACTCGTACGCCTCCGACATCATCGTGAGCGCGAGCAGCGGCATTCCGAACGAGGAGCTCGAGGCGGTCGAGCCGTTCGATCTGCGCGGGCTGCGACGCTACTCGCCGGGGTTGGTGGCAGGGTGGGGGGTCGAGGCGCCGACGCGGAAGACCGACGACTGCATTCAGCTCGCGCGCGGTGAGTTCGTCAAAGAGGTCGGGTCGCGGCTGTCGGGCTTCATGCCTGGAGACACCCACTCCGACTTGAACCACCACAGCACCGTCGAGGCCGAGAGCGCCGAGCCCTTGCTCGTGCCGCTGTGGGTGCTCGCGCTCAAGTACGACGACGCGAAGCCGGCGCTGCGAGTGTTGATCAACGGGCAGACTGGCAAGACGTGGGCGAAGGTGCCGTGGTCGTGGCCGCGAATCATCGGCGCGATCGTCATCGGGCTTGCTGCCATCGTCGGCATCGCGCTCGCGATCTGGAGCCAGCAGCGATGAAGTGCGCTCGCTGCCAGGCGCAGCTCGAGGCCGGCGACATTCGCTGCCCGGTGTGTGGGCTGGCGACCCCGGAGAGCGCCGACGGAGCGCCTCCGACGCGGCAGATTCACCGCTGCTCCGAGTGCAACGCCGCCGTCGCCTATTCCGCTCAACACCAGAACCCGGTCTGTGGCTTCTGCGGCGCGGTGATGCGTGTCGAGGAGCCGGTCGATCCCGTCGAGCGGCCCGAGGCGAGGGTGGCGATGTCGGTGAGCCGCGACGCCGCGAAGGAGTCGTTGCGCGGCTGGCTCTCGAAGCGCGGCTTCTTCGCGCCGGGTGATCTGGCCTCGGCTTCGACGATCGACGCCGTGCACCCGCTCTGGTGGGCCGCCTGGGTCTGCGACGTCGACGCGACGGTGAGCTGGACGGCCGACTCCAATGCCGGCAGCAAGCGGAGCGACTGGGCGCCTCACTCGGGCACCGAGCGGCGGCGCTGGAAGAACCTGCTCGTCTCTGCGTCGCGCGGCTTGAGCCTCGACGAGACCTTCAAGCTCTCGGAGCACTACCGGTTGGAACCCCTCGAGGCGGTGCCCGAGGGCGATTCGGAAGTGGAGCAATTCGACGTGCAGCGCTCCGCGGCGCGCAAGACGGTGGCGTCGGCGATCGAGCACCAGGCGGTCGCCGAGGTGCAGCAGGGCTCGATTCCCGGCAACCGGTTCCGCAAGGTGCGCGCGCACCCGATGATGGTGGGGCTGTCGACGCGTCGGCTTGGACTCCCAGCGTGGGTGGTGACGTACCGTTTCGATGGGCGGCCGTATCGTGCGGTGGTGCACGGGCAGAACGCCGGCGTGGTGATCGGGACGAGCCCGATCTCGTACCTGAAGGTCGCGGCCGTCGTGGCGGGGGCCATCGCGGCCCTCGGTCTCATCGGCGGGCTGATCTGGTTCTTCGCCAACCGCTGAAGCTCACCGCTGCTCGATCGTCGCGCGTGGGAGCTGCCTGGCGAGCGCCTCGAGCTGTTCGGGCCCAAGTCCACTCACCACGACGCGCTTCCAGATCGACGGCTCGAGGCCGGCGATGACGGCGGGGAACACCTCCTCAGACGGGTGGTCGACCGGCGTCGACTCGAGCTCCAGCAGCCCACCAGCCTTCGAGGTGCACCGGTAGGTGTGGAAGTCGAGGACCACCGACAGCGTCTTCGTCGTCCGCTTCACCGCGAGGGCGAAGTGCCGCTTCGTCTCGTAGGCCTGAACGGCGAGCTCGATTCGCTCGAGCTGGCCGGCGAGTGGACTCGTCCAGAAATCGGAGAGCGCCTCGGGGTCGCTGGTGGCTTCGGTTCCGAGGCGAAGGGTGCGCAGTCGCGGGAAGGCCTTGCCGGTGAGGAGTGACTGCCACGCCCGCTGGGCCACTTCGTCCCTGTTTTCCTTCGTACCTCCGATCGGGAGCCAGTCGACGTGGAGGGACTCGAGCAAACGACCTTCGCCAGGGCTCGCCGCCAGCTCGTCGAGGACCAGGTAGATGACGTCGGTGAGGATCCGAAGGTGCCGTGCGTTCGGTTGGAGCAGCAGCGAGGTGCCGCGTTCGTTGGTGCCGCCGGAGCTCATCGAGAGTTCCCGCACGGTCGTCCACGCGGGGTGATTCCGAGCCGCCGCGATCGCCTTGCCCTGTGGCCGGATGTGCGCGCGGAAGAGGAAGCCCTTCTCGAACTCGAGCTGCTTCGTCTGGAGCACGTCGTAGAGCGGCCCCACCCAGGCCTTCACGTGGGTCTTCAGCAGCGCGGCCTCCTGGCGTGCCTCAGTCGGGGTGAGCGGCTCGCCACGCGCGCGCTTGAACTGGAGCATCATGAACTCGCCACGCGGGTCGCCGGCCTCGAGCAAGGCGTCGGCGTAGACCTGCCGAACGCCGTCATCGTCAGGGCTCGCGTAGACGGCGGCGAGCAGATCCTCGAGGGTCTTTCCACTCGCGGTCGGCTTCTTCGGTTCCGGCGCAGCGATCTTCGGCACCAGGGCCTCGAGCGCGCGGACGTCGGCGGTGGGAACGGTCGCGAAGCGCTGCTTCAGGGTGGTGACGAGCGTGGAGAGCCGCCGCTCCATCGCCTCGCCCATCTTCGTTCGGCCGAAGGTGGCCTGGTAGTCCTTCGCGACCTGCGCGACGGCGTCGAGCGTGCGTGGATCCGCGTGTCGATCGCCGAGGAACTCGTAGAGCGCGCCCCAGAACTCGCGTGAAGACTGGGCCGTGAACGGCGGAGTGACGATGAAGCGGGCGAGGGCGGCCGCGATGCGCGGGTCCGGCGGCTGGCGCTCGAGCTGGAGAATGCGGGCGAGCGAGTCGGCGAACTTCCCTTCGGTGAGCGTCGCGAGGACCGCGGTGAGGTTCGTCACCGTCTTGCGGCCGAGGGGCCATTCTCCGGTGGGGAGCTGCGTCTCCACTCGCTCGATCAACGCGGCGAGCTCGGGTGCGCGCGTCTGGGCCCACCACTCGAGCAGTGCGGGGAGTGCCTCGGCCCAGCGTTTCCCTTCGAGGAGGCGCCGCACGTCCTTCGGCGCTTCACTCCCTGTCGAGGGGGCTCTCGGAGGCGGGGACGGTGGAGGTGCGGCCGGCTGCTTCTTCGCGCTCGGCGGCGGCGGTTTCGTTGGCGCCGGACTGGAGTCGAACAGCATCGCCACGTCGGCTTCGGTGAGCGCCCTGGGCGTCTGGAGCGACATGCCGAGCGCGCCCTTCGTCGCCGAGATGCCAGTGTCGGAGGTGAAGCGGATCTTCGATCGCAGCGCGCTGACGTCGGTCACTGGCGTGGTGTTGGCCTTCGCCTTCCACGCCTTCCCATCGTGCTTGGGCGAGTCGAGCACGGCGACGAGCCAGAGCCGCTCGTCTGGCGGCCGAACGGTGACGAGGAAGAGCCGGCCTCCGCTGCGCAACGGCTCGAGCGCCTTGTTCCCGCTGACGTACCGATCCATCGGCAGGACATCGCCGGGCTTGGCGGCTTTCGACTGCTCTTCGAAGACGGCTTTCGAGACGATCGCGAGGAGGTCGGCCATGCGAAATCCTCGCTCAGCCGGCCGATCGGGCGAACGAGATTCGTCAGCGGCTCACTTCACCTCGAGCCCGAACTCGAGCCGGGCCTGGATCGCCGGCGGACCGAACAGCCAGCCGTAGGGCCCCAACTGCTGGACGAGCGGTTGAAGCGCAGCGGGGAGGGGAGTGGGAGCGGGCGCTGGTTGCTCCATCAAGGTTGGCGCGGCGACGCCGAGCATCGAACCGAGCAGGGAGCCGGAGCCGTGGAAGAGGGCGAGCTGGTAGTCGTCGTCGCCTGGCTCGAAGCCTGCCTTGAGCTTCGCCGCGTTGACCGCCTCCATCAGCCCGCCCAGCTCGTCGACCAGGCCTCGGGCCTTCGCGTCGCGCCCGCTCCACACCCGTCCCCGGGCCACCGCGTCGACGTCTTCCTTCTTCATCTTCCGGCTCGCGGCGACCTCACTGATGAAGGTGTCGTAGAAGTCGTCGATCCACTTCTGGGCGGCGACGCGCTGGTCGTCCGTCCACGGATCGAAGAAGTCGGCGATGCCTGAGAGCTTGTTGCGGGCGATCGATTCCTGGGTGACGCCGTACTTGTTCGCGAAGTTCTTGATCGCCGGCTTCGCGTAGAAGACGCCGATGCTGCCAGTGAGGGTCGTCGGGTTCGCCCAGATCTGATCGGCGCCCATCGCGACGTAGTAGCCACCCGACGCGGCGGCGTCGCCCATCGACGCGATGACCGGCTTCTTCTTCTTCGCCTCGAGCACGGCGCGGTACATCAGATCCGACGCGAGCCCATCTCCGCCACCCGAGTCGACGCGCAGCACGATCGCCTTCACGTCCGGATCTTCGGTCGCCTCGTTGAGCGCCTCGATGAAGCTCTCGGCTCCAGAGATGGGGCCACCGATCGGCGACGACTGGTTCTTCCCGCCAGTGATGCTCCCGAGCACGGGCACGACCGCGATCTTCCGCCGCCCGCCCCAGCGCACGTCACGCTGATCGAACGGCCGGTAGCTCTTGGTCGCCTTTCCGTCGGGCAGCTCGTTCTTGATCCGCTCGTCGAGCTCCTTCGGGGTCACCACCGCGTCGAGCTGACCGAGCTCCACCGCGCGCTTTGGCGGCTTGAGGCCCTCGTCGAGGCCGGCCTTCCAAGCCTCGACCGTCATTCCACGGCGTGCGGTGACGCGCTCGGAGAGGATCGAGTCGGTCGTGTCGAGGAAGGCATTGATCGTCTCCTTCTGCTCGTCGCTCATCGACGATCGAGTGAACTGATCGGGGAAGCTCTTGTACGCACCGACACGCGCGACGTCGACGCCGATGCCCAGTTGTTCCGCTGCGCCGCCGTAGTAGGTGATCGACGAGCGCACGCCGTCGACGATGTACATCGCCTCTCCGGCCGAGAAGATGCGATCGCAGGCCGAGGCCATCAGGTACTCGGCGTCACCAGTGCTCAAGATGTACGCGAAGGTCTTCTTGCCCGCCTTGCGGAGCCGCTCGATCGCCGCTCGCACTTCGTCGGCGCGCGCCATTCCCACTCCGGCGCCTTCGATCTTGATCAGCACGCCCACGAGATCGGGATCGCGCGCGGCCCGGTCGAGGAAGCGCAAGAAGCGCAGGTACCGATCCTCCGAGGCGAGGCCGAGCAGCGAGCCGATGGTGGTGCCGCCCTCTGCGCCGATGTCTCCAACCGAGATCACTGCGAGCTTCTTCGAGGGAATGATCGAGCCGTACTTCGCGCTCGAGACCCGCGCCATGAACTGGAGATCGACGTTGCCGTTCGCCACCCCGAGGCCCTGGGTGTAGCCGATCGCCTCGAGATCGACGCCGAGGCCTGCCTGGAAGGCGATGGGCGCGGTGGGGACGAAGCCGTGACTCACGCCCGCCGAGACGCGCAGCCCTCGAATGATGGTGGCCTTGGCGGTGTATTGGAGCCGGCTCTGCTCGGACAGGCGCTGCTCCGGGAAGTACCAATCGACGCCGAGGGTGACGACCTCCTCGAAGGGCCGCAGGCCGACGCCCAGGCCCCACTCGCGGGTGAGCGAGACGTCTCCGAGGGTGGGCGCGTTCAGGTTGCGAACGATCGCTCCGAAGCTGAGCCATCGAATCGGGCGCGACTGGAGGCCTGCGTCGAGCCCGAACAGGCCCCGGGTCGGACCAGCGGCGTACCAGTTCGCGGTGAGGCCGGCCGAGAACGCCTGCGGGCCCACCGAGGCGCCCAGCGTCCACTTGGTGAGCGGGGAGGCGCCGGTGGTGGCGTTGACCGAGGCGCCCAGCGCGAAGAGATCACCCAGGCTCGTCGCGGCAAACAGGCCGTTGCCGACGAGCGAGCGCGTCTGACTCCGCTCGTGGACGTAGACGAGGTTCCAGTCGCCGACGCGTCCGAGCGCGCCGGGGTTGAAGGTGAGCGCCGTCGCCTCGTCCGCGAAGGCGAGCGAGTCGGGCAGGAGCGTCACCCCACGCGAGAGATCACCGTTCGCGAGGTTGATCGTCTGGGCGGCGGCGGGGCACGCCGCGAGGAGAAGCAGGAACAGCCGTCGAGAGGCCATATGGCCTCTTAGCTGAACTCAGGCTCGGAGTCGGAGCGCTCGCGCGAGTCGACGAAACCGACTCACCAGTCTTCGGTGCCGGAGACGCCGTCGAGGGGATCGTTCCCCTTCTTCTTCTTGTCGCGCGTCTGGGTTCGTCCGCCGCGATCTTCCGCGTTCCAGTCTTCGGTGCCGGCGCGGTTGTCGAGCGGGTCGGCCGAGCGGGTCACCTTCTCACCAGCGCCATCGCCGTTGTTGATCACCCAGGTCGTCATGCGCTGGATCTCGCCCTTCATCTGCCCGAACTCGTCTCCCTGCATCGTCGCGCGCTTGATCGCGAGCCGCTTGCCGCCCTTGAGATCGAAGTAGCCGAGGGTGACCTCGGTGCCGCCTGAATCGAGCTCCTTGACGATGGTGACGATGCCGCGGTCGAGCCCCAGCGTCTTCGCCACGCTGCCCATCGTCGAGCCGCCCTTGTCCTTCACCGCCTCGGCGGCCAGCCGATCCATCAGGGCGTCGAAGGCCTTGAACCCGGAAGAGGCGACGAGCTCGGGCGCGTACTCGACGTCGTCGGGCGTCACCTCGATCATCGTGCCGACCGCACGGAAGCCGGGCTTCTCGATCTTGATCATCGTCTTCCCGATCGGCAACGTCTGGAGGGTGATCGGCGTGTAGCCCTGGAACTCGCCGTTCAAGAACACCCGGGCGCCGTTCGGCTTGGTCTTCACCACCACGTTGCCGCGCAGCTGGGCGTTTCGGCTCGAGGCCACCTGCGCCTTCAAGGCGACGAAGTCTTGCGGGTACTTCTTGCGATCGAGTTCGAAGGCAGGCGAGAGCGCGATGAGATTCAAGACGGCGAGCTTGGCCTCCTCGGCGTCACCGCGCGCCTGGAGCACCGCGCCGTACATCGCCCACGCGTCGCAGAGGTTGCCGCAGTTCTTCATCGCGGCGACGGCCTTGTCGTACTCCTTGAGGGTCGCTCGCAGCTTGCGCTCGGCCGGCTCGTACTGGCGGTTGTCGAAGTCGGTCTTCGATTCGGTGAAGCCCGTCTGGGCGCGCTTGAGCGAGGCGGCGGCGTCTTCGTCGGTGGCGACCCCGAAGAGATCGTCAGACGTCTTCACCACGAAGCCCTGGTACTCGTTGAGCGCCTCGTCGATGAAGCCCTCGAGCTTGAGGGTCTGCGCCTCGGCGCCCTTGTCCATGGGAATGACGAGGGCCGCGATGCGCTTCTCCGTCGGCGGAGGCGCCGCGAACGCCAGGGACGCGGTGAGGCCAGCGACGAAGGCCAGGGAAGGAAACGGGGGAGTCGCGCGCATGAGGTGCTCGTCAGAAAGGGAACAACACCGGGTTGAAGGCCGTTCGCGGCTGCGACGGCTGTGAGGCCACGACGCCGACCACCGCGGCGCCTGCGCCGACCGCGACCACCCCGCCCACGACACCCCAGAACCACGGCTTGCTGAACACCGAATCACCCGAGCTCGGTTCCGCCGTGTCTCGCACCTCGTTCTTGGAGTCCTTCTTCGCCACCGCGACTGGAGACGGATTGGCGATGAAGGCCTTCACCTTGTCGGCGACGGGGCCGAAGTTCCCGTCGGTTGGGAGCGAGACCTCCTTGAGCCGTGCCCGCGTCTCGACGTCCCACACCTCGAGCGTGCCGTCTCCGCCTGGCGCGACCTCGGCGACGATCAAGAAGCGCGACTTCATCGTCTCGGCGACCGTCATCGCGTCCTTGGGAACGCCCTTGCCCAGGTTCGTCGCGATGAGCCCCTTCATCGACTTGATCGCCGCCCCGTAGCCTTCGGCAGGCGCGAGCTCGAGCGAGACCTCCCCGTCCTTCGCGACGTTCATGACGACGCCTGCCGAGGTGAACCCAGGGCGGCGCGCGACGATGAGGTGACGGCCGGTGGGCACCTGCGCGGCCTCGGTGAGCGGCGTCGTTCCCAGCGGAGCGCCGCGGAAGTGAACTTCGGCTCCGCCTGGCGCGGTGTGAATGGTGAGGGCGGCCTTGGGCAGCTTCGCCATGTCGGCCAGCGCCTTCTCGTGCACCTTCTTGACGTCGGCGCCGAAGTACTTGGGATCGAGCTCGACGCCGGGGAAGTAGATGACGGCCTTGGTGACCTCCTCGAGCGCGACCTTGAGCCCGGGCTTGCCACCCGTCTGGAGCGCGATGTTCGCGAGGTGCAAGTGCGCGGTCGCGAGCTCCTTCGGGTCGGCGGTCGCGGGGTTCTGATCCCAAGAGGTGAGCGCTTCCTTGAACTTGGCGGCGGCGAGATCGAAGTCGAGGTTGTCGACCGCGTCGGTGCCGTCCTTCATCAAGCTGAGCCCTCGGTTGGCCGACGCCTCTTCGGGAAAGAGCGACTCGAGATCGGTGACGGGAACCGAGGCTTTGTCGAGGGCCTTGAGCAGCTGCGACTCCACCTTGGCGGCGTGGGGCTCGGCGGTCTCCTTGGGCGAGATGAAGACCGAGGCGCGGTTGGGAAGTGCCGACGAGGCGGCCCCTTTTCCGGGCGCGGCGAGGACCAGCAAGAGAACAGTGAGCACGGCGCGAGACTAGCCGAGCGGTGTCGCAACGCACGTCCGACGAACGGCCGAGGCGTTTGGGTGTGTGCGACTGCCGCACATGTCGGTTGAGCAGAATTCTTGTGTCGGCGATCACGATGCGTACAGTCCGCTCGGCACAAACCTGTAGCACGCGCAACACGCCGAAAAAGGCACGGGAAAGACGATGGAAAAGGGCGCGATGGCTGAACAGATGAGCATGTTGGACGAGGCGGGAGCTCCAATGGGAAGCGGCGGAAAGGGCGGAGGACGAGGGAAGGGGAAGGGCGCGGGCGGCGGAGGCGGTGGCAACAACGAGCGGCCCATTCAGCTCGCCGAAGAAGCGCGTCGGCGGTACCTCAACTACGCGCTGTCGGTCATCACGGCGCGCGCGCTCCCTGACGTGCGCGACGGCCTCAAGCCGGTGCAGCGCCGAATCCTCTACGGCATGTGGAACGAGAGCGTCACCCACGACGCCAAGCACAAGAAGTGCGCGAACGTCGTCGGCTCGGTGATGGGGAAGTTCCACCCGCACGGCGACTCCGCCATCTACGACGCGCTCGTTCGGCTCGCGCAGAACTTCTCGCTCCGCTACCCGCTCGTCGACGGCCACGGCAACTTCGGCTCGCTCGACGGCGATGCCCCGGCCGCGATGCGCTACACCGAGTGCCGCCTCGATCGCCTCGCCGACGAGCTGCTCTCGGAGCTCTCGCGCGACACCGTCGACTTCCGGCCCAACTACGACGGCTCCACCCGTGAGCCGATCGTGCTGCCGGCGAAGCTCCCGCAGCTCTTGATGAACGGCACCACCGGCATCGCGGTGGGCATGGCGACGAACATTCCTCCGCACAACGCGGGCGAGCTGATCGACGCCTGCGTCGAGCTCATCAAGGACAAGAAGCTCGAGACGAAGGACCTGCTCAAGTGGGTGAAGGGCCCCGACTTCCCGACCGGCGGGCACGTGCTCAACGGGAAGAAGGAGCTGCGCGAGATCTACGAGACCGGCCAGGGCGCGATTCGTCTCCGCGGCGAGTGGACGACCGAAGATCGCAACCGCGGCGGCCTCAACATCGTCGTCACCTCGATTCCCTACGCGGTGAACAAGGGCACCCTCGTCGAGCGCATCGGCGAGATCATTCAGGAGCGGAAGCTGCCCCCGCTCACCTCGGTGCGCGACGAGTCCACCAAGGACGTGCGCATCGTCATGGAGCTCAAGAAGGACGCCGACCCCGAGCTGGTCATGGCGTACCTCTACAAGCACACGACGCTGGCGACGAACTTCAACGTCAACATGACGTGCCTGGTGCCCACCGGGAACGTCGAGGTCGGCACCCCGCAGCGCCTCGATCTGAAGGCGATGCTGCAGCACTTCCTCGACTTCCGCTTCCAGGTCGTCACCCGCCGCTTCCAGTACGATCTCGCCCAGCTCAAGGCGCGGCTGCACCTCTTGGAGGGCTTCGAGAAGGTCTACGACGCGCTCGACGAGATGCTGAAGATCATCCGCAAGTCGGAGGGCAAGGCCGACGCGAAGGTGAAGTTGATCGCGCGCTTCAAGCTCTCGGACGAGCAGGCCGAGGCGATCCTCGAGATGAAGCTGTACAAGTTGGCCCGCCTCGAGATCCTGGTGATCGAGAAGGAAGCCAAGGAGAAGCGCGCCGAGGCCAAGCGAATCGCCGAGATCTTGAAGAGCGACAAGCTGCGCTGGAACGTGGTGCGCGACGAGCTGCTCGAGGTCAAGAAGCTCTACGACGACAAGCGCCGCACCAAGATCGGCGGAGCGGTCGAAGAGCTCGAGTACAACGAAGACGCCTTCATCTCCGACGAAGACGCGCAGGTGGTGATCACCCGCGACGGCTGGGTCAAGCGCGTGCGTGAGCTGAAGGATCCGACCTCGACCCGCATGCGCGAGGGCGACGAGCTGATGGCGGTGATCTCCGGGTCGCTCAAGTCGAACCTGGTGTTCTTCTCGAACCTCGGCACCGCCTACTGCACCCGCTTCAACGACGTGCCGGCGTCGACCGGCTACGGCGACCCGGTGCAGAAGCTGTTCAAGTTCGACGACGGCGAGCGCATCGTCGGCGCGCTGACCCTCGACAAGCGGCTGCCGATTCCCGAGAAGCTGATCGCGGTCTCGAAGAAGGGCTTCGGCCTGCGCTTCGTGCTCGCGCCGCACACCGAGCTCTCGACCCGTGCCGGCCGCCGTTATGCCCGGCCCTCGAGCGGTGACGAGCTGATCGGGGTGACGGCCTGCCAAGAGAAGGACCTGCTCGCGGTGGTGACCAAGAAGACCTTCGCGCTCGTCTGCAAGGCGAACGAGGTCAACGAGCTCGCCGGCCCCGGCAAGGGCGTCACCGTGATCAAGGTGGCTCCCGATGACGAGGTCGCCGCGTTCCTCTGCACCGCGAAGAAGGACGAGGCGATCGCGCTCGAGACGGCCAAGGGCCGCACGCTGTCGCTCTCACCGGGCAAGTACGAGGTGACGAGCCGCGCGGGCAAGGGCCGCGAGATGTCGAAGAAGGACTCGGTGAAGACGGTGGTGCGCGCGCCGCTGATCGTCGCGCTGCCCGAGGCAGAGAAGAAGGACGAGAAGCCCGAGAAGAAGGAGAAATGATCGATGGCCGCCAAGAAGTACGACGCTGAAGAGATCGAAGTCCTCGAAGGCCTGCAGCCCGTCCGCACCCGGCCGGGCATGTACATCGGCGGCACCGGGCTGGACGGCTACCACCACCTCCTCTGGGAGATCGTCGACAACTCCGTCGACGAGGTGATGAACGGCCACGCCACCCGCGTCGAGGTGACGCTCCACAAGGGCGGCCAGATGGTGACGGTGACCGACGACGGGCGCGGCATTCCGGTGTCGATCATGCCCAAGTACAAGAAGCCGGCGGTCGAGGTGATCCTCACCACCTTGCACTCGGGCGGGAAGTTCAAGCAGGGCAACTACACCCACTCCGGCGGTCTGCACGGCGTCGGCAGCTCGGTGGTGAACGCGCTCTCGAGCGAGCTCGACATCAAGATCAAGCGCGACGGCAAGCTCCACGAGCAGACCTACTCGCGCGGAGTACCCAAGACGAAGCTCAAGGCCGGCGCGAACGTGCGCGGCACCGGCACGACGATCTCCTTCACGCCCGACACCGAGATCTTCGGCGCCAAGCTCAAGTTCGATCCCGAGACGATCCGCGAGCGGCTCGAGTCGAAGAGCTATCTCCACAAGGGCATGGAGGTCGTCTTCATCGACGAGACCCAGTCGCCGAAGTCGGAGGTCACCTTCAAGCACGACGGCGGCATCGCGGAGTACATCGTCAAGCTCGTGCAGGACCGCCAGAAGGCAATGGTTCCAGCGACGACCCAGCCCTTCTACAAGGCACACGACAACGGCATTCGGCTCGAGCTCGCGATGGTGTGGACCGAGGCGACCGACGAGACGGTGAAGAGCTACGTCAACGGCATTCCCACCAAGTCGGGCGGCACCCACGAGAACGGGCTCAAGTCGGGTGCGGTGAAGGCGGTGCGCAACTACATCGAGACGCACGATCTGACGCCCAAGGGCGTGACGCTCACCGCCGACGACATTCGGGAAGGCATGGTGTGCATCCTCTCGACCTACGTCGTCGAGCCGCAGTTCCAGGGCCAGACGAAGGAACGCCTCAACAACCCCGAGGTCGCAGGCCAGGTCGACAACGTGGTGCGGCCGGCGGTCGAGAAGTGGCTCAACGACAACAAGACGATCGCGGAAGCGGTGGTGGCCCGCATCATCCTCGCGGCCCGCGCCCGGGAGGCGTCGCGCGCGGCGAGCCAGGCCGTCACTCGCAAGGGGCCAGTCAGCCGCACGAACCTGCCCGGCAAGCTCACCGACTGCGAGTCGGCCGACCCGGGGACGAGCGAGCTCTTCATCGTCGAGGGTGACTCCGCAGGCGGCACCGCGAAGCAGGGGAGAAACCGGAAGACCCAGGCGATCCTCCCCTTGCGCGGCAAGGTGCTGAACGCCGAGCAGGCCTCGAGCGACAAGGTGTCGTCGAACAAGGAACTCCAGGACATCGCGAGCGCGCTCGGTTGCGGCATTGGCAGCGCCGTCGATCTCTCCCGGCTGCGCTACGGGAAGATCTTCCTCCTGATGGACGCCGACGCCGACGGCCAGCACATCTCGACGCTCCTGCTCACGTTCTTCTACCGGCACATGCGGCCGCTCATCAAGAACGGCCACGTCTACATCGCCCAGCCGCCGCTCTACCGCGTCGACATCGGCAAGGAGACGTTCTGGGCGCTCGACGACGAGCACAAGGAGCAGATCATCAAGGAGAAGGTGAAGGGGAACGCGAAGCCCAACATCATGCGCTTCAAGGGCCTCGGCGAGATGACCGACGACGAGCTGCGCGACACCACCCTCGATCCGAACAAGCGCATCGCGCTCAAGGTGACCGTCGAGGACGAGCTCGAGGCCGACAAGACGATCAACGAGCTGATGGGCCGCGACGTCTCCGCTCGCTTCAACTTCATCATGGAGCGCGCAGGCGACGTGTCCGAGATCGACGTCTGAGCCTGTGAGAGACTCGGGTCGTGCCGCGGCTCGCGCTCGAGATCGTTCGTGTCCCCGAGGGCGTGTCGGTGCGCACGCCCGATGGCTCCTCGCGGGTCGCCTGCGAACCAGGCGAGCACTTCTTCGTCGGGCGATCGGAAGACTGTGAAGTCTGCGTGAGCGGCGCCGAGCCGGCGATGGCGGCGCTGGTGGCCGACGGCTTCGGTGGCGTGCGGACGATGCGCTTTCGCTGCGAGCTGGACGGGCGGTGGGAGGTCGATCACCTCGGCCACGATGGCTTCATCAGCGTGAACGGGCACGGGGTGGGGCACCGGCAGGCGCTCGCGGTGGGCGATCGGGTGAGCCCTGGAGGGGGCCTGCTCTTCACCTTGATCGATCTCGACGCCCCGTCGCGCCTCGAGCCACCAGAGCTGCTCGACGCGGTGGCCGAAGCCCCGGCCGACGAGGCCCGCTGGCACGTGCTCGCCGACTGGCTGATCGAGCAACAGGCGCCCCACGCGTTGCTGGCGGCCTACGAGCTCAAGCTGAAGGACGGCACGAACGATCCCGATCTCCTCGGCGAGTACGCCGCCACGCGCCGTCGACGGCACACCCTGCTGGACGATCTGTGGGTCGACGACGTCGTCTGGAAGTGCGGCTACGTCGTGCGCTGCAGTCTCTGGCTCGGTCCTCGCGACTACGGCGAGCGGGTGCGGTTGACCCATGCGCTCTCGGCGCCGCAGTTCGCAGCGCTGTCGGAGCTGGTGCTCCAGTGCAACGGCACCGAATCGGCGGCCCGGCTCGAGGTGGTGCTCCACGCGCTGCCGCGGACGGTGCGCACCGTGGGGCTTCACTTCGCGGGCCCAGTGTCGTTCTCCGCGCTCCAGGCGCTCCACGCGAGGCCGCCGAAGGCCCACACCGTGCGGCTCCACCTCTCCGACCCGATCGCCAACCTGACCGCGCTCGTCGACCTCTTGGTGGCCAGCGGGTGGAAGACGATCGACTTCGAGTCCACTCGGCTGACCGATCGCAGCTCCGAGTTGCTGGAGAGCTGCCGACGCCACGGCTCGACGCGCTTCCTCCTCGGGGGAACGTCACTCGCCTCCGGCTCGGTGCTGCGGCTGGCACGCGAGAACGTCGGCTGGTCGGGGCCCGATCACGACGCGCTGTTGATCGATCGCCGCACCGGAGCCGTCTGGCCCGTCTCCCGAACCCGCCGTGGCTCGGCGCGTGGTTTGTCACTCACGCCGCTCGGCAACGGGTGGACGACGCCGAACCGCGCGGAGCTGTTGTCGTCGGGTGATCGCTTCACCGCGGGTGATCGAGAGTACGTCTTTCTCTCGGGCTCGACGCTCGACGCGCTCTACCTCGAGTGGCTCCGGACCAGCGGGCGCTGACTCACCCCGGGATCGGCCCTGGGCAGGCGTGCTCGACGAGCCGCTCGGACGCAGTGCACGCCGCGCCTCGGAACGCAGGGCAATTGCAGAAGTCGAGGCACCCGACCGGAATCGGCTTGCAGGCGAAGCTCCCGCGCGCAGGCAGGGCGCTCGGCGCGCCACAGCAGTCACATCTCACCTCGCAATAGAACCCGGGGCCGCAGGTCGTCGAGCCACACGACACGGCTGGCGGCGACAGCGTTGACGGCGAGCCACAGCCAAGGAGGAGCAGCACGACGAAGAAGAAGGGTCGCATCACCGGGCGCACAGCAAGACGCGCGCCGATGGCTCCGTGCCAGTCCCCGCGCGGAAGCTGCCAATCGACCGCGAATTTCTGAGGGGCTCGACGATTCGGCCGCGAACTCCCGAGGGCCGGAATATGGAGCGGCCATGGACCTCACGCTCTACGTCGATCACCACTGGATCTCGCCGTACGCCTTCTCCGCCTTCGTCGCGCTCGAGGAGAAGAAGGTGCCCTACGCAGTGAAGGAGGTCTCGCTGCCGAAGAAGGAGCACCTCCAGCCGGTCTACCGCGCGCACACTGGCCGGGTCCCTGCGCTCCAGCACGGCGACTTCTGGCTCGCCGAGTCGTCGGCGATCGCCGAGTACCTGGCCGACGTGTTTCCGTTCCCAGCGCACCCGCGCCTCTTCCCCGAGGACTTCAAGGAACGAGCGATCTGCCGCGAGGTGATGGCCTGGGTGCGCAGCGATCTGATGCCGATTCGCGAGGAGCGCTCGACGTACACCGTCTGGTACGAGCCCTCGAAGAAGCCGCTCACCCCAGCGGGAGAGGCGGCCAAGGCGCGGTTGCTCGCCGCGTGCGATCGGCTGATCTCTGAGGACCGGACGACGCTCTTCGCGCAGTGGTGCATCGCCGACGTCGATCTCTCGATGATGCTCCGGCGCCTGGCGGCGAGCGGCGACTCGATGCCTGCGAAGGTGAAGCGCTACCTGGACGCGAACTGGCAGCGGCCGTCGGTTCGCAAGTGGAACGATCGCCAACGGCCTCCATACTCCGCGTATTGAAGGGCCGCGGACGCGGAGCCGATCGGGTCGCTCAGCACCCCTCGCGCGCCGCCGCCGGAGCGTGCGCGTTCTGCCGCTTGATGGGCTGGATCGGCAGCTCTGCGGGCGCCCCAGTCGGGCGCTCTCCGGAGAAGTACGCGCGCACCGCCTCGAGCCGCTGCTTCTCGAGCAGTTGCTCGGCGTCCATCTCGCCGCCGAACGTCACCGGGGCGAGCACGTCGCGCTGCCAGCCCTCCCAGCCGCCAGCGAGCATGTAGAGCCGCGGGTTCTTCGCGAGCAGCTTCGGCAGCTCGACGGTCTCGTCGCCCTTCGCGGTGTAGAGCACCAGCTTCTTCGACAGATCGACGAACATCGTCTCCTGTACCGCCTTGCGGCCCTGCGCCGCGTCGACGTGACAGACGCCGCAGCTCACCGCGCCCTTGACGTGCGCCTTGGCGAAGTCGTCCTGGCCGCGCAGGTCGATCACCGCGAAGTCGCGCTTCCCCTCGATGATCCACGAGGCGAGCTCACGCGGCTGCACCTGCCGCGCGGTCTGGGAGACGCCGAAGTGCAGCCGGCGCTTCGGCTCGCCTCGCAACGACAGGCCAGCGACGGCCACGCCTGCCACCAGGAACACCGCCGAGAACACCACCGCCTTCTTCGACACCTGGGGCAGCTTCATGACGTGCCTCGCTTTGCGGCGAACTTCCGATCGAGCACATGAGTCAGTCCGAAGGCGCCGAGCGCGATCGCCACCACCAGCAAGACGACGACTCCAGCGGGAACGCCCAGCCACTCGTGCACCATGACTCGACCCATCGACGAGCTCCCATAGAAGGGCGCGATCGCGTCGTAGGAGAAGAAGAACGCGAGCAGGCCGATGAAGAAGCCGCCCATGAAGGTGATCGCGTCGATCTTCCCGGTCGCGCACGCCACCACCGCAGTGCCGGGGCAGTACTGGCCGACTCCGAAGCCGACGCCGAAGATGAGGCCGCCGATGATCTGCGGCCAGAGGAACGTCTCGTTCACGTACACCGCGGAGAGATCGACGACGCCGAGGTACCAGAGGCCGAAGAGCCCGACCATCGCCACCAGGATCGCGGTGAACATCACCCGCAGCACCGCGAAGTTGTAGCCGTACCACTGGCCCGCGAGCGTTCGTGCGCTGCCGAAGCCTGCGCGCTCGAGGGTGAAGCCGAAGCCGATGCCGAGCAGGCCCGCCGCCACGATCATCGCCGTGGGGCCCCACTCACCGACCTTCGAGAAGGGTGCGATGGGATCCATGATCAGAGCCACTCCTTCCGCACGAAGTAGGCGACCGCGTAGCCGCCGGCGAAGACCGCCAGCATGAAGGCCCAACTCCCGAGCGCGAGCGTGGCACCTCCAGTGAGCGCCTGGCCCGAGGTGCAGCCTCGTGCGAGCCGCGCGCCGTACGCCGAGATGAAGCCGCCGAGCGTCGAGAGCACGATGCGGCGGGTGTTGGTGGTGTGCGGCCCTCGAGCGATCTCGAAGCCCGAGCGCCGCGCGAGCACGCCCGAGATGAAGCCGCCCACGACGACGCCGATGAACATGTAGACGAGGAAGTCGTCGAGCGGGTCGGCAGGGCCCTTGAGGTATTGGCCGGTGTACTCGTTGCGACGCGCGATGGTGTCGGCGTCGGCGGAGGTGCCTCCACGTGCCGAGACCTCGACCTTCTGGAGACTCCAGGCCGCCATGCGCGTCACTGCGCCAGAAGCCCCCAGCCCACGGCCGGTGATCACGAACGCGGCGAGCAGCACCAGGCCGAGCACCACGCCAGCGACGTAGGAGTTCCAGTAGGGCTGCGGCACCGGGCGCACCTCCGGCTCACTCTGAGGCGCGGCAGCCGAGAGCTCGGGCGGCGCAGCGACGGCGGGGGGCGCGGGGAGGACGGCTTCAGGGGCGCTCATCTCAGGCCTCCTTGGGAGTCGGAGTGGACAGCCGCAGAGCTCGCAGCCCGGCGACGAACAACAAGGCAGCAGCGGAGATCGCTCCAGCCACGATCAGCGCCTCGACGATCGAGGGGGTGTAGGGGAGGAAGCCCTCGGGGTTCCCCTTGAAGGGCGGTTGATACGAGTACCGCTCCCCGAGCGCGCCGACGACGGGCTTCAACGACAGCATCTGCCCCTGGAGCACGAAGTTGTACCGCATCACGAAGACGCTCAGCATCGGCAGGAAGGCGCCCAAGGTGATCGCGCGCCACGACTTCCGCCACGGCCCCAGCAGCAACACGAGCGGGATGACGAGCCCGAGCAGCACCTCGAAGCCCCAGAAGCTCACGAAGAGGGGCCCGGTGAGAGCGGCCATCGTCGGCTCGAACTTGCCGTGGTGGTGGCCCTGCACGCCCATGAGCAGCTTCCAGACGGTGAAGAAGACGATGATCAGGAGGAAGAGCGCGAGCAGCTTGCGGAGCGCCTCCATCAGCGGTCGATGCTCGGCCTTCAGCGCGCCCTCGGGGCCGAAGTAGTCGGTGAGCGCCACGAGGAGGATCAGCAGCGCCGCGCCGCACATGAGCGCCGAGGCGATGAAGTACACGGGCAGCAGCGGGCCGTACCAGAACGGGCGCGCGTGGGAGAAGCCGAAGACCGCGCCGAGGTTCGAGTGCGCCGCCACCGCCGCGATCACGCTCGCCAGCCCGAACGCCTGCGCGCGTGCATGGTTCTCCCTGAAGAGGAAGAAGAGCTCGAGGCCGATCAGCACCATGTAGACCCCGTAGAGCGTGCCCATCCACCAGATCGGCGCCGTCGGGTTGGGCGAGATGATCGCGTAGATCGCCAGCTTGAAGGGCGACTCGAGCTCGGTCGCGATCACCGAGAAGCCCACCAACAGCGTCACGAAGGCGAGGAAGATGGCGCGCTTCGCGATCGGCTCGAAGACCTTGATCCCGAAGACGTGGCCGAGCGAGCTCACGAGGCACAGGCCGGTGCTCGAGACGACGAAGAAGACGTAGGTGGCGATCAGCACGCCCCACGAGATCTCCGAGGTCGTTCCCATCACGTGGTGGCCGCGCAAGAGCGCCAGGCCGGCCGCGCCCGCGCCGATCAGCGCGATCACGAGCAGCCCCTGGAGCAGCCGCTTCCCACGCACTTGGTGGGGCAGGTCTCCGCTGGAGATCGAGAGGAGCGCAGGGACCCGCGCGAGGCCATCTCTGCTGACGATGTCGTCGAGGTGGAGGTTCATGGTGGGTACACTCAGGTGAGGAAGAAGAGCCGGGGTGAAGTGCCCTCTTCGGGCTTGAGCACCTTCCAGCCGCGGGCCTGGAGTTGTTGGAAGACGGCGGCGCGCGGGTCGTCGAGGTCGCCGAAGGTGAGCGCCTTGGTCGGGCAGACGGTGACGCAGGCTGGGTCCTTTCCTTCGCGCACGCGGTGAACGCAGAAGGTGCATTTGTCGACGTAGCCGTCGGGGTGCATGTACCGAACCTCGTACGGGCACGAGACGATGCAGGCCTTGCAACCGATGCACTTGTTGGGATCGACCACGACGATCCCGCCGTCTTCGTAGTGGCTCGCGCCCGTCGGGCACGCCGTCACGCACGGAGCGTTCTCGCAGTGGTTGCAGCGTTCACTTCGCGTCTCGAGCGAGAGCATCGGGAAGACGCCACGCTCGGTCTGCACCGTCCAGCAGCGCGCTTCGCCTTCGGGCACTGCGTTCTCGTTCTTGCACGCGATGACACAGGCGTTGCAGGTGACGCAGAGCTTCTGATCGACCGTCATGCCGTAGCGGGCCATGGTCAGCGCTCCTTCCAGCGAGAGACGGTCACGAAGTTCACGTTCATGCCGGTGCCACCCATCACGGGATCACGCTTGATGCGGGTGACGAGCCTGGCGTCGCTGGCTCCCCGCCGATGGCCACGACGCAGGCGCGCGTCTTCACGCCCGAAGCCGTGCACCATGTAGACGCAGTCTTGGCGAATGCGCTCGGTGACCTTGAGCGTGATGGGCCCCGTCGAGACCGAGTCCTGGTTCTCGAGCATCACCTTGAGGCCGTGCTGCAGGCCGAGCACGCGCGCCATCTCCGCGTTCATCCACAGCTCGTTCTCGGGCACGATCTCGGTGAGCCGCGGGTTGTTGGTGGTGCGCGAGAAGGTGTGGACGGGGGAGCGGCCGAAGAGCAGCCGGAAGTAGCCGGGCGGTGGCTCCTCGGGCGCCTCGTACTCGGGCAGCGGGGGGAGACCAGCGTCGGCGAGCTTCTGGCTGAAGAACTCCACCTTCGTGCTCGGCGTCTTCAGCTTGAGCGGCCCGGGCTCGTAGATGGGCGCCGCGGGACCGACGATGACGCCATCGCGCTTCAGCTGATCGAACGACAGGTTCGCCTTCGTCAGCCGCGTCGAGAGGTACTCCTCGGCGTCCTTCCACGGGAAGAACTCGCCCACGCCCAGCTTGTCGGCGAGGGACTTGGCGATCCACCAGCCCGGCTTGGTGTCGTACATCGACTTCACCGCCGGCTGCCGGAGCGCCACGTACGGCACTCGAAACGGGGTGGACTCGAGATCGTCGTAGCGCTCGAGGTAGGTGTTCTCGGGCAGCACCACGTCGGCGTAGCCCGTCACCTCGGCGGGCATCGTGTCGACCACCACCACGAAGTCGAGCGCGTTCATCGCCTCGATCGTCTTCTGGGTGTTCGGCAGGGTGAGGGGAACGTTGCAGCCGTAGACGAACCACGCGCGAATTCGCGGCTCGTCGGTGCCGTCCTTCAGCGAGGCCTGCGCGACGTCGTAGGCGCAGGGGAGGCTCGCGAGCGGGAAGGTGACTCGTGGTTGGTACCCGCTGCCGTGCGGAGCCTTCGGACCGGGGAAGCCTGGCACCGTGAGCGACTGCGGGAGATAGAACCCGCCCTTCTTGCCCCAGTTGCCGAGCAGCCCGTTCACGATGGCGATGGCTCGCGAGCGCTGGGTGTCGTTGCCGTACCAGACGACGTGCCGACCGGGGTGCACGAAGGCCGCCGGCGCGTTCTTCGCCAGCTCGCGTGCCGTCTCCCGAATGACCCGCGGCTCGAGCCCAGTCTCGAGGTAGGCCCACTCCGGCGTCTTGTCCTTCACGTGCGCGGCGAGCTGCTCGAAGCCGAGCACGTTCTGCTCGACGAAGTCGTGCTGGTAGAGCTTCTCTTCGATCAGCACGTTCGCCCAGGCGAGCAAGAGCGCGGTGTCGGTGCCTGGCTTGATCGGCAACCAGTACTTCGACTTGCCGGCCATGATCGAGAACCGAGGGTCGACGGTGATGAAGGTGCAGCCGTGCGCGCTCGCCGCCGACATGTCCTGCACCGCGGTGTTGTGCATGTTCTCGCCGAGGTGCGAGCCGATGAAGGCGATGCACTTCGCGTTCGGCGTGTCGATGTTCTCGACCGAGCCCACCGCCTCGCCGTAGGTCAGCTCGAAGCCCGTCTCGCGAGGCCCGCGGCACTGATCGTTCGACGGCGCCACGATGTTGGTGCTGCCCATCGCCTTGAGCAGCGTCTTGAAGAAGGCGCCGCCGTGACCGTGGCTGAAGAGGGCGATGCTCTCGGGGCCGTACTTCGCTTTCACCTCCGAGAGCCGCTGCGCGGTGTACGCGAGCGCCTCGTCCCAGCTCGCCTGGCGCCACTCGTCCTTCCCGTTCACCGTCGTGCGAATGAGCGGGTGCTTGAGCCGATCAGGGTCGGCGATCGCTCCGACGCCGCCGGTGCCCCGCGGGCAGAGCTTGCCGTTCGAGAGCGGGTGCTTCGGGTTGCCCTCGAGCTTGTAGACCTGCTCGTCCTTCACGTAGGCGAGCACGCCGCACTTCCAGAAGCAGAGCTCGCAGAAGGTGGGAACGACGCGGTCGGGAGTGACGGTTCGATCGTTGGCGAGCGCCGGCTTGCTGAGGCTCCACACGCTCGCGCCCGCTGCGGCAGCCGTGAACCCCGTGGAGATCTTGAGAAACGCTCGTCTATTGAGGGCGAGAGCCATGGTGCCCGATGAGAGCCGGGGCTCATGGAGAAGATTCGTTAATTCGTTCAACTGAACGTATTAGAGAATGTCGCGGCACTGCCGGGTGGGCGGCTGGCCAGCGAGCAGGGGCGTGGGGTCGGAACCGTGGCAGGTGAGACAGGCGCCAACTCGCAGGACTCGGCGCTGGGTCGAAGGGCGGAGTGGGGTGAGCCACTCCCGAGTGGAGGCTCCGGCGTCGGCGAACGGCGTGATCCACGCGTCTTGGGGCAGGCCGTCGGGCCCGGGCGCGAGTTCGGGTTCGAGGCGGATCACGAGTCGATCACGAGCCTCGACGAACCGGAGGCGCCCGCGGCCGAAGCCGAGCGCCGCCGGGTTCTGATGACAGGACTCGCACGAGCGCGCCTGCGAGGTGGTGTGCGAGGCGACCGGCGCGAAGAGCCGACGGAAGGTGCGGCGCCCGGCGTGCTCGATGGTGAGGATCATGCCTGGCGCCACGGTGACGATGCCGCCGTCTTCCGTTTCGCCGAGCGTCGGAGGGAGCGCCTCTCCTGGCCCGCCGACTTCCTCCCACGCCCCCGGTGCCTCTGCGCGGCTGAGCAGGTCGAACATCACGCCCGCGTCGTCGTAGCTCGTGTGGCAGGAGACGCAGGTCGGGGTCCACGCGTCGTGACAGCTCTGGCACGAGAGCCTCTGGTGCGGCCCCTCACGCGCACACGCAGGGGCTTGGCGTGGTGACGATCGCGAGGTGCCCTGACTTCGCACGAGCACGGTGACGCCCCCGTCGAGCCACTGCAGGCCCGGGAGCGGCACCTCGCCGCGGCGCGCGCGTACCACCGTGGCCGCTGGGAGCCTGAGCCGATGGAGCAGCCGCTCCGACAGTGGATCGATGGATCGCGAAGTGACGCCAGGCCGCTCGCCCGCGAGGTGGCAGTCTTCACACGCGATGAGGCGCTGGTCCTCGCGATGGAGCGCGCGCGCTCCGTGTCCCATCACCTCGGCCGCGCCGTGGCAGTCCACGCAGCCCAGACCGGCCCTCGCGTGCACGTCCGGTGACATCTGCGCGAGGTGTCGCCCATCAGCCAACGTGCGCGCGCCCGGCCCCGCGTCGGCGTCACCGACGTCGAGCCAGCCCTCGTAGTTGAGCGAGATGCGCCCGCTGCGAGCATGGCACCCGAGACAGGCGACCGACTCGACCTTCCACGTCAACGATGGATGCGCTCGGAGGTGGCCACCGTCGCGCTGCTCGAGGTCTCCGAGGGCCCGTGGGTCGTAGGCGAGGTGACAGGCGAGACAGCCTCCGCCACGGGTGCGCGCGTCGATGGGGCCAGGCGCAAGCTTGGGCGTGCCGAGGTGGCAGCTGGCGCAGAGATTCCTCAGGTGACTGTCGGCGGGGCCGTGACCGAGCGTGGCGATCGGCGTCACCGCGGTGGGGGTGCTCTGTTCACCGAAGACGAACCGATCGACCGAGACGACCCCGTTCATCGTCGTCATCACGTTGTTGGCGAGGCGCGCAGGCAGATCGGGGTGACACCCCGCAGCGCCACAGGTGCGGGCTGCGTCGGCGAGCTGACCAGGGAGCCGAACGAGGCCGAGGTGGGCGAGCTCCGGCCGCTCGCTGCTCGCGATGCCGAGGTGACACCCCTCGCAGCCCAGGTTGGGGTGCCCTGGCTCACGCACGTCTTCGTGGCACCCGGCGCAGCGTGACGTCGGTGGGCCGGGTGGAGGAGTGAGCCATGGCACCAGCACCAGGGCCGCGACGATGACTCCGCTCATGAGGATCGCCCAACGCGCCTGCATGCCGGAACGCCTTTATCGCGACGGCGTGGGAGAGCGAACGCGCTACTTCATCTTGATGCGCGTGCTCGCGAGCAGCCGGCCCTTGCGGCCGTAGATCTCGAAGGTGAGCTCGTCGAGGGAGTCTGCGTTCACCCGGCAGAAGTTGTCTTCGTTCACGAAGCCGAACGCCTCGCCCAGCACGAAGCCCGGCGCACCCGGGAGATCGCCCTCCCGCACGAAGTGGTGCTCGGTCTCGGCGGGGTAGGGCCAGAAGAAGGGGCTCGAGACGAGCGAGTGAATTCGAGTGCCGTTGGGGCCGGTCACCGTCGAGCTCGAAGAGCAGTGAACGTCACCCGAGAGGAAGACGACGTTGGTGAGCCGTTGATCGTCGATGAAGCGCAGCAGCTCGGCGCGCTGGGCGGGAAACCCGCTCCACTTGTCGTCGGAGAACGTCTTCAGGTCCGGGAACATCGGCACCGACGAGCCGACGAACTTGTACTTGTGCACGCGCCTCGGCGAAGCGAGCCATCGCTTGAGCGTCTCCATCTGCCGGGGCGAGATCATCTCGTGCTTGGTGAAGCGCTCGGTGCGCACGTCCATCACGAAGACGTCGGCGAGGCCGGCGCTGAACTCGTACCAGCGCACCTTCGGCGCGTCGGAGAGCGTCTCGTCGTTGGTCGGCGCGAACGAGGGGCCATGCACCTGTTGGTACGAGGCGTAGGCGTGCATCGCGAGCGTGTAGAGCGTGTGCTTCGAGGTCGCGCGATCCTGTGACCAGTTGTCTTCGATCTCGTGATCGTCGAGCACCATGTAGGTCGGCACTTTCGAGACGAGGCTGCTGAAGTGCTCGCGGCTGAAGCTCTTCTGGTAGCGCGCGTGGAAGGCCGAGGCGGTGTCGTCGGGGAACACCGCGTTCATGTCGTCGGCATAGATCTGATCGCCGAGCATCAAGGTGAAGTCGGTGCGTAGACCCTCGGCCTGATCGCGGATCGATCGGAAGGTCTTGTCGCCGCGATCGTCGAAGAAGAAGCCTCCGAAGAGCCGCAGCAGATAGCTGCAGGAGCCGAAGACGAACGAGGTGCGCTTGTCGTTCTCTGCCGGCATCGTGCGGAAGCCGTACACGGTCAACGGCTTGAGCGAGGTCGCCGCGACGTCGTCGGGCAGCTCGTCCGGCTCCTTCTCGTTGAAGGTGAAGCCGATGCGGTACTGGTAGGCCGTACCAGGGGTGAGCCCTTCGAACTCCACCACTCCGGTGAAGTCGAAGCCGGGGCGCATGGGGAACCACCGAGTGTTGAGGATCGCGCCCTTCGCGTCGAGGAGCTGCGCGATCCCGAAGCAGCGCTTGAAGGCCTCGCCTCGGCGCACGTCTTCTCCTCGCCCCCACAAACGAACGCTGGTCGCGGTGGTGTGGCCGACGATCGGGCCGACGGTGAGCGGTCGAATCGCGAGACGCGTGGCTGCCATGGGTGTCCCTCCCTCGAGCGGCTGAGCCTACGTCAACCGGGGCGCGACCGCTGGGCATCAGCCACAGCCCGAGCGTCGAGGGACTGCCGAGTGGTGCTCGCCTCGCCTTCTCGGCTGGGCTTTGCTCACCCGCCATGCGACCGCTCTCCGCTCTCGGTGCGTTGCTCTCGAGTTTCGTCCTCGCGTCGGCCTGCGCGACGATGCCGCTGTACCCCTCGAGGCCTCCCTCGGCGACGGGCGCACCGCCGGCCGATCCACTGCCGACGAAGCTCGTCATTCACCTCGCCGCGACCTCCGCCGGCCTCAAGCACGCCCTCGACGCGAAGGTGCCCCAGTCGGGCGAGGCGACCTTCGAGCTGCGTGGCCAGCGCCCGGTGAAGTGGTCGAGGAGCCCCTTCACGCTCCGCTTCGCCGACCAGCGCGTCGAGCTGAAGACCGATCTCACCCTCGACACCGAGCTGCCGATCATCGGGAAGTCGACGATCCCTGTGTCGATCTCGGTCGTCGGTGAGCCGGTGATCACCAGCGACTGGAAGGCGCGGTTGCAGGGCGCGCGCTCGAAGGTGGAGTCGAAGGACCTGCGGCTGCGCACGATGGAGGGCATGGCCGGCGTCTACGAGCGGGCGGCGCAGGCGATCGATCAGAGCCTCGAGGAGTACTCGTGGGATCTCACCCCGCAGATCGCGAGCGCCTGGCAGCGGCTGTCCGCACCCATTCCGGTGACGGTGGGTGACGCCAGCGCCTGCGCGGTGCTCAAGGTGACCTCCATCGAGGCAGGGCCGACGGTGATTGCTGGAGGCTTCGAGAAGGACGTCGCCTTCGTCGTCGCGCCCTCGGTCTCGCTCCCGTGCCCTGAGGCGGCGCCGGCCCAGCTGCCGCGCCTGTCGAACGTCGCCACCTTGCCCTCGGGGCCCTTCACGGTCGAGGTGCCGATCGCCGCGCGCTACCAGGAACTCGCGAAGGCCATGTCGGCGACCTTCACCGACGGGAAGCTGTTCTTCTCCAAGTCCTACCCGGAGCTGTACCTCGCCGACCCCGAGGTGTTCGCGAGCAAGGACGATCAGCTGGTGGTGAAGCTGCACCTCGCGGGGCCGATCAAGGCAGCGGGGCTCTCGGCGAACCTCGACGGCGATCTCTATTTCGCGGGGCACCCGGAGGTCATCGACAACGAGCTGCGCATTCCCGATCTCGAGCCGACCGTGCAGACGACGAGCTTCCTGCTCGGGCTGAAGGCGAGCTTGGACGGCCAGGGCATTCGTGATCAGGCCCGCGCGGCGCTCAAGCTCGATCTCACCGAGCGGTTCTCCTCGGTGCGTCAGCGGCTGTCGACCGACACGATGTTCGAGGAGCTGGGCTGCGTGCGGACGTCGGTGGCGAAGATCGCGGTGACCTCCGTGCACCCGCACGCGTCGTACCTGCGGGTCTACGTCTCGGTGACGGCGCAGGGGTCGGTCTACCTGCCCTGTCCGTCGGTCACTCCTGGGGCGGTGTCGCTCGCCCCCTGATCACAGCCCTCGCAGCGTGCCCGTGCAGAAGCTCGGCTCACCCCAGGTCGTCTGGGTGCCTCCGAAGGCGCGCAAGATCGAGACGAGCAGGTTGTTGTGCTGCTGCCCGCTGAACTTCACGTAGCGCCCCATCTGCCAGCCAGCGGCACCACCCGCGAGCAAGTGCGGCATGTCGTCGTGCGAGTGCACGTTGCCGCGCGAGACGTCGCTGCCCTGGAACACCAACGAGTTGTCGAGCAGCGTGGTGCCGTTCGAGTCGGTGAGGTTCTTCAGGCTCTCGAGCACGTACGCGAACTGCTGCGCCTGCCAGCGATCGCGCTCGGCCAGCTTGAGCCGCATCTGATCGGCGTCGCCGTAGTGGGAGATGTTGTGGATCGACGAGTTGATCCCCAAGAACGGCATGCCTCGGTGGTTCTTCGCGTCGCTGAACATGATGGTGACGACGCGGGTCAGATCGCACTGGAAGGCGACGGTCATCAGATCGAGCTGCAGCTTCGCCACCTCGGGCATCGCCGCTTCCGAGAGGAACTGGAGCTCGCCCGGCGCCATCGGCGTCGCGCAGGTGCCGGGTGGGAGGGCCGTCACGCGCCGCTCGAGCTCGCGCACCTTGGTGAGGTGCCCGTCGAGGCGTTGCTGATCGATCGTGCCCATTCGGCGCTTCACCACCGCGACCTGATCGAGCACCGCGTCGAGCACCGACTTCCGTCGCTTCTGGGTGGCGTCGAGCACCGGCCCCGAGCCCTCCATGAACAGGTTTCGGAAGGTGACCCGTGGATCGTTCTGCGGGAGCAGCGGCTGCGCATCGCCGGCGTAGCTCATCACTCCGGAGACGTCGCGTTCCTGGGCGTTGACGCCGAGCTGGAGGCTCGCCAGCCGCGTCGTCTGCCCGACCATCGCCGCGATCGCCTGGTCGATCGACTGGCCCTTTGCCCAGCCAGCCGAGCTGCCGTCGTTGCCGACGAAGGTGCCCGAGTTCAGCTTCGCTCCGGTGAGGAGCGCGCCCAGGCCGCGCTGGTGCATCTCGCCCGTGCCGGTGATCGCCACGTTCATGTCGATGCCCTGAACGAAGAGCATCTTGTCGCGGTAGGGCGCCAGTGGCTGGTGGATCTGGTTGAGCGTGAAGGACTGCTCGTTCGCCCCGGCGGTCGGGAACCACTGTGGCGTGAAGACGCCGTTGGGCACGTAGATGCCGACGAAGCGCTTGGGAATTTCTCCGCCGTCGGCGCGCGCCGCGTCGGGCAGGAGGGGCAGGGCGATCGCGATGCCACCTGCACCGCGAAGGACGTTGCGTCGTGAGAGGAGCTTCTTCATCGCGCCTCCCCCGCCGGACGGGTCCGGAACGTGTCACTCATGATGATCGCCACCAGCAGCTCGTCGAAGCGGCCCTGCGACGTGCTGAAGCGCTCCTGGACTTGGGTGAGGCTACAGGCATCGCCGGCGCCGAGTCCGCGGCCCATGGCGAAGTGCATCCACTCCGCCGAGACGCAGTCGTGCACCTGCCGCGACTCGGCCAGCTTCTTGGACAGCTCGACGACGCCGCTGAAGGTCCCGGAGAGCTTCTCGTCGCGCGCCGCATAGACGCTGCCCGAGGCGTCGACCGGCTTCCCGTTCTCGCTCGTTCGATACTGGCCGACGGCATCGTAGTTCTCGAAGCCGAACCCGACCGGATCGATGAGGTGATGACAGCCCGCGCAGAACGGATCGGTTGAGTGCTGGAGGAAGCGCTCGCGGGTCGTGGTGCCGGTGTTCGGCGCGGGCGGAACCGGGTTGAAGCCCGCGGGTGGAGGCGGCGGCGGCTGGCAGAGCACCTTGTCGAGCACGAAGATGCCGCGCCGAATCGGAGACGACTGATCGGGCGACGACAGCCGCGCGAGCAGGCCAGGCTGGGTGAGCAGCCCGAGGCGCTCGGTGCCGGGCATCGAGACCGGCGTGAAGTCGGAGCCGAGGCCCGAGCGGTTGACGTACGACTCCATCAGGTTGTTCGCGTACACGCGATCGCTCGTCAGCAGCGCCTTGAGGGTGCCTGGGCCCGAGGCGATGTCGCGCAGGTAGAGATCGAGCGAGTCCTGCCAGGCCTTCGCGAGCTGCGGCGAGAAGTTCGGGTAGCGCGCCGGGTCCTTGCTGAGCCGCGCGATGTCCTCGGTGCGCAGCCAGAGGTTGAAGAAGCGCATGCGGCCGCGCATCGCCCGCTGATCGGCGAGGAGCCGGCGAGCCTGGGCCTCGAGCACGGAGGGATCGTCGAGCTGACCCGTCTCCGCCGCGTCGAGCAGGGTGTCGTCGGGCGTCGAGGCCCAGAGGAGGTACGAGAGCCGAGTCGCCAATTCGGTGCCGATGAGCGGCGTCCGGAAGTCCCATTTGGAGGCCGGCGTCTGGCCTTCCTCGAAGCGGTAGAGGAACTGCGGCGACTGGAGCATCACCTGCAAGGTCCACTCGGTCGCGACGTCGAAGTCGTTGCCTTGCGAGGCGAGCACCTGGTTGAAGAAGACCTTGAAGCTGGCCTTCTCCTCGACGGTGAGGGCGCGGCGGAAGAGGCGGCGGCCGGTCTGGGCGATGAACTGATCGGCGCAGGCGGAGTCGCGCGTCTGGCAGGGCACCACTCGGCTGCGCTGGGTCTGCATCGCGGTGCCGGCGATCGCCTCGGCGGCCTCGAGGTACCGCGTCACCGACTCGTCCGTCACCTGGAGCGACTTCGCGTCGTTGTCGAACCCGTTGACGATCGGCTCACGGGGAAAGTCGCGCGAGGGGTTGCTGGTGTCTCCGAGGAGATCGGCGACGGTGAAGTCGAACTCCGCCCTCGTCAGCAACCGCATCGGCGTGCGATCGGCGGCGCCGTCACACTCGGCGACCGGAGGTGGCTGCTCTTCCGGTGGTGGCTTCTTCGGGCACGCGAGCAGCGAGGTCGCCGCCAGGATCGTCACCGCGCTTCTCACAAGACGCATCGACCGCCCCGTCTGCCGTCGAAGGGCCGGCCGGCCACGACGTGCGATCGCCCACTGTGGTCAAAGTCGGGGCTCCCAGCAAGTCCCTCTTCTCGCGGGGTTGACACATCACATGTCAGAACGTCGGAGCTTGCGCGTCCGCCTGCGCTGGGTCAGAAGGACGCGGCATTTTCGAGCAGTCCACACATCGGGGTGTAGCGCAGTTTGGTAGCGCGTCTGCCTTGGGCGCAGAAGGTCGTCGGTTCGAATCCGGCCACCCCGACTTCACAAGCCATCATGCGCCCGTAGCTCAGTTGGATAGAGCATCGGCCTTCTAAGCCGGGGGTCGTGGGTTCGAATCCCGCCGGGCGCGCACCTGTTCCGCATGTCGCCGCGGAGTCCAGCCGTAGAGCCGCTTGAATTGTTGGCCGAAGCGGCTCAGGTCGGAGAAGCCGGCGTGGGTCGCGGCCGCCGTCACCGGCTGGCCTGCCTCGAGCAACTGGGCCGCGTGGCGCAGACGAGCATCGAGCAGGAACTGGTGGGGACTCTTGCCAGTGCGGCGCTTGAACTCGCGACTGAAGTGAAACCGGCTCAGGCCCGCCGCTCGGGCGAGCTCGTCGACGGTCGCTGGCGCGTTGCGATCGAAGGCCCGCTCGACGGCGCGGGCGATGCGGCGATCGTGCACCCGGCCGAGCTCGTCAGCGGCGAGCCGCGCTTCGAGCACCTCGAGGAGCACCTCGATCGCCGCCGAACCGAGCAGCTCGTCGTCTTGGGAGAAGCGCGCGAGCTGGTCGAAGCAAGGCCCGAACACCAACCCGGGGTCGATGCCTCGCGCGACGATGCGAGGGCCGAGCTCGTCACGGATCGGCGCCAGCGCGGCCTCCGAGAGATGGAGCGACTCGGCATGGCCTCCTTCAGTGAGGAGCGTTCGGTGTTCCACTCCCTCGGGGACGACCACCACCGCGCCGGTCGGCACCACCACGTCGGTGTTGCCCAGCGAGTAGACGAGGGTGCCGCGCTTCACCCACGCGAGCTCGAGGCCTCGGTGGCAGCTCCTGCCGGTCCACTGCGATGTGCCGGCGGCATAGGCCCTGAGGCTCGCTGGGCCGGCGTCTGCGCGATGGGTGAGCCGAAGCACGGCAACGACCTACCACAGCCCTCCAGTCGATTCGATCGGCCGCCTCGCCGCGAGACCGGCCGCTCCACGCTCGAATCGACGTCACCCGAGCGTGCTCTTCAGCCTCTGCGTCGTCACTTCCTGGACTCGGCGACGATCAGCGCCAGATCGGCGGCGGTGTTGGCGTCGTCGTTGTTCACGTCGAAGAGCGGATCGTACGAGCCGTCGACCCGGCGTTCGGGCGGAAGCGCGCCCCCGACGTGCAGCGCGGTCTCGATCAGATCCGCTCCGTCGACGGTGCCATCGAAGGTGACGTCGCCGAGCAGCTTGGGCGTCACCTCGCGCACCGCCGTCCACTCGCGATCGAGCTCGATCAACACCGGCCTCGAGTCGAAGCCCTCCGTCCAGGTCGCGCTCACCGAGTCGAGCGTCAGCGAGTGCTTCAACGCCCTGCCGTCTTCGAGGTGGACGACGACCGGCAGCTTCATCGGGAACTCGGCCGAGCTCGCGACCTCGAGCGTCAGCCGATGCCGGCTCGCGTCCTCGGTGATGGTGGTGGTGATCGACAGGTTCGGGAAGCCCGTCGCCGAGAGCCAGCGGGCGCGGAAGCGGGTGAGATCCTTCCCGCTCGCGGTTTGGATCGCATCGACCCACGCCTCGACCGAGAGCGTCGGCTGCACCTCGAGGGCTTTGCGCAGGCCTGCGGTGAGGGCTTCCTTGCCGACCCACTCCTCGAGGGCGCGAACCACGAGTGGACCCTTGTGGTACACGGCGTGGACGTAGACGGGGCTGCGAGCGACGTTCGGATCGAGGATCGCGACGTCCTGCGCGCCCGGGCGCCGATACATGTACCAGACGGCGTTCATTCGGCGGCCCTTCATGCCTTCACGTTCCCCGTCGACTTCGCTCTTGGCTCTCCAGAGCGTGTACTCGGCCATCGACTCCGAGAGGAACGGCGTGGCCGGCGAGGCAATGTTGCCCCACCACGAGTGCGCCATCTCGTGCGGGACCTGGGGAACGATGTACGCGTACTGCGGCGTCGTCATGAACTCGTTTAGGAAGACGAGGCTCAGCTGGCCCACCGCGCCCGCCATGAAGTTCTGGGGAACGAACGCGTAGTGGAAGCGCTCGCCCGGGAGCGGGCCGTACATCGCCGCCATCGCCGGGTAGTAGCGCTCGGCCTCGGCGACGATCCGCTCCATCACCGGCTTCGTCGACGGCTCGCGGTAGAGCCCGATGAAGTGGCCGTCGGTGGACTCGAGGCGGTTCGCCCGTGCGGCAAAGAAGGCGAGGGCGTCGGTGGGAAACGACCAGCCGAAGGTCCACCGCTCGGTGCCGTTCATGAGCGAGGTCTTGGTCGGCGCTCCGCCCTGAACGCAGGCCGCTTCGTGTCCGGGAGGAAGCAGGAGCGAGAGCGTTCCCACGAACGGGTCCGTCGAGTCGTAGGCCACCGGGTACCACCGCACGCCTTGGCTGATCGCCCCCATGAACGTGAAGCCGTCGGTGCGAGTGCACTCGACCCGGCCTCCGCTCGCACAAGCGGGAGTGTCGCGCGTCTCGATGACGATCGTCGCCTCGTCGCCCGCCGCCAGGGCCGTGGGGAGTGCGATCTGGAGGAGGTACTGGCGCGGATCGGCGGTGAATTGGGCGGGGCCCTGGTTGACCGTGACGGCGGTGACGGTCCCAGTCGGCAGGAGCAGCTTCACCTCAGTGACGGCTCGCTCGGCCTTGAGACGCAGCGCGGTCTTCACCGACAGCTCGGCCGTCGAGGTGAGATCGACCTCCAGCTCCTGGCTGAGCAAATCGACCTGCGCCGCAGCCGGCAGCGCGAGGAGCATCAGGGAACTCAAGAGCGCTCTCACGGGATCACCAGCCTTCCCGAGGTGACGGTGACCGCGACGAAGCTCCCGTCGAGGCGCCGCACGGAGAGGCGTTCGAGGCGAGGGCGAAGGTCGACCGGGGCCTCAGGGTGAAAGGTGAAGCGCGCGAGCTCGCGTGGCGCAGTGAGATCGATCGGCGCGCTCGAGGGCCCGGGGCGAGTGAGGCCGAAGCGAGCCGTCGCGGTGCTGGCGACGTGGAGGCGCACCGCGTCGGCGCCGAACGCGTCGGTGGGCTCGATCGAGTCGATCGGCAGGTGCGGGTCGGTGACGAGGTGAAAGGCGACTCCGAAGACGAGCCCCATGTCGCGAGCGGAGATCGTGCCGGAGCGCGCCTCAGGATCGACGGTGACGGAGAGGGTGGGGCCCTGGGCGACGGCGTCGGCGTCGAAGTGAGCGATGGGTGGAGGAGGCGGTGGTTGGGTGGTCGAAGCGCCGCCGCAGGCAGCGAGCGCGAAGGTGAGGAGAGTGAGGCGCATGGTGGTTCCTTCCGGCCCGGAAGTGAGGCCACTGTGAGGTCGCGAGCCCCCGCCGACTATGCGTTTCGTGCTGCGGTCGAGGGTGACCTCCTGGGAGGTTCGTGGGCCGCGCCGCTGGGGCCTCCCTGACCCGTCACGTCTGCGGCGCCCCAGCATCGGCGCCGTCAACTCGGTGACTTGGGGCTGGTCGCGGTCGTGCAAAGGGGAAGAGCCATGAAGCCCCTTCTCGACATGACGCCCCAGAACGACGACTCGCTGCAGCAGCTGCCCGTGAACGTCGAGCGCGCGCGCCGACGCGAGCAGCGCGATCGCCGGCTCAAGGGCCCAGCGTGGGCCGTCTCGCCGCGCGACGTCCTGGTTGCCTGAGCCGTCCTCGTTTCCGTTCCCGAGCGCGACGGCGGCATCGGTACGCCTCGCCAAGCCGTGCGAGGCCACTCAGCGTTAGCGGACCACGTCGGACTCGACGCCTCCGGTGAGCCCCCACCACTCGGAGCCGGCGAGCTCACGTCGCTCGACGCCCACGAATGGCCCCGAGCCGAGCACCGCGTCGCAACGAGCACAGTTGCGGGTACGGCCGAAGCGCACGAAGGCGCCGAACGCCACCTCGTCGACGTACGGCCCGAGCAGCCTTCCGCGCCGCCGCTCGGCATTTCCCACGTTCCAGGTCGCGCTCGCCAGGAAGCCCACGCGGGCGTGCCGGGTCACGTCGAACTCGACTCTCAGCTCGGCTGGCACGGCGAGGGCTGGCGCGATGCGCGTGGTGACCCCCGACATGCCCACCCCGGCGCGGAGCGCCACGACGCCGGTCTCACCAAAGGTGACGCCGATGCCGGCCGGAAGCAGCGCGAGCGCGTAGCCGAAGCCAGGCAGCCACGACGCACCGAGATCGACGTCGAGCCCGAAGGCGAACCCGACGCGCCGGCCGAGGAGCCCTCGCACCCCGAACCCGAGCGTGCCGAGCCCGACGATTCCACCCGCCGACGGCGGATCGGCGATGATCGCCGCGCGCGCCCGGAGCCAGGCACTGCCAGAACCCACTCGACGTGTCGGCGCTTCGTCCGGCTCTGGCTCCTCGTCAGCGAGGTGAGGCCGCTTCGACGAGGCGTCGGTGGTGAAGCCGAGCCGCCCCGGGTTCACTGGCAGGGTCAGGCCGGGCGGCCAGAAGTGCACGCCGAGCGCGAGCCCGAGCACGTGCACTTCGATGCCCTCGACGAGCCCGAGCTTGAGCCCCGCCACCACCGACTCGAGCTGAACGCCCGTGCGTGACGAAGTGACCGACGCGCCGATCGCCCCTCGATAGTCCCGCCCGATGCACGTCGCCGGCAGCTCGACGGCCAGGCCGCACGCGCGGACCAGGAGGTCGACGTAGGTGTTGCTGTTCGGCCCGGGGATCGGGAAGTAATCGGGGAAGCGGTCGTGGAAGTCGCGGCTCGCGGACGACAGGCACCTCTCGGTCTCGCGCAGCGTCTCCTCACTCATCGGGAAGACGGCGTGGACCGCGACGTCGCCGCCAGTGAAGTTGTCGAAGGGGTCTGGTCCTTCCCGGCCGCCGTACTCGAAGCGCAGGTGTGGCTGGTTGGCGTGCTGAACGACGATCCACGCGTGCCGGGCCACCAGATCGATCGGCGGAGGCATCTGGCCGCTGAGCACGGCCACGTAGGAGTCTCCGCGCGGAGGGAGGACCGCCTCGCGTCGCGGAACCACGCAGCCGCTGACGAGCATGAGCAGAAGCGCCGCGCGCACCTGTCGCAATCTGCCACGCCCGTCGGCTCTTTCCGAACCTCAGCGCTGGTCGAGGGCGTCCTTCACTCCGGGCAGCTTGAGCAAGAGCTCGAACTCGGCCTCCTCGAGGCGCGTGCTCCGCTTCGTCTTGAGTCGCTCGAGGTGGAGCTCGACCCGCACTTCCCCTCGGGCGGAGGTCGACCGTGAGATGCTGGGGCGACCGCCGTCCTTGTGGCAGGCGTCGATGTCGGTCGCGAGGGCCCGCAGGCGCTTGGTGATCTTCCACGCTGCGCGGCCCTCCTCGTTGTCGAAGGTGTGGAAGTGCCGATTTCGCGAGAGCCCGGACGATGGGTCGAAGAGCCGCTCGACGAGCCGACGAACGAAGGGATCCATGCGGGGAGCTGGAGGCTACCACCGAGCGCACCGCCCCGGCCGATCGAACGAGCGTCGCGTGCTCCTCACTCAAGTGCGCTACGGTTCGGCCGCGATGAGAGCTTGGGTCCTTCGTCTGTGCGCGATCGCGGTGCTGCTGCAAGCCTGCCCCGAAGAACGGAAGGTCGAGGAGGAGCGGCGCGTTCGCACCACGGCGCAGATCATGTCCGACGGCCGTGCCGAGCTCGCGAAGAACCGGCCCGATCGCGCGATCCCCTTCTTCAAGGAAGCGATCAGCGTCTCTCCCGCCGAGGTGGAGCCGTACATTCAGCTCGCCGAGGCCTACCGCCTGTCCGGGAACGAGCCCGGCGCGATCCTCACCCTCAAGCAGGCCGAAGACGTCGCCGGCGGGAATGACCCGAGCCTCAAGCGCGCGCGCGCCGACATGCACCTCAAGCTGCGGCAGATGAAGGCGGCGATCGCCGAGTTCGTCGCGCTCAAGGACATGGGCATTCTCACCGATGAGGAGCTGCAGATGGTCGCATTGCTCCTCGCGCACGACGGGCGAATCTCCGACGCCTACGCCACCATCGACCCCATTCTGAAGCGCGACCCGGACGACGCGGCGACGAAGACGGTCGAGGCCGAGATCCTCCTCTGTGAAGGCAAGGAGCTCGAGGCAGCGAAGTTGATGGACTCGCTGGTGACGGCTCAGCCCGATCTCACGCCGGCCAGGTTGCTGCGCGCGCGCTACTTCATCGCGAACATGCAGCTCGAGGCGGCTGCCGCCGATCTCGACGCGGTGAAGGACACCGACAAGAAGTCACCCGCAGTGGTGACGATGCGCTCGAGGGTGCTCAATCAACTCGGTCGCTTCGACGACGCCGCCGCGCTGGTGGAGCCGCTCCTCGAGGACGATCCCAAGAACCCGCAGCTGTTGTCGTTGCTCGCCGAGACCCGGCTCCTCCAGGATCGTGGCAGCGACGCCCAGGTGCTCATCGACCGCGCCCTGGGCGAGAACGCCAAGTTCGCGCCGGCCCTCTACGTGCGCGGCCGTTCGCTCGAGCTCGGCGGCAACGTCGATCAGGCCGTCACCGACTACGAGACCTCGATTCACGCCGACCCGACGTTCACGCCTCCGTTGAGCCGGCTCTGGGGGCTCTACGCCAAGCGAAAGGAGACCGGCGAGGCGATGTCCACCCTCGAGCGGCTGCTCTTCATGGGTGAGGCGACCTCCAAGGAGAAGATGGAGCTCGCGCGGCTGTACGTCGACACCGGCGCCAACTGGACGCGCGCCAAGACGCTGGTGGCCGAGGGGCTGCGTCGCGAGCCGAAGAACGGCGAGTACCAGAAGCTCAAGGCCCGCATCGACCGCGCCCTCGCGCCGAAGCGGCCGGGCATCATCATCATGAAGCACCGCTGAGCGATGGAGGAGCCCGATCTCTACGAGACGCTCCTCGCCCGCCCCGACGATCCGTCCATCGCGATGGTGTTCGCCGATTGGCTCCAGGAGCGCGGCGACCCGATGGCCGAGTTCTTCGCCCTTCAAGGCTCGACCGACACCCGCGAGGCCCAGCGCGCGCAAGACGTGCTGATCATGAACTGGCGGCGCTGGTTTGGTCCGCTGGCGCGGGTGTTGCGCCGCCGGAAGTCGGTGTTCCAAGACGGCTTCTTGAAGCGCGCCGAGCTGCTCCTCGAGCCTGACTCGGCGATCGCGCCGCTCGGCAGCGCCCCTCAGTGGGCGTCGGTGCGCGAGCTCGTCGTCGTGTCTGGTCGGCCCATCGTGGGCTCGTTGGAGCCTCCGCAGACCCCGAGGCCGCCGCCCTCACTCGCGCCGCTCCTCGAGAGCCGCTGGCTCGGGAACCTCGTCGCCCTCGACTGCGTGGCGTCGTCCCTCCGAGACGCGACGAGCTCCCACTTCCGGCTCAAGCAGCTCCGGCTCAGTGGGGACCCGTCGCTGGCCGCCCTTCAGCCAGCGTGGGCGGCGCTCGACCGGCTCGAGGTCGAGACCGAGGCTCCGCTCACCGAGGCGCTCTGCGCCAGCGCGAAGACGATCGAGCAGCGGCTCCCGCTTCGCGCGGCGGTGCGGCTCCTGCACGCGGCGCGACCCGTTTCCGGTGAGCTCACCTTCGTCTGCCCCGGGTGGCGGTTCACCCCTCGGGCCGATGGCGTGCACGTCGAGCTCAGCGCGATGGCCGCTTCCGAGTTTGCGGTCGTCAACGGCTTGGGTCAGCGGCACCTGATCGTGACGGGCTTGCGCTCCTGGCAGGGCCCCGCCTCGCAGCTCCGCTTCTGAGGACGCTTCAGGTGAGCCCGGGAGGCAGCCCGCCCTGCGAGAGGAGCGGATCACCCCACGAGGTGACCTCGGTGTAGCCCATGAAGTGGAAGCAGTAGACCTGCAGGTCCGAGAAGCTCTTTCGCTGCTGGCTCGCGAGGTTTAGGTACCGGCCCGTGCGGAAGATCTTCTTCGCGCCGCCGCCGAACATGACGAGGTTGTTGCTGTTGCCGTGGGTGTCGCCCTGGGAGAGCTCGCTCCAGTGGGTGACGAGGGTGTTGTCGTAGACGGTGCCGCCCGCCTCGGGGATCGCCTTCAGCTCGGCGTAGATGCCGTCCATCGTGCGCTGATGGAGCAGCTGGATGATGGAGCGGATCTTGTCGAACGCGGCGGTGCTCGAGTCGTGCGAGATGGTGTGGTGGCCCTCGGTGTGGCCGAGCTCACGGTAGACGCGGTCGCTCGTGTTGCCGGACCAGTTGAAGTTCACGCTGCGGGTGAGATCGCAGGCGAAGCCCATGGCGATGATCTTCGCGAACACCCGCCCCACGGTCCACCAGTTGGCTTCGCTGTAGGAATCGACCGCAGTGCCGGTCGCGAAGGTGGTGCAGGCGGGAACGTTCGACGCCATGCCCGACAGCGAGCGCTCGATCTCCCGAACCGACTCGCCGTGCTGATCGAGGCGGCGCTTGTCGTCGGCCGACAGCTTCGGGTTGAGCTCGGCCAGCTCGGCCTTCACCACGTCGAGGGCCGACTGGCGCATTCGCACCCGGCGGAGCGCGGCGTCACGAGCCGCTGGGTCGACGCCGGCGAAGATGCGGGTGTACGCCGCGAACGGATCGGTCTCGGGCGGGATCGGGTTCTGGGTGCCGATGGGGCCGCGGTGCGAGTGCTGGTTCCAGATGTCGTTGTTGCGTTGCCCGACCCGGAAGTTGAAGTGGGTGAAGGGCACCATCGGGTTGGCGGCCTGTACCCGCTCGCCGATCGCGCGATCGATGCTGGGTCCGAGCACGTAGCCGATCGTCTGACCGGGGGCGCCGCCGATGGGGAAGGAGCCCGAGCCCGACTTCCATGGAGCCAACGCCGACCCGCCTTGCTGGTGACCGTCGGACCGCTGCCCGGCCGGGAGGCGGTAGTGGTACTTGTCGATGCCCTCGATGAAGAGCATGTCGGCGCGCTGCGCCTGGTACGGAGCGAGGAACTGACCGAGCACGAAGCCCGTCTCGCTCTTGGTGGTGAAGCGCTGCGCTTCCTGATCGCCGTTGGCGGTGAAGACCCACACACAGCGGCGCGGCGGCGTCGTCTGAGCCCGCGCGGCGCGGGGCAAGAGCGACTCGAGGAAGGGCAGGGCGACCGTGACGCCGCCGGCCCGCAGCACCCGTCGCCGAGAGAAGCCACTCATTGCACCACCTCGGGCTTGAAGAGGAAGTCGTCGGTCTGGGTGAGCGCCACCATCAGCTCGCGCACGTTCCAGCCGGTCTGCTTGAACTTCTCGAGCGCCCGCTGGCGGCTGCAGAGATCGGTCGGCTCTTCCTGCCGGCCGGCTTCGAAGCGGTAGAGCTGCGTCACCATGCACTCACGCGCCTCGTCGCTCTTCGAGAGCTTGCGCATCAGATCGAGGCCGTTGGTGACGGGCCCGTCCATGTCGCGGGAGGCCTCGACCTGACCCGCGGGGTTGATCGGCCGGCCCGACTCGGTGGCGCGATCGCGGCCGACGGCGTCGATCGTCTCGAAGGGCACCCCGAGCGGATCGAGGAGGGTGTGGCAGCCTGCGCAGCTCGGGTTGGTGCGGTGCTCGGCGAGCCGATCGGCCTGGCTGAACTGCCCGTTGATGGGGCCGAGGTTGATGGGCACGTTCATCGGCGGCGCGGGCACGGTCTGGCACATGAGCTGGGTGCGCACGCGGAGCCCTCGCAGCACGATCGAGGTGCGGGTCTGCTTGTCGTGGCTGATCAGCGCGCCCGAGTTCATGAAGAGCCCACCGCGTGTCGGCGCGAGCGTGGTGCGCTGCCAGGTGGTGCCGGTGACGCCCTGGATTCCGTAGTGCTGCGCGAGCTCCCCATTCACGAAGGTCGCGCTCGAGGTCATCAGCGCCTCGTAGGTCCCGTCGCCGTCGATGACGGTGTTCTTCACGAACTGGCGCGTCTCCTCGCGCAGCAGGGTGGCGAGCGACGCGGAGAGCCCAGGGAAGGTCCCGGGATCGCGCCGGAGGGGATCGAGCTCGTCGACGTCCATCCACTGCTCGAAGAAGTTGAAGAGCCGCTGCGCCTTGGGGTCGGCGAGCATGCGGCGGGCTTCGCGCTCCACGTCGGCGGCGGTGACGAGCCGGCCGGTGCGTGCGGCGTCGAGGAGCGCGGCGTCGGGGAGCGACTCCCAGAAGAAGAACGAGAGGCGCGAGGCGAGCTCGTAGGGACCGACCGGGCGAGCCTGGAGCCCGTCGACGTCGACCTCGACGCGGTAGAGGAACTTGGGCGCCTGGAGCACCGCGCTGACGACCCACTCCATGCCAGTGCGAAAGTCGGCGTTCATCGAGCCGGCGCGCCAGACGGCGAGGTAGCGGTCGACGTCGGTGGTGCTGGGCGGGCGGCGATAGGCCTTGAGCAGCAGCGCCTCGATCGCCTGCCGTGCGCACGGCTCACCCTGGGAGGTCGGACACGAGACGAGCCGAGGCAGGTTGGCCGTGGTGGTGACCTGCGCGGCGATCGTCTCGGCGGCCTCCTGGTACTTCGTCATCATCACCGGCTTCACGTCGAGGAAGCGGGCGCCGTTGCGGAAGCCCAAGGAGACGGAGTCGGTGATGAAGCCTTGGGTCACCTGGTTCGCGAGCTGCGCGTTGCCGAAGAGATCTTCGATCGCATTGCGGTACTCCTCATGCGCGAGGCGCCGCATCGGCGCGCTGCCTGGCGTCGGGCTCGCGGTGCAGGCAGTGACGATCGGCTTGGGCTCGTTCGGCTGAATCGGCATCGGCAGCGGCTCACCGGTCGTCGGGTTGACGCCGATGGGGCCCGCGACGCGCTCGCCGACGATCGCTCCCTCGCACCCAACGAGTGCGAGGACACACCACACGAGAGAGGAGCGGGCCATGGCGCTCGTCAACTGAGCGAAGCGTGTGCCAGCGACTCGGGGGTTCCAACGAACTGATCTCATTCGTTGCCTACCTTTGCGCCTGGGCACGAGTGTGAACACCTGTGCACCTGCAGTGGGGTGAGCGCACCGCACTGTCACGCGCGAGTTTCAGAGGGAAATTCAGCCCTTGGCCTTCTTCTTCTTGCCGTCACCCTCGGCGACCTCGTCCGATTTCGGCGAGCGGCGAGGGGGCTTTCGTTCTTCTTCGGAGGCGGCGGGCGCGGCTGGCGGAGCGGCGGGTGCAGCGGGCATCGCGCCAGAGCGGGCGAGGGATGCCTTGAGCGCCTCCATGAGATCGACGACCTTCGCGGGAGGAGCGGCGACTGGAGTGAGATCGACGGACTCGCCCTTCACCTTTCGATCGAGCAGGTCGCGCAGGCGCTCGCGGTACTCGTCCTTGTACTGGCTGATGTCGAAGGTGGGCTTGGCGAGGCTGGTGATGAACTGGCGGGCGAGGCCGAGCTCGGCGTCGGTGATCTTCGCGTCGGGGACGGGGATCTCCGAGAGCGGCTTCACCTCGTCGGCGTAGCGGAGGTACTGCATCACCAGCGCGTTGCCGAGCGGGCGAATGAGGATGAGGTGCATCTTCCCGCGCGCGACGTACTTCGCGATCGCGGCGTGCTTCATGTCCTCGAGGCCCTTCACCAACAGGCCGTAGGCGCGCTCGGCGCCCTTCTCGGGAGCGAGGTAGGTGCCGGACTCGAAGTAGAGCGGGTCGACGACCGAGAGCGGCACGAACTCGGTGATGTCCATCGAGCGGGAGGTGGCGAGCTCGAGCTTCTCCAGCTCTTCCTCGTCGATGATGATGTACTGGTCCTTCGCGTACTCGTAGCCCTTGACGATCTTCTCTCGGGGAACGGCCTCGCCGGTCTCCGGGTCGATCATCTGCTGCTTGAGGCGGATCTTCTTCTCCGCGTGCAGCTGGTTGAACGAGATCTTCCCCGACGAATCGTTCGCCGAGTACAGCTTCACGGGGATGTTCACGAGCCCGAAGCTGATCGTCCCACTTCCACTTGCGCGTGCCGCCATGGCCGAACGCTAGCGCGGAGTGGAAGCGCCGAGTGAGCCGAAAACGTCAGCTACTTGGGGAACCAGGTGCCGATCACTTCGCCAGTGCGGCCGATCTGCACGATCACTCCGTCGAACTTGGTCTTCACCCCTCGCAGCTGCCCGCCGCCCTTCTTGGGGAGCGTCCACACGGTCTCGGGGGTGAAGACGACCTGGAGCCGGAGCGCGCGCGCCTGCACCTGCCGGTTCATCAGCTGCATCGACCAGCCGTCGGGCAGCTTCGAGGGCACGCGAAGGAAGGGGAGAATGGGGTTGCCGTTCGGGTCCGTCTTGCCCGGGGCGCCGTGGGTGATCGCGCTGTCTCCAGCCGCGAAGAAGGGCGTCATGTTGAGCACGAACTCACCGGAGATCGGGTTGGCGTCGCCCATCGAGAGCATGTTCGCCGCGTCTTCGGTGACGATCATGTAGTGACGCTTCCCGTCGGCCGCGCGCCGGAACTCGCGCCGCTTTTCCTCGCACTGAGCCGTCATCAACGGCCCGCAGGCGCCCACGTAGTTCTCCACGAACTCCGACAGGCTGCCCAGCTTCTCAGCCGAGTCGCGCAGCTTCGCGAACTTCTGATCGACGTCGGCAGCAGCAAGCGCAGGCACGAGCGCGAGGGGAATGATCAGCCAACGCATGGTTTTTCCTCCAGGCAGATGTCGGAATGGGTAGCTAATTTGCCTACACCGTCGCACTCTGTAGGCTTCGTCACGACACACCACGAGACAGGGGTGCACGTGAGCGAGCGGCGGCAGAATCTGAGGTTCGACAAGGTCTTCACGGTTTATCTCACCACGCAGCAGGGAATGACGCGGGGGATTGCCAGAAACATCAGTTCCTCGGGTCTTTTCGTCGAGACGCGCGATCCGTTGCCGCTCGGGCAGCAGCTGAAGGTGACCTTCACCGCCGATGACGGCACCGAGATGACGGCGCTCTGCGAGGTTCGGTACCAGGTGGCGCTCAATTACGCGAACTCGCAGTCGGGGGAAGAGCAGGCGGTGATCACGTCGGGGACTCGGGGCGCGGGCCTGCGCATCATCGCCTACGAGACGAAAGAGAACCACCCGATGTTGCTCGTCGCGCGCGAGCGCGTGCTGCACTGAGCTGAGTCGCTCCGTCGGAACCGCGCGTGTAGGTCGGGCGGCCAGATGGCTGGTCCATGGGCCCTTGCGCGGACGAGCTTCGTTTTCATGCGTGGACGGAGAGTGGGCTTCCGCTGGAGGGCGCCATCCCGGCTGGCCAGGGAGCCGAGGTCGCGACGCAAGCATGCCCTGAGCTGTTGGCGAAGACCGATTCGCGGTGGATGACGGCGACTCGACGCGGCTTCGCTCCGACCGGGAGCTACCTCGATGAGCGAGCGGTGAAGGACCTCGTCTTCTCACCAGCAGAGGGGCGGATCGTGACCGTGATCGACGCTGGCGGCGTCCCCATGCCGAACTGCGAGGTGTCAGCTCGGCTTGGCGGCGTGTCGGACGAGGCCGAGTGGCTCCGGACCAGCGCTCGAACGGATGCGACCGGGGTGGCGTGGCTCTCCGCGCCGAAGGGACAACTCCGCGTTTCGGTGCGCTGTGGGCGACGGGGTCACGGCGAGCTCGATCTCGGGCTCACGTCGGGTGTGCTCGAGATCGAGACCGACTACTACGAGTTCAAGCGCCTCCTCGGTGAACGAGTCGAGTGACGCGGCTCAGGTCGCCGGACGCGGAGGGTCGGTCGGCGCGAGCCAGATCACTCCGAGTGGCGGGAGCGTGAGCGCGATCGATCCCGGCTGACCGTCGACGCTCCACGGGTCGGCCTTCTTCGGCGCGTTGTGAACGCCCGAGCCGCCGAACGCGAGATCATCGGTGTTGAGAATCTCGCTCCACCAGCCGCCAGCAGGCAATCCGACCCGGTAGTCGTGCCTCACGACGGGGGTGAGGTTCGCGACGCAGACGATCTCCCGCCACGGGTTTCGCCCGCGCCGAATGAACGCATAGACGCTCTGATCCTGCGAGTCGGCCTGCACCCATTGAAAGCCGCCTGGGTGAAAGTCGGTCTCGTGCAACGCGCCTTCACGCCGGTAGCCTTCGTTGATCGCGGTGACGAGGTCGGCGAGCTGCCGATGCCGATCGGTCTCGAGCAGGTGCCAATCGAGCGAGCGGCTCTCGGCCCACTCCTGCCACTGCCCGAACTCGCCGCCCATGAAGAGCAGCTTCTTGCCCGGGTGCGCCCACATCCACGCGTAGAGCGCGCGGAGGTTCGCGAACTGCTGCCACTCGTCGCCGGGCATCTTCGAGAGCAGCGAGCGTTTCCCGTGCACCACTTCGTCGTGGCTCAAGGGCAGCACGAAGTCTTCCGAGTACGCGTACATCAGCCCGAAGGTGAGCTGGTGGTGATGCCAGCGCCGGTAGATCGGGTCCTTCTCGAAGAACTTCAGGGTGTCGTGCATCCACCCCATGTTCCACTTGTGGGTGAAGCCCAACCCGCCGTGCGAGACGGGGCGCGACACCATCGGCCATGACGTCGACTCCTCGGCCATCACCACCACCTCGGGGTGCCGGGCCCGAACGGTCTCGTTGAGCTCGCGGAGGAAGCCGATCGCCTCTTCGTTCTCGCGGCCTCCGAAGCGGTTGGGCACCCACTCGCCGGGCGCGCGCGAGTAGTCGAGGTAGAGCATCGAGGCCACCGCGTCGACCCGCAGCCCGTCGACGTGGTACTCGTCGAGCCAGAAGAGGGCGTTGGCGATGAGGAAGTTGCGCACCTCGTTGCGGCCGAAGTTGAAGATCAGCGTACCCCAGTCCGGGTGCGCGCCCTTGCGGGGGTCGGCGTGCTCGTAGAGCGCCGTGCCATCGAAGCGGGCGAGCGCGAAGGCGTCTCTGGGGAAGTGGCCGGGGACCCAGTCGATGATCACCCCGATGCCGTGCGCGTGCATCGTGTCGACGAAGAAGCGGAAGTCGTCGGGGTGGCCGTGGCGGGCGGTGGGCGCGTAGTAGCTGCTCACCTGGTAGCCCCAGCTGCCGCCGTACGGGTGCTCGGCGACCGGCAACAGCTCGACGTGGGTGAAGCCGAGCTTCGAGACGTGGGCCGCCAGCTGCGGCGCGAGCTCTCTCCAGGTGAGCGGGCGGTTGCCCTCTTCCGGCACGGTGCGCCACGAGCTCGCGTGCACCTCGTAGATGCTCATCGGTGAGAGGGCGCGATCGGTCGTCTTGCGGCGCTCCAGGTACTCGGCGTCGTTCCACCGGTAGTGGTGGAGGTGGTGAACGACCGACGCGGTCAGTGGCGGCACCTCGGTTCGGAAGGCCATCGGGTCGGCCTTCATGAAGGGCGCGCCGTCGCGAGGCACGATCTCGAACTTGTAGCGGCTGCCTTCGCTCACCTCGGGGACGAAGAGCTCCCACAAGCCGGAGTTCCCCATCGAGCGCATCGGGTTGAGGCGTGCGTCCCAGCCGTTGAAGTCGCCCACCACGCTCACGCCGTCGGCGTTGGGAGCCCAGACCACGAAGGCGGTGCCGAACAGCCCCTGGTGCTGCATCGGGTGCGCGCCGATTCGTTCCCAGAGCCGCTGATGGGTGCCCTCGTTGACGAAGTGGAGGTCGGCCGCTCCGAGGGTCGGGAGGAACGCGTAGGGATCGTGGAGGGTGAAGCTCGCGCCGCCCGGGTAGTCGACGTGCACGACGTACGACGGCACGCTCTTGCCGGCGATGGTGCCCTCGAAGATGCCGGGGAAGTCTCCGCGCGGCGTGAGGAGGTGCTTCTGACCGTTTGCTTCGACCACCACTCGAAACGCCTCGGGACGAAACACCCGCACGAAGACGTCACCGTCCGTCGGGTGCGCGCCGAGGAGCGAGTGAGGGTTGTCGTGTCGGAGGGACAGCAGCCGCGCCAACGCCTCGTCGGACATGGGCGTCGTTCACCACAGAGCCCAGCGACGAGCAACGCCCGTCTCAGGCGCGATCACGCCCCAGCTGGCGTACCTTCTCGAGCCACTGGGCACGCCGCTCCGCTGTCGAGAGCCGCACGATGCCGAGGCCAGTGCTGCGAATCGGGCTCACCCCGCAGTACCAGAGCGTCGCGAAGCGCAGCGCCATGTACGACGGCATGCCGCCGAGCACCCAATAGAGCCAGGGCGTGTCGAGCGTGTAGATGATGCGCGCCGAGCGGCCGGTGAGGAGCTTCTCCCAGCGGTAGGCCTCGCCCGCGATCTTCTTGAAGAAGAAGCCGGGGAGGAAGGTGCGATCGAGGAAGCCCTTCATGAGCGCCGGCAGCGAGCCCCACCAGACGGGGTGAATCCACACTTGATGGTTCGACCAGCGGAGCGCCTCTTGGGCGGCGAGCAGATCTGGCTCGAGCTCGGTGCGCTTGCGGTAGCCGAACTGGAGGTTGGGCGTGAACGCCAGCTCGCGCAGCTTGAGCTCGCGCACGGTGGCTCCGGACTCGACCGCGCCTGCCTTGTAGGCCTCGTGGAGCGCGAAGCAGTAGCTCTCCGCGTCCGGGTGGCCGTTGACGATCAGGATCCGATCGCGGGGGTTCGGCATGTTCGAGAGGTTAGATCAGCGGAGCGAGAGATCGCCGCGGAAGACCTCTCCGCCGTCTTGATCGGTGCCCACCACGACGAGGCCGGCGTCCCTCAGCATCACCAACAGCGCGAGCGGCTCGAAGGTGCCAGCCGAGCCCGTCTTCGCTGCGTCGAGTGGCAGGGGAAGCAAGGGCGTGCCGAGCTGGCTCACCGCCGCGTTCGCCACCGCGCCGCTCTCCGACCAATCGAACTGGAACGATCCAGCGACGGGAATGAAGCCGCCGTCGGTCTCGAGGAGCAGCTGCCCACCACCGCCGTATTGCCCGTCGCGGCTGCGGACGAACTGGCTCGTGCCGAGGATCGCGCCTTTGGGAACGAGCTGCCCGCGGAGCTCGCCGAAGGGCTTGGCCGCGGTGGTGACGATGATGGAGGCCTGCGCTCCGGAGATCGCCTGGGCGGTGGCGCTGCTCACGGGGATCGTGCCGGTGAAGGGGAGCGGCACCCCTCCGTCGTTGAGCCGGAGGAACGTGGTGGTCTGCCGCCCGGCCGGCGCGCCCACCATGAGCGCGACGTTGGCCGGAGTGAGGGTGGTGACGTTGATCGTCCAACTGAGGGAGGCGCCCGCGTCGGAGACCGCCAGCGTGGCCGCCACCGTGCCGGTTCCCATCGTGGTGACGGGAGGGATCAGCTGGGCGCCCGAGAGCCGCGCCGTGTAGTCGCCGGGGAGGATGCGCGCGGTCGGAAGCCCGCCGTCGCTCGGCGTGACGGTGCCCGCGTCTCTCGGCGTCGGCAGCATGAAGGAGGGGAGTGAGCTCTTGACCACGCAGCGCCCGTCGTCGCAGGTGAGGGTCTGCTTCGTCGAGACCTTGAGGCAGTCGAACTGATCGACGCACTCCTCGGTGCAGGAGATCGCGGAGAGGCTCAACACAATGAGCGCGAGGCGCGTCATGGCCGGCGCCCTTGTAGCCAACCCGGGGGCGCGTTTCACACTCTTCCGCGTGCCCGCGATCCTTGCCATACGAGGCTGGTGCGGTGGCCCCTCGCTCTCCTCGTGCTTGCCTGTTCACCGCCGCCCGCGCCGACGGGGCCAGTGCGGAGCTGTGAGCAGGTGCTGCGCTTCGCGCCCTCGCAGAGCCTCACCGCGGTCTCGGTGCGCGGGGAATGGAACGCGTTCGCCCCGGAGCCGATGACCCAGCGCGCCGACGGCGTCTGGGAGTGGCGGAAGGCGCTCGAGCCGCGGGCCTCTGGCTACGCCTACCGGTTCGATCTCGACGGAGCGCTCGTCCTCGATCCGTCGACGGGCTTCACGCGCTGGGTGGGCGAGACCGAGCACTCCCGGCTCTTCGTTCCCGTGTGCGCCGCGCCGCTGCTCGAGGTCACCCGCTTCCAGGCGACGAAGGAGGGCGCGCTCTCGTTGTCGGTCACCGCGTCGATGGGCTCGAGTCGTTCGCCGCTCGGTGCGCCGGTGCTCACCTTGGACGGTGATCGTCAGACCGCGCCGTTCGATCGGCTCACTGGGGTCGCGACCTTCGAGCGCAGCGGGTTGGCCGTCGGGAAACACACCGTCACGGTGGCGCTCGAGGACGAAGCGGGCGCGCAGGCCGAGCCGTTGCTGCTCCCGTTCTGGATCGAGCCCGATCCGTTCCGCTGGGACGAGGCGCTGCTCTACTTCGTCTTCACCGATCGGTTTCGCAACGGTGATCCTTCGAACGATCGGCCGGCCGACGGCGTGCCGACGCAGGCGAACTATCAAGGCGGGGACTTCAAGGGCGTCACCCAAGCGATCGAGGAGGGCTACTTCGATCGGCTCGGCGTCCGCGCGCTCTGGCTCTCACCGCCCGACGCCAACCCCGACGGCGCCTTCGATGGCTCCTACGGGCAGAAGTACGCCGGCTATCACGGGTACTGGCCGAGCCAGCCGCGCACCGTTCAGCCGCGCTTCGGCACGATGGACGATCTCCGAGCGCTGACGAAGGCCGCCCACGCGCGAGGGATTCGAGTCATCACCGATCTGGTGCTCAACCACGTGCACGAGCAGCACCCCTACGTCGTCCAGCACCGACTCGACGGCTGGTTCAACCTCGGCAACTCCTGCGTGTGCGGGACGAACGGCTGTGGGTGGGAAGAGAAGCCGCTGGTGTGTTGGTTCACCAACTACCTGCCCGACTACAACTGGCGGAACCAGGCGATGGGCGATCAGTTCGCGGCCGACACGCTCTGGTGGCTCGAGCAGGGCGATCTCGACGGCTTCCGGCTCGACGCGGTGAAGCACCTCGACGCGATCGGCGGGCGAACGATCAACCAGCACCTGGCGAAGATCTCCGCCGTCACCGGAGTCGACTACTACCTGGTGGGCGAGACCTTCGTCGGCTCCGACGGTCGGCCGCTCATTCGTCAGTACGTCGGCCCGCAGCAGCTCGACGGCCAGTTCGACTTTCCCCTCTATTGGCCGATCGTTCAGGCCTTCGCGCGGGGTGATTCACTGGTGCCGGTCGACGAGGCGGTGCGGCTCAACGAGAGCTACTACCCGCCGGAGACGCTCAACTCGCCGTTCCTCGGCAATCACGACGTCGCGCGCTTCATCTCGATCGCGGCGAACCAGATCGAAGCCGACGCGAATGGCCAGGCCTGGGGCAACCGGCCGCCAGCGAGCATCTCGACCGACGAGCCGTTCGATCGCACCAAGTGGGCCTTCACCTTCTTGCTCACCCAGCGCGGCGTGCCGCTCATCTACTACGGCGACGAGATCGGAATGCCGGGCGCCGGAGATCCCGACAACCGGCGGATGATGCGCTTTGCGAACCTCGCGCCGCGAGAGGCCGACCTGCTCGACTTCGTGCGAAGGGTGGGGGTGGCGCGGAAGCAGAGCAGGGCGCTCCGGTTCGGGACGCGCGACACCCTTCAGCTCGAGCGAGATCTGTACGTCTACCTGCGATCGACCGCTGACGACGCGGCGCTGGTGGTGATCAACCGAGGCGCCGAGCGGACGATCACCGTGAGCGCGCTTCGAGCACTCAGCTTCCCAACGAGCCTGCGAGACGCGATCAGCGGGGTGACGATCGCGATTCCCTCGTCGGGCCAACTCCGAGTGCCTGCCGGAGCGTCGATGGTGCTGGTGAAGCCCTGAGCGGACGAGCGCAGGGCTCCCCACAGGGCGACCGTGAGCGGGACCCTTTGACGTGGACTCGGCCCCGATGGGCTCGGATCAGCGGTAGCCGATCGGGCTGAGCAACACCTTCGGCGCCATCGCGAAGCCGTCGGTCGGAATCGTGAAGCCCAACGAGTCGGCCATGCGGGTGAAGAAGGAGAACTGCCAGGCGACCCAGATCGCCTCTTCGGCGTCGCGCTTGCGAATGCCCGCCGCCTCGAGCGCCTTGCCATCGTCGCGCGTCATGCTCGATGGATCGATCGCGAGCTTGGCGAGGAAGCGCAGCATCGCCCGAACCTTGGGCTCGAGCGGCGCCTTCTCGACGTCGGCGAGGGTGGCGTCCACCAGGTCCTTCCCGAGCAGCGTCGACGCGACCGCGCCGTGGGCTCCCGTTCAAAATGGACAGCGCCGGTTCTTCGAGACGAAGGCCGCGAAGAGCTCTCGCTCGCCGATCGACCAGCTCGAAGCCCCGCGCATGATCTCCTGACAGAGCGGGTTCAGGTGCTTGGCGAGGAAGTCGCGCCGGTACATCAGCATCTTCACCACGTCGTACGGCTCGCGGTTGAGCGCCTTGGCGGCGCGCATCACCAGCCCGAAGCCCCCGCTGCCCTTCTTCACGGCCTCGAGGCGCATCAGTCCTCCAGGACGGCGAGGCCGGCGCGAAGGGTGTTCTCCGAGGCGCCCAGCGCGGCGGCGGCGAGCACCTCGAAGAGCACGTCGTCTGAATGACGCTCCTCGAGCGCGGCGATCTCGTCGTCGGTGATCTCGAAGGCGCTGGTGTGCACACGGTGAACGAGCCGTTCGAGCTCGGGAGGCAGGCCGGCTTTCAGCCTCGCCGCCGCTCGCCTCCATGCCGTCGGAGTCGTCGCCTCTCCGTCGAGCACGCGCGCCATCAGCTGCCGCAGCGCGGCCTCCCGGTCCATTCGATCAGGTCTTCTGCTTGTAGAAGAGGAGCATCGAGTAGCAGTGGAACTCGTTGTCGCTCGACTGGCACACGACGCGATCGACGATCTCGAGATCGGAGTTGCTCTTCAGCCACCGATTGACGTGCTCGCTGATCTCTTCGCGCTCTTTGGCTTTCGTTGCCGAAAACACCTTGACGCCAGTGAACATGCACTGCTTATCCCATGCGGCCGTCGACCCAGACAAGGGCCCCACCTCCACATGCTGATCGATCTCCACGTTCACTCCTACCTCTCGCGCGACTGCCCGTTGGATCCCAAGGCGGTGCTCACGCGCGCAGAGACCTTCGGCCTCGACGGCGTGGCCTTCACCGAGACGAACACCCAAGACGGCTGCGACGAGCTGTTCGAGCTCCAGCGCAGCACCAAGCTGAAGGTCTTCGTCGGCCTCGAGCTGGCGACCGACAAGGGCCAGTACCTGTGCTTCTTCGAGAAGCCCGAGCGCGCGCCCGAGCCGGTGCAGCTGTGGGGCAGCAATCGCGAGAAGGCCTGGAGCGCCGACGAGTGTCTTCCCAAGCTCAAGGGCCTCGGCGCGGCGATCGTCGCGGCCCGCCCGTACGACAAGGACTTCGCCCACCCGGCGAACGACTACGTGAAGTCGCTCAAGCTGCTCTCGGCGGTCGAGGTGTACAACCCCAAGGTGCGCATGGGCGCCAACGAGCTCGCGCTCGAGGCCTCGGAGTCGATGAAGCTCCCGGGGGTGGCGGGCAGCGACGCGCGAACCTCGCTCGACGAGATCGGCTTCGCGGCGACGCTCTTCAAGACGCCGGTCGCCACCCAGGCCGACCTGGTGAAGGCGCTCCACCGCGGCGACTACGTGCCGGTGCAGATGGGAACGCTCCCGCCGCTCCGCCGGCCCGGTGAGGCCAAGCAGGAAGAGCAGCAGCGAAAGAAGAAGAAGCGCCGCTGGCCCCGCTGAGCACTGCCGAGAGAGCGAGCCATGACGCCCTGCCGCCACTGCAGCGCACCGATCGGAGACGACGCCGAGTCGTGTCAGTTCTGCGGAATGATCACTGCCCGCGGGGTCGCGCTGAAGGACGCGCGCACCGCGAAGCAGGAAGCCGAAGCGCACGCGCGCGCCTCCGCCGAGGCTGCGAACGCCCAGTCGAAGGCCCAGAGCGCCCAGGCCGAGGCGAGCCGCGCCAACCAGACCGGCCTGCTCTGGGGCATCCTCGGCACGATCCTCTGCTGCGTGTTCCCGGTCGGTCCGATCGTCGGCCTCATTCACGGGCTCAAGGCGCGCTCCTTGGCGAAGGCGCACGGCTTCTCGGCGCCGCTGGGATCCTTGGTGGTGGCGGGGCTCGGCCTGAGCGCCTCGACGGCAATCTGGATCCTCATGGGGGTGATGGCCGCCAAGGAGGAGTCGCGAAAGACCGAGCTGCGCAAGGTGATCGGCGCGGCCGAGACGCTCGACCTGAAGACGGCCTGCGCGCTCACCGAGCTGGAGCTGTTCCAGACCGACTACCAGGGCTTCGGGCCGTTCGTCGACTTCGAGTGCGAGGCGACGGGGGATCTCGAGGTCGACGGCGACAAGGCCACCCTGCGCGAGCTGCGCTTCGACAAGAGCAAGCAGGAACGCACGACCTTCGTCGCCTGCTTCCATCGCAACAGCGCGCACTGGACGGTGAAGCAGCTCCGGCCCGACGACGACTGCGACGCGCCGCCGCCGGTCAAGGAGCCGACGCCAGCGAAGGGCGCTGCGCCCGACGTCGCTCCGCCAGTCTTCGCGCCGCCACGAGGTGGTGGGCCGTCGCCGAGCCGGCACCCGCGCCCGGTGGAGTGATCAGCGCAAGGCGGCGTCGAGGAACGATCGCAGCTCGTACATCTGCTCCGAGCCGAAGCCCTGGCCGATGTACGCCGCGCCATACGAGAGCCCGCCCCCGATGAGCATCGCCGCCAGCCCGAGCGACGCCTCGAGCACCCGCCCGTCACGCAGGCTCAGCTGGCTGATGAGGAGGATCGCGGCGGCGATCGAGAGCAGCCCGAAGAGCGCCTGTACCGCGACGAAGGCGGTCCAGATCTGCGGGTGAGGCGCGAACAGCCCGTCGACGCGGGTTCGTCCTCCAGGGAGCTCGGAGAGCTGAGCGTCGAGGTGCGGCGACCAGAAGTGCTCGTGCGGCTTGCGGATCCACAGCGCGACGGTGCGCGGGTGAATCGAGCCGGCGATCTTCTCGTTTCCCGAGTCGAGGGCCGCCTTCACCTTCTCGGTGATCTGCTCGGGTGAGCCTGGCAGCTCGAACGAAAATCGCGGGCGGGCGCGAGGTCGTTTCTCGAGATCCATCACTTCAGCTCGGTCACCTTGCCGTCGACCAACACCGCCTGGCGCTTCCCGTCCGGGTAGAACCAGGTCTCCTTCTTGCTGGTGCCCTCGAGCTCGAGCTTCTTTCGATCGGGGTAGCCCCAGGCCATCTCGAGCGCCTCGGCCGGCATCTCGACGATCGCGCGCTTCTCGGCGACGGCCGCCCGAACCGTCTCGCTGAAGGCGTCGATGATCGCCTTGGGATCTTCCTTCGAGAGGTACCGATCGAGCTCGGTGCGCACCTCGTTCTCGTCCTTGAGGCCGGGGCGCAGCACCAAGACGTAGGGCGGGCTCTGCTTCGGGAGGCTGGAGACGTCGAGGTAGACCCACGCGAGCGTTCGCGGGGTGTACAGCACGCGCTCACTCATCGCGTACGCCGTCGGGAACTCGAGCTTCACCAGGCGAACCGCCGTTCCAGCGGGAAAGGTGCGCTCCTTGGGGCCGGGGCTCACCGCGCTGCCGTCGGGGTTGAAGAGCTGGCGGAGCTGGTCGGGCGAAGTCGGGGCGAGGAGGCGCTTCGTCGAGTCGCCATAGAAGGGCGTGCCGAAGAAGCTGACCCGCATGAACCGCGTCTCGCCGGCGACCGAGCGCTGCAGCGCCGCGGCCTGATCGGGTGGAACGAAGACCTGCGAGGTGGCGCAGCCCGAGACGGCGACGAGAAGGGCGAGGCGCCTCATGCCGCGCTCGCCGAAGATCCCGAGGAGCCCGAGGAGCCCGAGCCACCGGTCGAAGAGCCTCCGCCAGACGACGTGCCGCCGGAGCCGCCACTCGAGCCCGTCGATCCCCCGCTCGAGCCCGTTCCTCCCGAGCTGCCGGTCGAGCCACCCGAGGACGAGCCGGTCGAGCCGGAGCCCGAACTCCCCGACGAGCCTCCCGACGAGCCGCCGTCACCGCCCGACTTCTTCGACGAGTAGAGATCGGAGTACCAGCCGCCGCCCTTGAGCTGGAAGCTCGTTCGGCTCATCAAGCGCTCGAGGCTCTGCTGGGCGCCGCACTTCGGGCACGGATCGGGCGCGGGGTCCGACACCTTCTGCATCACTTCGAGATCGTGGCCGCACTTCTGGCACCGGTATTCGTAGATCGGCATGGCTACCTCGGGGGACGGCGCGTCAGACCCAAGCGGTCGACGGCGCGATTCAGGAGATCGGACGGCAGGGCGTGCTTCTTCGAGACGAGCTCCACCAGCTCGGGGAGGGAGTGAACCGCGTCGGCGTTCTCGTCGAGGAGCTTTTCGAGATCGCGCGAGAGCGCATCGGTGAAGCGCTTCTCGATCTGGAGATCGGCGAGGTAGCGGGTGCGGCCGAGGAGCGCGAGGCGGGCGAGGAGGTTCGCGGGATCGAGCGCCTCCCGAACGAAGCGTTCCTTGAGCGCGCCGGTCTCGTGCTTGATCCGGAGCCCTCGGACCAGCCCGTCGAGCTCGCCGATCTTGATCCCCAGCTCCTTGGCGGCGAGGGGGCCCGAGCCCTTCGACGTCGCGAAGGCGGTCAGCACCTTCTCGCGTTCCTTTTTCTGGAGCGCTCCGAAGAGCTGGTGCCGGGTGAGCGCCCCTTCGACGTCGGCGATCGAGAGCGGCGCGCCCGAACGGCCGGTGTAGCCCGTCTCCAACGTGCGGAAGACGTGGAAGCGGGTCGGGGCCTGCTCGACGATCGCCTCCAGCGGCTCCTTCGCTTCGGGTTTGAGCAGCGCCTCGTAGGTGCTCCGGGAGGGGTCGATTCGGGTGAAGCGGCCACGCGGCGCGGGCAGCTTTCGCTTGGGGAGAAAGGCGGTGCCCGGAAGCGGCTGTTTGGGCTTGGGACGCGGCGAGTCGGCGCCGGCCTGGCGGCGCTTGGGCGCGATCTTCTCGCTCACGCTCGGCCGCCGCGTGCGGGGCCGTTTGGCCTGGGCGGCTGGAGCGGGTGCTCTCGGGGCAGAGGCGCGTGGCGGAAGGGGCGGTGGAGCCGGCGGTGCCTCTTCGGCTTCCTGCTCGGCGGCGACGCGGGCGAGCTCGTAGTAGCCACTGCGCTGCCGGTTGGCGGCCTCGTCTGGGCTCGTTCCCCTCACCAGATCGACGACGGCGAACGGCCCGAGGGGCGTGGCGCGCGGCTCGGCGTCGGTGAGCGTGCGGACGGTGGCGTCATCGGCGTCATCGAGCAGCGCGAGCGCCTCCCGCACGAGGGTGGGAGAGGCCGGCGCCTTGGCCCGCCGGCAATAGTCGGCCACCGCCACGGCTACGGGGGTGGGGACGTCGTCAGGGTGCCGCTTTCGTTTCCAGCCACTCATGCCTGCCCTTTGGGCCGCGCGTGGCTATAAGCAGTCTCGGCAGGGTGTCAATGAACGCTCAACAATCGACGCAACCCGAGGAACCGAGCGTCGCCGGGGTGCGCGTGCGCCCGGTCTTGCCGGTGGTGCTCTACGTGCTCTTGGGCAGCTCGGCCCTCCTGGCCTTCTGGGCCCAGCGCTCGCCGACCGCGCCCGAGGCCGTCAGCCGGTTTGCGCCCTGGGCCTTCTTGGCCTTCGCGATCGGCTTCGCGGTGTACCGGTTGGCGTTGGTGGCGGCCAAGCGCTACTCGGCCTTCAAGGCGTTCAGCCAGATCATCGTGGCGGCGATGTTCTTCATGCTGCTGCTGTTGCCCCAGGTGCAGCCTCCGGCGCCCGAGCTGCGAAGCCTCTCCCAGCTCTTGGCCGATCGGGATCCCTCGGTGCGGGCGCTCGCGGCCGAGGTGGCGGGCTGGCGGGGGGCGCCCGACGAAGCACCGGGGCTCGTCGACCTGTTGGGTGACTCGAACGAGTCGGTGCGGCGGGCGGCGCAGCAGGCGCTCACTCGGCTCAACGGCGGCGTCGATCTCGGGCCCGAGGCGGCGAAGTGGAAGGGCCGTTTTCCATGACGATGGCCGACCGCTCCGAGCGCGAGGCCCTCATCGAGCGCTTCATCGAGTCGAAGGGCCTCAAGTCCACCCGGCAGCGGCACCTCATCCTCGAGACGTTCTTCCAGCTCGACGGCCACTTCTCGGTCGAGCAGCTGTGGGCCAAGGTTCGCGAGCGTGATCGGCGCGTGTCGGTGGCGACGATCTACCGGACGATGAAGCTCCTCTCGGAGAGCGGGCTGGCCCACGCGCGGAACTTCGGAGACGGCCAGACGCGCTACGAGCCCGCGTTCGGCCGCGAACACCACGATCACCTGATCTGCACGCGCTGCGGGGCGATCATCGAGTTCGAGAACGATCGCATCGAGCAGCTCCAAGACGTGGTGGCCAAGAAGCACGGCTTTCGCGTCACCTCGCACAAGATGGAGCTCTACGGCCTCTGCAAGGGCTGCCAGAAAGCGACCGACTCGGAGCGGGTGTGAGGCTCGCGATCGCCGCCGTGCTCCTTGGTGCGTGTGCCCACACCTCGACGGGCCTGCCCCATCGTGACGTCTTCCTCAGCGCGCTGCCGCAAGACGTGGTGGGCACCGTGCCGTTCGATCGGAGCGCGCTCCACGACAAGGTGGTGCTCGTCACCTTCGTCGCGACCTGGTGCTTTCCGTGCCTCACCGATCTGGCGACCCTCGACAAGCTCGACCGGAAGTTCGCGAAGCAGGGCTTTGGTCAGATCGTGGTGGGCATGGACCTCGAGGGGCGCAAGGTGCTCGAGCCGTTCGCGGCCGAGTACAAGCTGCCGTACCCCGTCGTGGTGGGAGACGATCGGCTGCGCAAGGGTGACTCGGCGTTCGGTCACATTCGCGAGCTGCCCGCGCGGGTGCTCTTCGATCGCCGCGGAGAAGTGATCGCCGCCTTCTCGGGAATCGTCCCCCCAGCCGAGCTCGAGCGGAAGGTCCGCGAGGCGCTGGAGGACTGAAAGACGACGGCCCGGCCTCCACGAGGGAAACCGGGCCGGGGGAAACGAAGCGTCGACGACTCAGGCGGTCGGCGTGCTGGTCGGCGCGGGCGCGTCGCTCTTCGTCTCGGGCGCGGGCGTCACGGGGCCGGTCGCAGTGGCGGCGTCGGCGGTGGCAGGCGCCTCGTCGAGTTGCACGGCCTCGGCCGCCTCGAGCTTGGCGCGGGCCTCGTCGGCGGCCCTGTCCTCGGCGGCGTGCTTGTCCTTCATCTTCTGGTCGCTCTCGGCGAGCTGCTCGGCGGTCGGGGCGTGCAGCTCGGCCTTCACCCCGGTCTTCTTCTCGATGTCGGCGATCGCCCGCTTGATCATGTCGTTCTCGAGCAGGGTGCGGTTCAGGCGGATCTCGACCGCGCGGAACTTGTCGCGGGCGAGCTTGCCTTCCTCGTACACGCGGCGGGCTTCACGCTTCTCGCGGTCGACGCGGATCTTCACGTTGCGCAGCTCGGCGGCGAGCTCGATGGCCTTCTTCTTGTCGGAGGAGGACTGCTGCTCGAGCCGCTGCATCTTCTCCTTCTCGGCCTCCGACAGCTCGCGAATGACGCGCTGAACGGGCGCCTGCTCGCGCTTCTCTTCGGGCTTGGCGTCGTCCTTGGGCTGCTGCTGCTGCTCCGCGCGCCGCTTGCCCTTGTTCTCGATCTCTCCCTTGAGCTTCTGCACGTCGGAGAGCGCGTTGGCGAGCTCCTGTCGGGTGGCGTCGAGCTGAATCGAGGCGTGGCGCTCGACCTCGGCGCGGGCCTTCACGAGATCGTCACCGGCCTTGTTGGCCTGCCCCTGGTCGAAGACCTTCTTCTTGGCGGCCTTGAGCTCGTCCTTCACCTCGGCGTGGGTCTTCTTGAGCTCTTCGAGTTCCTTGCGCTTCTTCTCGAGCTCGCCTTCGGCCTTGGCGGCGCGGCTGGCGGAGTCGTCGTCACGGGCGGCGGCGCGGGGCGTGGGGTCGGCGCTCCCACTGGACTTCTGCGGGGCGGGCCGCTGCCCAAAGAAGCCCATGTTGAAGGCCAGGCTCGCGACGAGCGCGATGGCCAGGACGACGGTGATGACGATGAGTGGCATGCGAAGATCCTCGGACGGGTACTGGGTGGAACGGCTCGGCGGCGTCTAGCGAAAGCCCAAGCCAACCGCCAGCCCCACCAGTCGATTCCAGCTCAGCCGCGCAGGGCGACGAGGCGCTCGATGCGCTCCTCGATGGGCGGGTGGGTCGCGAACAACTTCAGGAGCCCGCCGCCCGCGAGCGGGTTGACGATGAAGAGGTGCGCCGTCGCCGGGTTCTGGTGCATCGGTCGAAGCCGGTTGCCCGACTCGAGGCGGGCGAGCGCGTTGGCGAGCGCGAGGGGATCGTGGGTGAGCTGCGCGGCGGCGGCGTCGGCGTCGAACTCCCGCGACCGGCTCACGGCGAGCTGGAGCAGGGTGGCGGCGAGCGGCGCGACGAGGAGCAGCCCGAGGGACGCGCCAGGCGACTCGTCATCGTCGCGGCCAGCGCCCCAGAAGAAGGCGAACTGGGCGAGCTGGGTGATGAGCCCGGCGAGGGTCCCCGCGATCGTCATCGTGAGGGTGTCGCGGTTGCGCACGTGCGACAGCTCGTGGGCGAGCACGGCCATCAGCTCCCGTCGTTCAGGCTCGGCGCCGAATGAGGCGGGTCGAGCGAGCAGCTCGAGGAGCCCGGTGGTGACGGCGATCGCGGCGTGCTTGGGCGAGCGGCCGGTCGCGAAGGCGTTCGGGGTCGCGGAGTGCACGAGGTAGAGCCGTGGCCGAGGCAGGTCGGCGCGTGCGGCGAGCTGGTCCACCATCGCGTGGAGCCAGGGGAGCTCGCTGCGGGGGAGTTCCTTCGCGCCAGTCATCGCCAGCGCGATGCGATCGCTGAACCAGAAGGTGACGGCGTTCATCAACAGCACCACGCCGCCGGCGAGCACGAGGCCATTCGGCCCACCGAGGCGCTGGCCGATGAGGAGCGTGAGCGCGCTCATCGCCGCGAGCAAGAGGAACGTCTTGACGACGTTGCCCAGGCGGTGGAGCGCGAACGGAGCGGGGGTTGCGACTGAGGCGTTCATGCCCAGATCGGTAAGGGCCGCGCCGAGCCCGGCAACCGCTCGAATGGGCAGTCGGGCTCAGCTCTGGGTGACGCGCACGGTGGTGTTCAGCGTCTTGCCGGTGTCGGGATCGCGCGCGGTCATCTTCAAGATGCCCTCGACGTTCACGTCGAAGGTGATCTCCACGTTGACGCTCCCGGGCGGGCCTTGGCGAATTCCGGCGAAGGTGAACTCTCCGAGCTGCTCGTTCATCTTCGCGGTCTCGTGATCGCCCTGGTAGATGCGCATGATCAGCTCGCTCTGGTTGGCGGCGCTGGTCGTTCCGGTGATCTGCTTGGCGTTGGGAATCGGTGAGTTCCGCCCGAACACCACGTGCATCTGCCCGTCGGCCTTCTCGAGCCCGATCGCCATCGGGATCACGTCGAGCAACTGGAGCTTGAGGTTGGTGTCGTCCTGCAGCGAGAAGGCGTAGAGCGCGGCGCCGATCGCGACGGCCTCGTCGGGGTGAACGCCCTTGGACGGGGACTTGCCGAAGAACTTGGTGAGGCGCTCCTGCACGGCGGGCATGCGAGTCTGGCCGCCGACCAGCATGACCTCTTCGATCTCCTTGGTGGAGAGCCCGGACTCGACGAGCACCTTGGCGACGATCTTGAGCGTGCGATCGACGAGATCGGTGGTTAGCGACTCGAGCAGCTTGCGGGTGAACTTCATCTCGATGTTCAGGGGCTGGCCCTGGGGCGTCATCGTGATGAACGGAATGTTGAAGGGCGCCTCTTCGCGCGACGACAGATCGCACTTGGTGCGCTCGGCGAGATCCTTGATGCGCTGCATGGCGACGGGGTCGGTCGACAGATCGATGCCCGTCTTCGACTGAAACTCGCGCAGCACGTAGTGGATCATCGCGTTGTCGAAGTCGATGCCGCCGAGGAAGATGTCTCCTCCGGTGGCCTTCACCTCGAACACCTGCCCGCGGATCTCGATGATCGAGATGTCGAAGGTTCCGCCGCCGAGATCGTAGATGCAGACCTTCTCGTTGAGGCCCTTGCCGACGCCGTACGCCAACGCCGCGGCGGTCGGCTCGTTGTTGATGCGCACCACCTCGAGGCCGATCAGCTTGCCCGCGTCCTTGACCGACTGGCGCTGGCGATCCGAGAAGTACGCCGGGACCGTCACCACCGCCTTGTGCACCGGCGTCCGCAGGTAGTTCGAGGCGACGTCACGAATCTTGTTCAGGATACGCGCCGAGACCTCCTGAAGCGTGAGCTCCTTGCGCGCGACCTCGATGGTGACTTCCTTGTTGTCGGCCGATGGCTTGACCGCGTACTGCACCACCTTGCGCATCGTCTCCACGATGTCGCTGGTCGCGGTGCGGCCCACCAGCCGCTTGGCCCCATAGATCGTGTTGCGCGGGTTGAGCTGCCACTGGCGCTTGGCCTCGTAGCCGATCAGCTCGTTGCCCTTGTCGTCGACCGCGTAAATCGAGGGCACCGTGTACTCACCACTCTTGTAGGGGATGAGCTTCACGTTGGGCTGCCCATCCTTGTAGCCGTCGACATAGGCGGCGCAGGAATTGGTCGTACCGAGATCGATGCCGATGATCACGTCGCTCACGACGCGGCAATGTAGCGCGTCGGGGCCCGGTGTCATGGGGTTTCCGGGGTGTTCTTGAAAAGAGAGCTGACAGAATCCGTCTGCGCGCTGCGGGACCGGAGCGCATCAACCAGACATGCCTCCCGT
>JBPOIJ010000002.1:0-6335 GCA_052034585.1 Myxococcota bacterium
GGCGGAGCGGCGACGGCGGGCGGAATGACGTCAGGCGGAACAGCGTCAGCAGGCGGTGCGGCTGGAGGAATGGCCCAACTCCCCGACGGACAACCCTGCCAGCAGCCCGCACAGTGTCGCTCGGGCGTTTGCGCGAGCGGCGTGTGCTGCAACGTCGGGTGTTCCGGCGCCTGTGAGACGTGCGCCGCTCCAGCGACGCTCGGCCGGTGCACGGTGCGGCCGCTTGGAACCCAAGTCGCTCAATGCACGCCCTTCGCTTGCGACGGAGTGAGCGGACTGTGCCCCACGACCTGTCAAGCCACTCCCGGGTGCGCGACAGGGCGCTACTGCGAGCTTGGCCAGTGCCAGCTCGTGCGGACGAACGGCACCGCCTGTACGCGCGGAGAGCAGTGCCAGAGCGGTTCCTGTGTCGACGGCGTGTGCTGTGGTTCGACGTGTTCGGGGAGCTGCGATCGGTGCAACCTCACGCCCGGAACCTGCTCGCCAGCGCCGATGAACAGCCCCGGGAGTCCAGTCTGCCCGGGCGGTCTCACCTGCGATGGCGTGCACACCGACTGCCCGATCTACTGCGGTGACGGCGGAGCATGCCCACTGGGCACCTACTGCAACGCGTCGGTGTGTGCGGCCAAGAAGCCGAACGGAGTCGCCTGCGTCGGCGCGAACGAGTGTGTCAGCGGCGTCTGCGCCGATGGAGTCTGCTGCAATGGCCCATGTTCCGGCGCCTGCGCAGCCTGCAGCACCGCGCGAGGCGCTTCGGCGGACGGGACGTGCACGAGCCTGGGGACGGCAGTGGTGTGTCGCCCCGCGGTCTCGATGTGCGATCCGGAGGAGCGTTGCGACGGAACGAGCACCCAATGCCCAACCGATCGCGTCGCCAACCCCGGGTCGAACTGCGGGACCGTCTTCGGTCCCTACACGGCCTGCGCGTATGCAACGAGCTGCGGCAACGCTGGCACACGGACTCGGCAAGTCACCATCTCGACCTGCCAGGGCAACCTCTGCGTGCCCAACACCATCACCGACACCGACACCGCTGGCTGCCAGCGCGACACCACGAACGTCGTCTGCTCGGCGTCGTCGTGCGGCACCTGGAGCACCTGTGACGCCAACTGCGAAGCGAACCGCACCTGCAGCATCGGCCGCTGCGCGAACGAGATCTGCAGCTTCAGCACCTACCGGGAGACCTGCGGCGTCAGACTGTGCTGCCCGTCGTGCAGGCCGCAGTGATCACGACGATCGAAACGCCTCGGGGTCGAGCTCCAACTTCTCGATCCACCGATAGAGCTGCCGAGGCGAGGTGCCGATGAGCTTGGCGGCGACCGATACCCGGCCTTGGGCGGTGCGAAGCGCGTGTTCGATGGTCTCCTTGGCGGGCGCGGCCATGCGCGGAGGAGGGACGACCGGCGAGTCGGAGACGTCGGCGATCGAGTCGCCCTTCGCCACCGGAGCCGAGGCCTCGATTGCCTCGCGGAACGAGTCCTCGCCGAGCTCGACGACGCCGTCCGTGTGAAGCACCGCCGCCGCGCGGAGGATCTGCCGCAGCTCACGCACGTTGCCAGGGAAGGAATGGCTGATGAGCAGCCGAGCGCCACCCTTCGAAGCTCTCGCCGCAGTGACGCCCGCTTCCTTGAGGAGCGCGGAGACGAGCAGGCCGAGATCCTCCTTCCGCTTGCGCAGCGGAGGGAGCCTGGCGACGAAGCCCGCGAGCCGGAACCGCAGATCGGAGCGAAAGTTCGTGTCGTCGGTGAGCGTCGCGTTGGTGGCAGCGACCCAGCGCACGTCGACCTCGACGCCGTCACGCCCTCCGACCGGCCGAACCGTGCGGGTCTCGAGCACCCGAAGGAGCTTCGCCTGGGTGGCGAGCGGCAAGTTGCCGACCTCGTCGAGGAACAAGGTGCCTCGGTGCGCCCGCGCGATGTCACCGACCCGGGCCTCGGTCGCACCGGTGAACGAGCCGCGCTCGTGACCGAAGAGCGTCGCTTCCACGAGAGACTCCGGCATGGCGCCACAGTCGATCGACACCAGCGGGCCCGAGCGCTGCGAGAGCTGGTGCACCCGGCGCGCGGCGACCTCTTTTCCCGTCCCCGTCTCGCCGAGGATCAGCACCGGCTCGCTGCTCTTCGCGATGCGCTCGAGTTGGGCTCCGAGCTGTCCGAGCTCGGGGTTGAACGTTCTGCTGGTGCCCCAGGCCCAGCCTTCTCCCGCGAACGCCACGTCCTCGAGGAGCCGGTAGCAGAGCAGCGATCGCCCGACCTCGATCAGATCCCCGTCCTTCAACGCCTGGGGCGCCTCCAAGGGAGTGCCGTTGATCGTGGTGCCGTTGCTGCTCCCGAGATCGGTCGCCACCAACTCCGCGCCCCGCCGCTCGAACTGCACGTGGCGGGTGGAGACTCGTCGGTCCTCGAGCAACAGCCCCGTTCCGCCGGGCTCACGTCGGCCGACGAGGAGAGCGCCCTCGACGAGGGTGAGGCCCAGAGGCGGGGCGAGCAGATCGTCGTAGTTCATCACGTGAATGATGACGTGATGGCGCCTGACTCGTCGGTGCTCGGTCTCTTCCTTGACGGTGTCGGACATGGGGGAACTGGAGAGCGTCGGCTGAGAGGCGGTTTGAGCGTGTCGCACAAGCTCCCCGTCAGCAACGGTCGTGCCCGCTTCGGCCGTGCGCCCTCCGTCGACGGCTGACGTCTCGGGCGGAGTGACGTCCTGAGACGTCGTCGGCACGCCACCAAAGGCCGCGGGTCTGTTGGGATCCGTGGCAGGCCCATTCAGGCGAGCCCGGTGACCGTTCGGCCGGAGCCGCGTCAAGGTGGCGCGATTCCAGGCGAGTCTCGTTTCGGAGGCTTTCGGGCCGCCCTGGCATCTGCCATACCGGCGCGCACCGACGACGACATGGACCCAATCACCCAGCTCGAGACCCAGGTTCAGCAGCGCGAGGTGCCCAAGCACGTCGGCATCATCATGGACGGGAACGGTCGCTGGGCCGAGAGCAAGGGCCTGCCTCGCCTGGAAGGTCACCGCGAAGGCTCGAACAGCGTTCGCGAAGTGACTCGCTCGGCGCGGCGAATGGGCCTGAAGGCGTTGACGCTCTACGCCTTCTCTTCGCAGAACTGGTCGCGGCCTCCCGACGAAGTGGCGGGCCTGATGGAGCTGTTGCGCGAGTACCTGACGAAGGAGCGCGACGAGATCATGCAGAACGGCGTGAAGCTGAACGCCATCGGTGAGCTCGACAAGCTGCCCCAGTACGTGAAGGAGCCGCTCGACGCGCTGCGCGCCGAGAGCGCGAAGAACACCGGGCTCGTGTTGACGCTCGCGCTCTCCTACGGCGGGCGCGAAGAGCTCGTCGCCGCCACCCGCGCCGTGGCCGAGCAGGTTCGGAGTGGAGCGCTCGAGCCGTCGGCGATCACCGAGGACACGCTCGCGCGCGCGATCTGGACGCACGATCTCCCACCCGTCGATCTCGTCATTCGCACCAGCGGCGAGCAGCGGCTGTCGAACTTCCTCCTCTGGCAGACCGCCTACTCGGAGTTCGTCTTCACCCCCATCGCCTGGCCCGACTTCCGCGCGCGGGAATTTGCCGAGGCGCTGCTGCAGTTCCAGACGCGTGAACGGCGGTACGGGCTCACGGGGGCGCAGCTGCGACGGGCGGGAACGTGACGGACAAGAACAAGAACCTCGTCTTGCGAATCGCGAGCGCGGTCGTGCTGCTGCCGATCGTGCTCTACCTCCTCTACCGGGGCGGCTACTTCACCGCGGCGCTGCTCGCGTGGGGCACCTCGTCGTGCACCTACGAGTACCTGAAGATCACCAACAAGACCCTGACGCCGGTCGGTCTGGGCGCGGTGGTGCTCTCGGGGCTCATGCCGGCGATCGTGGTGTGGCGCCCGACGGAGGCCCCGGCGCTCATCTCGGGCGCGATCGGCCTCGTGCTCTTCGGCGGCTGGCTCTGGCACCTGCTCAATGGGCCCTTGCAGGACGGGCCGCAGCGAAGCGCGAACCTCCTCACGGCGTTCATCTACGGGCACGGCGGCCTCACTGCGCTGATGGCGCTGCGGCAGATGGACGAGGGCGGTTGGTGGGTGGTCGCGGCCCTGGTGATCACCTGGGGCAACGACACCGCGGCGTATTTCTTCGGCCGCTTCCTCGGCAAGCACAAGCTCTACCCCGAGGTCAGCCCAGCCAAGAGCTGGGAAGGCTTCTTCGGCGGCTTCGTCGGCGCGATCGGCCTCATGTTCGTCGTGCGGCAGTTCTTCGCGCCCTTTCTCACCGTCACCGACTGCGTCTTCGTCGGCACCTGCGGGAGCCTGCTCGGGCCGGCCGGTGACCTCTGCGAGTCGATGCTCAAGCGCTCCTACGGCGTGAAGGACTCGGGCAACGTGATTCCCGGTCATGGCGGCATGCTCGATCGCGTCGACGCGCTGATCTTCAACGCGCCGATGGTGCTCCTCTACGTGCAGTTCCTGAGGCCCACCCTCGGCTGACGCGCCTCAGGGAAGCGAACCGATTCGAACCGCATCGACGACGAGCTGCGCGTTCGGGTTCGGCTGCTCGAGACGGAGCCGCACGTGAGTCACCGTCGCCGGCACCGAGAGCACGGCGCTCTGGGTCGCGAGGCTCGTGGCGGGGATCGAGAAGTCGCTCGAGGACACTTCTGCGTCCGCCGAGTCGAAGCCGATCAGCCGCAGCGCAGCGCCCGGCACCGAGGAGCTGACGTCGGCACGGACCAGGACCTGCCGGTGCCCTGGGGTGAGGTTGACCGACGGCGACAGTGCATAGCCTCCGGGGAACTGGCAGCTGCCCGAGCAAGGCAGATCGTTCGTCGCCAGGCGCACCCCGAAGCGTGAGCCGACGGCGACGCGTTGGAAGGTGGAGGGCGTGCAGCTCGAGCAGTTCGTCCACGAGAGCCACGAGGTCTCGCTGCCCGATGCTTCGAGATCGAAGCCGCCCTCGTCGACCGGTCGGCAGGTCTGGGAGAGGCAACGGCCCGTGGCGCACGGCGCTTGGTCGAGCTGACCTCGGCACTGCCCGGCTGCGCGCTCGGCCACCGAGAGGAACCCCGCCAACGGCTCACCGCTCTCGACGCCGTAACAGGTGGGTGTCGCGGCGCAGAACTGGTGGAAGTCCCACGCCCAGAGCGCCGACAGGTCGACGTCGAACTGGACCAGACCGAGGGCGACGAGCTTCGTCGAGGCCGCGTTCGCATCGCCGCCGCACTGGCTGATCCCATTGCAGGTGATCGAGCCGGGCCTGGGCTCACCGTACTCGCCGACGTAGAGCCGCTTCCCCAGCGACGTCGTCGCGCTCTTGGTGCGCTGGAGCAGCGAGAACCCGCTCGAGTCGAGATCGCCGAAGCGCCGCGCGTCGTCGCCCGGGTAGGCGTGCACCGAGATGAAGTCGATGGGCGCTGGGTGGAGCTGCGCGAGGGTGACGGTGAACTCGCTCTCGGAGTCGGCCGTCCAGTCGCAGGCGGGGCAGGGTGAGCGCGCGAGGTGGTAGGCCGACGCGCGCGGGTACGCGTGGCCAGTGCTGACCGGGCGCTGGAGCGTGTCGTGCTGCTTGATCAGCTGCGCCATCGCCGCGGCCCATTGCCCGAGGTCTTGCGTCGCCGTCGAGACGCTGCGGCACGAGTTGCACGAGAAGAAGTTGTCGGCGGTCGTTCGACGGCACGGCGTTCCGAGCGAGGGAGCAAGGGCCCCGCAGCCGTTGGGCGTCGTGCCTGCGCAGACGGTACAGACCGAGTGATCGAGATCGGCGAGCAGGTTCCACTCGTTGCCGATCTCCCAGACCACGACCGCCGGATCCGTGGCGTAGCGCTGAACGAACTCGCGAACGTATTGGTCGGCCATGGTGCGGGTCGGGGTGCCGGGGGTGAAGAGCGCGCTCAGCGGAGCGTTGTTCAAGTCGGGGAACAGCCAGGCCTGCCAGAGCAAGCTGGGCACGAGCCTGAGCTGACGCGCCCGGGCATCGGCCATGAGCTGATCGACCGCTTGCCAGTAGGCGGTGGGGTTGGTCCTCCAGCCGTTCGCGCGCGTCATGTCGACGGGCCAGTAGCCGGAGGCGATGAAGCGGGCGTGGGTGAAACCAGCCGCGCGGACAGCGTCCATCTGTGCGCGCGCCTGCACGGGGCCCTCCGGCGCAATGCCCAGGTACATGTGAAGCAGGTTGGGCATGTTCACGCCGAGCGGCCGAGCGATGCCGGCGTCGACGTTCGCGAACGAGCCACCACCGACGGCGCCACCACCGACGGCGCCACCACCGACGGCGCCACCACCGACGGCGCCACCACCGACGGCGCCACCACCGACGGCGCCACCACCGACGGCGCCACCACCGACGGA
>JBPOIJ010000087.1:0-77063 GCA_052034585.1 Myxococcota bacterium
GGGACAGACCCTCGAAGCGGCGGGGTGGATCTGCGTGGGCGTCGGCATCGCGAGCGGCGCGACCGCAGTCGCCTTGCGACTCTTCGAGCGACCGGCGCCTGTCTCGGTGGCTCTGCTCCCGCAAGGCGCCCTCGTTCAGTGGGGAGGGCCCTGGTGAAGCGGCTCGTGCCTTTCTTGCTCCTCGCTGGCTGCCTGCGCTTCGAGGAGCGCATTCAGGCGTGCTTCGCCGATGGCGGCGTCTGTCTCGCGTCGCCCGATGGTGGTGCCGAGGAGCGCTTCGTCGAGCTCGACGGGGGAGGCTTTCGCTTCTCGAACCAGTGGCGCTGGGAATCGCCGTTGCCCTTCGGGCATCACCTCAACGCGGTGTACGCGACCGGAGACGTGCTCGTCGTGGCTGGCGAGGACGGGCTCCTCGCCGAACGCCGGCAGGGCCAATGGGTGTCGTTTCAACAGCTCGCGGCCACCACCTACCTCCAGTCCTCCGGAACGGGCCTCGACGACCTTTGGCTCGCCTCGAGTGACGGGCCGCTCTGGCATCGCGACGGCGGCTGGGGACAGGTCGACGCCCGTGCGCCAGTCATCTCCCTGACGCACTTCGACGGAGCGTTGTACCTCGGCACGAGCGACGGGCGACTGGGGCGCCTCGAGAACGACCTCTTCGCGCCAGAACGAAGGGTCAGCCTCGGTGACGTCCAAGTCGGGAACTTCGCGAACGGCGTGGTCGTGCTCGCGGTGGAAGACGGCGGCCGCGCCCTGACCCAGCGCGACGGAGGGCCCTTCTTCCTCTTCGATGGCGGGTTGGCGAAGGAACTCGACGTCGAAGGGCTCTTCGCGAGCTCGAACGACCTGTGGCTGAGCGGGATGAACGCGCTCCGGGTGGTGGACGCAGGCCGGGTGTTGGCGCCCACGGACTTGACGGTGACCGCGGCGTCACCAGGAGCGACGACGGCGGTCGTGTCGACGGGAGATGGGCTCGTGCGGGTGGAAGGCACGAGGAGCACGATCGAGCTGCGGGGAGCCCTCGGCCTCCGGGCGTTCCATCGCGACGCCGCGAACATGACGGTGTGGGCCGTCGGTGAGAACGGGCAAGTCTACCGGCGGCTGGCGCCGAGCGTGTCATGGGTCGCCGAGAGCTGGGTGCCGACCACTTCCGACGTGCGCGCGCTGGTTCCGCTCGGAGACACCCTCTACGCCTTCACCAACGGAGGCCAGCTGTTGCGTCGCGAGCCCGGACGCTGGCGGGTGCTCAACACGTTTCCAATCGGCTTCGCCGACGCGGTGAGCGAGGGCAACCGGCTCGTCGCGCTCGATTTCGACCATCGTCTGCAGTGGTTCGACGGCGACGGGCAGCAGACCGCCCAGTTCGACATTGCGTCGACCGGGAGCGCGGCTCACCTCTTCCGTTCGACCGCGGGGACGATGGTCGTCACCGGGGCCACGGGAATCTTCGTTCGACGCGCCGCGGACGACCGCTTTCTTCAGGTCTGGTCGGAGCCCTCCACTGGGCTCGGTGGTCGCGCGGAGGTCGTGCGTGTTTGTAGTCAGCGTGGGATCGTCGAACTCGACCTCGTCGCCAGTCCTCCCGTCGCGGCGCTCGTCGACGACTCCGCCCAGGTGGCCGGCTGCGAGTCAGTGCTCCAGCTCGATGATGGGTGGCTCTACGGCACGGGTGATGGGAGCTCGGCGCGAGTGATTCGGCGGCTCCCCGGGAACGCCGAGCAAGTGACCAGCTGGCGTGGGACGACGGCTCGCGTGACTGCGCTCATCGAGGTGCGTGGTGGGGTCGCAGTTGGGATGGACGGCTTCGCGTCGATGCCCTTCGCGACGTGGCAATCGGGCACGCTCGACCTGACGCCGACGCGCGTCGGGAATGTCTTGTTCTGTTTCCGGAAGTGGCGCGGCCGCCTCTTCGCGGGAGGCAGCGGCGGGGCGATTCTCGAGCGCGAGCTTCAGTGAGGCCGGCGCACTTCGTCTCTCGGGTCGGGCGTTCGGCAAGGCAGGGTGGCTTCCCGCGGTTCAGCGGCTCGAACGCCTCGACGGACGACGCTGGGTGATCAACGTGGTCGGTCACTTCGCCGACAGCGCGGGCCTCGGCAGCGCGGGCGGCTTGCCGTAGTCGTCGCGGGCGCGGTTCAGCTCGAGCAGCTTCACCAGCACCGAGGGCGCCACCGCCGACACGTTCTGTCCGAACTGCTCGGTGTTGATCATCGTCGCGTCGTCACCCATGCCGACGATGTCTTTCAGCACGCGCTGCGAGGTGGGCTTGAAGCCGTAGCCGCGCACGAGCTCCTCGCGGCCGTCGGCGTACACCCGGTGCACCAACAACGGCAGGTTCGGCAGCTGCACCGTCGAGCCGTTCGGCCGGTCGTTGAGGGTCTGCGGCAGCACCGACACCATCACCCCGAAGTCGCTGTCCTCTTCCTTGGCGAGCTCGACGAGCTTCTTCTTCAGCTCCGCGAGCTTCTGCGGTGACGAGGTCGAGACGAAGAGGCTGCTGCCCGAGGCCTGGCTCCCGCGGGCGTGCCCGTTCGACGCCGAGAACGCCTTGGTGGGAATGCGCGACATGAAGAACTCCTTCAAGACGCCATCCTTCACGAGGGTAATGGCCTTGGGCGTCACCCCGTCGTCGTCGACCGGGTAGTGGCCGAACAACGGCAGCACCGCGCCGCTCGGAGAGGTCCACGACTTCTGGGTCGGGTCGTCGGTCGCCTGCAGCTGCGAGACGGACACGTGCTTGCCCAGCCGCTCGGTGAGGCGCCCCTGCTGCCGCTGGCCCAGGTTCTCGCGCGGGAAGCTGAGCGGCCCCGCCAACGTCGCGAGGAAGAAGATGGGCGCGGCCTGGCCGGTGAAGAGCACCGGGCCCACGTAGTCGTCGACCGCTGCCGGCGCGGCGAGCTTCTTCTCGAGCAAGCCGTACGTCTCCTTCACGACGGCGTCGAGGTCGGCGCCCTTCGGAAGCTCGGCGTCGGTGCGCGCAGTCTTCGTCCACTCCGCGCCGACCGGCATGCCGTCGCTCGCCTGGCCCGAGGCGTTCACCTTGAGCTCGACCTTCGACTCGCAGAAGCGGTGCCTGGCCCCATCGGAGGCGACGAAGCGCTGGCACATGAAGCGAGACCGGAACGAGACGGTGCAGCCGTGCGCCTTGGCGGAGGCGCGGCAGGTCGCCGACGCGCTGCGCACCGTGTTCGCCCAGGCCTCGGGGTCGATGGTGGGCGGCTGCTCTCGCGGGAGGAGGATCTGCTCTGGCGTCACCTTGCTCCAGTCGGGGATGAGCTCCTTCACCTCGTTCGCCTTCAGGAAGGCGCGCTTGCGGGCGATGGCCTCGACCGCGGACTTGTAGTTCGAGTCGTAGGACAGCCAGAGCGCGCGGCGAATCGCGTCGAGGTCTTCCTCGGCGGGGAAGCGCCCACGGCCGCCGAAGGAGAAGTCGAAGCCGCCTCCGGAGAAGTTCGTGTTGTCGAAGGTCTCGTTGCCGACCCGCACCGCGGTGTCGATGGACAATGACCGCCCACCGCCCGGCGCGAAGAGCGCCCCGAAGTTCGCTGCCACGCTGAACTCGTCTTCCACCGTCACGTAGCTGCGCGCGTAGTACGGCTTCTCGGGCTTCGAGTCGGGCGTCGCCGGCATCGAGAGCGTCATCGCCCGCTTCAGCTCGGCCTCCATCACGTCGATGACCGGGTCGACGTCCTTCACCGGCGCACCCGCCAACAGGATGAGGATGAGCGCGTTCATTTCGCACCTCCCTTGCCCGCGTCCATGAGGGGAGGCGGTGGCAACAGCGGCCCGCGCTCATGGCCCTTGGCCTTGCGCTCCACCTCGAGGTCACTGATGAGCAGGCTCGGCGCGATGGCCGACACCGGCACCCACCCGGACTCGGCGCCGCAGAAGCCGTTGAACACCTTCGCGTCGTCACCGGTCACCAGAATGCGCTCGAACGAGGCGATGGGCGTGCCGACGAGGTCGACGCCGCGCACCAGCTCGTCGGGCCGGCCGTCGGCGTAGACGCGGTAGACGATCTGCGGAATCACCTTGAAGGCTTGCGGCGCTCCACCGGCGCGGGTGTTGGTGAAGCCGCCGGAGATCTCCTCGAAGACGAGCCCGTACGGCTTGCCGCGCTTCTTCACTTCGTCGAGCAGGCGCGCGCGCAGCTTCTCCCAGGGCAGCTGGCTGGCCGAATCGATGATCAGGTTCCCCTGCCGCGAGACCGGCTTGAGGCCCGGCTGGGCGCGCCCGTGCCCGTTGGAGCTCGGGAAGCCCTTGATGGGCGAGCGGCTCTGGAGGAACGACTTGAGCACGCCCTTCTCGACGAGGTTCACCTTCTGCGCGGGCTGGCCCTCTTCGTCGAAGAGATAGAAGCCGTTGAGCGGCAGCTCGCCCCACTTCGCGCGCGTCGGGTCGTCGGTGACGCTGATGAAGTCGGGGACGATCTGCTGACCGACCTTCTTGGTGAACGTCTTGCCCTCGTCGGCGTCCTTCTGGCGGTGGCCCTCGATGCGGTGGCCGAAGATCTCGTGGAAGAACACGCCGGCGGCGCGGTGGGTGATGATGGCCGGGCCGACGTAGGGCTCGATGGCGGGCGCGGCGCGCAAGGCCTCGAGCTTCTCGATGGCGCGGGCGACCCGCTTCTCGAACTCGGCCTCGGTCGGGAGCGCCTCGGGCGAGGTGGCCTCGACGGCGTCGTAGAAGTCGAGCTCCATGCCGTCGTCGGCGCGCACGGTGCCCCAGACGCCGAGGCGGGCGAAGAAGCGAGGCTCGCGCAGCTTGGCGCCCTCGGAGTCGACGAAGTAGTGCGTCATCGACGAGACCTGCATCGAGACGTTCGAGCGGAGGATGAGCGGGTGCGTCTTGAACGCGGAGGAGAGGCGCTTCAAGCGGGCCTCCCACGCGTCGCGGTCGAGAATGTCGGCCAGGCCCTTGGCCTTCGGCTCGACGCGCTGCTGCGGCTTGTCGGTGGAGAAGTCGGGCGCCTTGTCTTCTTCGGCGGCCTTCACGCTGACGTTCGCGCGCACCTTGAGCAGGTCCTTCGTCGCGCCGCGCACCGCGTCGTCGGTCGCCTTCCAGAGCGCGACCTCGAGCGCGCCCTTGTCGTCTTCGATGGGGAGAGAACGACCTCCGCCGCCGAAGTCGAAGTCGAAGCTGCCGCGCACCTTGTGGGTGTTGTCGAGGTCGCGGGTTCCGACGCGGGCGATGATGTCGAGCATGCGCACGCGGCCGTTCAACTTGCCCGGGCGGCCAGCGTGGCCTTCGAGCGCGCCGAAGCTGGCGGTCGAGCCCCAGCCTTCGCCGTCGGTGACGCGGTAGGAGAGATAGTAGAGCGGCGCGTCCTTCTCGCCGGGCAGGCCCTTCTTGCTGCGGGCGAGCTCTTGGGTGAGCGCATCGAGGAGAACGTCTGAAGCAGGAGCAGCGGGATTCGGCGTCGGCGCGGCGAGGGCCAGCGCGAGGAGTGGCGTCAGCATGTGGGCGCGCACTGTACCCGCGATGGTTCGGGTGACGAGGAAGAAGCGAGCCAGTCGTTCAGTCGGCCAGCGGCGTGACTCGCGAACGGCGAAGCTGCTCGAACTCACGGCTCGGTGTCGAAGGTGGTCGAGCTCGAGGCTTCGCGAAGTCGACGACATCGAGGCGTGGTTCGAGATGCTGCGTGGCTGCTCGAACGCGCTCGACCTCGCGGCCCTGCGCTGCGCTCGCACGATTGCCCGAGCGCTCACTGGCGCCCGACCAGCCCCTCTTGCTAAGCGCCCCGCACACTTTCAGCGCAGGGTGCATCAATAAAGAGTTAATCACACTCTTTATTCTCGAATTCGGGGGAAGTCCATGAAGTCATTGGTATTCGTCGTCCTCGCGGTCTTCCTCTTCGGCTGCAACGACGGCACCCAGCTGCAGGTCCACAAGCTGGGCGACGGCATGGGCCTCGTCACCGGAGTGCCGATTCACAACGGGGAGACCCCGGTCACCACCACCACCCTCGCCATCGACTGCGGTGAGAAGTGCGCCGTCGACACCTACCTCAAGTTCAAGTTTCGCCTCACCGCGCGGGCGGCGGGAGGCTCGGTCTTCAAGGGCTGGTCGGGCCGCGACCTCGACGGCAAGTGCACGGACGCGACGGCCGACTGCGAAGTGCTGATCAGCTGGGGCCACCGACCCGACGACGACAACTCGCCCATCGTCGCCGAGGCCACCTTCGAGCCGGCCTTCAAGAGCGGGCTCACGGTGATGAAGACGGGCGGAGGTTCTGGAAAGGTGGTGTCGGCTCCAGCCGGCATCGACTGCGGCTCGACGTGCAGCGCGGCCTTCGCCGAAGGCGCCATGGTGACGCTCACCGCGACGCCTGACACCGGCTCCACCTTCTCCGGGTGGTCGGGGGGAGGCTGCTCCGGCAGCGCGTTGGTCTGCACCACCAGCATCAGCGGAGCCGCCGTCGTCAGCGCCGCGTTCCTCAAGCAGCCAGGCACCGTCATCGTCACCAAGGGCGGCACCGGCATGGGCACCGTCACCTCGACCCCAGCCGGCCTCGACTGCGGCGCGACGTGCACCGGCTCGTTCGAGCTCAGCTCCATGGTGACCCTCACCGCCACTCCGAGCGCGGGCTCCGTCTTCAGTGGCTGGGGCGGCGCCTGCATGGGCAGCGGCGTCTGCACCGTCGCCGTCCTCGAGACGACCAACGTCATCGCCACCTTCACTCGCGCGGCGTACCCGTTGACGGTTCAGCTCTCCGGCACCGGCGCTGGTCGCGTCAGCTCGAACCCGGCCGGCATCGACTGCACCACCGGCGACTGCACCGCGAGCTTCGACGACGGCACGATGGTGACGCTCAATGCGGCGGCGGCGACGGGCTCCACCTTCACCGGCTGGTCGGGCGCCTGCATGGGCACCGCGAGCACCTGCACCGTCACCATGAGCGCAGCGAAGAGCGTCGGCGCAACCTTCAACCCGACGCCGCTCGCGCTCACCGTCACTCGCACCGGCACCGGCTCGGGCACCGTCACCTCGATGCCGCCGGGTCTCTCCTGCGGAACGACCTGCACGGCCAGCTTCGCGCCCGGCACCTCGGTCACTCTCGCTGCAGCCGCCGACGCCGACTCCATCTTCACCGGCTGGAACGGAGGCTGCTCCGGCATGGCGGCGACCTGCACGCTCTCGCTGATGACCGCCGCGACGGTGACCGCGAACTTCGACCGCCGGCTCGTGCCCGTCACGGTGAGCAAGATGGGCGCGGGCGGCGGCATCGTCTCCTCGACGCCCGCTGGCATCGACTGCGGCATCACCTGCGCGGCGAACTTCCCTGCCGGAGCGAGCCTGAGCCTCACCGCGACGCCCGACGCCGACTCCGTCTTCTCCGGCTGGAGCGGGGCCTGCACCGGCACCGGCGCCTGCACGGTGACTCCGGCTGCCGCCACCAGCGTCGTCGCGACGTTCTCCCCCATCGAGTACGCGTTCAACATCATCCGCGCGGGCGGCGGTGCTGGCACCATCGTCTCCTCGCCGGCGGGGCTCAGCTGCGGCTCGGTTTGCACCGCCCGCTTCCGTCGCGGCACCGTCGTCACCCTCACCGCGGCGCCCGACAACGTCTCGAGCTTCGGCGGCTGGAGCGTTCCCGCCTGCCAAGGCACCGCCCCCTGCACCGTCACCGTCACCGCCGACACCACCGTCACCGGCACCTTCACGCTCAACTCCTACGCGCTCAGCGTCACCAAGAACGGCGCGGGCAACGGCACCGTCACCTCCGCGCCCGCCGGCATCTCGTGCGGCTCGACGTGTTCAGCGTCCTTCCCTGGCGGCAGCATGGTCACCCTCACCGCCGCCGCTGCGAGCGACTCCACCTTCGCGGGCTGGAGCGGTGCCTGCACCGGGAGCGCGACGACCTGCGTGGTGAACGTCAGCGCCGCCGCGTCGGTCCAGGCGAACTTCACCTTGAACGCCTACACCCTCACCGTGAACAAGGTGGGCACCGGCACCGGCACCGTCAGCTCGCTCCCCGCCGGCATCACCTGCGGCGCGACCTGCTCGTCGACGTACCTCCACGGGACGACGGTGACCCTCACCGCCACCCAAGACGCGAGCTCCACCTTCTCCGGCTGGAGCGGCGCCTGCACCGGCACTGGCACCTGCACCGTCACCCTCACCGCCGCCTCGACGGTGACCGCGAACTTCACCTTGAACCCCAACACGCTCGCAGTGGTGAAGGCGGGCACTGGCTCGGGCACCGTCACCTCGGCGCCGGCCGGCATCTCGTGTGGAGCGACCTGCAGTGCCTCGTTCGCGACCGGCACGATGGTGACGTTGAGCGCCAGCGCGAGCAGTGACTCCGACTTCAGCGGCTGGAGCGGCGCGGGCTGCTCGGGCATCGGTTCCTGCGTGGTGACGCTCGCTGCGTCGACCTCGGTGACCGCGACCTTCACCTTGAAGACCTACGCCCTCACCGTGGTGAGGACTGGCGGCGGCACGGGCACCGTCACCTCCTCTCCCGCTGGCATCAACTGCGGCGCGACCTGCGCGGCCTCCTTCGCCCACGGCTCGCCGGTGACGCTCACCGCGGTGCAAGCGTCTGGCTCGACCTTCGCGGGCTGGAGCGGCGGTGGCTGCACGGGCACTGGCACCTGCACGGTGACGATGACCGCTGCCACCACCGTGACGGCCACCTTCAACCTCACCACCCACGCGCTGACGGTGTCGAAGGTCGGGACTGGAACGGGCACGGTCACCTCGTCTCCCACGGGCCTCTCGTGTGGAGCGACCTGCTCCGCGCCCTTCACCCAGGGCAGCCTGGTGAGCCTCACGCCGGTGGCCGCCGCTGATTCGGATTTCAGTGGCTGGTCGGGCGCCTGCACCGGAACCGGGACGTGCGTGGTGACGATGTCGTCCGCGCAGAGCGTGACGGCGAGCTTCACCCTGAAGAGCTACGCGCTGACGGTCGTGAAGGCCGGCACTGGCGCCGGGACGGTGACCTCGAGCCCGCCCGGCATCGCCTGCGGTGCCACCTGCTCCTCGTCCTTCTCGTCGGCGGCGGTGGTGACGCTCACCGCGGCGGAAGCGTCTGGCTCGACCTTCGCTGGCTGGAGCGGCGGTGGCTGCACCGGCACGGGCACCTGCACCGTCACGATGACCGCGGCGACGACGGTGACTGCGACCTTCACCCTCAACAGCTACGCGCTGACGGTGGCGAGGGCGGGCACCGGAACGGGAACGGTCTCCTCCACTCCCGGCGGCATCGCCTGCGGTGGAACGTGCTCCTCGTCCTTCTCGGCCGGTACGGTGGTGACGCTCACCGCGGCCGAATCGTCGGGCTCGACCTTCGCCGGCTGGAGCGGCGGGGGCTGCACCGGCACGGGCACCTGCACGGTGACGATGACCGCGGCGACGACGGTGACCGCGACCTACACCCTCAACAGCTACGCGCTCACGGTCTCGAAGGCCGGTACGGGCACGGGCACCGTCACCTCCTCACCGGGCGGCGTCGCTTGCGGCGCGACGTGCTCCGCATCCTTCACCCACGGCACCCTGGTGACCCTCACGCCGACGGCCTCGGCGGACTCGGACTTCACTGGCTGGTCGGGGGCCTGCACCGGCACGGGGAGCTGCGTGGTGACGATGTCGTCGGCGCAGAGCGTGACGGCGACCTTCACCTTGAAGACCTTCGCGCTGAGCGTCTCGAAGGCCGGCACTGGCGCGGGAACGGTGACCTCGAGCCCCGCCGGCATCAACTGCGGCGCGAGCTGCAGCGCGTCCTACCCCTCGGGCAACGTGGTGACGCTCACCGCGGCCGAGTCGTCGGGCTCGACCTTCGCGGGCTGGAGCGGCGCGGGCTGCACCGGCACGGGCACCTGCACGGTGACGATGACGGCAGCTCGAAGCGTCACCGCCACCTTCACCCTCGTCACCTACTCCCTCACCGTGAACCGCACCGGCAGCGGCACGGGCACCGTCACCTCCAGCCCCGCCGGCATCTCGTGCGGAATCACCTGCGTGAGCAGCTTCGGCTCGGGCACGGTGGTGCAGCTGACGGCGACCCCTGCGCCGGGAGCGACCTTCACTGGGTGGTCGGGCGCGGGCTGTGTCGGAACCGGCACCTGCTCGGTGACGATGAGCGCAGCGGCGAGCGTCACGGCCACCTTCTCGCTGCCGAACTACGCCTTCGTCACCTCGACCGTCACCACTGGCGCGATGGGAGGGCTCGTCGGCGCTGACGGGCTCTGCCAGCAGCGGGCGGCCGTCGCGGGGCTCCCAGGCACCTACCGGGCGTGGCTCTCGACCGGCACCGTCAACGCCATCGACCGGCTCTCGAGCGCGAGCGGCTGGCGGCGCACCGACGGGCTGCCCTTCGTCGACACCACCGCCGACCTCGTCGCTGGCCGCATCCTCTACCCGCTCCGGCTCGACGAGTTCGCCAACGACGTGTTCAACGTGAACGCCTTCGCCACCACCTTGGGCTCGGGCGTGCTGGACGGAATGTTGAGCCACTGCACCGACTGGACCTCGACGGTGAGCCAGTTCCCTGCTGGCCTCGGCAACGCCTCGGCGACGACGACGGCGTGGACGAGCGGAAGCGTCGGTGTCTGCGGGAGCCCGCAGCGGCTGTATTGCTTCGGAGTGGACGTCCGCGCGGTGGCTCAGGCGACTCCGCCGGCGCAGCTGAGGCGGGCCTTCGTGTCGACCGCGAGCTGGACGCCAGGTGGCGGGCTCGCTTCGGCCGATGCGGTCTGTGCGGGTGAGGCGGGCGCGGCGAACCTGCCCGGCACCTATCGCGCGCTCCTCACGCCCCTCGGCGCGTCGGCCGCTTCCCGCTTCAACGGCACCCTGGCGACCTGGGTCCGGGTGGACAACGTGAGCCTCTCGACCTCGGCGGCCAGCTTCCTGAGCGCGCCCTTCTGGCAGGCGGCGCTCGACGTCACCGCGGCGGGCACCCACGTCGCCGACGTCACCTGGAGCGGCGCGGCGAACCTCGCGATGGTGGGCTCGGTCTCTGACACGTGCAACGGCTGGGCGTCGTCGTCGGTCAACAACCAGGCGGGCACCGGGAACACGAACTTCACCGAGGTGCGTGAGGCCTTCGGGGAAGTGACGAGCGACCTCTGCAACCAGCCGCACCGGCTGCTCTGTCTGCAGGAGTGAGGAGCGCGCCACGCGCCAGTCGCGGATGGCGGTGGGCTCCGGGGAGGTTGTGCTGATCCACCCGTCGGGGCGCCGCTCGGGCAACGCGCCACGTTTCCGCGGCTCTGCAGCGGCGGATTGTGGGCGCCGCGCGAGGCAGTGTAGGACCGTCGCCATGCGTTCGACTCTCTGCCTCCTCGCGCTCGCCCTCTCGGCGTGTGGCTCCGCGCACCTCGTCACTGGAAGTCCGAAAGACGGCGGAGCCGGAGGAACCGCGATGGGTGGAGGCACTGGGGGGGCGATGGGCGGTGGCGCGAGCGGCGGCGGCGCGGTGGGTGGAGGCGCGACGGGCGGTGGGACGAGCGGCGGCGGCGTCGCTGGCGGCGGCGTGGCGGGCGGAGGTCAAGCGGGTGGAGTGGTGGGTGGCGGAACGGCGGGTGGAGGCTCGGCCGGCGGTGGCTCGGCGTCGTGCACCGCGACCTCGTGTCCGACGGGCTGCTGCCTCAACGGCACCTGTCAGCCCGGAACTCAACCGCTCGCCTGTGGCACCGGCGGGGTGGCGTGCGCGCAGTGCATGACAGGAGACGCCTGCTCGACGGCACAGACCTGCATCCTCGACCCGCAGTCCCAGTGGACGGTGCACCCGGCCTCCGCGGCGGTGAACTCGTCGAAGCCGAGCGGCTCCGGGTGGGACTCGTTCGGCGGCGCGCCCGACCCGTACGTCGACCTCTATTGTCCGGCGAGCGCGAGCAGCATCACCGACTCGAGCTCCAGCGTCGACAACTCGTACCAACCGACGTGGAGCGACGGCGAGTGCACGGTGACGGCTGATCAACTGATGACGACGGGCTTCGCCTTCGCGGTGTTCGACTCCGACGGCTTGCTCGGAGGCGCCGACGACTCCATCGCGCCGAAGACGACGAAGGTGCTGACGGAGGCCGAGCTGCGGGCGGGCACGGTCTCGCACGGCGCGACGTCGGGCCTCGGCTCGATTCAGTTCAGCCTCACCCGAGTGCCGTAGCCCCACCGGTGACCTCGAGCTGCACCTCGGAGGCGCCATGCACGGAAGGCTCGAGGCGCATCGCGCGTCGTTCGATTCGACCGAGCGGTCCGCTCAGCGGGCGAGCGCCGCTGCGAAGAACCGGAGCACCTCGGCGTTCATTCGCCGATGAAACTCGCGTCGGTCGAAGCCGTTCGCGTCGGTGCAGAACGGCGCGGGTTGGAGGAGCGAACATGGGGCGAGGAAGCTCAAGTGGCTCGCGTTCGCTTCGACGTGCGCCTCGACGCGCTGGCCCAAGCCTGCCCGCACCACGGCGCCGTTGCTCTCGTCACGAACCGAGGTGTCGAGCCCGCCCGTCCACAGCTGCACTGGGACCCGCACCTCGTCGAAAGCGCGTTCGCCGAAGGTGAAGCCCAAACCAGGTGCGGCGACGACGGCGGCGCGAATTCGGGCGTCGGCGGCGAACTCGAGGTCGATGGGCGCGACGGTGCCGCTGCGCAACGGCGAGTGAGCGGCCTCGAGGACCTGACAGGCGAACTCCGGCGTCGCCGCGCAGTGAGGAGCGATGCGGAGCAGGTCGGGCCGGGCGCCGACCCCGGTGAGGACGGTGAAGCCTCCCGCCGAGAAGCCGAAGGCAGCGATGCGGGTCGGGTCGAGTCGATCGTGCGCGTGCCAGCTGGTGGTGAGGACGTCGAGCGTCGCGCGGAGCTCTTGGTTGCGGCCGCTCCAGAAGCCCGGGGCTCCGACGCCCGAGGCATCTTCGAAGTTGTCGCCGGAGTGCATCGGCGCCGCGACGACGTACCCGGCGTTCGCGAGCGCCATCGCGAGGTCGGCGTGGCTACCGGGTCCACCTTGGTTTCCGTGCGAAATCACCACGAGCGGCAGCTTGTCTCCGGCGACAGCGCCCTCGTGCGCCACCCGCATCAGCACCAGCCCGAGCGGCACAGTCGGCCGAGGGGTGGCGGAGGTCGGGTACCAGACGGCGATGGGAAGGGTACGGCCGCGGGCGTCGGTGGTGCGGACGACCTCGAAGCCGACGGGGTGTTCGGTCGACTCCGCGCGAGAGGCGACGAGCCACGTCAGCCCCGCCACCATGACGGCGAGTGCGACGACGATGCGCAGGAGCCACTTCTTCATCGTCCCCTCGACGAACGAACGACGGGTGAATTGCGTGTCACTTGAGCGGCGGGTTCTTCTGCAGCTTGCGCTGGAGCGACCGACGGTGCAGCCCCAATCGCCTCGCTGCCTCGGACACGTTCTGGTCGCAATCGGCCAAGACGCGGTGAATGTACTCCCACTCGGCGCGCGCGAGCGTCGGCGTCTCGTTCACCTCGGCCGTCGCCCCATCGCCCACCAGCGCGCGCACGATGGCGTCGGCGTCGACCGGCTTGGTGAGGTAGCCCACCGCGCCCAGCTTGGTCGCCTCGACGGCCGTCGGAATGGAGCCGTAGCCCGTCAGCATCACCGCGCGCGTCGCCGCGTCCTTCGCTTTCAGCGCCGCGAGCAGCTCGAGCCCCGACGCGCCACTCATGCGCAAGTCGACGACCGCGTACTCGGGCGCCTCGGCCACCGCCGGCATCGCCGCTTCGACCGACGCGCACGCCGTCACCGTGAAGCCTCGTTCGGTCAACGCTCGCGCGAGCCGTTCGCGAAAGGCGTCGTCGTCGTCCACCACCAGCAGCGTCGGGCCGTCACTCATGCCCGCTCCTCTACAGCATCTGTCTTCAGTCGAGGTACAGCGTCGCAGTCAGCCTGACGGTGAACGGATAAGCAGGAGTGAAGGCGACGTCTTCGCAGCCGTGGAAGAGACCGTCAGCCATTCCATCTGCGTTTGGTGCGAGGCGAGCGTTCGCTCCGCACGAGAAGCCAGTCGGCACGGTCGACCCGACTGCGGGCTCGTTCCTGAGCCGGCTCACCGTCGCGAACTGCGCGGAGCGAAACGCGCCGTTGAACAGGTTCTCGATGTCGAGCGCGACGTCGAAGCGCCGGTGCCGGTAGCCGAGGTGGAGGTCGAACTCGGTGAAGCCCGGCGCCACCAGTCCCCCATCGTCAGTCGCTGGCCGGTCGCCGATGCCGAAGAAGCGTACGCCCGCGCGCGCGATGCCGGGTCCCACTTCGTGCCGCGCCGACACCCCGCCAGCCCAGGTCGTTTTCGGAGCGAGCGCGAGGCCTCCACCATTGCTGCCGTCGGTGCTGAACTGAGAGCGCGTGAAGGTGACGTCGCCGTCGACCGCGAGCCAGGGCGTCACTTCGAAGCGCGTCTCGAACTCGACACCGTACCGATTCGTCGAGTCACTCACTGCGGTGGTGCCGTCGTCTCCGTTCCAGACGGTCTCGTTGCCGAGGTCCATCATCCACAGCGTGGCCGCGACGTCCCACCGCTCCCACAGCCGCGCGCGCGTGCCGACTTCTTCGCCGATGGCGCGGGTGAGCGGCGTCACCTTCGGGTCGGCGAACGCGCCACGCACGTCATTGCTGTGAAAGCCATGGCCCCAATTCAAGTACACGTCCCACTGCAGGTTCTCGCGCTGCAACGGCGAGACGACGACGTTCACCTTGGGGCTCAGTTGGTGGGCGCTGCCGACGCCCGAGCGAGGGCCGAGAAGATCGTCGACCGCGAAGGTGAGCAGATCGGCCCGGCCACCGACGTTCAGCCGGAGCCAGCTCCACGGCGTGACCTCCTCGTTCACGAAGAGCCCGGCCATGGTCTCGCTGATGGCGCCGTCTCGGAGCGCGCCACCAATGCGAGTGCGCTGCGCGTCGTGCCAGAGCTGGTTGTGAATGTCGTCGTTGCGCGCCTCGGCGCCGACGGTGGTGTCGAAGCGCACGCCGCCAAGCTCGTGCGTCACCCGGTACGAGAGCTTCGCGCCGAAGAAGGTGCGCCGATCGACCTGCTCGATGCCGTCTCCATTCACTGCGTCGTCGAGGAAGCCGGTGAAGTTGGAGAAGAGGTTGAAGCGGTAGGTGCCCACGTAGGCCATCGCCTTGAGCTCGCTGCGCGCATCGGGGCGAAGTCGATAGCCGAGCTGCACCTGATGCCGCGTCGAGTTGCCGCCCTCACTCGGGTCGAGCGAACCGAAGCGGCCGACGAGCCCCTGGTCGACCGCGCGCGACGGGAGCTGCCCACTGCCGTTCCAGTCACCGCCCGAGCCCAGGTGAATCACCGAGAGCGTCGAGCTGCCCGAGAGCTGGAAGGTGAGCCGATTGAAGAGCCGGTAGGTGTTCCAGGCGTTCGGGTTGTCGAAGGGGCCGTTCGCCTGGCCGAGCTCGGCGGCGAAGGTGGTGGAGAGCCCTTCGAACTTCGGGCTCGCGATGCCGAGCGCGCGGAGCGATGGCTGGCCGTGCCCAGGTGAGCCTCCGAAGCCGATGCCGACGGAGGAATGGTCGAAGCGCTCTCGCGAGACGAGGTTGATGGCGCCTGCCGTCGCGAAGTTGCCCTGGTTCGCGAAGCTCGGGCCCTTGGTGATTTCGACGCGCTCCACCACCTCGGGAATGATGAAGGAGGTGTCGGCGTAGCCCTGGCCGTGGGCGTGCGAGACGAGGTTGATCGGCACGCCGTCGATGGAGAGCGCCACGTCGCTGCCGTGGTCGGCGTCGAAGCCGCGCAGGAAATACTGGTTCGCCTTGCCGCCGCCGGAGTGCTGCACCAGCACCAACCCGGGCGTGATGCGCAGAAGGTCCTGCACCGAGCTGATGGGGCGCAGCGCGAAGTCGCGGTCGCGCACCGAGAACGACGACGCCGCCGAGAGTGGACGCTGGCCGGTCACCACCGTCGACAACACCGCAGGCGTTCCTCCGTCGGAGGCCTCGAGCGCCGGGAGCCGGAACGGATACGTGTAAGTCACGAAGGAGCGAACCGGCAGGCCGTCTTCCGTCGCGGGCGAGAAGAGGTACTGCTTCACCGCTTCGAGCGCGGCGGCATCGAACTCGTCTCCACCCGATTCGAGCACGCGCGCGTCGGTGACGTGGCCAGTCGCGTCGACCTGGAGCTCGAGGTGGACGTGTGCCTCTCGGCGTTCAGCCAGGGCGCGCGCGGGATAGGCGGCTTCGACCGCCGACAGCACCCGCGGAGGCACCACGACGTGCGAGACGACCCCGCCATCGGAGTCCAAGTCATCGGGGCCGCCGTCGACCTCATGCGCCCACGCCGCGGAGGCGGTTCCGACGAGGACCAAGGCGATGCCCGTGGTGACGACTCTCCGACCCATGGCGTCTCGGCTCCCTCAGGGTCCTCTCTACGGGCCCGAGGCCCCGGTGGATTGATCCGGCTCTTCTCACGATTGCCGAGCGCTGTCCCTGAGGCGATGGATTGGCGCCGATGTGGCGTGAGTCGCGCGGCCTTCCAGAGCATCATCGTCACTGGAGGAAGCCCATGCTCGTGAAGTGTCCCAACTGCGCCGCGCCCGCCAAGCTCGCCGATGGCCAGCCGTCGATGGAGTGCGAACACTGTCACACGCTCATCCGCTCGCCGGCAGCGCCCGAGGTGCCTGCGCCACGCAGCGGGGCGACCGGCATCGTGGTGGCCGTCTTGCTGCTCGTGGCGCTGGTCGTCCTCGTCGGAGGCGCCGGGGCTGCGTTGTTCCTCGTCCGCGCGCCAGCTCCGCCGCCCCCGCCGGTCGCGACGCCCGTCGCCGTGCCGGTGGCGCGACCATCCCCGCCAGTGAAGGTCGAGCCTCCGAAGCCGTACCGCGTCGTCCTCTCGTTCGGCGAAGCGGGCACCGGGCCCGGCCAGCTCACCCAGCCCTCGCACGTCGAGGCCGCGCCCGACGGTAGCGTCTTCGTCGCCGACGGCCGCTCTGGGCGAGTGCAGAAGTTCGACGCCGCCGGGAAGTACGTCGACGTCATCACGTTGCCGCCCGACACGCTCACGAAGCAGCTCGGCGTGTTCGGGCTCGCCGTCGACGTGAAGGGGCACCTCTACGTCAACCGCGTCTACGACATCCTCGTGTACGACGTGGCGACCCTGAAGCCCGTGCGCACCATCGCGGGCAACTACCCCGACCTCGCGTACCACGGCGGCCTCTCGGTGGACCCGACTGGCGCGGTGTACGCGCTCACCGACCGCACGGGCGACATCGACCTGCGCACCGTCGACTCGAAGGGCAAGGTCATCGGCACGAAGCGGGTGGGAGGCGCGCACGACGTCGCGGTCGACGGCGTCGGCACGAAGGTGCTCGTCGGCGGCGAGTTGCTGGTGCTCGACGCGAAGGGCGAGACGGTCTCGAAGGTGCCCGGAGTCGACGGACGCGCCCTGGCCCTCGACGGCAGGGGCCACGTCTTCGTCGCGAAGAGCTCGTCGGTCGAGGTGTACGACTTGAAAGGCACGAAGCTGCTCTCGCTCGACGTGGGCGCCGATGACGTCTCGCTCGACGCGCAGCATCGGCTCGTCACTCTCTCTCACAGCGCGGTCACCGTGTACGAAGTCGACCTGCCTGCGCAGTAGGTCTCGTCCAGGAGGCCTCAGCTCGACGTGCGTCGCGGTGGTGCTCTCAGAACGAACCGCGCGACCGTTCCCGAGCCTGGCGTCGACTCGTAGGTCAGCGAGTCGGCCGTCGATCGCAGCTCACTCGGGCTCTCGTTCGTCTTCAGGGGCAGGTGGTGCTGTTTCCGGAGATCGTCACTCCATTGTACATGGTCAGCTGTCCGACCAGATTCCACGCGCGGCACTCGGGCAATGCTGGGTTGTTGAGGACTCGAAAATGTCCGCCCACGGTCCTCAATTGAGGAAGGTTCAGAGTCGACAACAAGGAGTTGGAGTCGATACTGAAATCCCCTCCGACAACCGCCAGGACGGGAAGGCTCAGGGCGCTTGCTCTCGAACCGGAAAGCCCCAAGGGCCCGCCCACCGAACTCAGCACCGGCGCGTCGACGGACGACGTCGCATAGAGGCGGACTCCGCCGTCACCGACAGTCGTGAGCGCTGGCAAAGCAACGGATGGAAAACCCGAAGTCGTTACGACGATTTCTTGGCAGAAGGTCAACGCTGGAAGCGTCAAAGCGGACGTAGATCCTTGCGCAAGTTCGATTGTCCCCGAAGTTCGAAGCGAAGAGAGATCGAGCGTCGACGTCTGAACAGAGCGAATTCGGATCGAGTCGCCAACGGACTGAAGAGCTGGGAGACGGACGGTCGTCAGGCCGCCGTCGAAGCTCTGCAGCTCCACTCGTCCACCAACGGACGCCAACAGAGGAAGCGCGACGGTCGTGACCGCGCTGTCCATCACCGTGAGCTCTCGCTCGATGCGAGCCAACTGCGGCGCCGTCACCGATGCCACGTTGGCACTGACGGAGAAGCTCCTCGCTTCCTCGAGAATGGGAACGGAGAGGCTTGGGATGTCGACGACCTCGATGGTGCCCCCGGTGCGGAGCAACGGGAGGCTGACCGCCACTTGCGGCAACTGGAGAAAGTGCAGGCCGTCGCTGGCTGTGAGCATCGGCATCGAGAGCGTCGTGAGCGCAGGGGAGCCCACGACCTCGATTCCCGTGGCCGAGCCGAGTTGCGGAAGCGCCACGCTCGTCAACGCCTGGTTGGAGGACAGAGTGAGCGAGCCACGTCGAAGCTGGGGCACGCTGAGCGTCCCGAGCCCAGTGTCTGCGAGTGTGATCTCGCCCTCAGTCAGGGCTGGCAGCTGCACGATCGTGAGCCGCGGCGCATGCCCAATGGTGAGTCCGCGCCTCAGCGTCGTCAGGGTCGACATCTGAATCGACGTCAACTGCGGTCCTCCGACGCTGACCGATTCGGCGCTCGTCAGTGACGGGAAGCTGAGGCTCGTCAGGTCGACGGGGGCGAGTGAGATCGGTCCGTCAGCGCGTGCGAGGACCGGCGCTGCGAACGTCGCCAGCCGTTCTGAGCCCTCGACGGAAAGCCCGCCGTCCGTGAGCGTCGAGAGGGACGGAAAGGCCATTGCGGAGAGCGCCTCGTTGCCAACGAACTGAATGCCGTTGTGTACGGTTGAAAGAGCCGGCACTTGGATCTGTGCGAGCACGGGGTTCCCAGAGATCGTGAACCCGCCCGTGACTTCGCCCTGCACCTCTGTGCCCCCGACGGATGCGAGTGCTGGAAGCGCGGCACTCAGCAGCACAGTGTTGCCACTGATGATGATGCCTCTCTCTGTCACGCGCTCGAGCCCGGGCAGCGAGAGGCTCGTGAGCGTTTCGTTGCCCTCAACGCGAAGGCCCTGCACCTGACGGAGCGAAGTCGCCGGCGGAGCGAGCGCCGTCATGCCGAGCGCGTCGATGGTCAGCACTCCAGTGATGGTGTGACAGCCAGCGTTCACGAGGTTCAGCCACTCGAGCGAGTTGTGAATCGTCACGCTCCCCTCGAGCGTCGTGCACGTGCTGCCCGACGGCGAGCCTCCGTTGCAGACGTAGGCAGTGTTGCGCACTTCGCCGGACTGGAGCTCGCCATCGCCGTTGTCGTCGAGACCCGTCGTAATGCGGGTCCCTCCGTTCATGCAGTTGATACCGGCAGGTTCCTGATCCAGTCGGACCAGCGAGCCAGGGCTCCTCGGGATCGGTGCGACGGTGCCGTCGCTGCAAATCACCGAGTGGACGCCGCCGTCCGTACGGCCGATCGTGCAACTCGTGCCAGCGTCGCCCTGCGGCCCAGGAACACCTTGCTCACCCGGTGGCCCCCGAGGTCCCTCACAGGCGATCAGGAAGGCGAGGGTGAGGAGTCGGGCAAGGAGCCGTGTCATGGCATGAGTTTGGACTGGAGCCTTCCTCAACGCCAAGTCGGGGTCGCGACGCGGTCGAGTGCCAGGCCGACGGCAGACAGCGGCAGGAAGCAGGTCGACACGACTCACGTGCGTCGCGGTGGTGCTCTCAGAACGAACCGCGCGACCGTTCCCGAGCCTGGCGTCGACTCGTACGTCAGCGATCCGTCGAGCTGCACCGCCAGCGTTCGCGCGAGAAACACCCCGAGCCCCATGCCTTTGCCGATCGGCTTGGTGGTGAAGAAGGGCTCTCCCAGGCGCTCGAGCGTCGTCGAATCGACCCCCGGCCCTCGGTCTCGCACCGTCACCGTCGTCGCCGCTCCGTCGTTCGTCACTTCGATGGAGACTGGCTCCGTCGAGGCCTCGAGCGCGTTCTTCACCAGGTTCCGCACGGCCTGTGTCAGCGCGCCCTTGGGACCGGTGAGCTCGAGCCCGGTCGGTCCAGGCAATCGCACCCGCGCGCCGTTCGCCAACGACGAAGGGAGCTCGTTCAACCATGCATCGATGGCGAAGGTGGTGAAGGCCTCGCCGGCCAGCTCACCCGACTTCGCCGACATGCTCTGGAGAATCGCCCGGCACCGCTCGACCTGTTCCCGAACCAACCTCGCATCGTCGCGCACCGAGTCGGGCACGCCGAGCTTCTCGAGCGCGCGCTGCATCTCCTGGCTGGCGATGGCGATGGTGCCGAGCGGCGTGGCGAGCTCGTGCGCGGCTCCGGCCGCCAAGGTGGTGAGCGCGGCGAGCTTCTCGTTCTGCGCGGTGAGCCGTCGGGCCTCGGCGAGCTGTCCCTCTCTCGCCCGCAGCGCCGCGAGCACCCGCTGCACGAAGTAGACGATGAAGCCGGCCGCGACGACGAACGCGATCCACATGCCGGTGAGGTGGAGCCGCATCAACTCCTGGTGATTCGGCAGCTCCCACGCCGCGGGCGCCACCTTGTCGACGAGGAAGAGTGACGCGAAGCCGAGCAGCGACGCGGTCAGCTGGAGCCACTGCCGAGTGCGCGAGAGCACCAGCGCCGCGAGCACCACGTTCACCAGGTACAGCGCAGTGAAGGGATTGAACGGGCCGCCCGACAGCGCGAACACGCCGGTGTGCAGCACCGTGTCGAACACCATCAGCCCGAGCAGCTCGTTCTCCGAGACGCCGCGTCGCTGCCACCAGAGCGCCACCCCGTCGGACGCGAAGCCCACGCCGATGAGCACCGCGATCCACGCGACCTGCAGATGAATGCCGAGCCCCAGCCACGCCCAGAGGAGCAGGAGCGCCTGACACGCCCACACCGCGCGGCGCACCCAGCGCAACCACGGAAGCGAGACGTCGAGCGCGCCGGTCATCATCGTCAGAATGGATCCTTCAGCGAGGGATTCGAGAGGAACTCGTCGTCGGTGAGCGCCTCGAGGAAGGCGAGCAGGTCGTCGGTCTCCTGGGCGCTCAAGGTGAAGCCGCGCACGAGGTCCGACTGGAGCGGGCTGTACATGCCCGTCATGCGCTTCGAGCGGCCGCCGTTCGCGTAGTGGGTGATGACGTCTCGCAGCGTCGCGATGGAGCCGTCGTGCATGTACGGCGCGGTGACGGTGAGGTTGCGCAGCGACGGAGAGCGAAAGCGCCCCATGTCCTGCGGGCGATTCGTCACCGCCATGAGTCCGGGGTTGTCGGCCGGGTACGCGCCGTTGCCGTCGAGGTTGTAGAGCCCGGTGTTGTGGAAGGGCGCGTCGGGCATCGGGCTGCCGGCGTGCACCACCGAGTCGGAGAAGTTGAAGCCCGCATGGCAGTGGTAGCACTCGAGCGTCTCGGAGTTGAAGAGCGCCAGTCCGCGCTTCGCCGAGTCGGACAGCGCGTTCGCGTCGCCAAGCGAGTACCGGTCCCAGGCGCTGTTGCCCGAGAGGAGCACCCGCTCGAACGACGCGATGGCCTTGGTGACGGTGACGAGGGTGATGGCGCCGTTCTCCTCGGGGAAGGCGGTCTTGAAGCGCGTCGCGTAGTCGTCTTCGGTGGCGAGCCGCGCGAGGAGCTCGTTCTCGACGCCCGCCCAGCCGAGCTCGACGGGGTGTTCTCCGAGGAGCGGAAGGAGCGCCTGCCGCTCGAGCGTCGTCACCAATGGGTTCGCCCAGGTGAGGGTCGCGGCGTAGGCGACGTTGCCGAGCCCTTGCGCGTTGCGCGGGTGCGCTTCTCCGGTGCTGCCCTGCGCGGTGACTCGGCCATCGGTGAACGCGCGTTTCTGCTCGTGGCAGGTGCCGCAGGACTGCTTTCGGTTCTTCGACAGCCGCACGTCGTAGAAGAGGCGCCGGCCGAGCTCGACCTTCTCGGTGGTGAGCCGGTTGTCCTCCGGCACCTTCGGCAGCGGGAAGCCGGCCGGCAGCGGCACCAGGAAGCTCACGCCCGCGTCGACCTTCGGCATCGGCTGGCCGCAGGCGGAGACGAGGAGGAGGAGCAGAGCGCGTCGCATCGTCTACTCGAGGGTGACGAAGCGCTGCGTCACCGCGGCGGTGGAGCCGAACGGGAGCCCGAGCGTGGCGAAGATGGGCGCGCAGTCGGCATCGGTGGCGCCCGACATGCAGCCCGGTGCGCTCATCGGCTGGTCGACATCGAGGTTCGAGGTCTTCAGCAGCGCGGCGAGGTCGAAGACGACGACGCTCGAGGCCGGGTTGAACCCATGGAGCACCACCGAGACGCGGTTCGGCTCGCTGCAGGACGCGACGGAGTTCGGCGTCGGCCCCGGCAGGCAGCCCGTCGAACCCACGTGCACGTTGTGGCCCGTCGGCAGCCCCGTGGTGAGGCCGTCGATCTTCAGGAATTTGTACCCACCATTCCAATTCCAGAACATCGCCGTCGAGTTGAGCGGAGCCTGCGCCGCTGCCGCGTCTTGATGGTTCTGCTCGAAGGGCACTCCGATGGTGAAAGACAGTGCGTGAACCGCGCCGGGCTTCATGGAGCCGGTGAGCACGGTGTGCGTTCCCTCGGTGCCGTTGCTGCACTCGCCTTGCTTGTCCTCGAAGTCGAGCATCGCGACGCCGCTGCGCTGCCAGGTGCCGTCGTCGTCGAGGGTGATTGGGAGCTCCTCGCCGCTCGAGGTGAGGAACTCGAGCTCGGACACGTAGAGCCGGAAGTCGCGCGGCTTGTACTGGGTGTTCGTCGTGCCGAGTTGGTAGCTCTGCCCACACGCGAACGGTCGAGTGCCCACCATCGCCTTGAACGTCACCCGGGTCGCCTCGCCCCCGTCGGCCGACGTCGGCATCGGTCCGCAGGCGGTGAGGAACAGCGCAGTGAGTGCCAGAAGGTGATTCACGAGGAAGACCAGCGCGGTCTTATCCGGTCCATGCTTCGGCGGAAATGGCGTGGGGTGAATCGGGGCTCCGTCAAAGTGCCAGCCGTCGAGCGGCCTCTGGGCTCAGCGCGAACGGCGCCACGACGACCCGCTGCCCCTGGGGAGTGGCCGTGCACGAGGTGGTGACGGCGCAGATCGAGAGCGGCGGTTGGGTGACGAACTCCAAGGCCGCGAGCACGTTCACCGGCAACGAGTGTGGCCCTTCGAGCACCAGCGCCCGTTCGCCGCGACCGCTCACTCGGAAGCGCTCCTCTCGGCGGCGCGCGTTCACCACGAAGAGCTCTGGAGTGACGGGCTCGAGGGTCTTTGGTGGATCCGCCGCGAGCACCTTCGAGAGCACGGCGTTCGGCCTGGTGGACTCTTCGAGGGCGGCGATCGTCTCGACGAGCTGAGGCAGCGCTCGTGCGAGCTGGCTCGCCTCGCTGGTGGTGAGCGTCCCCACTCCGGTCAGCTTCGCCGCACTGACCTCGCCGACCTCGGCGGCGGCATGAGAAACGGCGGCCGCGGTCGCCACCAGCTCGAGCAACGCGGGCGACGCACTGCCGGCGTTGGGCACGCCCGCGGTGAGCCCGATGACTTCGGACAGGCTCTTCGGCAGCTTCCAGCGCGTCGCCGTCACCGCGCCCAGCTCGGCCCGGAAGACCTCGAGCACGCGCAACCAGAACGCCAGCGGCTGCGCAGGGAACGATGGGTTCTCGTCGAGGAAGATCTCGAGGCTCAACGTCCCCACGATGGCGCCGAGCGGCTGGAGCAGGCCAGCGAGGAAGCTCTCGTCGGGGTTCAACCCGCGCACGGCGCCGAGCGCACGGCACACCGTCGCGGTCGTCACGCTCCGGTGCCAGAGCTGAAGCCTGACGGGGGCGAGCGCTCCAGGCCGCGCGGTCGCAGCGCCCACGCCAGTCGCCATCGCCAGCCGCGCCACCTCCTTCAGCCCGAGCCGCTTCACGGCCATCGTCAGGGAGGTCACCGGGTGGCCACGCGAGTAGATGGGCGCATTCACCAACTGGAGCACCTCGGCGGCCAGGGTCGCGTCGCTCGAAATCTCCCGCCCAATCTGCTCGGGGCTCGAGTCGGGCGCGCGGGCAAGCTCGGCGACCTTGAACGCGACTCCGGGGAAGGGTGGCACCACCACCGAACCACGCGCCAGAATCGCCATCATCGCGGCGCCAGCCTCCAGCACTCGTGGGTCGGGGGCCGAGAACGCGGCGGGCGGCGGACTCGCCGAACGCGCCCGCCGCCGCACTCCGGCGACCAACGTCTCGAGCACGTCGAGGAGCGGTTGACCGCTCGTGGCGGCGGTCTCGCGAACGGCCGCGTTGAAGGCTGCGTGCCTCGACACGTCTTCGTACCGAATCGCGAGGGTCGTGCCGCACCCGCAGTTCGCGAAGCAGAGCAGACCGATCGCGCCCTCCTCGTCGTCGTCGGGGTCGAGCATCGGGGCTCCGACGACGCTCGTCGCGTCGAGGTAGCTCGCGAAGTCGTGGTGCACGCGCCGACACCCTGAACACGCTCGTGGGAACTGCGCGCAGCAGGCGGCGAGCGCCATCGACTCGAACTCCGAGAGGGCAGAGCCAGCTTCCATTCCTCGAGACATACCAAGCGCGGAGCGGCTGGTCGCTTCCGTGCGTCCGCCGAGTTCGCTGACCCGCACTGGCGACCGCGCGAGCACCGCTACGACGTCTGGAGCGAATGAACGTCAGTACTCATCGGCGCCGAGGTCGCGCGTCGAGGTGCGAGTGAGGGTCGTCTCGCGAGGTCCGCCATAGAAGTCGAGCTCGGTCGGTGGCGTGTACGCGCCGAAGCCTTCCGCGGCCCACGAGGGCGTCGTCGGCGTCCCGAATCGATCGGTCGCCAGACCCCTGTTGTGCGCCGGAGACGAGACGCTCGAGAGCCGGAAGTCGTTTCGAAGGGACGGCGCGGGCGAGACGAAGACGGGAACGAACGCGGTGCCAGTCGGGCTCGTCTGGTCGTGGCTCTGTTGCCACTGCGCCCAGGTCAGCGCGCCGTCGTCGTAGAACGGCACCGGCCGCGTGCTCACCAGGTAGTTCGCCACCGAGCGGAACTGGGGTGCGCCGCGAATGAAGAAGAGCCGCTCCTCGGTCATGATGAGGTTGTTCAGCACGGCCGAATCCCCGATGAGCGTCGCCGTCGGGTTGGAGTCGATGAACACCGAGCCCGCCGAGTTGGTGTCGCCGTTGCGCCGGTAGATGGTGTTCTGCGTGAAGTAGACGCCGTCGACCGGGCTGTAGTTGCAGCCCGCGTCCAGCTGGTCGTTCGCACCCGTTGCCAGCTCGGTGTCGCGGCCCGCGAAGAAGACGTTGTTCCGAACCCAGGTGTGGGCCGCGAGCACGGGAGCGAAGGCGCAATTCGCCACCAGCTCGGTCTTGACGTTCACCCCGACGCCCCCCTGGGTGAAGAAGTTGCGCTCGACGAGAATGTTCCGGGCGCCTTGGTTGTACACACCTGACGCCGAGAGCGAGCAATTGGAGACGCTCGGATAGCACCGGCCCGTCCCCACGAAGGTGTTCTCCGAGATGACGCCGCCGACGGGCTGAAGCAGGAAGGACTGATTCCCACCGAGCTCGACCCCGCCCGTATCGAGGTCATCGAACGTGGTGCGCGTCACGAGGAAGTCGTGGACGTTGCCAGCGATGTTGACGGCGCTCACCCCGAGCCCCGTTGCCAGGGCGACCGTGTCGTTGTCGGTGAAACGGCTGTTCGAGACGATGAGGTGGCCCACCCCGGCAGGGGAATCGGAGCGCGCCAGGAAGGGAAAGGCGACTTGATCAGTCCTCGTCGTTCGCAGGTGCGAGACCTCGACTCGATCGACGACGATGTGGTCACTCGCAACCGGGGGTGCATTCGGCGGAGCCCCGGGCACGATGCTGAGGCCAATCGAGCTGCAGTCGCGCAGGCATTCGGTCCCTCCATCTGCGCATTGAAAGCTCGAGTTCCCCCGGTGGGTGATCTTCAGGTTGGAGATCACGATGTTGGATTGTCCGTAGACGGTGAGGGCCGCGGGGCAGTCGCCAGGTCGGGGATGTTGTGCGTCGTTGGTGCCGTCGATGACGGGTCGGTCATCGCCTGAACCGAGCCCGAAGAGCTCGATCGGGTCATTCGCAGCGCCAGACACCAACACCACTGGGTTCTCACGGTAGACCGTTCGAGCCGCGAGGCAGAGCTTGCTTCCAGGCTTGAGGCGGTTTCCGGACACGGCGTACTGAATCGTCCGCCACGGTCGAGTCTGTGTTCCCGCGTCCGGGTCGTCGGCTCCATTCGGTGCGACGAAGGCCGTGCAGGCGAGGGTGAGGCTCTGGTCCAACCACCCACGCTCGTCTTCCCCGACAGGCGCGGTGCAGCTCGCGGTGAAAATCAACACGACGAAGTGGAAGCGCATGGACCCTCTCAGGTGAGCGCAGCGCCAATTGCAGCGCCCATACCTGCACAGACCCCGAGTCGTTTCGCTCCGATAGGCTGCTGCCTCGACAGCGTCATGCGACACGACCCATGACGCGGCCAACGTGTCACGGGTGTTTCACCTTGAACCCGGCTTGGCTGAACCGTTGTGAAACACGAGCGGCCTCGCCCGAGGGAAGCCGAGCGCAGGTCCAGTCCTTGCTCCGTCGCGCGCCGGTGGGGCGAACCCTCTTCTCGGTGATGATGGAGGACCACGAGGTCCTCAAGCGTGAGCTGGCCCAGTGTCTGGCCGGCCGCGACGTGGCCTTGGCGTCGTTCGATCGGTTTCGTCACCACCTGCTCTGGCACGTCTCCATCGAGGAGCGGCTCCTCATGCCCGCGCTGGTGAAGGCGATGCGCCGCGCACCGGACTACGCCGCCGGGCTCCGAAAGGACCACGCCGGCATCGCCGCCCTCTGCATTCCGCTCCCGGAGCGCGAGTGGGTCGAGAACCTGCGCGATCTCCTCGAGGAGCACTACCGCATCGAAGAAGGCCCTGGCGGCTTCTACGAGCTCTGCCGAACCAACATTCCCGCCGAGGAGCAGGCCCGCCTGGTGAGCGCCATCGAGGCGTTTCCGCCGCTCACCCTGGGCGCGTTCTCGAAGGGCCCCACCGTGCGCACCCAACTCAAGGACGTGCTCAAGCTCGTGGGCATCGACCCTCCGACTCGAACCCCAAAGTGATTCCTCGCAGCGCGTTGTGAAACTGCCGAGTTCCGTTCCGAAACGCGGCTCGCCTCCAGAGGTCCGAGTTTGTTCGTGTCCTTCGAGGACCGTGATTTGCAACCCGCGCGCGCCATGGACGTGGGGGCGTTGGAGGACTTGGGGGCTCGCTGGGAACGCGCGCGACGAGCGGCGCTGCGAACCGTTGCCGGTCGAGTCGAGGCTGAGAGTGACGAAGCGCTCGCGGTGCGCGCGTTCGAGGTCGATGCCCGCGAAGCGAGCCGCCTCGCCTTCGACCACGGCGTGACGCTCGGCAAGGGCTTCGTTCGTTCCTTCGGGCCGGTCGCGTTTCACCAGCTGCCTGAGACGCTCTCGCGATTGCCGGGGCCGTGTCTGCGTGGCCAGTGGGAACCGCACCCTCGAGAGGCCGCCTTCGTCCTCGAGCGTCCTTCATGCGGCGGCTGTGCCTCGGTCTGCGACGCCTGGCGCGAAGCGCTCGATGGCCTCGTCGTCGGCGTCACCGGAGAAGGCCGCGCCACCCGTCATCGCAGCGGCGGCCACGGCGACGGCACCTGCGTCGACGTCCTCTACCGAGACCCGGAGAGCCGGCTCCGCTTCGGCTTCATCCCCGACGGCATGCGCGACGGGCTCGAGGCCATCACGAAGTTCCTCAACGGCATGAAGGGCACCCACCTCGAGTTCCGCGGCGTCTCCGAGGGAGTCCTCCTCTACGAGCTGGCCGTCGAGGGCTGCGGCGGCACCGAGGCGGTGACGAAGCTGCTCGCGCGCTCGGTCACCGCTCGCTGGCCCGCCCTCACCCTTCGAGACGTCTCTCCCCGTTCACCGTTCTCCACGGAGGCTGCATGAGCACCGACCATCGTCTGAAGCGCCGCGCCGTCATCAAAGGTCTCGTCGGTCTGGGAGTCGCCACCGCCGGCACCACCGACGCAGCGCCGCTCCGCTTCTTGAAGCCGCTCGCCATCGACAACCCGCTCGCCGCGTATCCGAACCGCTCCTGGGAGCGCGTCTACCGGAACATCTTCAACGCCGACTCGAGCTACGTCTTCCTCTGCGCGCCCAACGACACCCACAACTGTCTGCTCCGCGCGTACGTGAAGAACGGCGTGGTGGCGCGCATCGGGCCCACCTACGGCTACGGAAAGGCCGAAGACCTCGCGGGCAATCGCTCGTCGGCCCGCTGGGACCCACGCATCTGTCAGAAGGGCCTCGCGCTGGTGCGCCGCATCTACGGTGACCGCCGGGTGAAGTCGCCGATGGTGCGCACCGGGTTCAAGCAGTGGGCCGACGCCGGCTTCCCGCGCGACCCGAAGACGGGCGCCGTCGATCAGAAATACATGCAGCGCGGCCGCGACACCTGGCAGCGCGTCGGCTGGGACGAGGCCTTCGCGCTCTCCGCCAAGGCGATGGACAACATCGCGCGCACCTACTCGGGGAAGAAGGGCGCCGAGTTCCTCGAGGCCCAGGGCTACGACCACTCGATGGTGGAGGCCTGTGAAGGCTCCGGCATGCAGACCCTCAAGCTGCGCGGCGGCATGGCGTTCCTCGGAGCCACCCGCATCTTCGGCCTCTATCGCTTCGCCAACATGATGGCCCTCGCCGACGCGGCGATTCGCAACGTGAAGCCCGACGACGCCATCGGCGCGCGCGGCTGGGACAGCTACAGCTGGCACACCGACCTCCCGCCTGGACACCCGATGGTGACCGGCGCGCAGACGAACGACTTCGACCTCTTCTCGGTCGAGCACTCCAAGCTGTGTCTCGTCTGGGGCATGAATTGGATCACCACCAAGATGCCCGACTCGCACTGGCTCACCGAGGCGCGGCTCAAGGGCACCAAGACGGTCGCCATCACCGTCGAGTACTCGGCCACCGCGAGCAAGTGTGACGAAGTCATCGTCATTCGGCCCGGCACCGACCCCGCGTTCGCGCGCGGCCTCGCGCAGGTCATCATCTCGAAGAAGAAGTACGACGAGGCGTGGGTGTCTGCGAACACCGACCTGCCGTTCCTCGTTCGCATGGACACCCTCCAGCCGCTGCGGCCGGAAGAAGTGGTGAAGGGCTACACCGCGCCGAAGCTCGAGAACCTCGACCTCATCGCCAAGGGCCAGAAGCCGCCGCCAGTGACCCAGCAGAAGAAGCAGGTCGCAGCCGAGGCGATGGCCGCCGACTTCAAGGGCCAGGTGGTGTGGAACGCCGCCAAGAAGGCGCTCACGCCCATCACCCGCGACGAGATGGGCAAGACGTTCGTGAAGACCGGCGTGAAGCCCGACCTCCGCTATCGCGGCTCGGTGACGCTGGTGAGCGGTGAGACGGTCGAGGTGCGCACCCAGTTCGACTTGCTCGCCGAGTACCTCGACGCGAACCTGACGCCGGAGCAGACCGAGAAGGTCACCGGAGCGCCCGCCGCCGCCGTCATCGCCCTCGCCGAAGACATCGCGAAGAACCCGGAGAAGACCATCATCCCCGTGGGCATGGGGCCCAATCAGTTCTTCAACGCCGACCTGAAGGACCGCGCCATCTTCCTCGTCGCGGCGCTGACGCGAAACCTCGGCTTCCCCGGTGGCAACGTCGGCAGCTACGCGGGCAACTACCGCACCGCCATCTTCGGCGGCATGCCGAGCTACGTCGTCGAAGACCCGTTCAACCCGACGACCGACGCGAACGCGAAGCCGAAGGTGAAGAAGTACCTCCACTACGAGTCGCTCCACTACTTCAACTACGGCGACCGGCCGCTGCGACAGGGCAACACGCTCTTCACCGGCAAAGGCCATCTGCCCGCGCCCACGAAGGCGATGTGGCTCAACAACTCGAACAGCGTCATCGGCAACGTGAAGTGGCACTACGACGTCGTCAACAACACCCTGCCGCGCATCGAGTTCATCGCCTTCTCAGACTGGTGGTGGACCGGCAGCTGCGAATACGCCGACGTCGTCTTCGCTTGTGACAGCTGGGCCGAGTTCAAGCACCCCGACATGACGGCCTCGTGCACGAACCCCTTCGTGCAGATGTACCCGAAGGGGCAGATCAAGCGCGTCTTCGACACCAAGAGCGACATGGAGATCATCGCCGGCGTCTCCAAGGCCCTCGGCACGCTCTACAAGGACGAGCGCTTCGCGAAGATGTGGAAGTTCGTCGACGACGACAACGTCGAGGCGTACCTCCAGCGCATCATCGACGACACGCCGGGCCTCAAGGGCTACCGGGTCGAGGTGCTGCTCCAGAAGGCGATGCAGGGCGTGCCGATGCTCGTGAACAACCGCACCTACCCGCGCATCTCGTCGTACGAGCAGGCGAAGGGCGAGCAGCCCTGGCACACCAAGACGGGCCGGGTGGAGTTCTACCGCCCCGAGCAGGACTTCCTCGACGCAGGCGAGAACCTGGTCGTCTACCGCGAGCCGGTGGATTCGACGGTGTACGAGCCGAACGTCATCGTCGCCCGCCCGCACCCGGCGATTCGCCCGCGCACGCCCGAGTCGTATGGACTGTCGAGAGACGATCAATCCGTCGAGGTGCGCCAGGTGCGCAACGTGCTCAAGAGCACCGACGAGCTGCTCGCCTCGAAGCACCCGCTCACCAGCAAGGACTATCGCTACATCTATCACACGCCGAAGTACCGCCATGGCGCGCACACCACGCCGGTCGACACCGACTTCACCGGCGTGCTCTTCGGGCCGTTCGGCGACGTGTACCGGAGAGACAAGCGGCTCCCCTCGGTGACCGAGGCCTACGTCGACATCAACCCGCTCGACGCGAAGGAGCTCGGCCTCGAAGACGGTGATTATGTGTACATCGATGCCGACCCGAGCGACCGGCCGTATCGCAATTGGAAACCCGGCACCGAGGCGTACAAGGTGGCGCGGCTGCTCCTGCGCGTTCGTTACTACCCCGGCACGCCCAGACGCATCACCCGCACCTGGCACAACATGTACGGCGCCTCGTTCGGCTCGGTGAAGGGCGCCGAAACGCGGCCCGACGGCCTCGCGAAGAACCCGCTCACCAACTACCAGGCGATGTACCGGTCTGGCAGTCACCAGTCGGCCACCCGCGCCTGGCTCCGGCCGACGCTGATGACCGAGACGCTCGTCCACAAGGACATCTTCGGCCAGGTGCTGATGAAGGGCTTCGCGCCCGACATCCACTGCCCCGTCGGAGCGCCGCGCGAGGCCTTCGTGAAGTTCACCAAGGCGGAGGAAGGCGGACTCAGTGGACGCGGTCTCTGGCGCCCGGCGGCCCTCGGCCTGCGGCCCACCTACGAACGCGAAGGCATGAAGCAATACCTCGTCGGCGGTTTCACCAAGATTGGCTGAGGCCCAACACCATGAGCAACGTCAAGAATTGGCAGCTGAAGCGAGACATGCAGTACGCGTACGACGAGGCCCGGCCGAAGAAGCAGTGGGCCATCGTCTTCGACTTGAACAAGTGCATCGCCTGTCAAACCTGTACCTTGGCATGCAAGACGACCTGGACCAGCGGCAAGGGCCAGGAATACATGTTCTGGAACAACGTCGAGACGAAGCCCTTCGGCAGCTATCCCCTCGGGTGGGACGTCAACGTCCTCGAGAAGCTGGGCAAGCAGGAGTGGGCGAAGAACGGCACCTACCAGGGCAAGACCATCTTCGAGGCGGCGCCTCCGGAAGAGCGGGCGGTGCACTTCGCGCCCACCGACGACGACTGGATGTACCCGAACCACGGTGAGGACGACTGCGTCGGCGCGCAGAACACCGGCGGTCACGTCGGCTCGCTCCCGCACGACAAGTGGTTCTTCTACCTGCCCCGCACCTGCGCGCACTGCACCTACCCGGCGTGCCTCGCGGCCTGCCCACGCAAGGCCATCTACAAGCGCGAGGAAGACGGCATCGTCCTCATCGACCAGTCACGCTGCAAGGGCTACGGCGAGTGCGTGCGGGCCTGCCCGTACAAGAAGTCGATGTACAACCCGTACACCCGCGTCTCCGAGAAGTGCGTCGGCTGCTACCCGGCCGTCGAGCAGGGCATTCAGCCGCAGTGTGTCGTGAACTGCATCGGCAAGATTCGCGTGATGGGGTTCATCAACCCGCCGTGGAAGGCCCGCAAGGACAACCCGGTCGACTATTTGGTACACACCAAACAAATCGCGCTGCCGTATTACCCGCAGCTCGGGCTCGAACCGAACATCTATTACATTCCGCCGATTCACGCCGACCGCGCGTATCTGCGGCAGATGTTCGGGCCGATGGTCGATCAAGCCGTCGATCGCTACCGCACCCTCGCGAAGGACCCGACCACCGCCGGGCTCCTCACTCTCATCGGGTCGACCGATCGCATCCTCCACCGCTTCACCGTGAACAACGGAGTCGCCGCCGGCTTCGACGAGCGTGACGCCGAGCTGGTGAAGGTGCCCGTCGTCGAACCCGTCATCGAGCGCCCAGCGTGGGACGAGAAGCTCGAGACCATTCGCACCAACACGCCCTGAGGACCTGACCATGCGCCTCTTCTTCTCCTCGCTCCTCCTCCTCGCCACCGCCGCCGCCGCTCAGGACCTCGACGTGCGCGGCGTGAAGGCCGACCTCTCGAAGGACGACCCCGCCGCTGCGTATTGGAACGGCGTGCCCGAAGTGAACCTCTCGCTCATCGGTCAGCCGATGGTGGTGCCGCGCCCGTCGACGACGACCACCGCGAACCTCTCCGTGCAGGCCGTTCATGACGGCAAACGCATCGCGCTCCGGCTGCGCTGGAAGGACAAGGACAAGAGCGAGGCGGGTCCGCTCGGCACCTTCTCCGACGCCGCCGCGGTGCAGTTCCCCGCGGGGAGTCCCGAGTTCGCTCCCCCGGTGATGATGGGCGCCAAGGGCCTGCCGGTGCACATCTTCCACTGGCGCGCGCAGTACCAACGCGATCGCGAGAAGGGGAAGCCGACGATGAAAGACCTCTACCCGAACGGGTCCGTCGACATCTACCCGATGGAGTTCCCCACCGAGGAAGCCAACAAGGGCCTCACCGAGAAGGACCAGGAGAAGTTCTCGCCCGCGCGCGCCGAGGGCAACCCGCAGGCGTACTCGAAGAGCGGCGTCGACGAGATCATCGCCGAGGGCTTCAGCACCTCGCAGGTCCAGGAGGGGCACACGAGCTCGGGCACCGGCACGTGGAAGGACGGGACCTGGACGCTCGTCATCTCGCGGCCGCTCGCCATCGAGGGCGGCTCACAGCTCAAGCTCGGGGGAAAGAGCTACGCGGCCTTCGCGGTCTGGCAGGGCGGAGACGGTGAAGTCGGCAGCCGCAAGTGTCTCACCATGGCCTGGAGCACCCTGCAGCTGAAGGAGGGGCCATGAACATCGACGTCCTCGAAGAGCGCGCGCTCGACTTCGCGCTCGCGGCCACCGTCTCCGGTTACCCCTCGTCCACCTTCCACGCGAAGCTCGCCGCGGTCCTCGACGTGAAGCCGGCCAGCTGGGCCGAGCCGCTCCTCACTCGTTCCGCGACGCGCGAAGGGCTCGCCGAGCTGCAGTCGCACTTCCTCTCGCACTTCGAGATGGGCAGCGCGCGCCTGCCGCTGCACGAGACCGAGTACGGCCGCACCGGTGGGTTGTCGAAGGGCAACGACCTCGCCGACCTCGCTGGCTTCTATCGCGCGTACTCGCTCGAGCTCTCGCAGGACGAAGGGAGCCACGAGCTGTACGACCACCTCGCCGTCGAGCTCGAGTTCTATTCCTCGCTCCTCGCGCGCCAGGCGTTGCTCACCGAGGCCGGGCGGGACGAAGGCGTCGCCGTGGTGGAAGACACGCGCCGTTCGTTCTTGAAGGACCACCTCGGTCGGCTCGCTCTCGCGCTCCAAGCCCACGCGAACCTGGCCGCCGACTCGGTGTGGGCCGTCGCCTTGGCAGAGACGGTGCGGCTCGTGCTCGCCGAATGTGAAGCGCTCGGAGTGACGCCGGCTCCGCTCGATGCGATGGCGAGCGCCGAGCCCGACGACGTGCAGTGCGCGGTGAACTTCAACCCGGCTGGCGGCAAGGCCGCTCACTGACGATGGGCGCGGTGGGCACTCTGCGGGTGAGCGTGCTCGAGCAGTGTCAGCTGGGCTGTCTGTATTGCCGGCCAGGCACGGTGCGGCCGTTCACTGCGGGCGTCGATCGGCTCAGCCTCGACGACTACGCGCGAATCGCCAACGCGCTCGCAGGCCGCGTCCGCAAGGTGCGCTTCACCGGCGGCGAGCCGTTGCTCCACCCGGAGATCGACGGCCTGGTCGCCACGTTTCATCGCGCGCTCCCCGAGGCGAAGCTGGCGGTCACCACGAACGGGCTGCTGCTGGTATCGAAGCTCCCGGCCCTCGTGGCTGCCGGCCTCACCGGAGCCACCGTTCACCTCGACAGCCTCCGGCCCGAACGCGCGCAGGCCCTGATGGGAGCGACCGATCTCTCCACCGTCCTCGGCGCCGTCGACGCCGCGCGCCAGGTGCTGCCCACGGTGAAGGTGAACTGCGTCGTGCAGAAGGACCGCAACGACGACGAGCCGTGGGACTTTCTCGAGTTCTTCGCCGAGCGGCAGGTCGAGGTTCGCTTCATCGAGTTGATGAACACGGGCAGCGCGGTGCTCTACACCCGGCGGGCGTTCGTGAGCGGTCAGGCCATCGTCGCCCGCATCGCCGAGCGCGGACCGGTGACGCCGCTGCCTCGACGACACCCGGCGGATCCAGCGGCCCTCTTCCGCACCCACACCGGCATCACCTTCGGCGTCATCGCGTCCGACACGAGCCCGTTCTGCAGTGAGTGCGACCGGCTGCGGCTGTCTCCCAGCGGCCAGCTGCGCGGGTGTCTCTACGAAGTGGGTGGTGTCGACGTGCGGAGTCCCCTCCGGGCGGGCTGCTCCGACGCGCAGCTCACCGCGCTGGTGACGCGGGCCATCGATGGCAAGCGGAGTCATCACCCGACCCAACTCCCCCTCGGTCGACCCTTCAGCATGTCGGAGGTCGGCGGCTGAGCTCGAGTTAGGGACCTCGTTGCCCGACTACTTGAGAGTCGCCTTCGGAGCCTCGAACGTCGCCTTGAGCCCGACCTCCGGCACGTCCGTTCGCAGGTAGCTCTCGATGGCCGCGGTCAGCTTCCCCGACTTGGCCATGTTGGAAGGCGGTGAGGGCGGAACGATCGGCCCACCCATTCCGCCACGCATGCCTCGCCAGCAGCGGTTCTGATCGAAGGGCTTCCACATGATGAAGCGCGCCTGAAACCGATTGTCCTTCGCGACGGTCGGTCGCGGCTTCTCCGGAATGCCGCCAGCGATGGGCGCCGCCACTCGGAAGACCAGGTCGTCCTTCGCGGTCTCGGTGCCGTAGCGCAGGTGCAGGCGCGTCAGCGTCGCGTCCTTCGCGAACTTCGCCACGTCCTCGTCGGAGCTGATGCCAGGCAACACGTCGGCGCCGAGGAGGCGAGTCAGTGGATCATCGACCGGCTCCGGTGGCGGGCAGGGGTCGCAGGTCACTCCGTAGATGCCGCGGCTCAGCATCGTCTGCGGTGGCGGCAACGCGCCCTTCCACGCGAACTCGGTGATGGCCGCCTCGGGGCTCTTCTCGAACGTCTTCCCCACCAGCGCCGCGTAGAACGGACCGAACTCGTTCTCGACCGCCGGCGTCACCTCGATGTTCGTCGGCACCAGCACGTTGGGCCGGTTCGCGAGCTCGTAGCGCTGCTTCGCGACGACGTGCACCACGAGGTCCTGGGTGCCCGAGCTGTTCGCGAGCCCCAAGCGAATCGGCAGCTCGAACTTCTCGGCGTCGTAGTGGAAGCGCAGCGGCGAGAGCACCGCCTGCCCGTCGACGAACTTCACCTTCTTCGCGTTCACCTTGGCGACGAAGAACTTCCAGTTGTTCTGGATGTACGGAGCGAGCAGCGGCGCGGCGTTCGCCGGAATCTTGTACTTGTACTCCTTGAGCCAGATCTCGAGCCCGAGCGCTTCCTTCGCCGAGAGGATGACGACCTCGTACTCCTCGACCTCGAACTTCGCCTCGACCTTCACCCCGAGGTCGCGTCGCACCGAGCCGGGCTTGTTCTCGGTGACCGCCATCGACGGGGGCATCGACGGGGGCGGACCGCAGTCTCCAGGCTCGTAGTACTCGACGAGGCGAGGGCCAGCGAGCGCGTCGATGCGCTGGAAGACCGACTTCGGGAGCGTCTTCACCATCTCCTTCTTGAGGACGACCGGCACCGGAATCACCAGCGCGAAGTCCTCCGTCGGCCCGCGGTAGTTGTTCTGCATCGAGAGCACCGTGCGGGTGCCGTCACGCATCAGCACCACCATCGTGGCGTCGTTGAAGAGGTTCGCGCCGGCGCTCGAGACGTAGAAGCCGCAGAACGCCCGTGCCGGGAAGGCGCCGAGCACGGCGACGAGCGCAGCCGCCTGGAGAAAACGAATCATGGTGGGAGGCCTTTCGAGTGACGGGGTCGAACGCTGGCCGCTTCTAGGAGGTTCCTCGCCGCCTCGCGCCGCGAATCTCCCCGTCGGGCCAGCTTGCGCAACCGCCTCTGACGCGTGACGATCAAATGTGTTGGCGGAGCTTTCAGACAAGAGTCAGCAAAATGAACTGGTTATCAGCCCGATTGCCCGCCACTCTGGTGTTGGTGGGGTAAAGATGACCCAGGTCTGGGGAGGCGAAAATGTTCAACGGCCGGCACCTCACAATCCTCGTTGCGCTCGACGATGCCGACGACCCCGTGCTCGCGGGGCTCCCGCCTGGCGCTGACGTTCGCCAGGTGCCGCTCGCGGAGGCCCCGGCTGCGCTCGCGCTCCACTCCGTCGATGTCATCGTCTCGCGGTGGAACGACGGCTGGAATCGATGGCTCGAGCTCAACAGCCCGACCCCTCGCTTCGTGCACCTCGGCTCGCCGCCGCCCTCGCTGCTCCGCGCCGCCGGCTTTGGCGTCGCCGTCCATGCGTGCTCGAGCGCGCCCCAGCTCTCCGCCTTGCTCGAGGAGCTGTCCGGCCCACGCCGCAACGCCACTCGTCATCAGCCGCGCGCGCCCTTCGAGGTCCGGCTCGCTGGCGCCCGCTTCGGGACTCTCGTCGACTTCTCGAACACCGGGCTGTCGGTGTGTGTCCCCTTCGGGCACTCGTTGAGCAAGGTGCGCGATCAGCTGCTCTCCGGCGTCGAGGTCGTCGACGGCCAGCACCGGCTCCTCGGCCCGGCCTCGCTGCGAGTCGCGCGGCTCCATGCCTCGGCCGACGGCTACGTCCTCGGGCTCGTCTTCGAGCCAGACCTCGGGCCGCCGCCCTTCGCGCCTCGACTCGTCACCGACCCGACGCGCATCGTCGCGCTCCTCGAGGCTGGCGTGCGGGGCGAGGGGCTGACGCTGCGCGCCCACGAGCACCCGGCGCAGTCCGTCACGCTCCGCGCCGGCGCCGTCGACGCCACCGGCACCGTCTTCGAATCCCCCGAGTCCTTCCCTGGGCTCCCCGCGCTCTCGCTCGTCGACGCCGAGCTCGAGGTCACCGCCGTTCAGTGCTCCTTCACCGGGCTCCTGCTCGAGACGAACCCGGTGAAGCTCCGGGTGCCTGCGCGCATCGTGGGCGTCGAGCGGCGCATCAGCGAGCGGCGGCCGGTGGCGACGCCCAGCCGGCTGCGCTTCGAGCACCCCTTCCTCGGCCAGCAGGTCGAGGCGCCCATCTCCGACGTGTCGGTCGACGGCATCGGCCTCGAGCTGGGAGCCGAAGCGCCGCCGCTCCCGCCCGGGCTCGCGCTCGAGCACGCCACCTTGGAGATTGGCTCCAGCGCCTTCGCCGTGCGCGCCCGCGCTCGCCGCGTGCCCCGCCTCGAAGACGACCGGTGGCGCACCGGGTTTCGGCTGGAGTTCGTCCACCCCTCGGAGGCGACCGAGTTCGCCCGCGCGTGGATTGGCCTCGAGTTCCCCAAGTCGCACATCTCTGGCGACGTCGACCCCGGCCAGCTCGTCGACTTCCTCCTCGCCACCGGCATCGCGCCGGCGTCGGTGAATCGCCCCGCGGCCAAGGAGGTCCTCGAGAAGCTCCACCGGGCGCCCCCGCGCCTGCACTGGTCGCTCTACTGCCGCGAAGGCACCTCGCTCGTCGCGGCGGTCAACGGCGTGCGGCGCTACCCACGCACCTTCACCTTCCAGCACTTCGCCCTCGGCCGCCACGACCGCCACCTCGCCAACCTCATGGTGCGCGTCACCGTCGAGATGACGCTCCACGACCAGTCCGTGGAGTTCGTTCACGCCAACTACGCGCGCTCGAACGCCTGGTCGGCGCGGTTCTTCGGCTCGGGCGTCGCGGGCCTCGACGACCCAGACCGCTCGTCCATCACCCAGCGAGACCTCCTCTTCTTCAAGGGCGTGCCCACCCTCGAGCCGGCTTCCCTCGAAGTCCGCGCGCCAGCCGACGAGCGCGAGCGCGCGATGGCCGAGGGGCTCATCGCCGCGAATGAACCGGTGCTGTTGATGCAAGCCCACGCCTGGCAGGCCGGCGACTGGTTCTTCGAGGGCCTCTCCGAGGAATGGCGAGCCTCCGGAGTGCAGCGGGAGCGCGCCATCTTCGCCGCGTGGGACGGACCCGAGCTGCTCGCGTTCTCCATCGCCGAGCTCTCGTCGCTTGCGATGAACCTGCACGAAGACCTCTCTGCCGCTCGCCTCTGGGTCGCCCCAGGCCTCACCGCACCTCGTCGGGAAGCTGCCTTCGCGACGTTGCTCAGGGCACTCGGCGAGCACTACGGCCGCGCGGGAAGGGTGGTCTGGCCCCTCATCCTCGCGCCTTCGCCTCGAGACGCCTGGCTGTCGACCGCCGCCGTCGAGCGGGTGGGCTTCGCCGAGGTGGTGATTCGTCGCGACGCCGGCCTCGCCATCTCGCAGGTGTGGGCCGCCATCGCCCAGGCGGACCAGCCGAAGGACAAGAGCGCTCGCCCGCCTTCGTGACGGTCAACCGACGGGCAAGAAGGTGCGCGCGAACGCGTCTGGCTGGACGACGCCCTGAGCCCGAAAGACCCGGCGCGCCTCGTCAGCGGCCGGCCCACCCAGCACGATGCGCGCGGCGCGGGCCCACGACATCATTCCCTCCTGCTCGAACGCGGTGGCCGCTTCTTCCAGCAGGCGCCGCGCGTCGTCGCTGCGTCCGGTTCGATGGGCGATGGCCCCCTCGAGGGCGAGGGCCGTCGTTCGCGAGACGCTGGTGGCGTACCCACCGAGCTCACGAACCAGCTTCTTCGCCAGGGCGAGCGACTGGGGAGTCCCCGCCGCCACCGCCGCCCGCGCCCGCATCGAGGTGCCCTCGAACTTGAGCATGAAGAGTCGGAAGAGCTGCGACCGGGCGAGCGCGCCCCACTCGGTCTCGACGAGCTCGAAGGCCGTCGCTCCGCCGCCGCGGTACAGCTCGGCGTTCACCCGCGCGAGCAGCCCGTAGTAGTGCTGGGCGAGGTAGCCACGCGGTGACCACTTCGCGAGCGCCCACTTCGCCTCCTCGAGCGCGCGCGCTGGGTCGTCCTGCATGAGGAAGATGGCGCTGAAGTTCGACAGCCGCAGGTTCACCATCGCGTAGAGGTCGTCGCGCCGTGAGCCCTCGTCGAAGTGCGCCGGCACCAGCTGCGCAAACTCGTCGAGCGCGCCTCGATAGAAGAGCCCGCTGAGGTGGAAGAACCGCGCCGTGCTGAGCTCCCACCACCCGCCCTGCGGGTTCGTCTCGAAGTAGGTGAGGGCAGCGGCGATCTCGTCGGCCGAGGCCGTGAAGCGGTGCGACTGGAACTCGATGATGCCTCGAGAGAGCCGGGTCACCGCGCGCGCGTGCGCGTCGTCCAACGCCTCGACGAGCGCGATCGCTCGATCGAGCAAGGCGAGCCCGTCTTTCCTCCCAGCCGGAGTCCCGGCGCGAATCGACGCCTCGACCGTCAGCGCTCTCGCGACCCGTCGCGGCTCACCGGCCTCGAGGGTGAGGAGCAGGTTGCGGGTCTGCATCTCTGCGCCGCGAATGAAGTCGACGGTGGTGAGGCTGTTCGAGGCCGACCAGGTCGCGTCGATTCGGGTGAGGACGTCGGGCGCGAGCTGCGCCGTCGAGCGCTCCTTGAAGGACATGCCGCGGAAGGCGAGCCGCGCCCGGCCGAGGAGGAGGTGGAACACCGCGTTGGCGGCGCCGGTGGTGAGCCGCTCACCCACGCTCCCGAGCACCGACTGGAGCGCCTCGAGCCCACGGTCGATGTAGCCCGAGCGCAGGAGTTGCTCGGCGGCGCGCTGACGAAAACCGAGCGCGAGGGTGGGCTCGGCGTTGCGCGCCGCTTCGAGGAAGGCGTCGGCCGCCTCTGCTCCACGGCCCGCGTTGGTGAGCGCCTCGGCTCGGAGCGCGTGCAGCCGCTGGGTGTCGGCCGAACCGAGCGCCCCGGTGCCGATGGCCTCGGCGTACAACTGCGCCGCGCGGGCGAAGGCGAGCCGCTGGGTGGCCTTCTCGGCGGCGCGCTCGGCGTACACCGCGGCCCGGCGTGGCTCCTTCGCCTCGCTCCAGTGCCAGGCCAGTGCCTCGAGGTCGGAGGGCGTCGCCTCGAGCGCCAGCGCGAGCTGCCGGTGGAGCCGCACCGCTTCCTCGTTGCTCAGCCGCGAGCGCATCGCGACGCGAACTCGGTCGTGAAAGGGCGCCACCGTGTCTTGTTTGCGCACCCCCGTCGAGCGGACGAGGTGCAGCACCGCCAGCGCGGCGATCTGCCGCCCCAGCTCGGGCCGGGTGAGCCCCGCCGCGCGCCCGACGACCTCCTGCTCGAGCGCGCTCTTCGAGAGCGCCACCAGCGCGAGCACGCGTTGGGCGAGCTCCGGCAGCTGGGTGCTCCGCCGCCACAGCGCCTCGTCGAGCGTCGGCCGCTCGAGCCCGAGGCCATGCGTTCTCACCAGCGCGTCGATGTAGAGCGGGTCACCCGCGGCCTCCTTGGCGATGGCCTGCGCCGCGCTCGGGTTCGACGACAGTCTCTCCAGCAGCGTGCGGGCGAGCGCCTCCGCTTCCGACGAGGAGAGCCGGTCGAGGGTGATGTGCACCGGAGCGCCGCCAGCGAGCGTCGTCACCTGCTCTCGCCAGGCGGGCGCCCGCTCGTCCTCGCTGCGCATCGAGAACACGCAGAGCAGCGTCGGCGGCGCAGGCGGCGCGAGGAGGTCGCGGAGGAGGGCGAAGGTGTCGGCGCTCGCCCACTGCACGTCGTCGATCTGCAGCAGCACCGGCCGCGTCTTGGCGACCCGCGCCAGCAGCTCGCGCAGCGCGGCGAAGAGCTGGCTGCGCAGCAACACCGGGTCGCGGTTCGGAGACAGCTCGCGCGGCTCGACCGACAACGGCACCACCTTGCCGAAGACGGGGAAGAACTCGGCGAGCAGCGACGCCTGCTCCGGGAGCAGCGCCTCGAGCTCGTCGTACGGCAGCTCTCCGAGGAGCAGCGCCAGCTCGTCGAGCGCGCCGTCGACGCCCTTGTACGAGCTCGACTCGCGCTCGTAGCAGACGCCGCTCAGCCGCCAGAGCGAGGGGACTTCGCTGGCGAGCCGTCGGTTGAAGCGCCGCAGCAAGCTCGTCTTCCCCAGGCCGGAGCCCGCCTCCAGCAACACCACCCGGGGGCCCTCTCCCGCGGCGACGGCCTTGGCGAGGCTCATCAGCTGCTCGCTCTGGGCCGCCCGGCCGACGAAGACCTGGCCCAGGGTGCTCGTCGACGGCGCAGGCGACGGCGTCTGTCCCGAGAGGACGGCGAGCACCTCCGCGGCGTGGGGCCGGGCGTGCGGGTCGTGCCGCAACAGCGCGTCGGCGAGCCCGGCGAGGTCCACCGGGGCGTCGGGCGCGAGCGAGCGCACCGGCGGCGCCGACCGAGTCTGCTTGGCGGTGAGCAGCTTGACCGCGTTGCCCGCGAAGGGAATGCAGCCCGTCAGGCACTCGAAGAGAATCGACCCGAACGCGTACCAATCGGAGGCGGGCGTGAGGCGGCGGGCGGCGCCTTGCTCGGGAGACATGTAGGCGACGGTGCCCACGACTTCGTGCTCGTCGTGCGAGCGCTGCGCCTCGGTGTCGATGCCGAGCCCGTAGTCGACGATGACGACGCGGCCGTCGGTGGTGACGAGCACGTTCTCGGGCTTGAGGTCGCGGTGCACCTTGCCGCCGTCGTGGAGGGCGACGAGGCCCTGGGCGAGCTGGAGCAGGGCCGCGCGGGTGCGCCCCTCGTCGAAGGTGCCCCAGGGCCGTTGCCACTCTTCGCCTTCGTCGCCGGTGTCGCTCCGGAGCGGCTCGGGCAGCGGCGCGGTGTCTCTGGTGGCCCGTTCGCGCTCGTCGCCGCCCCGCACCCACTCGAGCAGCGAGGTCCCGTGGATCAGCTCCATGGTGAAGAACCAGACGCCGTTCTCCTCGAAGAGCTCGCCGAGCGACACCAGGTTCGGGTGGGTGAGGTGCTGAAACTCGCGAAACTCCGACTTGAAGCGCGCCAGGCCCTCCCCGTCGAGCGAGCGGAGCGTCTTCATCGCCACGCGGGTGTTCGTCTCGCGGTCGACGGCCTCGTAGACGTGACCCATCGCGCCTGACCCGAGGGAGTTGACGATCTCGAAGCGCGTCGAGCTGGGGAACGGCACGGGGAACGGGAGTCTGGCCTGAAGCGAGGACGAGGGCTAGATCATCCCACCGACGGAGAACGGCTCCAGATGCAACGCTCGAAGCTCGGCCCCTCACTCGTCACCGCGGTGCTCCTCCTCGGCATCTGCTCGTTCGGCCCGGCCGGGCTGAAGCACCTCGGCCCCTGGTTCCTCGCGATCGCCGCCGTCGTGGTGATGCTCACCCAGCCGTCGCCCACCGCTGGCGAGCTCGGGTCGCGCGAAGACAAGCTGAGCGCGCTCGCGATTCTCCTGGCCGCGAACCTCGGGGTGCTGACGCCGGCCCTCGAGTACGCGCTTCGACGAGAGCTGCGGCCAGGCCCGCTCGACGGCACGGTGCTGCTCGGAGGCGCGCTGCTCGCCGCAGGGGTCGGCTTCCGGGTGTGGGCGATTCAGACGCTCGACGCGTCGTTCACGGCGGTCGTGAAGACGAGCGCGGATCAGCGGTTGATCAGTACCGGGCCCTATCGATGGCTCCGGCACCCGTCGTACACCGGCATTCTGGTGGCGCTCGTCGGAGCCGCCGTCACCTTCGAGAGCTGGTTCGGCGCAGCCGCCATCGTGCTGGTGATGGTGCCGGTCTACCTCCATCGGATTCGCGTCGAGGAGCGGGCGCTGCTCGCGCGCTTCGGAGACGAGTATCGACAGTTCGCCGCCCGCCGCTGGGCGCTGCTGCCTCCGCTGTATTGAAGGGGCGCACCTGCGGCTCACCGCGCTCGCCGCACCTCGCATCGTCGAGCGCAGGAGTAGGCTCTGGGTCGATGCGAAACATCCTTCGTGGGGTGGGGGTCGCGTGCCTCTGCGTCGCCGCGTCTGCCCACGCGCAGTCGCTCTTCCTCAACCTCAATCGACAGGCGCGGCCCGAGGGCTCGAACCCGCGCGGCTTCACCGAGCTCGCACCGGGCGTCGTCTTGTTCATCGCCCGGCACCCGACCGACGGGCTCGCCCTCTATCGCACCGACGGAACGGCTTCGGGCACCAGCGCGCTCGCGATCTTGAGCTCCACGACCGACCCGTCGACGTCGGCGCTTCGCATGGTGACGGGCGGCGGCCGTGCCTTCTTCGTCGCCGAGACGCGCTCGAGCGGCGTCGAACTCTGGGTGAGTGACGGCACCAGCGCGGGCACCCGGCTCCTCGTCGACGCCGAGCCAGGCAGCAGCTCGGGCATGCACCGCTCATCGGGCCTCGCCACCGTCGGGAGCACCCTGTCCTTCGAGGGACCGCACGACGCCGGCGGCCTCATTCGCGCGTTCTGGCAGTCCGACGGCACTCCCCAGGGCACCCAGCGCCTCACCGGCCCCGCCGTCGACAGTAACGGGCCCTTCTTCTCGCTCGGCGCCGAACTCTTCTTCCGTGGCCCCTTCGGACCCACCGCGACGAATCGACGGCTGATGAAGTGGAACGGCGCCTCGGTGCTCGTCGTCGACCCAACCGTGGTGAGCGTGCAGTCGCTCGAGGTCGTCAACGGGCGCGCGTGGTTCTCCGCCAACCCGCTGTTTCCCGACGCGGGTAGCATGGACCTCCCAGCCATCTTCTCGACGACGGGGACCGGCCCCTTCCAACGGCTGCCCCTCGCCTCGGCGACGCGCGGCGCCACCGGTGACGGCTTTCGCGCGCTCGGAAACCTCGTCGTCTTCCGAGGGTGCCCGTCCTTCCTCAACGACGCGGGCATGGCGGAGACCGACTGCGAGCCGTGGGCGACCGACGGAGGCCACGCCTGGCTGCTCGCCGACATCCGCAGCGGTGGTGCCTCCGGCCCTTCCGACTTCACGCCCCTCGGCACCGGGCGAGCGCTCTTCACCGCGACCTCGACCGGCACCACCCGCGACCTCTGGACGACCGATGGAACGCCCGCAGGCACCGCGCTCGTGCGCGCCTTTCAACAGTCGACGCTGCTCGCCAACGCCGGCTCGTCGAGAGGCGTGCTCTGGGCGAACGACGGCACCGCGCCGGGCCTCTGGGTGACCGACGGGACACCGGGCGGCACCGCTCGAGTGCCTGGGTTCGGCAACCCGGCCTTCGGCACGCCCGACCCCTTCTGGCCCGTTGGAAACGAAGCGTGGTTCGGCTGCGCCACCGTGGGCGGGAACGAGCCGTGTCGCTCCGACGGCACCATCTCCGGCACCAGCCGCTTCGTGAACCTCCTCTCCGACGACCTCTCCTCGAACCCTTCGAGCCTCGCGAGCCTTCCTGGAGAGGCCTGGTTCCTCGCCGACGCACCGTTCCCCGGCACCTGGCGCACCGATGGCACCGACGCGGGGACGGCGCTGGTGACGAGCGACCCCGGTCGGGCCTTTCACTTCCGCACCCCGCTCCTCGCCACCACCGCGGGCCTCTCGCGCCTCGTCGACGCAGGGCTCGAGCCGCTCACGCCAGCTCCCTCCGTTCCACCGACCTCGGTCGCTCGCGTTCGCGGCGGCGTCGTCTTTCGTCACGAGTCCGGCTCCCAGCCCGAAGTCTGGTTCTCCGACGGCACGCCCGAAGGAAGCCGCGCCGTCCTCACGGGCTCGCTCTCCATCGACCGCTTCGCTCCCTTCGTCACCGAGACGGGCGTGGGCGAAACCCCGCCTGCGCTCCCCATCGCCTACTTCGTCGCCGATGATGGGACGGGACAGCGAGTGTGGCGCACCGACGGGACGATGGCCGGCACCACGCCGCTCTCGCAGTCCGTCCCCATCGATCCACTCGAGGTGGCGGTCACCTCTCGCCTCGTCATCGCCGTCGCCAACACTGCCGCGACTGGAACCGAGCTGCTGGCCATCGACCGCGTCGACGGAGGGTCGACCCTCATCGACCTCGTCCCTGGCTCGACTGGTGCCGTGCCGTTCTCGCTGCGGGCCATCGGCGACACCGTCTTCTTCGCCGCCACCACGCCCGCCGAGGGAACCGAGCTGTGGCGCACCGACGGAACGCTCGCTGGCACGACCCTCGTGGGCGACGTGAACCCGGGTGCGGCGAGCGGCCTCGACCCGATGCTCGGAAAGACCCTCTCCCGGGTCGGCGCGGCGCTCTACTTCGCGGGCAGCACCGACGCCGGCACCGAGCCCTGGCGGAGCGGCGGCTCGCTCGCCACCACGCGACAGCTCTCCGACGTCGTTCCCGGGCCGGTGGGCTCGCTGCCGGGCAGCTTCGCGGTCGCGCCTGGGCGGGTCCTCTTCGCGGCGACCGACCGCAGCGGCGACCGTGAACTCTGGAGCGTCGTGCAAGACTCGACGCCGCCCGACGCCGGGCTCCGCGTGATGGGTGACGCGGGAACGAACGGCTGGTTCCTCAGCGACGTCACCGTGCAGTTCGGGTGGGCCGACCCACAAGGCAGCGTCGTCACCCTCGGCGACTGCCGTGGGCTCACGGTGGACTTCGACACCGCCGGCTTCCCGTTCGAGTGCGTCGTCGAGTCGGAAGGTGGGCGGGTGGCCGTCGGCGGGCTGGTCAAACGTGACGCCACGCCCCCTCGACTGGTCTGCCCAACGCTGCCCCCGACGGAGGCGACCTCGCTGGCGGGCGCCACGGTGGCCTTCACCCTCAGTGCGAGCGACAACCTCGACGGCGGCGCGCGGGTGACGCTGAGCCACGACGCAGGCGCGTTTCCGCTCGGCTCGACGAACGTGCGCGCCCAGGCCGTCGACGAGGCGGGCAACACGAGCGCGTGCCAGTTCCAGGTCTCGGTGGTCGACACCCGTGCGCCCGTCCTCACCTGCCCCGCGCTCCCTGTGAGCGTGCCCGCGATGAGTGATGCGGGCGCGGTCGTCGCCTTCGACGTCACCGCTGCCGACCTCGTCGACCCCAGCCCGACCGTCACGTTCTCCCGTGACGCTGGCGCGCTCTTCCCACTCGGACAGACGCTGGTGACGGCCACGGCGGTCGACGACTCGATGAACGAGGCCTCGTGCACCGTCACCGTGGTGGTGGGCGACGAAGAGGCCCCGACCATCACCTGTCCCTCGACGCCCGTCGTCGTCGCCGCCGAGAGCGCCGCCGGGAGCCCGACGCCCTCCGCGTTTCCGCAAGTGCAGGCGCGCGACAACGTGGTGTCGATGCCGGTGGTGACGTTCACGCGCGACACCGGCCAGCCGCTGCCGAGCACGCTCGCCGTGGGCCAGACCATCACGATTCGCGCGACCGCGAGCGACGGCCGCTTCATGGCGAGCTGCGTCTTCGACGCGGTGGTGCGTGACGTCACTCCACCGACGATTCGCTGCCCCGCGTCGTTCTCGCTCACCGCCACGACGACGGAAGGAGGGCTCGCGACCTGGGCCGACCCGATGGCCACTGACGCGGTCGACCCTTCGGTCGCCGTGCGCACCTCTCAGCCGAAGGGCACCCTGTTCCCGCCTGGGGTGACGACGGTGACGGCGACGGCGACCGACGACGCGAACCTCGAGGCGACCTGTTCGTTCGAGGTGACGGTAGTGCCGTGCGAGGAGTGTGGCCGAGCGTTGCCGGTGCCGGTGGTGCGGTCGCAGTACAGCTTCGGGTGCAGTGGGTTGGGGAGCGGCCCAGAATGGCTCGGCCTCGTCTCGCTCGCCGGTCTTGCGCGAAGGGCCAGCCGGAGCCGCCGTCGCGGTCGCGCTCGCCGCGCACGGGGCGGCTGGTGGCTGGGGCTGCTGGGGCTCCTCGTCGCGACGGGCGCCTGGGCTGGCAAACCCAAGCTGGCGGTCATCGGGCTGAAGGGCGCGACCGTCGACGACGGGCAGGCCCGTGTCCTCGCGGAGTCGCTCCAGAGCGAGCTGTCGGCGCTCGAGTTCTACGAGGTCATCGGCGGTGGCGACATCGCGGCGATGTTGGGCCTCGAGCGGCAGCGGCAGCTGCTCGGGTGTGAAGCAGGCGCCGAGTGCATGGCCGAGCTGGCCGGCGCGCTGGCGACCGAGCGCACCGTCGCAGGTGACGTGGGGAAGGTCGGCGACACCCACGTGCTCAACGTCTCGCTGATGAATGCGCTCGAGGGCACGGTGATTCAGCGCGTGCGGCGAGAGGGCTCGAGCGTCGAGGCGCTCCTCCGTCAGCTGCGTGGCGTCGCCTACGAATTGGCGAACGCCGACCCACTTCGCGCCGGGCTCCCCAAGCTGGTCGAGCGCAGCTTCGGCGGCTTCGTCGTCGGGCTCAGGGGCGACGTCGACCTCTACGGGCTGGGCGCGCTGCCTGGGGTGACGGCCGAGTGGTCGTCGCGCTGGTTTGGCGTCTCGCTCACCGTCTTGGCCCGCAACCTCCCCGGGGCGCGGCTCGAGGGGAGGTTCTACCCAGTCATCGTCGGTCCGGTGCGGCCCTTCATCGGCGCCGGCACCACGGCGTTCCTCACTGGCGTCGCGGTGCGCGGCTCGGCGGGCGTGGCGGTGCGGGTGTGGCGGCTCCAGCTCGGGGTGGACGGCGCGTTCGAGTACTTCGTGAACGGCGAGCAGCGCTTTCGCCCCATCGCCGCCCTCATCGGAGTCGACGTCGGGTGGGTGTTCTAAGCCGCTCGCAGCGCCGGCTCAGAGCTGGGTGCGAAGCGACAGAAAGCCCCACGCCGCCGGGTTACCGGGAGACGTCGCCGGCTGCATGCCGCCGGGGAGGAAGACGCTGACGCAGCCCGCGAGCGCGACCGAGCTGCCGAGCGGAATCGTCGCCGACACGTCGACCTCGTTGCCCATCACTCCGCTCGTGCGCGTCGCGTCGGCCGCGAGGAACACCGACCCGTTCGCCGCGAACCAGGCGCCGCGCACGTCCCACGGCCGCAGGTGGTGCAGGTCGAGCCAGACGTGGAGGAACGGCTGCTTGTACCCCACCGTCCCGCGCACCCCGATGACGTTCTGCCAGCCGACGTAGTCGATGAAGCCGAGGTGAATGTGGCCGGTGGGGAAGAGCTGGTGGAAGCCCGAGTCGGTGCCGTCTCCTGGCGTGCCGTCGCCGGTCGCCGCCGAGAGGTCGCCCATCACGTACACGCCGCCTGGCAGGTTCCAGGTCGCGCGGGCCGCGAACGCGCCAGCGAGAATGCGCTCCTTCGCCGAGGTGGTTCCGAGCTGCAGCGCGCCCTCTCCGACGAGGTTCACCGGCCCGAGCGGGACGAAGCCACGGGTGCCCAGGGTGAGCCGGTTGTGGTCGGGCCGGAAGCCCGTCGTCGCCGTCGACGGGTCCTCGAGCAACCCCAACGCGTAGACGTCGACCCCTGCCTTCGCCAGCCGATAGCGCCCGTAGGCGCCGGTGAAGTACGAGCCCGAGCTCTGGAAGCGCCCGCCCGAGGCATCGGTGAGGAACGCGGGGGGCTTGATCAGCATGCCGAACGCGTCGACGGTGAGCCCCGTCATCGGCGTCACTCGCACGAAGAGCCCGTCGAAGGCGCGCGCGGCCATGCCCCAGTCGAGGCTGCCGATGAGCCGGTCTTCGCCGTACGAGAGCTCCTGTCGGCCGACCCGCACGTCCACCAGGCCGGCGTGGAGATCGACGAAGCCCTGGTGCACCGCCGCGGCAGGGAGCAGCGCCGCGGTGGACGCTTCGGTGCCCCACCCTCGAACGTCTTGCAGCTCGAGCACGGCGCCAGCGAAGCGGAAGGCCGAGGCGCGCGCCGTCACCCGCGCGCGGTGCTCGATGCCGAAGGCGAAGTCGCGGTTGGCGCTGTTGAAGTCCGAGTTGTCGCGCGCCTCACTGCGGGCGAAGTACTGGAGCCCCACCGCGAGCGAGGCGTCCTTCCACTTCCAGCGCAGCGGGCCCTCGTCCACCGGCGTCGCCGCGCTGCGAAAGAGCTCGCCCGACGTCTTCCGTCCCGGGCCCCAGAGCGACTGCCAACCATCGAAGCCCAGCGTCGGAGCGGGAGGAGGCGTCGGGGCTGGCGCAGCAGGCGCCGCTGGCGTCGACACCACTCCGGCGTCGACCGCTTCCACCACCACGTCGGACCCACCGCCATCGACCTGCGCGAGTGCGACCACCACCAGGAACGAGGCAAGCATTCGGCGCCCTTCAGCATCGACCGTGCCGAATAAGAGATGTCACTAACTCGTTGATACACGACCAGCGCGCCCCTCGCGCTGCGTCTCAGAACGAAACGCGCCCATCAGTCCTGCTGTCGCCTTCCCTGGGAGGAATGAGGAGAGATGTTGAAGTTTCGTTCCGAAACATGCAGAAGCCGGCCCCATGTCGTGTGAGACGCCGTTCGAGTCGGGTGGGCAGCTCTGCAAGGTGTGCCGGAACAAGCCAGCCATCGGGGGCGCGCGGTTCTGCTCGCGTCTGGTGGTGAAGAGCGCGCCGATGCAGCAGCTGTTGGTGAAGATGGCGACGGTCGCGAACACCGACGCCTCGGTGGTGCTGCGTGGAGAGTCGGGCTCGGGGAAAGAGGTCATCGCCCGCGCGATTCACGCCAACAGCAGCCGCCGCTCGAAGGCCTTCGTCGCGGTGAACTGCGCCGCGCTGCCCTCCGAGCTCCTCGAATCGGAGCTGTTTGGCCACGCGAAGGGCGCCTTCACCGGCGCGAACGCGGCCCGCAAGGGGCTCTTCGAGACCGCCGACGGTGGCACGCTCTTCCTCGATGAGATCGCCGAGATGCCGCTGCCGCTCCAGGCGAAGCTGCTCCGCGCGCTGCAGGACGGAGAGATTCGCCGGGTGGGCGAGAGCGACCCCTTCCGCGTCGACGTTCGCCTCATCTGCGCGACCCACCAGCACCTGCAGAACGCGGTGCGCGAGGGCCGGTTTCGCGAAGACCTCTTCTTCCGGCTCAAGGTCTTCACCCTCGTGGTGCCTCCGCTGCGAGAGCGGCGCGAAGACATTCCAGTGCTGGCCGAGATGTTCCTCGAGAACGAAGACCACGCGACCCATCGGCTCACCCCGGCCGCGCTCAAGGCGCTCCTCGTGTACCCGTGGCCTGGCAACGTGCGCGAGCTGGTGAACGCCATCAAGCACGGCGCAGTGCTCTCGATGGGGAAGGACGTCGCGGTCGAGCACCTGCCCGAAGAGTTCTACACGCCCGGAGTCCCGCTCCCGCTCCCGCCCTCGAGCGCCCCACGCGCCCCAACGCCCTTCGAGTCACTCGCGCAGCTCGAGCGCCGCCACATCACCCAGGTGCTCCAGGCCTGCGGCGGCAAGTCGTCGGAGGCCGCCCGCGTGCTCGGCATCGGCCGCACCACCCTCTGGCGAAAGATGAAGGAATACGGGCTCGCCGAAGCATGAGTCAGGCTGTTTCAGACCGAAACGGATGCACTGACGCTGCTCAATCGTGCGCAGAGCGGGTCGAACGCGCAGGTCTTGCGCGGCCCTGGAGGACGGACTGACGCAGTCCCCGTAGGGCGGGTTCTGATCCAACGGGTACGGAGCATGCACACGGGCCGCGACAGATCGCCGCACCCCTGCGGCCGACCCGGAGGAGAACTCGCATGCATTTCAACTTGAAACAGCTCAGTCTGGCTGTGGTGGTCTGGGCGGCGGCGGCTTCGGCCGACACGCTCCAGGACGTGATGAAGAAGCGCGGCCTCACGCAGCAAGACGTGCTCGCGGCCGCGAAGACGTACGTGCCGACGGGCAAGCGTGACGACTTCGTCGCCTTCAGCTCGGGCGGTCAGTCGGGCCAGGTCATCGTCTACGGCATCCCCTCGATGCGCATCTTGAAGTACCTCGCGGTCTTCACGCCCGAGCCGTGGCAGGGCTACGGCTTCGATGAAGAGTCGAAGAAGATCCTCAAGGAAGGCGCCATCGGCGGCAAGGACATCACCTGGGGCGACACCCACCACCCGGCGATCTCCGAGACGAACGGCGCGTACGACGGCCAATTCTTGTTCATCAACGACAAGTCGAACCCGCGCATCGCGGTCGTCGACCTGCGCGACTTCGAGACCAAGCAAATCGTCGTCAACCCCGTGTACAAGAATGAGCACGGCGGCGCGTTCGTCACCACCAACTCCGAGTACGTGCTCGAGGCCGCCCAGTACGCCGCGCCGCTCGAGAACGGCTACTTCCCGCTCGATCAGTTCAACGAGAAGTACCGCGGTGGTCTGACCTACTGGAAGTTCGACCGCACCAAGGGCCGCATCCTCCCCGAGGAGTCGTTCTCGTTCGAGCTGCCGCCCTACAGCCAGGACCTCTCGGACTCGGGCAAGGGCCCGTCCGACGGCTGGGGCTTCACCAACTCGTTCTGCTCCGAGCGCTACGTCGGTGGCATCGAGTCGGGCCGCCCGCCGTTCGAGGCCGGCTGCTCCGCGAAGGACACCGACTTCCTCCACGTCACCAACTGGAAGAAGGCCGCCGAGCTCGTGAAGGCCGGCAAGGCGAAGAAGATCAACGGCCACAACGTGATTCCCATCGACGTGGCGGTGAAGGAAGGCATCCTCTTCCTCATCCCCGAGCCGAAGAGCCCGCACGGCTGCGACGTCACCCCTGACGGCAAGTTCATCATCGTCTCGGGCAAGCTCGACACCCACACGATGGTCTACTCCTTCGACAAGATTCAGGAGGCCATCAAGGCGAACAAGTTCGAGGGCAAGGACCCGTACGGCATTCCGATCATCGCGATGAAGGACGCGCTCCACAAGCAGGTCGAGCTCGGCCTCGGGCCCCTCCACACCCAGTACGACTCGAAGCCCTGCATCGGCTACACGTCGCTGTACGTCGATTCTCAGGTTTGCAAGTGGGATTATTGTGAAGGAAAGGTGCTCGACAAGCTGTCCGTGCACTACAACATCGGTCACTTGATGACGATGGAAGGTGACTCGGTCGCGCCGAAGGGCCGCTACCTGGTCGCGCTGAACAAGCTGGCCATCGACCGCTTCCAACCGGTCGGCCCTCTGCACCCGCAGAACCACCAGCTCATCGACATCTCGGGCGACAAGATGCAGCTGCTCTACGACATGCCGCTGCCGCTCGGTGAACCGCACTACGCGGTCGCCATCTCGGCGGGCACGCTCAAGCCGGGCAACCGCTACAAGGTCGGCACCAACAGCCGCACCGACGAGAAGCACCCGGGCGCGGTGCGCGCCGGCGAAGAGAAGATCGTTCGCAGCCCCGGCAAGGTCGAGGTCTTCGGCACCCTGATTCGCTCGCACATCACCCCGGAGATCATCGAGGTCGAGAAGGGCGACGAGGTGACCATCAACCTCACCAACCTCGAGCGCGCCGAGGACGAGACCCACGGCTTCACCATCAGCACGATGAACGTCCACGCGTCCATCGAGCCCGGCAAGACCGTCAGCCTCAAGTTCAAGGCCGAGCGTGAAGGCGTCTTCCCGTACTACTGCACCGAGTTCTGCTCGGCGCTCCACCTCGAGATGCAGGGCTACTTCCTGGTGAAGCCGAAGGGCTACAAGGCTGCGGCGACGACGGCGGCGAAGGCCGACTACACCAAGGCCGACTACGACAAGCAGTACAACACCTGCATCGAGACCCAGAAGGTCATCGACGGCGTGGTGGCGTGGATCACCTCGACCAACTTCAAGGATTTCCCGGACGCCGTGGCCCTCGTCGAGGACGCGACGGATCAGCTGAAGGCCGCCGAGGAGCCGAAGAAGAAGATGGAAGAGGCCGCCAAGAAGGAAGACTGGCAGAACGCGACGCTGTGGGCTGGCCAGTGGTGGCAGTACCAGGTGAAGGCCGCCGACATCGGCCTGCGCGTGAAGACGTACCTCGAGCAGAAGGGCGCGAAGAAGGTCAAGTAAGCGCCTGAGCCGCGAGGAGCACCCGCTCCTCGTCGGCTGAACGCACCGCGCTCGACGCGGGAAGCTGGGGGGCCGTCGCGGCGACTTCGTCACGACGGCCCTTCGTGTTTGCGCTCGCTCGCTCGACGAAGAGAATCTGGGCGAACGGCGCGCGTCGGTCGCTCTCGAACGGCGGAAACGACGGGTCCGCTTGTTGCTTGGCCTCCCTCAACCCGCCTCACCAGGAGTTTCACAATGAAACGGTTTCTCGCAGCACTGCTCATCATCCCCGCGCTCGCGTTGGCTGGCGACCCGCCGAAGAAAGACGCGAAGGCCGCTCCGCCCGACCCGAAGGTGGTCGCTGAAGGCGCCAAGCTGTTCCAGGACCGCACCTGCTGGAGTTGCCACGGCAAAGACGCCAAGACGCCGATTCTGCCGGCCTACCCGAAGCTCGCCGGGCAGAACGCAGAATATGCGGAGCGCCAGATGCTCGACATCAAGACGGGCGCGCGCGCGAACGGGAACACCGCCGCGATGAAGGGCGTGATGCCGCTGGTATCCGACGCCGAAATCAAGACCATCTCCATCTTCCTCAGCACCCTCCAGTGAGGGGCATGCTTCTTGATCAAGGTCAGCCAGCTCGCTTCAACAAGGTTCACGACATGAAGACTTCACAACGAATGATGGTGCTCCTCGGAGCCCTCGCTGCAGGCGCCGTCCTTGCCGGGCCTCCTGCTCCGAAGAAGGAAGGCATCGAGGCGAAGGGCTACAAGTGGAACGCGCAGGAAGGCGAGAAGATCGAAGCGCTCAAGCTGAAGGGCGACGCGAAGCGCGGCGAGGAAGCGTACGAGGTCTGCTCGGCCTGCCATCTGCCCAGCGGCGCCGGTCGCGCAGACGGCACCTTCCCGCAGCTCGCTGGCCAGCACTCGACGGTGCTCATCAAGCAGATCGCCGACATTCGCGCCGGCCTGCGCGACAACCCCATCATGTACCCGTTCGCGACGACGCTCACCGACCCGCAGGAGCTCGCCGACGTCTCGGCCTACATCCAGACGCTCAAGATTCCCCACGACAACGGCCGTGGGCCGGGCACCGACCTCGAGACGGGCAAGAAGCTGTACGAGCGTGACTGCCAGGTGTGCCACATGAAGAACGGCGAAGGGAACCGCGAGAAGTTCTACCCGGTACTCGCGGGCCAGCACTACAAGTACATGCTGCGCCAGGCGACCGAGATTCGCGACGGCAAGCGCCGCAACGCCAACCCAGACATGGTGAAGGTCATCAAGGCGTACTCGGACAAGGAGGTCGACGCCATCGTCGACTACATGTCTCGTCTGGAGATGCCCGAGGCGAAGAAGAAGTAAACAGAGTCTGCTCGGCGCGCGCACCCTCGACGCGCGCGCCGGCCTCTCACCTGCTCCTCTTTCCCGGCTCGCACACGTGAGCTGACAGGTGCCGTCATGTCCGCAGCCGACGTACAACCGACTCCAGCCCTCACTCCTGCGCCGGTCGAGACGCGGACGGCTCCTTCGACGTCGGCCGCTCCAAAACAGTCATTGGTGGTGAGCGGCCTCGCCGTCGCTGCCATCGCCGCGATGGTGACCGCCTACTTCATGCCGCTGTGGTGGGTGTCGCTCACCGCGCCGAACTACCCGGCCGACGCCTTCCCCGACGGCATTCGCATCTTCTTCAGCTTCACCGGCGTCACCAACGGCTGCACCACCGCGCCGAAGTCGAGCCGGCTCATGCAGGAGACCCAGCAAGAGGACCTCGGCTGGCGGAACGACAAAGGCGAGATGGAGGCCGAGAAGGGCAAGCCCGAGGCCGCCCTCGACTGCATGCACGAGATGAACACCATCAACCACTACGTCGGCATGCACCCCATCGGCGTCGGCGCGCCGGTCGAGCGGCTCATCTCCAAGTACCTGGTGGCGATGCTCGCGGTGGGGCTGCTCGGCTTCGCCATCGGGCTCAAGAAGGTGCGGGTGCCGGTGCTGGGCGTGGGCTTCGCCGCGGTCACCACGTGGATGTTCGTCGACCTCTTCCCCGGCGGGCTGCTCGAGCAGCACGTGAAGACGTACACCGACGACGCCGGCAAGTACTTCCGGGAAGCCGAGCGCATCGCGCGGTGGGGTGAGCAGCTCCACCAGACCGTCATCATCGTCGCAGTGGTGATGGTGGTGTTGATGGCGCTCATCGTCTTCGCCTCGTGGAAGTGGGAGCGGTTCCAGCTCGTGCTCGGCATTCTCCCTGGCTTGTTGCCCGTCTTCTTCGTCGGCGCGTATGCCGCCTGGCTCTACTTCTTCGGTCACAACCTGCACCCGTGGGGCGCCTTCACCGTGAAGCCCTTCATGCCGACGGTGTTCGGCGACGGGAAGGTGGCGCAGTTCACGACGCACTCGTATCCCCTCCCGCCGTTCGCCTTCCTCGCGGCGGTCTCGGTGCTGTGCCTGGTGGCGGTGCTCCGCCGCCGCATGGAGTTCATCGAAGGAACGCCGCCGTCCGCGGCGGTGAAGTGACGCATGGCCTGGCGCGTCGCCATCGTCGCTGGGTTGGTCGCGATGCTGGCGTTCGCGCAGATCGAAGCTGAGGCGCCGAAGGGCGAAGGGGGCGAGATGGCGCTCCCCAACGCGGGCAACTGGGGCGCGTCCTGGGAGCCGACGCCGCTGCCGACCGAAGCCCACGTGAAGGGCCTTCCCTGGCTGCAGCCCCTCGTCGACGCGACGCCCGAAGGCGGGGTGCTCGTGCTCGAGCCCAAGCGCTACTCGGGGCCCGTCGTCATCAAGAAGAAGCTCCTCATCGACGGCGGCGGCAAGGCCGTCATCGACGGCGGAGGCAAGGGCACGGTGGCGACGCTCGAGGCCTCGGGCGCGACCCTGCGCGGAATCACCTTCACCGGCTCGGGAGACTCGCACAACACCGACGACACCTGCCTCAACGTGCGCGGCCACTCGAACGTCATCGAGTCGAACCGCTTCGAAGACTGCCTCTTCGGCGTCGACCTGAAGCAGTCGAACGAGAACGTGGTGCGCAAGAACCACATCCGCTCGCTCCCCGTCTCGCTCGGCCTGCGCGGCGACGCGATTCGGCTCTGGTATTCGATGAAGAACGTCGTCGAAGAGAACGAGGTCGAAGACTCGCGCGACGTCGTCGTCTGGTACTCCAACGCCAACCAGATTCGCCGGAACGTCGGGCGGCGCGGGCGGTACTCGCTGCACTTCATGTATGCCCAGCACAACGTCGTCGAAGACAATCGGTACTACGACAATTCTGTCGGAATTTATGTGATGTATACCGATGGCGTCGAGATTCGGCGCAACCTCATCTCCCATTCGATGGGCGCGACCGGCATGGGCATCGGGTTCAAGGAGGCCTCGGACTCGGTCGTCGAGGGGAACTCCGTCGTCTACTGCGCGGTGGGCATCGGGAGCGACCTCTCGCCCTATGAGCCGGACTCGACCATCACCATCAAGGACAACCGCATCGCCTACAACGGCGTCGGCATCGCCTTCATCGGTGACAAGACGGGCACCCTCATCGAGGGCAACGTCTTCGAGGGCAACATCGACCCCATCGCGAAGAGCGGCGGGGGCGGGGCGATGAACAACACCTTCCGCGCGAACTATTGGGACGACTACCAGGGCTTCGACCGCAACGGCGACCAGGTGGGTGACACGCCGTACGAGCTGTACGCGTACTCCGACCAGCTGTGGATGGAGGAGCCGAACGCGCGCTTCTTCAAGAACGCCCCGCTCATGGAGGCCATCGACTTCCTCGAGCGCCTGGCCCCGTTCTCGTCCCCCGAGCTCTTGGTGAAGGACGAGGCCCCACGCTTCGTGAAGCCGGTCCCGGCGGACGTCGCGGGAACGCCTCGTGGAAAGGAGGGCGGTCATGAGTGACCAACCGCAGAAACCCTCTCCAGGCCCGAGCGACGCGCGCAAGCAGGAGCAGCGCCGCAAGTTGCTCCAGGCAGCGGCCGTCGGCGCCGGGGTGGTCGGCCTCTCGCTCACCGGAGTGCTCCCGGTGCTGCTGCGCAAGGAGCAACGGCTCCGACCGCCCGGCGCGCTCGACGAGCACGACTTTCTCGCCTCGTGCATCAAGTGTGGGCAGTGTGTACAGGTTTGTCCCGTCAGCGCGTTGAAGCCCGCCGACCTCTTCGACGGCTTCGGCGTCGGCGTGCCCTACCTCGACCCGCGCAAGCAGGCCTGTGACTTCTCCTGCGACGTGGCCCAGTGCATCCTCGCCTGTCCGACCGGCGCGCTCACCTACCACAAGCCCGAGTTCCTCCCGGTGGAGGACGGCATGGCGCTCGGAACGCCGCCGGTCTTGATCGCCAAACAGAGCGACCCCGAGCCCACGCTCAACTTCAAGGAGCGCATGGGCGTCGCCCGGCTCGCCCACCCCGAGCAGTGTCTGTCGATTCAGGGCAAGGGCGTGAAGGGCAGCGCGCGCGGCGAGCGCTTCCGCGGGAAGAAGCGGTGGACGGAGGTCGATCGCTGGAAGCCCCAGCCGGTGCGCGAGCACGACTACGACCTCGAGCGCTGCGACCTCTGCGTGCGGGAATGCCCCATCATGGGCGCCATCGCCATCGAAGAGGTGAACGGCAAGCCGACCCCGGTGGTCAGCGACGCCTGCGTCGGCTGCGGCGTGTGCGAGATGATGTGCCCCGCCGAGCAGCCGGCCATCGTCGTCGAGGCACGCGCGCCCTGGAAGGCAGGGACGTCATGAACCGCACCATCGACCAACTGCGCATCATGCTCGGCGGAGAGCCGCGCAAGCCGGCGCCGGACGACATCACCGCGGGCGCGAAGCACATTCACGCCACCAAGAAGCTCCACAAGCAGGACTTCATCGACATGGCCGAGCGCGACGCGGCCTATCGGAAGAAGAAGGTGTGGAAGAAGCGCCGGTGGACGGTGCTCCTCGTCGTCAACCTGCTCTTCGTCCTCTCGTACTGGGTCGACATTCAGGTCGTCGAAGGCTCGCTCACCGGCAGCCGGCTGCTCGGCTTCCACATGATCGACCTGAACGCCGCGCTCGGGCTGATGCTCGCGCACAAACACATCATCGTGAACTTGCTCATCGGCACCGCGACGGTGGGCCTCGCCTGGTTCGTGCTCGGCGGGCGCAGCTTCTGCTCCTGGGTGTGCCCGTATCACTTCCTCTCCGAGTGGGCCGAGAAGCTGCACCTGTACCTCGCGCAGAAGAAGATCGTGAAGGACCACCCGCTCCATCGCGGGCTGCGCACGGTGGTGTGGGCGAGCTTCGCCGTGCTCGCGTACGCGACCGGCTACACGGTGTACGAGACCATCTCGCCGACCGGCATCGTCTCGCGCGCGATGATCTACGGCCCCGGCCTCGCGCTCCTCTGGGTCGTCGCCCTGCTGGCGTTCGAGGTGCTCTATTCACGCCGCGCCTGGTGCCGCTACCTCTGCCCCATCGGGCTCACCTACGGCGTCGTCGGCACCTTCTCTCCGGTGCGCATTCACTACGACCTCTCGCGCTGCGCCCACGAAGGCGAGTGCCGGAAGGTGTGTCTGGTGCCGCACGTGCTCGACCACATCTTCAAGGGCCGCGCGACCGCCGAGCACCTCGACGTCGGGCCCGACTGCACCCGCTGTGGCGCCTGCGTCGACGTCTGCCCGGGTGGCGCGCTCACCTTCTCCATCGCGGGCGTGACCCGAAAGCAGCCGCCGTTCGTGAAGCCCGAAGCACCCAAGCCCGACGTCACCGCCGGAGGCAGCCCTTCATGATTCGACTCAAAGCCCTCACCAAGATGTTCAAGCGGCTCAAGGTGCTCGACGCCCTCGAGCTGAACGTCGCGGAGGGGGAACGCATCGCCCTCGTCGGCTCCAACGGCGCCGGCAAGACGACGATGATTCGCTGCATGCTGGGCGAGTACGGCTTCACCGGCACGGTGGAGATCGACGGGAAGAACCCCCGCAAGGCCCGCCGCGACGTGCTCAAGAAGATCGGCTTCGTGCCCCAGCTGCCGCCACCGCTCAAGATGCCGGTGAAGGAACTGCTGCGCTTCTCCGCTGCCGTCTCGGGCACGAAGGTGAGCGCCATCGAGGACGTCGCGAGCCGGCTCGGGCTCGACGTGAAGGCCTTCGCGCACCAGCCGTTCTTCAAGCTGTCGGGCGGGCAGAAGCAGAAGCTCCTCATCGCGATCGCGCTGGGCCGGGAAGCCGAGCTGCTGATCATGGACGAGCCCGCGGCCAACCTCGACCCTGACGCACGGCACGCCTTCTTCACCTTGTTGGCGGAGCGCGCCGCGAAGGCGACGATGATCATCTCCAGTCACCGGCTCGACGAGGTCGCGTCGCTGGTGAACCGGGTCATCGAGCTCGATCGCGGCAAGGTGGTGCTCGACGACAAGGTGGCCGACGCTCCGCTGAGCGGCGTGTTGGCGTGCTCCGTCACCTTGCGACGCGCAGACCCGGCCATCGCCAAGGCGCTCGGTGAGTGGAGCTTCACCAGCTCGGCCGAGGGCATCGAGTGGTCGGGCGTCGTCGCCGGCGCCGATCGCCTGCGCTTCATGGGCATGCTGTCGCGCTACGTCGGCTTGCTGGTGCGGGTGTCGCTCGAGGAGCGCGCGGCGTCGTCGGTGCCGGCGGTCGGTGGTGCGCCCCAGCTTCGGGTGGTCTCGTGAGCTCGATGACCGCGTGCGAGAAGTGCTCGAGCGCGAGCGGTGTCTTCGTTCCGCGCTGCCTGCTCGGCAGCATCCTCCCCGCGCTGTTCCTCTGCTGCTCCGACGGCGACGGGCCAGGCCGAATCGTGTGGGACCGCGACGCGTGCAAGGCCTGCAGCATGGTGATCAGCGATCATCACTTCGCGGCGCAGATTCGCGGCGGGCCGAAGAACCAGCTCTTCAAGTTCGACGATCTCGGCTGCGCGATGAAGTGGCTCGATCAGCAGCCGTGGGCCGAGGACGCGTCGACGAAGTTCTGGGTCGCTCGCCAGGCGGACGGCGAGTGGATCGACGCGAAGACGGCGCACTACGTGCCGGGGAAGACGTCTCCGATGGGCTTCAACTTCGGCGCGGTCGACGGCACCACCGCCGGCGCGGACTACGCCACCCAGCGCGCGACGGTGCGCACGCTGGTCACCAGACACTGACGACCGGGAGCTTCCATGCACTTCACGATGACCGCGAGGTTGGACGTCTCCGAGTCGATTCGGGCGAAGTGGTTCTTCGTCTACACGCTGATCTTCGGCGGCATCGTCGCTGCCTTCTTCGCCTTCGGCATCACCGAGTCACGGGTGCTCGGCTTCATGGGCCTCTCGCGGTTGCTGGTCACCTACATCCAGCTCGCGATGGCCATCATGCCCATCTTCATTCTCCTCACCACCGTGCGGAGCGTGGCGGGCGATCGCGAGGCCGGCGTCTTCGAGTACCTCCTCTCGCTGCCGGTCTCGTTGTCGAGCTGGTACTGGGGCCGGCTGATCGGCCGCTTCCTCACCGTCTTCATGCCGGTGTTCCTCGCGATGCTCGCCGCCGCGCTCTGGGCGACCTTCAAGGAGATCGAAGTGCCGTGGCGCATGTTCGCCATCTACACGGGCCAGCTCGCGGCGATGTCGTGGTGCTTCCTCGGGCTCGGCATGTTGCTGTCGACCTTCGCGCGGACGACCGACGTGGCGCAGGGCTCGGCCTTCGTGCTCTGGCTCACCTGCCTGCTGTTCTTGGATCTGATCCTCCTCGGGGTGTTGATCCAAGGGCGCATGCCGGCCGAGGGCGTGGTGGCGATCGCGTTGGTGAACCCGCTCCAGGTGTTTCGCACCGGCGCGCTGATGCTCTTCGACCCGCAGCTCGTGGTCTTCGGCCCAGCGGCGTTCGTCATCTACGACTGGTTCGGCGGCCCGAAGTTCATCATCTACTCGATGCTCTACCCGACGCTCCTCGGCACCCTGACGGCGGGCATCGGCTACTTCAACTTCAAGCGCGGCGATCTCGTCTGACGTCATGCGCGCGGGCCTCGCCAGCGTGGTCGCGCTGCTGTGCGGGGCGTGTGGCGCACCCATCGCGCCGACGGCGACCGTCGAGTCGAGCCGCTTGCTCCAGCCGTTGATCGACGCGGCCCCGGCGGGCTCGTTGCTCAGAATCCCCGAGGGCGTGTGGGCTGGCCCAGTCGTCATCGAGAAGCCGCTCTTCATCGACGGGGCCGATCGCGCAGTGGTGACCGGAAACGGGAAGGGGACGGTCGTCACCGTGCGCGCGGCTGGAGTCACGCTCTCGCACCTCCGCGTCACCGGGAGCGGCTCGAGCCACGACGCGATGGACGCCGCGGTGCTGGTCGAGGCCGATGGCTGCCGCCTCGAGGCGCTCACGCTCGACGACGTGCTCTTCGGCGTCTTCCTCAAGGCGAGCCGAAAGAGCCTGGTCTGCGGGAGCACCATCTCGTCGAAGGCCGAAGAGCCGGCGCTGCGGGGCGATGGCGTGCGGGTGTGGAACGGCTCGGAGAACCAAGTCGTGGGCAACGATCTCGTCAACGCACGCGACCTCGGCCTCGCGAACACCCACGACAACCTGGTGGCGAAGAACCGCATCAGCGGCGGGCGGTATGGCATGCAGTTGGTGTTCGCTCCCCAGAACGTGCTCGAGGACAACCTGCTCGACTCGAACCTCACCGGCATCGCGGTGCTGTACTCGAACGGCGTCACCGTGCGGCGCAACGTGGTGAGGCACTCGCGCGGCGTCGCCGGCGCTGGGCTCGCCTTCAAGGAGAGCGGGCAGGGCATCGTCGAAGACAACGAGATCATTCACTGCGCGGTCGGGGCGAAGACGAACGCGCCGACCTCTCCCGAGGCGATCATCTCGTTCACCCGGAACCACTTCGCGCACAACGTCGCCGGCATGGACTTCTACGGAGAGAACGGTGGACATCTTCTCCACGACAACCACTTCGAGAAGAACCTCGTGCAGGTCTCGGTGAGCGCTCCGATGAGCGCCCGGGGCAACGAGTGGAGAGGCAACGCCTGGGACGACTACGAGGGCTTCGACCGCGACGGCGACGGCGTCGGTGACACGCCCTACGACATCTATTCCTTCGCCGACCGCATCTGGCAGGAGAGCCCGCACGCGACCTTCTTCCGCAACGCGCCGGCCTTCGAGCTCATCGACTTCCTCGAGCGCCTGGCGCCGTTCGCCGCGCCCGAGCTGACCCTGTCGGATCCCTCGCCTCGCGTGAGGCCTGCCGCTCCCCCGCCCGCCGTCGACTTCCACCCGCTGTGCCCGACCCCCTGAGGACCTGCATGCGCCACTCGATCATCGCCGTCGCTCTCGCCGCCACCACCGCCGTCGCCCAAGACATGCCCGCGCTCGATGTCACGCAAGGGAACCAGCCGATCCACGACGCGGCGAAGACGGGCACTGGCGCGCAGCTGAAGGCCTTGCTCGCGAAGGACGCGAGGCTGCTCAACGTGCGGAACGTGCGTGGCTCGACGCCGCTCCACCTCGCGGCCATCAACCCTGATGGCTCGGCCATCGAGGCGCTCCTCGCTGCCGGCGCGGAGGTGAACCTCTCCGACGAAGAGGGCTTCACGCCGCTCCACATGGCCGCCTTCCATCGACAGGCCGACCACGCGGTGATGCTGCTCGAGGCCGGCGCCGACGTGAACGCGAAGACCGCCGCTGGCCGAACGCCGCTGTCGATGGCGGAGAAGGCTCGCGCCGACGAGGTCGCCGGCGTCGTCTCGCTGTGGATCCTCAAGGGCTGCAAGCCACACTCGGGCTGTGGCATCGGGACGCCGCGCGCGGTGAAGAAGCTCGTGAAGTAGTCGTGTCCCACTCGCGGGCCGTCGCGTGTCGAAGCGTCGGACATGCGGCGGGTCGCCCTCTTCATCGCGCAACTCGGCGCGTGCATTCTCGGAGGGCTCGGGCTGGAGCGGCTGGTGGTGGCTCACCTCTCGACGGAGGTGCTGCCGGCGTGGGCCTCGACCACCATCGCGGGTGCGCTCAGCGTGGTGGCGTGGTTTGGCGTCGCCGAGGCGTGCTCCGGTCAGCGTCTGTCGAGGAGCGCGCCAGCGCCCTGGGTGCGAGCGACGTGGTTGGTGATGCTCCCCCTCGCGGTGGCGGCGGTGCCGGTCGAGGGACCACTGGCGACCGCGCTCGGGCTCGGCGGCGCGTTCGTCGCGTTGGTCGTCTTCCGAAGCCGCGGCGCCTCGAAGCCCACTCGATGGTTCGACGTCGCCTCCCTCGTCGTCGTCGCGTGGGGCTGCGCGCTCCTCCTCGCCACCGCGGCCGCGACCGAACAACTGGCCGACAACGACGGGGCCTACTACTTCGGAGTCGCCCGCCACATCGTCACCACCGGCCGCTTCGAGGAGCCCATCGTCTGGCACTTCGTCGATCCCCCGCCTCAGCTCGTTCATCCTCCCTTCGACTGCTGGGGCCCGATGACGGTGATGGTGCTGCTGCTGCCGCTCTTCGTCTTCGGCGCGACGCCCTCGACGGCCATCCTCACGATGACGGTGGTGTCGTGCCTGACGCTGGTGGCGTTCTGGTATCTCGTGACGGTCGCGCTCCGGCTCCGGCACTTCGCGAGCCGCTTCGCCGCGGTAGTGCTCTTCACGCTCGCGCCGGTCGGCGCCGTCTACCGGTCTCAGCCGGAGTCACCCGTTCTCGTTCACCTGCTCGTGCTCTCGAGCCTCATCGCGTTCGCGCGGCGTCGCTTCGTGACGGCGAGCGTCCTCGCTGCGCTCCTCGTGGTGACCCGCTCCGACGGCATCTTCCTCGCCGTCGTCGTCGGCGTGCTCGTCGGGGTCGCTGCCTTTCGGCGCAGCCCACGAGATGGAGCCCGAGTCGTGCTCGCCCTCACGGTCTGCCTGGCCAGCTATCTCGGCTGGAGCCTCGTCAGCTTCGGAACGCTCTCTCCGCCAGCCGTGGGGGCCTTTCCCTTTCTCAGCGACTACGCGCTCATCTACCACTACGGCGCCGTCATCGATCGAACGCCAGAGGTGCTGCTGGCGCGCATCGATTGGGGCTCCCTCGCTGGTCGGGCCGGAGTGGCGATCGAGGGCCTGCGACGGAACACCTTCGTCATCGGCCAAGACGCCTGGCTCCTGCTCGGGACCGCGGGCGGACTCAACGCGCAGGGAGGGCCCACGAGGCCGCTCATCTGGCTCCTCTTCTTCGTGAGCTACCCGCTGCACGTCTGGCTCTCGGGAGTGACGTTCGCGACCTGGCGCGCGCCGGTCGGCTACTTGCCGTTGCTGGTGCTGGTCGGCGCGATGGCACTCGACCGGCTGCTCACCATGGTCGCGGGGTGGGGGCGTCTTCGGAGCCCGCTCGTTCGCGGCCTCACTCGCAGCGCGACGGTCTTCGCGTTGGCCATGCCCTTCCTCTTCTCTGCTCGGTTCGTGGGGCACCGCGACGAGCCCGCGAGAGAGGACCAGCGGCGCTTCTTCGAAGGAGTCGACGGCCTCGTGCAGGGCTCGCCGATCGGCTCGAACTTCCCATGGCAAGCCATCGCCTTCACCCGGAGCCCGGCGGTGTCGCTCCCGGCCAATGGACTCGACGCGCTGGCGGCGATCGTCGAGCGCTATCGGGTCCCCTTCATCGCCGTGTACGGAGAGCCGCCGAGCCAGCTGAAGGAGCCCTTCGATCGCGCGAAGGAGAGCGGCCGCTTCGAGCAGGGAGCCCTCACACTCGAGCTGGTGTCGGCCCAGAATGGTGGAGCGCTGTTTCGGGTGGTGCTCCGCTGATCAGGCCTGCGCGCTGCCGTACCGTTTGCGGAGCTGCTCCTCTCGCTTCACCCCGCGCTGCTTCGCCTGACGTGCTTCTTCTTCGCGCGTCCTCGGCGGGCCGTGCACGTGGAGATGATCGAACAGCTCCTCGGTCACCTTCACCACCTTCTCGACCGCCCGGTTGAAGGCGCGCTCATTGTCCTTCGACGGCGCGTTCATGCCCGTCAGCTTGCGCACGAACTGGAGCGCCGACGCCTGGAGCTCCTCCTTGGTGGCCGGTGGCTCGAAGTGGTGGAGGCGGCGAATGTTGCGGCACATGCGGAGCTCCTCGGGGATGGGGTCTGGCTCGCGTCTCGCATACGATTGCTCTCGAGTGAATGCGCGTTTGATCTGTATCAGTTTGGCACTCGTCGGGTGCGGTCCACCGACGCCGATGGTGACGCCCGACGCCGGGCAGTGGTTCGACGCCGAGCTGGGCCCGTGTGCGGCGGTCGGTGGGGCGATGCCCCAGACGGTCGACGAGGTCATCACCCGCATCAACCTCCTCCCACGGCCGGCGAGCGTCGCGTGCTTCACGGCGAGCCTGCCACGACCGCTCGTCATCGGTCCGACCTCCAGCCGCTTCAGCGCGCAGCCTGCGGGAGGCCCGGAAGATCCACGGCTCTTCATCTTCACCGACAAGATCTTCCTCAGCGTCGTCCCTGCAGGCGACGGCTCTGACCTGCTCGAGGTGGGTGAGATGGTGGCGCCGAACCGCTCGCTCAAGGCGGAGTTCAAGTTCCCCGTCGACAAGGTCGTCACCCGCGACGACTGCTACCAGCACCTCGACTTCGCACCCGCAGCGACCTCCTGCGGCCTCTGCCACGGCAACGAAGAGCGCCACCCGGCGCACCCGCTCGCGAGAACCTCGGTCTCCTTTCGACCGCCCGCGCGCACCTTGGTGACCCTCGCCAAGGCCAAGGCCTTCGCCGACGCCTGCGACCGCGCGCAGCAGCCCAAGCGCTGCCTCAACTGGGCGAGCGTGTTCGGGTTCGGCGAGACGAAGGAAGGCACCTTCCCGACCGAGTTCAACGACTTCATTCGGTGAGCGGCGTCGACCGTCGCCGTGTTCCTCATTGAAACAATGGGCCGCCAAGAACTCGTTCCGTTCTGAACGGTTCAGGCGAGCGACCGCTGGCGTCGTCCTTGCTCGTCGAGGCCGAGTGGAGTGCACAGTCGTTCGCACCTGTCACTCGGAGAGAGCAATGAGCGACGACGAGCTGAAGGCGGCGGTGAACGAGGCCCTGCGCGGGGTCATCGACCCAGAGATCGGCCTCGACGTCGTCGAGCTCGGGCTGGTCTACGACGTGGAGGTGAAGGACGGCGCGGTGCGCATCGAGCTCACGATGACGACGCCCGCGTGCCCCATGGGGGAGCAGATCGTCGCCGACGCCGAGACCCGAGTGCATCGCGTGCCCGGCGTGGGTGAGGTGGAGATTCGGTTGGTGTGGGACCCGCCGTGGGACCCCTCGCGCATGTCGGAGAAGGCGAAGGACGTGCTCGGCTGGGAGACGAGGTCGGCTCGGTGAGCGAGCGTGTGTCTGGGCCGAGCGACGCGGTGCTCTGGGCGCGGCGGACCTTGCTCCTCTTCGGCGGAGTGGCGGCCTTCGTCGCGGTGCAAGCGGGCCTCGCCCGAGTGGGTTTCTCGTTCGGCTGGGCGCAGCAGGCGCACCTCCATGGTCCGCTCTTCGTGGTGGGCCTCTTCGGAACCGTCATCTCCCTCGAGCGGGCGGTCGCGTTGGGTCACCCCGTGGCCCTCGTGGTGCCCTCGGCCTTCGTCGTCGCGTCGGGGCTGTTGCTGGTGCGGCCAGAGGTCGCCGCGTGGGTCGCGCTCGGCGGTGCAGCAGGCCTCGTGCTCGCGAACCTCGCCATCGTGCGCAAACAGTCGGTGCCCTTCACCTGGGTGATGCTCGGAGGCTCGGTGTTGCTCGCGTTGGGCACGATGAGCTGGGCGGCTGGGCAGCCGGTCTCGAAGGTCGCCGTCGCGTGGATGGGCTTCTTCGTCCTCACCATCGTGGCCGAGCGGCTCGAGCTCTCGCGGTTGGTGCCGACGCCGGACTGGGCGCGCACGCTCGTCCTCGTGCTCTCGGTCGTCGACGGAACGGCGAGCGGCGTGGGCCTGCTCGGGGTCGAGGGCTCGGCGCAGGTCGCGGGGCTCTCGATGATCCTCCTCGGGCTGTGGGCGCTGCGCTTCGACCTCGCGCGACGAACGATTCGGCAAGCCGGGCTGCCCAAGTACACCGCGACGGGGGTGCTGCTGGGAGCCGGGTGGCTGCTGGTGACTGGCGTGACGCTCGCGGTCGTCGAGGTGCCACCCGCGGGGCCGCGCTACGACGCTGCGCTGCATGCCCTCTTCGTCGGCTACGTGCTCTCGATGGTGTTCGCGCATGCTCCGCTCATTCTGCCGAGCGTGACGCGCATCGCGCTGCCGATGCACGGCGTGCTCTTCGTGCCCATGGTGGTGCTCCAAGTCGGGCTGGTGATGCGGCTGGTCGGCGACTTCACCGACCACCTCTCTCTTCGCCAGCTGGGAGCGCTGCTCAACGTCGTCGCGCTCCCGCTGTTCATCGTCTGCGTGCTGATCAGCCGAGCGCGCCGGCTGACCAGCACGTGACGACGACGTCGCCGCTCAGAAGGCCGAGCAGGTTCCGGCGAGCGCGCACTGCATGCTTCCAAACGACGCGGTTGGACACCGCATCTCGATCACCGTCGGCGAGGACGGAGTGCACGCGCCCGCAAGGCCGCTGACCAGGTTGGCGTGGAGGTTGACGAGGTGAAACCCGACGGGACACCCGCCACCGGGGCTGGAGACGGCGACCGAGAGGTACTCGGTCGGCGGCGGCCCGATGCCGCAGCTCTTCGAGGCGACCGAGGTCTGGTACGCCAGCGCACACACTTCGCCAGCGTTGAAGTTGTTGTCGTTGCAGTCGTTGAACGGCGCACATGCGGCGGTCGCGCGGTAGCCAGGGTCGACGCTCGCACCAGAGCAGCGGGCGATGACGCCACCGATGCAGGCACCGTCACCGTCGAAGTCGGTCCTCACTGACAGGATCTGGTAGGCGCCCGAGTTGCCGTCGTTGCAGTCGTCGAGACAGCCGGCCGAGAGCCGCAGCCCCGGGCCGGGCGTCGCGCCGGAACACTGGAACTGCTCGGCACCAAAGCACCGCGCGTCACCGTCGGCGTCCGCTCGCACTGCCAGCAGCTGGTAGGTCGTACGGTCGGCGTCGTTGCAGTCGGTGCCGGCGCAGGCGCTCGCGAGGCGGAACCCGGCGCTCGGCGTCGCTCCGGAGCAGCGGGCGGTCGCTGCGACCGAGCTGCAGAAGGTGTCGCCGTCCTGATCGGGCCGCACGGAGAGCAGCTGGTAGGTCGTACGGTCGCCGTCGTTGCAGTCGGTCGAGTCGACGCAGCTCGTGGTGAAGCCGGCGGGCACGCTGGCGCCGATGCAAGTCGAGCTCAGCGGGCTGGTGCAGTGGGTGTCCTGGTCGGCGTCGCCGGCGATGGACAGGAGCCGGAAGCGGTTGGGGTCGCCGTCGTTGCAGTCGGTCGAGTCGACGCAGCTCGTGGTGAAGCCAGCGGGCACGCTGGCGCCGATGCAGGTCGAGCTCAGCGGGCCGGTGCAGTGGGTGTCCTGGTCGGCGTCGCCAGCGATGGAGAGGAGCCGGAAGCGGTTGGTGTCAGCGTCATTGCAGTCGTCCTCCGAAGCGCACGAGGCGGTGAAGCGACGGCCCGCGGGCGCGCTGAGGCCCATGCACGAAGTGACCGACTGACCGGTGCACGCGGTGTCGCCGTCAGCGTCGGTTCGCGTGGCGGCCGCCTGCACCAGGGACGCGTTGGTGTCGTCACAGTCGGCGCCGCGCGAGTTGGCAGGCGCGACGAAACCAGCGGGACACTGACCCGCCGCCATTCTGCTCGCGTCGGGACAGAGCGGGCGCGCGACGGTGCCGCCTGCGTAGGTGTCATCGTCGGCGTCGACGACGCACTGAACGAGCTGGATGCACGCGCCTCCGCACACGCCCTGGCCACTCGGGCACGAGCACGTGCCGCCACCGCAGACCTGCCCGACCGCCGTGCAGAGCTGCGGGCCAGCCTCGTCGACGGCGCCATCACAGTCGTCGTCGACGCCGTTGCAGGTCTCGGTGCGAGGGGTCCCCGGAACCGCGGAGCACTGCAGCGCGCCCGACACGCACTGGTCCACGCCCGTCGCGCGACACACACCGACCCCCGCCGAACAGGAACGGCCGACCGGCATGCAGGCCGCGCCGCACACGGCCTCTCCCTGCGGGCAGACACAGCTGCCGCCCACGCAGCTCTGACCGGAGATGGAGCAGAGCGAGCTGCCGTCGTCCACCTGGCCGTCGCAGTCGTCGTCGAGGCCGTTGCACTGCTCGACGGTGGGCACGCCCGCGTCGATCGCGCACACCACCGTCGCCGCAGAGCAGGTGAGCATCGCGCTCCGGCGGCAGGCGCCGACGCCCACCGAGCAGCTGGCGCCCGGTTCGCCAGCATCGGAGCCGCCATCGCTCACGTCGAGGTCGTCGATCTGGCCGTTGCAGTCGTCATCGATGCCATTGCAGCGCTCGGTCGACGTCAAGGCGTCGCAGGTCGAGAAGCTCGTGCCCGCATCGGCCGCGACGCACACCTGCTGACCACGGCCCGAGCAGCACGACCTCGTCGAGCCAAGGCCGACGCAGCCGCAGCCTTCGTTCGCTCCCTGGCGGCAGTTCTCGTCGACCAGCAAGGCATCGCAGACCTCGGCCTGGGCTGGACTCACCAATGGGTTGTGATCGTCGCAGTCACCACCTTGTGCCACCGTTCCCGCAGGTGCGGTGCAGGCGCTCACCTCACCGAACCCGAAGCCGTCCTGATCGGCGTCGAAGAACCAGCGACGGAGCTCACACGCTCCAGCGTCGGTCAGGCCTGCGTCGAGCGAGGTGTCGCCGCCGCTGGCACCACCGGCCGTGCCGCCAGCAGAACCGCCAGCGACGCTCCCACCGGTTCCACCAGCCGCGCCGCCCGCGGAGTCGCCGCCCGCCGCGCCTCCACCATCACCCTTCGTTCCTCCGCCGATGGGAGCGCCGCCGGCCCTGGCCCCAGCATCGGACGCGCACTCCCCGTCGGGACAGTTCGACGGTGCGGTGGGGTCGCAGCTCATCCAACAGAGCGCGACGAAGAACAGCAGCGAGACGAGGACACGATTCGAGTTCATGGACTCCACCTGGTTGAGGTTGAGCCCGGCTGCTGCGCTCGTCGTGTGCCAGCGACAACCGTTCGGAGTTGCGAGGCGGGTCGCCGGACCGTCTCCTGCCCGAGACGCCGCCACTCGCACTGCGGACCGGAAAGGCGAAGCTGATCAGCCGCGCGTCGTCGGCCGACTCACGGGTGCGGGCAGTAGGTGACCGACAGTCGAACCGCGTCGACCTCGCCCCAGTCGTTCCCCGAGACCGAGTCGTAGGCGACTCCGAACTCGACGCCGAAGGTGGCCGCGTTCACCTGCGCCGGGGTCAGGCCAGCGCGGCCCCAGAGATCGCTCGGCCCTCCGATGGTGAGCGCGGTGAGGGTGCTCGGCCACCACAGCCCAGGCGAGCGGTTCTGGTTCGAGGGCAGCCCGCCAACGACGAGGCGAACCGGCGCCTCGAAGAGCCCGCCATTCGAGAGAGACCTGCGGCGCGACTCGAGGGTGACGCCGGTGACGTAGGCGCTCGACGGCACCGAGAACCCGTAGCCGCCCGTGCGGAGCAGGTCGGACACCGTCGGGAAGGTGAGCGCCGGCGCGACCGCCATCATCCCGTCGAGTTGTGCAGCGTTCGCGACGTTCATCCAGGCGATGCTGGTCGAGGTGCTTGCGGCGGTGCTCGGAGTCAGCGCTGTGCTCACGTTCATGGGTGAGTGGGCCACGAAGACTTCGATGGCGTCGACTTGGGCGGTGGCGGGGCCGGTCGCGGTGCTGCCCGGGTTCTGCGCGATGAACGACAGCCCGAAGCCGCTGTTGGTGACGTCTGACGCGAGCCAGCTGCTGCCCCAGAGATCGAGGATCGAGCCATAGGTCGCGATCTCGGTGTTGGCCGGCCACGACGACGACGAAGGGCGGGTGAGCCCGACGATGACGCCCGCCTTCACCAGGCGCACCTCGCCGTCGTTGATGAGGCCGGTGCCTGCGGTGGTGCGGTGGTGGATTCGCACGATGATGCCCGATGGTGCGGTGCTCGGCGGCAGGCTGACGGCGTGGGCGGACGTCCGAACTCGCTGGCTGACCTGCGTCGGCGCGAGCGTCGCGGAGGCGAAGGCCCCATCGACCGCGGTGACGTTCGAGAGGCTGGTCCAGGGCACGCCAGAACCACTCGGGGTGAGTCCAGCCGGGAGGAACGGCCCCGCGACCGTGGCGATGGCCGTGTGGACGGTGATGATGACGGAGTCGATCGAGGCGACGACGGTGCCAGTCGTGCTCGAGTTGCGAATGAGCAGGCGGAAGCGGAAGTCTGGCGCGTTGATCACCGAGAGCTCGTTGCCTCCGAAGAGGTTCGTCGTCGGCCCACCGAAGGTCGACACCGCCGAGCCGTTGGGCCACGCAGTCGAGCTCGCGACGTTCGTCGAGACGTTGCCGCTGGCGTTCACGAACTGCGCGGAGTGTTCGACGACCGCGCCCGCGAGGCTCGCCTGGTGTCGAACCTGAACCTGCACGCCGAGGATGACTGCGTTCGCCGGCAGGGTGACCCCGAGTCCGGAGATTTCGAGGGCCTCGGCCGACTCTCCCGGGCGCAACGAGACCGTCGCCGAAGTGCCGTCGTCGACGAGCGCGGCGCTGGGGCTCGTCCAAGGCACCATGCCGGGCGAGGTGGTGACGGTCGCTGGTGAGAGCGGGCCGATGGTGAGTGCGTTCGTGCACGAGGGCGGGCTGACGACCGAGCTGGCGAGGGAGTCGACGACGACCTGCTGCGTGCCCAACGAGCCGGTGACGCGAACGCGAACGGTGGAGCCGAGCTCCGAGAGTTCGAGGACGTAGGTCGATTGGGTCGCGCCGACGATGGGAAGGCAGGTCGCTCCCGAGGAATCGCAGCGGAGCCAGGCGAAGGTGAACGTCACGCCGCTCGAGGGCGACCAGGTTCCGGAGGACGCGGTGAGCGTCGAGAACGCCGACGTCGAGCCGGTGATGAGCGGTGGTGAGACGTTGCGCAAGGTGACGGATCCACCAGCTGATCCACCTGCGCTCGCGCCGCCTGAGGAACCACCTGCGACCGAGCCTCCCGCAGTCCCGCCGGCGACGGATCCGCCAGAGCCACCCGCGACACCTCCTGCGACTGAACCGCCACCGGAGCCGCCTGCGCTCGCGCCGCCTGAAGAACCACCTGCGACGGAGCCTCCCGCAGTCCCGCCGGCGACGGATCCGCCAGAGCCACCCGCGACACCTCCTGCGACTGAACCGCCACCGGAACCACCTGCGCTCGCGCCGCCTGAGGAACCGCCTGCGACGGAGCCACCTGCGCTCGCGCCGCCTGCGGAACCACCTGCGACGGAACCACCCGCGCTCGCGCCGCCTGAGGAACCTCCTGCGACGGAGCCGCCTGCGCTGGCACCTCCGGCCGAGGCCGTCGTCCCGCCCCCACTCGCGCCACCATCCGGCTCGACGGTGGGCGGGCCACAATGAAGGAGACCGACCATGGATACCGCCACCAACCCTCGTCGGAGCATCGAGGAACGATGACCGAAGGCTCCGCGTCGAGCAACCGGCGCATCGTGCTTGAGCCGGCTCTCCGTCCATGGTGGGAGGCGCACCGGTGACCATCTCCCGGCTCATCGCGGTCGCGCTCCTGCTCACGATGCTGCTCGGCGCGTGGATGCGTTGGTCCTTCGCGGGAGCCTGGCCGATGGGGCTCGACTACAATCACCTGCGCCACGCGCACTCTCACCTCGGTGCCTACGGCGTGCTCTTCCCGCTCGCGTTCTTCGCGTGGAAGCGGTTGGGCGCGCCTTCTCCAAGTCGGCGCACTCTGGCGGTCTACTCGCTCGCGACCGTCGTCGCGGTGATGGGCTTTCTCCGGGCTGGCTACGGCGTCGAGGCCATCGTCGGCAGCACCGTCGTCGGCATCATCTGGTTGCTGAGCGCCGCTCGGTTGGCGCACCGCATGCGAGACTTCACCGACCCGCTCGCGCTCGTGCCGCCAGCCATCGTGACGGCGATGCTCTGCGTGCCGCTCATCGCGCTCAACGTGCGGAGCAACCCGGAGGTCGCTCAACGCGCGGTGGCGACCTTCCTGGGCGTGCTGCTCCTCGTGGCGGTGACGCCGTCGGCGCTCGCAGTCATCGGCGTTCGCGCGACGTTGGCTCCGATTCTCACCGTGGCTGGCCTGACCGGCGCAGCCTCTCTGGGGCTCCTCCCGACGGTGTGGAGCCGGTTGGGGTTGACCGTCTACTCGGCCTGGTTGCTCTCGGTGGTCTTGCAGCGGTCGCTCCCGTGGACGCTGCGAGCCGCGTGGGGCGTGGTGGGCGTGGGGTTGATGGCGCTCTCGTTCAAGCTCGTGCCCAACGCGCGGCCGTCGGTCATCGGCGCGATTCACCTGCTCGTCCTCGGCCCGGTGTTGCTGAGCCTGTCGACCGGCGTCTGGAAAGCGCGCTCGCGGATCGTGGAGACGCTCCTTCTCGGCGCGGTCGGGCTGCTCTCGGGGCCGCTCGTGCTGCAGGCCTTCGACATTCACCCGTGGACGATGCTGCTCTCGGCGCTTGGCGGCACGCTCGTGCTCGGTTGGTGGGCGTGGGCGGCGTTTGAGAGCAGCCCGAGCACCGCGAAGTCGAGGGGAGCGTGAGGTGAGCGAGGCGACGGTGTGGGTGATGTTCGGGTTGGCGGCGGCGACGTTCCTCGGCACCTCGTTCATCATCGCGCCGTACGGCAGACACACCCGGCCGGGCTTCGGACCGACCCTCCCAGCGAGGTGGGGCTGGGTGCTCATGGAGAGCCCGGCGGTCGTGCTCTTCGTTTCCTTCTTCCTCACGGGTGACGACCCCTTCCAGCCGGCGAGCCTGGTGCTGGTGGGCTTGTGGTTGCTCCACTACCTGCAGCGGACCTTCATCTTCCCGTTTCGAATGCGCGCCGACGGCAAGACGATGCCGTTGTTCATCGCGGCGCTGGCGATTGGCTTCAATTGCTTCAACGCCTTCCTGAACGGGAGGTGGCTGTCGGTGTCCGGGCGATACCCGAGTTCGTGGTTGGTCGACCCGCGCTTCCTCGTCGGAGCCGCCATCTTCCTCGTCGGCTATGGCATCAATCTGTGGAGCGACGCGAAGTTGAGGGCGCTGCGCAAGCCCGGAGAGACGGGCTACCAGATTCCTCGCGGCGGACTCTACGAGTACATCTCGTGCCCGAATTATTTTGGTGAGCAATTGGAATGGCTTGGGTTTTCGCTCGCCGCCTGGTCGCTCGCCGGGCTCGCCTTTGCCTTGTACACGTTTGCGAACCTGGCTCCGCGGGCGGGAGCGCACCATCGCTGGTACAAGGAGCGGTTCCCGGACTACCCGGCGCAGCGGAAGGCGATGTTTCCCTTCATCTGGTGACGAAGCACCGTCAGCAGGGTCGCCGCTGCTCGTCGAGCCGAAGCGCGAGCGTCGGAACCGGGAGCGCGGCCTGCCAGGTCTGGTACGCAGGGAGAAACCGCCGCACGTAGTCCTCGACTTCGGCGTCGGTGAGCCCCGTCTTTCCGCTCGCGCGCATGGCCTGCTCCGCCTCGATGCGCCAGCGGATCACCTGCGACACGTCCTTCATCTCCACTCGAATCAGCACGTCGAGGAGGTCCGTCCAGGCGCGGTAGCGCATGAGAGCTGCGTTCGCGGGCTCGAGGACGCGCTCGACGAACGGCACCGGCTGGAACCCGAGCATCCAGCCTTCGAGGAAGACGAGGTCTTGGTTCGCCTCGACGACGGTCACCTCGGCGCTCCGGTCTCCGCGGCCCTGATGGGCAGACTTGTCGTAGCGCGGCACCTCGGTGCGTTCTCCCTTGCGGAGCGACGACAGCACGCGCGCCCCAAGCGGAACGTCGTGCGTGCCGGGATAGCCGCGGTGCTCGAGGGTTGGGTTGCCAGGGTGTCGTGCGGCCAGCGCGAGCTGCTCCTCCCGGCGGAGATAGAAGTCGTCGACGGAGAGCGTGACCGCCCTGAGGCCTTCGCTCCTCGACCACTCGACCAGCTGCCGGGTGAGGGTCGTCTTGCCCGCGCCTTGTGGTGCCGAGAGGCCCACCATGAGCGGTCGCCGACTCGCCGCGCGGAGCTGCGCCGTCACCCAGAGCGCGATGGGCACGCACCAGTCATCTCGGCGCGCCGGGTCGTCTGGGAGCCGCGCGCCGAACCACGCCGTCGCGCGCGCCAGCTCGCCGCGGTCGACTTCGCCGAGCTGAGGCCACCGAGAACCCATCGAGCCGACCTCCCGAGGGCTGGGTATCGCAGGCAGGCCGATCGCTCAATCAGCCGCGGTTCCGTTCGTGTCGGGCTGGTGTTCAGGGCCGGTCAAAAGCGATCACCACCCGAACGGCATGAATGCGGGAACGCCGCCGATGAACGCACCACCATGCTCACTCGTTCATGGTGGTTCACTCTCGGGCTCGCGCTGCTCTCGTGCGACGACCGAACGCGGCTCGTCCCTGCGCTCGCGCTCAACCAGCCGACGTGCATCGCGGGGGACTTCGAGCTGGCGAGAACGACGCCGGCGGTGATGCTCGTGCTCGACCGCTCCGGCTCGATGGCGACCGCGTTCGGCTCGGGAAGCCGGTGGTCGACGCTGCGAACGACGCTCTCGCAGACGCTCCCGTCACTCGGCACCGACGTCGACATCGGCGCCTTCATCTACCCTTCGACCACGACGGGCGGCGCGAGCTGTGAAGTGCCCTCGGCTGCCTCGCTCACGCCGGCGGCGAACCAGGCGAAGGCCGTCGCGAGCCTGATGAGCTCGACCTCGACCGGCGGAGCGACGCCCACCGCCGACGCCATCGACGAAGCGGCCTCGGCGCTCGAGCAATCGGTGGCGACCGATCGACCGCGCGCGCTGGTGTTGGCGACCGACGGTGCGCCCAACTGCAACCCGTGGCTCAACCCAGCCACCTGCACCTGTGTCGACGCGCAAGGGTGCAGCTCGGCGCAGCGCTGCCTCGACGACGAGCGAACGGTGACGCGCCTCTCACGCTGGGCGTCCGCGGGCTTGTCGACCTGGGTCATCGGCATCGCGAGCGACGCGACGATGACGAAGGTGCTCGATGCGATGGCGAACGCAGGCGGCCGGCCTCACTCGGGCGCTCACGCCTTCTTCGCCGGGAACTCGCCGGCCGAGCTCGAGGCGGCGTTCGGCGCAATCGACGCACAGCTGAGCGCCTGTGTGCTCGTCTCTCCGTCGGTTCCAGACGCCACTGGGACCATCTCCGTCGAGCTCGGGACGACGACGCTCCCGCTCGATTCCGCGAACGGGTGGATGTGGGGCTCGCTCGAGCGAGGGGAGTTGGTGCTGCGCGGCGAGGCGTGCGCGAGGTCGATCGCCTCTCGAGAGTCGGTGATCGTGCGGGTGCGCTGTGGCTCGGACGACGGCGGCGTGATTCCTGTTGCGCAGTGAGTCGCGCCAAAGACTGTACACGGCGGGTGCTCGAGGTGTGTACCTGCCACTTCACTCGACGGACTTGGTGACGAGGTCCGAGGGAGAGGACTCGTTGCCGGAGGAGTCGTAGGCGGTGACCCAGAAGAGATGAGAGCCTTTGGGGAGTGCGTCGAAGGCGAAGGAGAGGGCTGGGCCGACGTCGAAGGAAGAGAGGGAGTCTCCAGAGAGACGGTAGACGCGATAGCCGGCTGGCTCGTCGAGGAAGGTGCCGTCGACGGAGAGGGAAGAGGGCTCCCAGGAGAGGACGGCGACGTCAGGAGGGAGAGGGGAGACGAGGGAGGAGGAGAAGTCGTCGGGGAAGGACG
>JBPOIJ010000123.1:0-2628 GCA_052034585.1 Myxococcota bacterium
AAAGCTGGTGATTCATTGAGAATGTACCAGACGATCACGGATTTGGGCAGGCTCTATTGCGGTAGTGAATATTACCTGGAAGCTATCAGTATGTTTGAACGCGTCGAAGGCTATGCAGAGCGCACACTCGACACGGTGCTATCTGCCCGTATGTTGCAGCAGATAGGAGAAATCTACATCGCGCGTAATCAGATGCAGGAGGCGTCGAAATATTTTGACCGTGCCAGCCGGTTGAACATGTTGATACAGGACACGCTGTTGTCTACGATCAACAGGCTCACGATCACTGCGCTCACCGGCCAGAAGCCTATGTTTAAAGATCTACCGGACTCCCTGAGCATTGATCTGACGAGATATGACAGCATACGCTATCTATCCTTCCTGCCTTCTTTACATCTCCACGTGGGCATGTACAATATGCATGCTAAGAAATACAAGCTTGCCTTATATTATTTTTCACATGGTTTACGCCTGGCCGGTAAGGATACTTTCGTCAAGAGAGAATTGTACAGGCAGCAGGCAGAGTGTTATGAAAAAATGAAAGACTTTGCGGCGGCGCTTTATGTCATGAAGACGTTGAACCACTTCAATGACAGCCTCAACAATGCCGGTAAATCTGCGAGTATCCAGCAGATGTTTCTCAAAGACAAAGACATCCAGCGTGAGACGGAGTTACAGATGATGGCGCGAGACAGAAATATCACTGTGTTGAAATCACGGATACAGAAAGTGCTGAGTTATGCGCTCTTAGTAGGGGCTGTCATCATGCTGATCGTATCCTACATCATCATCCGCAGTTACCAGCAGCGTCTCAATTCAAACCAGATCATTGCTGACCAGAATGAAGAAATCAACATGCGTAAGATCAATGAGCTGGAGAGCAACCGCAAAATTGAATCTATCAGTTCGATGTTGCAAGGCCAGGAAGTCGAGCGTGAACGTATAGCGCGTGACCTGCATGACAGTCTGGGTGGATTGCTATCGACTGTCAAGCTGCACTTTGATGCTATCCAGGCGAAAAATCCAGAAATCACGCATCAGAAGGAATACAATAAAGCCTACAATCTCCTTGATGCGGCTTGCAGTGAAGTGAGAACCATCTCCAATAATATGCAGCCGGGTGCCTTGCTCAAGATGGGTATAGTACCAGCCATCAAGGATCTTGTCAATCGCATTGAATCAGAAGATACCCCGCACATCGAATTCCTGCACTATGGTCCGCTCCACGATCTCGCTATTGGTGTCACACTCAACATCTTCCGGATTGTACAGGAATTGCTCTACAACTGCCTCAAGCATGCGCACTCCAAGGAGATCCTGATCCAGCTCATCCGCAATGATGAGGACATCGAGATCATGGTCGAAGATGATGGTGTCGGGTATGAACCAACCGAAGTCCGCAAAGGCATGGGAACCGAAAATGTTGCTGCGCGTGTCAACTTTCTGAAAGGAGAAATATCTGTACACAGTGAAAAGGGTGTCGGCACGACGACTACGATTACGATACCCTATACCAAAGAGACGGCGGAGGATGAGGTGTTTACGCAGATTGACCCAGAGGTGTTTTCGAAGGACGAAGTTTGAGCAAGGAGCAAGGAGCAAGGAGCAAGGAGCAAGGAGCAAGGAGCAAGGAGCAAGGGAATTTTGTAAATGTAGAGACGCGATAAATCGCGTCTCTACATTTACAAAATTCCCTCTGTTGAAAAAGGCAATATCTGTATCGTGACAGTCTCCTTGCTCCATGCACCTTGCTCCTTGCCAAAACCCGTGCCTTCAAACGAAAACTGTATTTTTACGCCCAGACAATGACAACAGACAAAACAAACATGCTCCATAACATCTCCCCCATCGACGGCCGGTATGCTGAAAAGACAGCGGTCCTGGCACAATACTTTTCTGAAGCGGCATTGATGCGGTACAGGTGCCATGTCGAAGTGGAGTACCTCATTGCCTTGATTGAAACCGGAGTGATACAAGGAGGTTTATTGACAGCAGATGAAAAGGAAGGATTAAGGCAGATTGTCACCGGGTTTTCAGATGATGATGCAAATGCCATCAAGAAATCAGAAGTGAAGATCAATCATGATGTCAAAGCCATCGAGTATTTCATCAAAGACAAACTGGATGGGCTTGGCTTAGCTCGCTATAAAGAATGGGTGCATTTTGGACTCACATCACAAGATGTCAACAACAGTGCATTTCCGCTGATGATCCGGGAGGCCTATGAGGTACAATTAATTCCTGCACTGAAATCAGTGAGGCAAGACATCATGGAATTTGCTGTCAAGACACAGTATCTCCCTATGCTCGCCCATACGCATGGACAACCAGCGTCACCTACCATTCTTGGAAAGGAACTGATGGTGTTTGTTGAAAGACTGGATGTGCAGATCGGTCAACTCGAAGCTGTTACCCTGAAAGTAAAATTTGGAGGGGCTACCGGCAACTTCAATGCGCATGTGGCTGCATTTCCAGATATCAACTGGATGGAATGGGCAGACAACTTTACAAACACCTATCTCGGGATCAAGCGATATCACTACACTACGCAGATCGAACACTATGATCAGTTGGCTGCACTATGCCATGCGAATATGCGGATCAATACCATCCTGATTGATTTCTGCC